>CALXUB010000019.1 GCA_944391565.1 uncultured Alphaproteobacteria bacterium | reverse complement strand
TGCAATTTTCTTTTTCACATACTTTGGCAACTCTCCAAGCATAGTCAATGGCCGTTGACGGATTACCAGAAATTGAAAATTCTTTATATCCTTTTTGAACTAAGTAAGCTTGAAATTGATTTAACATAAACGTTTCTCCTTCCATCATTATTGTAAAACGACATCATAAAGGCCACAACCAATGCGGGCTTCCAATTCTTTGATAGCATCAAGAGCTTCTCTCATACTCTTATATGGAGTGGGCAAGATATTTCCATTTAATTCAATATACCAAAACATAATAAAATCCTTTCTTTTTCGTATGTTATAGGAATATTATATCGCGTTTTTAGCCATTCGCGAGCCCCCAAAATGCAAAAAAAATTAAAAAAAATGAATTTTTTTAGCAATCGATATAAAAAAAGCCCCGTTTTTTCAACGAGGCTCTAAATTTATTAAACAAATTATCCTTTTGGTGGATACGGATCCCTTCCATAACTATTTTTTTCTCGGATGAGATTATTATCCCCACGATGGATTACATGTTCCAATCTTTGGTTGCGTGCGATATTTCGTCCTGAAATTATCGCTTCATGTTGTGTTTTAAATCCACTGCTTGAAACTCGCCTAGCTTCGTCTTTTTTATTATACCAAATCCCTAAATTTTTATTAAACATGGTATGAATTTGTTTAGTCATAATATAACCTTTCAATTTTAAAATAAAGGAGCATCAAGTGGGGATTTCTCCCCACTTTTTTATTTCCGACGAATATAAAAATGGAATGATTTTCCATTTTTTGGATAAATTCTTCGGCCGTTTTTATAAATATAACGGCAGAAAATTTCCACATATTCTTCAGAAGGTTTATTAATAGCATCAGCCATTTTTTACTCCTTTTTATTCAATTAAACACCGTCAACAAAAAAACTTGTTGACTAATCAGAATAAAAGGTGTACTATGCAATCCTAGACAGAATAAAAGGTAGTACACCTTTTAGGGGCATTGTGAAATGCCCTTTTTTATTTTTCTACATTCATGATATCATTTTCAGCCTCCTTTGTTTTCAATTTATACAAACCCTTCTTTACAGAAACCAATCGGCCTGTTTTAGGGTTCCCCATTTGATATAGCTTATTCATTACTTGCCTACGATTTTTGATTAATGAAAACTTTCGGAATAAAGCAATCATAACCTCATCAATAGTCAGTTCTCTATTTGCTATTTCAAACAAATCCAATATTTTACTTTCAAAATCATCCAATCGTCTGCTTTCAACATCTTTACGCATGTCTTCAGGCAAATCACTTAGATCATTTATATCAAACAAATTTTTCATTATAAATAACTCCTTTTGCTTGTACAAAAGAAGTCTAAAATATTTTCTTATTAAAGTCAACAGAAAAAATCAAAAAAAACAAAAAAATCTTTTTTACTCTACATTGCAACAATATACTCATCTGGTGAAAGAGTTGTGTCCCAAAGACCGACATCTTCATCTTGATGCTTGTTGATACCTGTGTATTCAAGGCTGGCATCTTCATATCGCTTAAACTTATAAACCGCATCATTCATTAATGCACCATTGAAAACGCCAAGACTGACTAACAGTTCAAAATCCTTGACTTCAAGCCCAGTCACCTTTTTAAATAAAGCTGGTTCCAACTTGGTAATAACATCTTTTAAAGTGCGTTCACGGTGATCAGTTAAATACATAAAAATTGGTACACGTGTGGCAAATTTAATCAATTTTTCTTGTATTTGCTTTCGCATGGATTTGTATTCTTTTTCTTCTTGCGTCAGTTCTTTCTTCTCTTTTTCTGTCAATGGCTTTTCAACTGATTTCTTTTTTAAGTCATTAACTGCATTTGATTTGTTTATAACAGTCTGTATATCTTTGTTTAAATTTCTGAAGCCTTCAATGCTCATCAATGCAGCCAAAGCTTCTTTATTATTCATTAAGCGTTCCAAGGTGAGATTATCAACATTAACCAATAAGGCGCTTTCCCAACGACGAGCCAATAAAGTCGCTGTTGTTCCACTCATTGCCATATCCAAAATACCAGCAGCATCAATTTGGCGCATTGAACTGCCATCATAAGCCAAAACAGGTAAAAACTGAATAAATTCTTCTACTTTTCGTTCAGGATTTGTATTTTCATCAATATTTAAACGACAACTGTAATCCGCAATTTGCCTTAATGCTCTATCCGGAGCAAAATCAAAGACATAACATTCTTCTTTCATAATTTCGGTCATATTGGGATTTAAATTGTCTGGATTATGAATCACCCAAGGAGTCTGAACACGAAAAGCAGCTTGAAAATATGTTTCCGGACTGGATGAATTTCGGAGCATAAAAATACCACTCCAAGGCTTAACGGATACACCGGTCGTTAATTTTCCGCAAGAAAGCGTGATTGTTTTTGTTTTTAAAGGATTATCCATTGCCGTATAAACAGGCTTTAATGCATCAACACCGATGCCTGCCTCTGTTCCAGCGGCAACAATTATCTTATAATCGTGATAAAATGTATTTTGACGTCTTTTTAATAAATTAGCCATGGCATAACAAGACGCAACAGAGGGCAAAAACCAAAAAGTATGCGTTAGAATATCTTTTAATCTGCTGTCACCAAAAGGCATTGGTGGTTTTTGAGCCCCTAATTTTAAATTATCAATGGTTGTTTCGGCAAAGGCACCTCTGATTAAATCAAGCCATTTTTGCACTTCGTTTTCATACTTAAACTTTGCCTTGTCTTTTTCTCCATCAGCCATAAAAAAGGTGTTCAAGTTAAATTCATCAAATTCGCCTTGCAAAGCAGCTTCTTTAATTGTATCAGGCAACTGATAAGTCATCATTACCATGCGAGGCAATGCGGCATAAGGGTTGTCTTCACCTTTCCATGAATTTTTTGCCTTTTGTTCATCCGAATATGTCCAATTGAAAATTTGATCTTCAATAAATTCGCCTGAATTGATGGCTCTGAAAGGCGTTCCGGACAAATATAAATAATGATTTGTTGTAATTGGCATGATATTTTCATCAAAATCTTCAATACCAACACCTTGCCCATATTCTTGTTCTTTTTTGCTTTCTGCTTCAAACAATTCTTTGGCACTTTCACGCCAAGAGCCAAAATGATACTCATCCAAAACAACACAATCCCAGTTTGTTGCGTGAACCCATTCGTTTTTGGCTTTAATTCCACCTTGCTTATTTGTACCCAAGAAATCCTGAAATGAGCCAAAACAAACAATTGGTTTATTTAAGTCTAAATTTTCAACGTCTAGCAGACACTCATCTTTCTTTTTGCCCTTATTACAAATGAATTGCCAACCATCAAAATCAAGGTGTGTTTTTAAATCTTCTTCCCATGCATCTTGAACAGCAGGTTTAAAAGTTAATACCAATACACGTTTCCATCCCATTGCTTTTGCCAATTGATATGTGGCAAATGTTTTACCAAAACGCATTTTTGCATTCCAAAGAAAGTGAGGCACTTTATCTGGATTTTCTTTTTTAAAGGCTTTAAAATAATTCAATGTTTTTGATACGGCTTGCTTTTGTTCTGGTCGCATATCAAAACTTAAAGAACGCGAAACGCCAACATCATATCCTTTTTTAATTGAAAGGATAGCATTCATTACATCCGAAACAGAACAGCGGAACCATTCACCGGACGGATTGGGAAATCTCCTTTTTCTAAGCATACGATGAACATCATGATCCGTAAACGTTGAACCGTTTTCTTTAATGGCTGGTTCATCCAATACAATGCGATATGTTTTTTCACCGGGGCGTAGCGTTGGATATTGTTCTGCCACTCTTTCCTGAGCTGTTTTGATGGTATATCCAATTTTTAACAATCCTTGATACTGCGGATGTGTGTCTTCATATGCATAAATGGTTGGATTCGCTTTTGTTCGTAAAGGGAAAAAGTCAGAACGGGACATATTTTACTCCATCGGTCGTATCATTGATTCGATAAAATCAATTTCCTCTTGATTTAAGCCATATTTTTTATAGAGTTTTTCGTCCGTCCAAGGCTCATTAAAATCCTGAAGAGGAACAAATTGATAGACCTTTGCTGTAGTATCTTGAGTGATTTTTCGTAATCCTAATAAAAAATGGAAAAAATTAGTTTCAATATAAGAAATGGCATTTTTTGTCTGGGCTAAATATTCAAAAGGACCAATAACAACATATGTCTCTGTACAGCAAGTATTTGGTTCAGCAATCATTGGTTTTAACCTATCTGTTCGTATATCACCACTACCAATTGCCTTCGGGATAAAAAGTTTATATTTTTTAATTAAACCTCTATTTTTTTCAATTTTACTTAAATCAACATACCCCTGATTTTTATTGGCATATATCTTTACTGAACCATCAAAATATGTTGTTTTGTAATCTACAAAATTGGTAGGTAATCCAAATGGTTTTCTTGAACTTACAATAGATGAAAAAGATGTTTCTTCTTTGGATAATACTTTATGTAATATGGAAATTGCTTCATTATAACGAATAAAAATATCAGTATCTTTTTCTAATAACGGTCTTTCTGCAATAGAAGTTATCTTACCCTTTTCGTGTGTATGTACTTTACACAATCCTTTATTATCTCTATCCCATAAGAAATAGCAGACACCACCTTTTATTTCAACGGATGGAAAACATTCGCTAGCATCAAAAAAATCGTGGATAACTCTTAAACGATTATCATGGAGCATTTCGTCTCTAAACTCATCCAATCCTTTTCCACCAGCATACCATCTAGCAGGAATAATCATTGTTAAATATCTCGGGTTTAACTTTTTTGATTGTTGAACGAACAAATGATATAACGGAGAAGCACTTGCTTGTGCTCCCCCGTCACTTAACTGGTAGGGAGGGTTCCCGACGATAACATCAAATTTCATCTTTTTTAACTCCTTCGGATTATGTATAAATTGATATGCATGTGTTTCAAGACTTTCATCTCTGTCATATTCACTTTGACTGGCCCCACAATATCTACAACGACCATTTTCCCATGTGTGTTGAATCCGTTTGAACCAGATATTACCATCTATGCCATTAAAATCCGAACAAACAGAATATTTTCCATTGGCAAATTTGCTGCAATATGTTGAACGTCGGGATAATAAAGCCGTTAATTCCGTAATGGCAATGCCAAATAATTGCTTTGTATAAATATGATTTAAACGTTCTTGCAAATCGGGAATTTCCTGTTCCAACCCTTTAATCAACCGCTTTGCAATTTCACGTAAAAATACCCCACTTTTACAACAGGGATCTAAAAATGTTGTTTCTTTTCTTTCGAACAATTCTTGTGGCAACATATCCAACATTTGATTGGCGAGTTGTGGTGGGGTAAACACTTCATCATTGGATAAATTGGCTAAACAAGTCAGTACATCAGGATTATAAAGATTAGGCCGCATCATTAACTTCTCTTTCTGCCTCTGCTAATTTCAAATAATGTGTTAATGGAAATTCTTTTACCGGCCTTGGAGCCCAAACATCCTCCCCCTTGTCATTCACATTAAACAAGGGCAAGCCTTCAGTTGAACAGTTAACCATTTGGCTAAATGAATAATCACGTCGTTTCATCATTTTACCATTAACAGCCGACCATTCCGAAAAAACGATAGGCTGATCCGGATGATCAACACGTTTTAAAGTCAATGCATCACCCCAAACAATGTTTTTTTGAAGGATGAATTGAGCTGAATTTAAGCATTCATCTGAACACTCTTGTTTTAAAGCGGCTTTATATTCCGATTTAAAAATTGACAGCATTTCATTTTGACAATCGGCAACATTATCTTCCAAAATATCGATTCCATAAATACTGCTGATGGCTAAAATGGCATAACGTTCGTATTCTAAAGGACTTTTAGCATACCTGCTTTTTACAACAGCTAATTTTCGACGTAAAACTTCTGCCAAAAAAGCACCTTTGCCACAAGCAGGCTCTAAAAAACGGCTTTCAATACGCTCTGTCTCTTGTTTTACAAGGTCTAACATCGCATTTACTTCACGTGGATTGGTAAAAACCTCTCCATGATCTGCAACCCGTTTTTTTGATACAATTTGGTCTGATATTCTATTCATAAACCACCGATTTTGTAGGTTTTTTCGGTGGTTTAGATGGAAAAGCTTGCATTCCTTAATTTAATTAAATATAATGACCGAAAGAGTAAAATTAGGGAAACCATTTTTTGTGTTGTTTCAATGTATCAAATAGACGGTGATATATGTATAGCGTCTATTTTTAGCAGTGATTTTTTAACAATTTTTAGTAGTTCTTATAATGGTGTTTAACAACTTTTATAAGGATTTTACGATGATTTACGCATATATCAGGGTCAGTACAGACAAACAAAATACAGCCAACCAACAGCATGAACTTTTAACTTTTGCAAATGAAAACAATATCCAGATCAATAAATGGGTTGAAGAACAAATATCCTCTCGAAAGCATTTAAATGAACGGAAGTTAGGCAAATTATTAAAGCGTCTTAAAAAAGGCGATATTCTGATTGCAACCGAATTATCCAGACTGGGACGCAACTTATTGGAAGTTATGAGTATTTTACAAAATTGTCTTGAAAAAGGCTGTCAAGTCTGGACTTTGAAAGAAAATTATCACTTAGGTGCTGATATTCAAAGTAAATTGCTGGCCGTTGTTTTTTCAATTGCCAGCGAAATTGAACGACAGCTTATTTCCGAAAGAACAAAAAATTCATTAAAACGCTTAAAAGATGAAGGCAAACACTTAGGACGTCCTTATGGCTTTTCATATCAAAAATTAAAAAAGAAAGATAAAAAAATCAAAGAACTATTAAATAAAAATGTATCAAAAGCTGAAATAGCCAGACTGATGGACTGTTCTTGGATTACGCTTCATAGGTACATCAGGTCTGAAAACATTTTTCCACATTAAATTCTTTCCAATCCCAGTGTTTTTTTGCGTACTTTTTAAGGCACTTACGACATAATAAGTATATGAAACATCAAGCGAAAAGGAGTTTTAATATGGTTAAATACGTTGTGACAGACCCTTGTTATTTATTAAATGATGAACTTTGGTCAAAATGCTGTAAACACGTCAGAGATTGGGCAAAATTTAATGAATTGGTTGAAAAATGCCTATATATGCGAACCGGTTATCCTGCCTATGTTTGCGAAACAGGTTTTGGCGACTGGACAAACAGACTTTATGGTGAAAATGTCACACAACCTGAATTTTTTGCTGATTCTGGTATGGTTTGCGTTTGCAGATTAACACCTCACCTTGAAGAACACTTGCAAAATACATATCAAACGGATTGTTTTATTGGTGCTGCTGTTTTTGAAGCATCCGAAAATATTGAAGTTAAATTCAACCGAGATGACATTCAATGGACTGTTGTTGAAATTAAAGACAAAGAAACCGGCAATTTTATTAAATCAATGGATCCAATGACTGATGACGATGAGGATGAATAGAAAAATCAAACAAAACAGACTTCTTTTTTAATTATGGATAGATTTTGTTCCTCTCCCGATAAAATTTAACAATTTAAAGCCAATTTTTAAGCGAATGATTGCAAAAAGGTGGATATTCATACTGCCATCGGCTCCAAACCTTGCCTGTTTTTTTATCGGGATGACAAAAAAAGGCTTACATCCATACTTTTTTGATATATAATAAACATGTGATTTGATTGTGATGCAAACTGTGTAATTTTGGAATGCAACAAATTGAAAAAGCAAGAAAAATCAAGGCTTATTTATAAAATGGATTGAATCCGGCTTTCCGCACCATAAAATAAAAACCTGTCCAACGGACGGGTTTTTATTTTATAATCGCCGACAGGCGTTGAAGCGAACCGGAGGTTCGGTAAGCGCGGGCGATATTTTGCCCGCGGGAACGACGTCCTTGGGACGGTCCCGAAGGGATAAAACGAGCGTCAGCCGTTTTACATTCCGGCTTTTTTCGCATTGAGGAGAATCTGTCCAACGGACGGGTTTAATAATCCGAAATGCTCCCGCTTCTCCTTTTAACGCTTTTTAACAATAGAATGAGAAAACCTTGTCAAAATACATCTGATGTGGTAATTTTTAAAAAACGAGTTCAAACATAAGAGGTATGACATGAATTTTCTTGCAACGCTGGAAGAGCTATGGTATTTGTTCACATCCCTCGGTTGGTTTGGAAAAACGGTTGTCGTGATTGCGCTGGTTGCTGCAATGATTGACCTGATTTATTATCGGTCGGGTTTTTTCATTCGTCTTCGAAGAAAATAACAGTATATTGAAAGAGTTTTATCCGCCTGTTTTTGAAATGCTTGTAAAAGCAGGCCCGGATCAGGCCTGCTTTTCTCAGAAGGCATATTTCACACCTGCTTTCAAATGGGTATGCGTGTCATTTTCAATAAAGTGTTTCAGGGAACCATACAGATTAAAGCTGCCGAGGTCGTAGCCGAAAAGGAAAGAGGCTGTTCCACGGTAAGGAGAATATTTTTCATCATACAAGTCAAATGTTCCGTTCATCTCTTGCATGCCGGCCTTCATGGTGTAGGGGTCGGCAAATTCTCGATAAAGCATCAGCCCCATGGAAACATTCAAATCACCTAACTTTCGCTGCAGATAGAAACCCAAACCGGCTTCCAGGGAGACACTGTTATCTGACGGTATTCTGAGGGCAAATGCTTTTTTATCTTCATGTCCTCTTTGGTTATAGATGATTGCATTCAATTCGACTGTCGGCGACACGTCCCATTTTCCTAAATCGATGGGGTAGCGCGCTTCGTTCATCAAAGCAAAGATTCTTTTTTCCAAAATACCGTCATAGGACATGGAGTTCCATCCTTGACGCGTATAATGCGCGCGAGCATATCCGATTTGCGGCGTTGAGATGAACTGCCAGCCAAAGCGGTCATAGTTGACGGGCGTGAAAACTTGGAAGATATTGTTTCGCCGTGTGGTGTCGTGATCATCGTCCGTGCTCATGTTCGTGTTGCTCATGGCATAGCCGATTTTAAGGCGCGGCGTGATCCGTTTGTTGGCTAACGCATATTGCGCCGAGGATTGATCGTTGTTTTTAAAGCTGAAGGTGTCTAAAGCGCCGGTTGCTTCGAACATCGGTTTGTCGTTATTGGCAAACATCAGGCTGTTCATGGTTTGGTTGACATCACGAATAGCGGTTAAATCTTCGTTGGCGAACCGTGTCATGATTTCGGCGCCCGTTATGGATTTAACGGCGGAGCTTAAAGCTTTCTGCGTTTCAATTGATTTTAACTCGTTAAAGAGTGTTTCGTTGTTGGCAGCCGCATAATTTGCCGTCAAAAAATCAGCCAGGCTTTTGTTGGCAGTCACTTGGTCAAAAGATTTCATTTGCATAATGACATCTTCGCCGTTGTCGGCCAAATCGGCATTAAATAAAGCCGAGTCGGAAATTAAGTTTAAATTGCTTGTTTCTTTGGCCTTGACGGCATCCGACAGTGTGTAAGCGGTTTTAAATCCGTTCGTCACGTTGGATGCGTCGATGTGTAAATCTCCCGAGATAGATTCGCCCTCTACACGGCCGTTGGGCATCAATGCAATGCGCCCTGTTCCGTCCGGTGAAAAAGCGTTCAAATCCAGTGCACCCGAGCTTGATAATGTTCCGCTGGTTGCCAAGCTGGCGTTGTTTTCCAGAACAATGAAATTGCCGGACGGTGCGTTGCCTGTGTAGGAAGTGCCGTTGATGGAGATAGTTCCTTCATTGGAAACGAATTTGTCGGCTCCATTCAGATAAATGCCATAGGCTTGCCCCGTGCCGGTATTGGTAATTTCAATCAGACCTCTGTTCGTCACTGAAGTCGCATTGTCGATACCATAGACTGTTCCGTTGCCGGTATTGGTAATTCGGATTGTTCCGTCGTTATAGACGGAATAGCCGCCCGAAATGCCGTGAGCCGTTCCATTTCCGGTGTTTTCGATATTGATTTCCGCTCCGGCGGCATTTGTTGTCGAAATATAATTCAAGATGCCGTAAACAGCGTTATTTCCTCTGTTGATGATGCTGATTTTTCCTTCATTCGTGGAAATAGTGCTTGGCTTCATGCCGACAACATAAGATGTTTTGGAGGCATCGATACGGATCGTGCCGCTGTTATAATAGCCATCCATTCCGTAAACATAATCGGCAGAGCCGGTCAGTGTGATGTTTCCGTAATTGGAAGCAGATATTCCCTTGGAACCATACAAATATTGTCCGGATCCGCTGACATAAACGTCACCGTAGTTTTTTGTGTTGTACAAACCGGCAGTGGTGTTTGTCTCTTTTCCAATGGATGTCACCTTGATCATGCCGTTATTATGAGTATCATAAAAAGAGGGACTATAGACACCGTAGACATTTGTCGCGCCGGATGCAATTATTTCTATCATTCCGTTGTTTTGTATATTCAATCCGGTGACCGTCGATGTGTCGGAAGTGTTCATCCGAATCGTTCCATAATTGTTGCCGTTTAGTATGCCGGTGATGCTTTTAACATGATCCGCGACAATCGAAATGGTTCCGAAATTAGTTGAAGCATTCGCTCCGGATAATTGGGTGTTTTTCTCCAGATTTCGAGCATAGATGTCAATCATTCCGTAGTTTTGTCCGGAATGAATGCCGCTGACAATATACTCTTTTTCACTGTTTTGCACATCTATGAACAGATTTCCATAGTTTTTCCCGCCGTTCATTCCTGTTGTCAGGTAGCTTGAAGACGTGGAAATGTTTTGGTAATCTTGAATACGAATGGTGCCATAGTTGACGGATAAGTCTCCGGACATACCGCTCATACTACTTCCTTCAAAAGAATTGATTTGGATGGTTCCGTAGTTCTCCATTACATCGCTCGTATCGTTATAAGAGATACCACAAAGATAATTGCTGTTTGTTCCGTTTAACAAAATAGAGCCGTAATTTTTTAACTCAGAGTTATAAGAGTTGCTGCTCATCCCGTTAATAGATTTGCTGCCGGTCAACTCAATTTGGCCGTAATTATATCCTTTTTTGGCTACTATACCATTTAAACTGCCCGAGTTGGACGATAACCGGATGGTGCCGTTGTTATCGGCAAAATGGCTAGCGGCGTCAATACCGGTCAATGAAGCCTGCTCTGATGTCATTTGAATGGTGCCGTTGTTGACGATATAGGCCTCATAACTTCCCCATCCAAACCCCGTTGTTTTCATGCCGACCAGACTGTTGGAGCTGCCTTCAGTTTCGGAAATCTCAATCGTGCCGTCATTGACAGCCAGCACCGATCCGGCATTCGAAAGGGTTGCCGTCATGGTTGATGTTAATGTTGTGTCTTGCGGATTGGTCGTAATGTTTAAATCTGTCGTCAAGATACAGTTATCCCCTACGCGGGTATAACCGCTGACACAGGTCCATCCTCGGATGTCATCTGCATCGGTTTGGGCGTTTTCAGGAAGCGAGACACACTGAAAGCCGTTGTAGTATTCTCCGCTGGGACATGTTTCCCGTGCCAAGACGCATCCGCCCGCGCCGTCGGACTTATATCCTTCCGCGCAGATTGAGCAAGCGTCTGCCGTTGTGGATCCGAAACCCATGGTCGTAAATCCTTCGGGACAGGATGTGCAGCTTTGACTTCCGCTTTCCAAAGTATATGTACCTTTCGGGCACTGTAAGCAGGCAATGGAACCTTCCACGGAATACGTTCCCGCAGCGCAGGAAGCACAGGAATCACCTGCCCAATATTCACCGGCGGCACATGATTTGTTGTTGGCGACGCATTTACCGTTTTTCATGATGTAGCCTTCCGAACAGATACGACAAGCTTCGACGTCGGAGGAGCCTGTTGTTTCGGTTGTATAACCGGTCGGACAAGCCGTGCAGGAAGATCCGCCGTCAGTACTGATATACGTTCCGATCGCGCAAGGCATACATGTGCGATTCGTCAAAGCATTCGAATAGGTGCCGGCAGAACAGATTGTACAAGTTGTGCCGTCTCCCTCATATCCCGCAGCGCAAATATCGCAAGTGTCTGATCCTAAGGCAGAAGTCGAAAAACCTTCGGGACAAGATGTACAGCTGGTTGCGCCGGCTTCGGAAATCGAACCGTAAAAGCATCGGTAGCATTCAGTTGCCCCGCTGGAGGATGAATAAGTCCCTGCCGCACAGTCAACACACTCGGTTCCGGTCCATCTTTGACCGGCTTGACAATGCGGCACACAATTAACGGTTACTTTATCTGTGTTATAATAGCCGTCTTCGCAAGTGCAAAAGGATATGTCGGTTGCTCCCTCAACAGAGGTTGAGTGACTTGGGCAATATGAACACCATGTGGCGCCTTCTATTGCAGAATAAGTGCCGGCGGAACAAGGTTGGCACGAAGTTGGAATAGCGCCATTATTTTCTAAGCCTCTGGTATAGGTTCCGGCCGGGCAAAGTTCACAGGTCGATCCGTTCCAAAACATACCGTTCTTACATTCCGTGACGCATTTTCCTTCACTTGCGGACCAAGAATATCCGATGCCGCAGATGTTGCATTGCAAGGCACTGGTAGAACCTTCTTCCTGTGTCGTAGATCCAACCGGACAGCGGGTGCAGCTGGTGCTGCCTTCCTGTGTAGAATAATACCCGATGGCACACTTGTGGCACAGGGAGTTTTCTCCTTCGGAATATTCACCGGCCGGGCAGGGTTGACATTCAGTCCCGTTCCAAGCCCATCCGGCGTCACAAACGCCTTCATCCTGATGAACACAATTGCCGGTGGATGAATTCAGTTGATAACCGTCCGCACAGAGGTCACAGGTGAGGGCGCCGGCCGCGGATGTTGTCCAGCCTTGCGGACAGAGGGTACATGAAGAAGCCCCTTTGAGTGCAAAGCTGCCGATGGGACAGGCTTCACACGCCGAACCGTTGTAAACTTGTCCGGCCGGGCAGGTTGTGACGCATTGTCCGTTTTCCATGGTCCACCCATCGGCACAAATATCACATTTTGTCATGCCGTTGGATGACGTTGTCCATCCTTGAGGACATGCCTGGCAGACGGCGGCACCGGCTGAAGCATTGAAATAACCATATGGGCAGGCGGTACAGTAGTTCGCACCGGAAGCCGAAAACGTTCCAGCTTCACAAGTTTGACAGCTGCCTTCTGTCTCGTCCCAATAATTGCCGGCTTCGCAGGAATATTGTTTCAGGCGGCATTCATCACCGACGGCAATATAACCGTTGGCTGTGTCACAGCTGCAACTTGTCGATCCGAGGGCGGTTGTTGTCTGTCCTTCCGGACATGTAGAACAAGCGCTTCGTCCCTCAGATGGACTGTATTGTCCGATCGGGCATTGAACACAGGTGTTGGATGAGCTGTCCGCATAAGATCCGGCCGGACAGGTTTGACAAGAACCATCTTTTAAAATATAACCGCCATAGCAAGTGTTGCATTGTTCAATGGCTGTCGCACCGGCAGATTCGGTCAATGAACCGACGGGACAAGAAATACATGTTGATTGACCGGCTGATGGTTGGTAAGTGTTTCTGGAACACGCGGTACAACTTAAACTGCCTTTAGAGGAGTAAGAACCGGGCGCGCATATTTGACAGTTGCTGCCATCCCAATAATATCCGGCTTGACAATGGGGCCGGCAAACACCATTGTCGGAATAGTATCCTTCCTCGCAAATATCGCAACTGGTGGAACCTGTTTTGTTTGTCGTATAGCCGGTTTGGCAACGATAGCAATTGGTGCCGTCGCTGCCATAGGAATCAATCGGACAGGGAGAACATCCGCCGTTATCGTTCGGTCGATACCCGGGCTGACAAACAGCTTGGGGATCTAATTCATATTGTTGCTCACAAAATCCGTCCAGCCAGACATACCCTTCTTGACAGGCATCGCAGTAAGAACTGCCTTCTTCTGCCGTTGTATATCCATCGGGACATTTCGAGCAAGTTGTTGCACCGGCGATAGAGAAGGTGCCTTGCGGACAAGCCGCGCACATGCTGCCGTCCCAGTATTCTCCGGCTCGGCATGACGGCAGACACGACTCTCCTTGTTGTTTGTAGCCGGTCGCGCAAACGTCGCAAGAAGTGGAAGCAATCCCGGAAGTGCTTCGACCGATGGGACAAGCCGTGCAAACAATGGAACCTAATTGGTTGGCATAGCTGCCGACTGCGCACGGTGTACAGATGTTCGATCCGTGTTTGGCGTAATATCCCAGTCCGCACTTTTCGCATGTTTCCGCTTCAGTCAGGAATTCACCGGCGTTGCATATTTTGGTTGGTTCATCCGGATTATCAGGATCAGGCTTGTCCGGATTATCAGGATCGGGGTTATCCGGATTGTCAGGATCAGGCTTGTCCGGATTGTCAGGGTCGGGGTTATCCGGATTGTCAGGATCAGGCTTGTCCGGATTGTCAGGGTCGGGCTTGTCCGGATTATCAGGATCGGGGTTATCCGGATTATCAGGATCGGGGTTATCCGGGTTATCGGGGTTGTCCGGGTTATCCGGATTATCGGGGCCGGGATTGTCCGGGTTGTCCGGATTATCAGGATGAGTGGGGTCGGTAGGTGTTGAACCGTTCCCTTTTCCGCCGCCGCCGCCACCACCACCGACGGCTAATGCGATACCGCCGCCGATCAGGGCGATTGCACCGATGCCGATACCGATTTTAACGCCGGTGCTGAGGCCTTCATTGGTTCCGGCAGCTGTTGTTCCGATGCTGTGATCGATGACATAGGCAGCTGCTGCACGATCAGAGGCTTTGTCGGTTCCGGCAACAACAGTGCCGTCTTGCAAAACAGGCGTGCAAGTTCGTGTACCGTTGTTGCTGATCGAGCAAATTGTGCCGGCCTTAGAGGGTTTGCGAAGTGTGTTGATGGGTTCGTCCATATAAGTAATGTTGACGGCGTCTTTATATGATTGCGGGATTTCTTGCATGCAGGTGCTGTTTGTATCCGCGCCGGCTTGAATGAGTGTATCGACGGCTGTTTGGTTCTGTCGCCAGGTGGCTTCACATAACGCACTGTTGCCTTTTTCATCAACAAGGTCGATGGCATAGCCTTGTCTTTTTAATAAAAGCAGATTTTGAAGATTCCCGGTTTGTGCATAATGATATATCATTGTTCGGGGATTCGCTTGCGCAATGTTCATCGGTCTTACTTGTGCGGAAACATTTGAATTGCTGAAAATCAATCCAAAGGTCACTAAACTGAAAAGTATTTTTTTAATCATTTTGTCTCATCACTGTTATGGGCCCTGTGCATAAACCAGCGTTTATGAATAAAATAAAAAAAAACAAAAAAGTTGTAAAAATACTATTTTATTAATAAAAATTTAAATAATATTTCATATCTTACATATAAATGCATATATCAATAAACGCTGGTTTATAAAGACAGTGTTTTTTAAGACAATCTTTAATCCTTATTGTTAGTTCTTATCAATGTGAGCAACTTATTTATAAGGGAAAAACAATGTATTACGCATATATTCGGGTCAGCACCGACCATCAGCATGTTGAAAATTAAAAACATGAAATTTTAGCTTTTGCCAAAAAAGAAAATATGAAAATCGATAAATGGATCGAAGAAATTATTTCTTCCCGAAAAACATTAAACAACCGAAAACTGGGCAAACTGCTTAAACAGCTGAAAAAAGGAGATGTTCTGATTGCAACCGAGCTTTCTCGTTTGGGACGCAATTTGTTGGAGGTCATGAGTATTTTACAGCAGTGTTTGGAAAAAGACTGCCGGATTTGGACTTTAAAAGAGCATTATCGCTTGGGCGGAGACATCCAATCCAAAGTCTTGGCTTTTGCGTTTTGTCTGGCCGGAGAAATCGAACGGCAGCTTATTTCTCAACGAACCAAAAACTCGTTGCAGCGGTTAAAAGAAGAAGGAAAACATCTGGGGCGCCCGTTTGGTTTTTCCTACCAACATCTTTTGGAAAATCACGAAAGAATAAAAAAACTCCTGGCTCAAAACGTTTCCAAAGCCGAAATTGCCCGTTTGATGAACTGTCGTTGGGTGACGTTGCATCGATATATTCAAAATCAGTTTTAAGTGTCCGAAATGTTCTTAGGCAATTTGTCGACCGTTGCGCCGTTTGACGTGTGCCAGCCCCGGCATGCGTTTCATCGGCAAACGAGTGGTTTCTTGTTCCAATGTGCCCAAACGCTGCTTTAACGGGCTGCGGGTTCGAAGGTCGGTCACATTCAAAGCCATCACTTGAGACATTATCCGGGCTCTGTCTTTCATCAACGCGGTCGCTGTCAGGTTGTTTTGGGCCAACACTTTGTCAAAGTTGTCCATCACCAATCCCAAATGAGCCAGCACTTGTCGATGTGTATTCAATTCCGTTTGAATAGTGATTAAATGCGGCACTTTGATATCCGGCGTTTGTCGGAGCGCTTCTTTGTGTGCTTGCAGTATGTGTTTCAGTTTCTTTTCCAGAATTTTGGCTTTTGCCTGGCGAACGGCGCGTTCCTGACGGATTACGCCTTTCAGTAAATCCATGCTGTCCGCTTCCAATGTTTGGGCCTGGTGTTTTTCCTTTAAGTCAGGATGAACCTGATAAACGGCTTTCTGTGCCAAGCGCTGTTGCGCCGGATAAGCCGCGGCCAGGTTTGCCAAAATCACATTGTCGGCAACGTGCGGTTTTCCGTCGGTTTTTCGTTTGGCTTGAACATCTTTGAGCAAATAAGCATTAAGATCCTGCGCCTGGCTTTGCAACGTATCATAATGCAGTTGGCTGTAAGCGTTTCCGGAGGCAGCCGGCGGCGGTGGCGGTTGTTCGCTTTCCCGGTGGGCGCCCGAACGCCATAATTTCCAGGCAGCCCGGCGTTGTTTGCGACCGACGCCTCGTGCCGGACGAGGCGGCAGGTTGTGGACAAACCCCGATTCTTCCGCCGGCAGGTTTACCAAATCGGCGTCGGGGGTGCTTTCGGCCAGTTGATGGATCAATTTTTCTTTGTAGTATTTTTTGTTTTTGGTTTCAAAAGCAATGACTCCCCACGTGAGGGTTATAGCGGCAGCCGCCGTCGGCAACGGGGAAAGGTCATTTTGTGCCGTTGATTGATTTTTTTGTTCCTGTTGCAGTTTTTCGGCTTCGCGTTTCAAGTCTTCCACTTTATCAAGGACCTGCGGCGACACTACGAAACGGGCATCTTTGACATTTGACAAAGCGTTCAACAAAGCTTGGACGGCCTCGGGCGGCAGACCGGAGGCTTTAATATCGGCTTCCATTTCCTGAAGCATACCGAAAATCCAATTTTCAACTTCTTTTTGAGCTTCTTCCAAATACTTTTTTTTCAATGCCGTTCGTGCGGCTTTGGGATGTTTTTTCAGCTCGGACTTTTGGTCTTCGGTCAGGGTCGGCTTTTGTCGGCCTTTGGCTCGCAGCAGCTCCAGTTTATCCAAAAATTGTTGTATATTCATGAAACCTCTCCTCTATCTTTTTCAAGAATAGCACGATTCACCCCAAAGAGCAAGATATTTTGTTTATTTTTCTGTCAAAGTTAAATAAATTACGCCGTCTTTGGCTATATGCGTCAGGTCGTCGCGTTTGTAAGGTTTGAGGGTTAATTCATCAACGGCAAACGTTGTTTCAATGCGATCCCAAAATTTCAGAATATGTGTGTTTTTTGTAATAATCCTCGGCACGTTCCAATGATCGCCCTCCACAAAGTTGTGGTAGCGCATAATGCACGTTTGTTTGGGATGATTAAAAAAGTCTTCGACATGCTGCAGCAAATTTTGGATTTTCACGCGTTTCTTGCGAAAAGGATATGAAAAGGTGATGCGATAGCCTTTGAATTGCTTTTCCAAATAGCGACAAGCTTCCTGTAGCAACTCATCCATCAATTTATAATCCGTGCCGCTTTTTAAAACCCGGATAAAATACTCGTTGTCGTGAAGATATGTCATCAAATGCTGATAAAAATGACAACCGCGTTCATAACTGAACCGGATATTGACATCGTTTAACAACAGCCGCGACGCATTGATAATGGCATACACAGCACAAAAGAAATCAACTGTTCCCTGGTGATAAGCCTGCATGCTTGTGTCCCCTTGTTTAAAATAACATAAAATCGGATAAATGAATACATCGAATTATATATGAAAAAAGGATAAAAATCAACCTCTTTTTTACGGTTTTTAAAAAGGTTGAAAAAAAGAAAAGATCATGCTACAAACACATCCATTGAAACAAGAAAGGAAAACAACATGGCGGCGTATCAATATATTTATGTAATGAAAGATTTATGCAAAACCTGGCCGGGCGGCAAAGAAGTGTTAAAGCATATTTGGTTGTCTTTTTATCCGGGAGCGAAAATCGGTGTTTTGGGACCGAACGGCGCCGGTAAATCGACTTTGTTGAAAATCATGGCCGGCTTGGATACGGACTTCAGAGGGGAAGCATGGGCGGCCGAGGGGGTTCGTATCGGATATTTGGAACAGGAACCACAGCTGGATCCCGCCAAAAATGTTATGGAAAACATCATGGACGGTGTGGGTGAAATCCGTGACTTGTTGAAAAAGTTTGAAGACGTCAACATGAAGTTTGCCGATCCGGATGCCGATATGGATGCTCTGTTGGCTGAACAGGCTGAGCTTCAGGAAAAAATCGACGCCTGCAACGGGTGGGAGCTGGAACGCATGATTGATATTGCCATGGATGCTTTGCGTTGTCCGCCCGGGGAGGCGGATGTGACCAAGCTGTCGGGAGGTGAACGTCGTCGCGTCGCGTTGTGTCGTTTGCTGCTCAGTAAACCCGACTTGCTGCTTTTGGACGAACCGACCAATCATTTGGATGCCGAATCGGTGGAATGGCTTCAGACACACTTAAAAGACTATCCGGGAACAATCGTGATGGTGACACATGACCGGTATTTTTTGGATAACGTGACAGGCTGGATTTTGGAACTGGATCGCGGAGAGGGCATTCCTTACGAGGGGAATTATTCTTCCTGGTTGGAACAAAAGGAAAAACGATTGGCTCAGGAAGAGCGCGAGGAAACTGCGCGTCAGCGTACGATGAAAGAGGAACTGGAATGGATACGGCAGTCTCCCAAGGCACGTCAGGCAAAATCCAAAGCACGAATTGCGGCTTTTGAGGAGTTGGTGAAAAAAGCTTCGGATAAAGCACCCGCGACAGCACGGATTATCATTCCGACGGCTGAGCGGTTGGGGGATCTGGTGTTGGAAGCAAAGGATTTGAAAAAAGGTTTCGGCGATAAATTGTTGTTTGAAAATCTGACTTTCAGCTTGCCGCCCGGCGGTATTGTCGGTGTCATCGGTCCGAACGGCGCCGGCAAAACAACTTTGATGAAAATCATTACCGGACAGGAAAAACCTGATGCCGGCACATTTCGCGTCGGAGAAACCGTTCATCTGGGCTATGTCGATCAGACACGTGATGAGCTGGATCCGAACAAAACCGTGTGGCAGGAGATTTCAGACGGCAAAGACCTCTTAACGCTGGGCAAACGCGAGGTGCCGTCTCGGTCATATGTGGCGCAGTTTAACTTTAAAGGCGGCGATCAACAAAAAAAGGTCGGGCAGCTGTCCGGCGGTGAGCGCAATCGCGTGCATTTGGCAAAAATGCTCAAACAAGGAGCAAATGTGATTTTGTTGGACGAACCGACCAATGATTTAGACGTAGATACTTTGCGTGCGCTTGAAGAAGCCTTGCTGGATTTTGCCGGCTGTGCCGTGATTACGTCTCACGACAGATGGTTTTTGGATCGGTTGGCGACACATATTTTGGCTTTTGAAGGCGATAGCCGGGTCGTTTGGTTCGAAGGTAATTACGAGGAATATGAAGCCGACAAAAAACGGCGCTTGGGCGTCGAAGCCGCCGGCCCGCATCGCATTAAATACAAACCGTTAACGCGTTAAAGCTGAAAGACTAAGGACAGTCAGGATAAAAACAGCATATGTTTCCTTTGTCTGGGTCTCCTGTCGTTGTGCAGTAGCAATATTCGTACCCATGGCCGATACCATAACAAACTTGGCTATTGCTGACATATGTCCGCGTTTCATCTCCTGTATATAAGTCTACTCTATTGTAGTTTGAAGCACAATAGTAAACACCGCCGTTTTGGCGGACAGCATGACTGTTTGTTGATTGACCATAATCAGCATAAGTAATACTGGCATATCCGCCGCAGCATTTGCCGTTAACAGCCCCCGCAATGGAATATCCGGAGTAATAATCAGTCTCGGTAATATCTCCATCATAGTATGTTTTTGAATAATCTTCTTTAACTTCGCAGCAGGCATATCCTGCATCTTCGACGCCGTTGATGTAGTTAGTGACGATTTGATGCGTTGCGGTCGCACAGCACTGGGCAGAAGATCCGTTCCAATAAGCCTTTTGTCCTTCTGAGCAACACTAGTTGAGGTTTTCTTTTCCCATAACGGTAGAGACTTCTTTTCCAGTTGGGCAACAGGCATAAGAAGTGTCTTCAATGTCTGGTTGATAGACGCTTCCGTCACAGCAGACACCTTTAGATCCGTCCCAATAAGCAGACTCATGTTCTTGACAGACCATGTGCATTTTTCTTTGAATGATTTTAGCGTGAGCAGGAAGAGAAAAACAGAAGCAGATAGTTAGGTTAACGAGGAGAACAGGGGGGTGGGGGGGGTAATTTTGGTTAAAGTGAACATGGTTAAGCTCCTTTCATGTGTTCTGAGAGTATGATAGCAGATTTGTAGTTTTTTTGTCTATGATTATTTTATTGAAAAAGGAATTTGTATTGAAGTGTGTGTGTTGTTTTTGAATGAAAGGCCGCCCGCGAATTCTTCGCGGCGCGCGGGCGGCCTTCCTTCATATTTAAGCGTTCCTTTATTTAAACAAGTGCGCTTGTTTTAAAATAAATCAGTAAAAAAGTTTTTTTAGACAATCAGCCCGCCCCTGGGCCCCCCTGAGAACCAGGAAGCGCGCTTTTGATTGATAAGCTGTCCGCGCCGCGCGAAGATTTCCACGGGCGGCCTGTTTGCTGCTCTATTTAATAATAGTCAAATTCATAGCGAAAAAGGGCCTTTTTGAATTGGGTTTAGGGGCGGCAAAAAGGCCCTTTTTATCTTCGCGCTTGTTTTTTGTCAGCGACCCCCTTGTTTCCAAGAGGGTCGGCTTTTAAAGATGTCTTTTGTTTTTCAGAATGTTAATCTTTTAATCGATGTTTATTCGCGTGTTCGTTCAGCATTTTTTAAAAGGGTATATGCTTGTTGCACGATGTTTTGCCGAGCCTGTTTCATGGCTTTGCCGATGACGTGCAGTGCCAAGCAATTCCGTTCATGCAGAGCTGTGTAGAAGGGTGTTTCGCCTTCTTTGTTGGTTTTGAAAAAATCAACAGTCGGATGGGACAGTAAGACCGGCAATGCGCCTTGGAGGATACCGTTTTGATCCCGATAAACATTTCCGGCGCGGGCAGCATGATGCAGAGGGGTGTCGCCATTGATGTCTTGTGCAGAAATATCGGCACCGGCTTGCAGTAAAAAGTGTGCGCAGGCTGCGCTGGCGCGAAGATTTTCCATATGAATATTCATAACATGAACGACATTTTGAATGTAAGCGTCGCTGAAGATACCGTCTTCAATTGTTTTATCAGCATGAACAGTGCCTTTCATTTCTTCTTCGGCTTGTTCGAAGGAAGACGTTTTACCGCGGGCCGCGATCATCAGCGGCGTCATACCGGTTAAGGTCCGAGATTTGATAAGCAGTTCTTCAACGCCTTTTGCTTTGGCGGCATCGTAAAGTTTGTACATCAGTGTCAAATTCAAGTGGCGGGCAGCCATAATCATCAGCGTTTCATCTTTTTCGTTGTCCCGTATCATCGGATCGAATGAATGGCTCATTAAGGTTAATGCTCCTGCCGTGTCGTTTTCTTTAACAGCTTGTATCAATTCGTAATCTCGGCTCATTTTTTGCTCCTTTATTATGATAAGAAAAATTCATCATACATCTTGTCAATTTTTTTGTCAATAGTAAAATCAACGACAAAACACCTTTTTTTTTGGGAATGCTGCCCGCATGCATCAAAAAAAGAGTTGACAAGTGTTGATGCTTTTTGGTAAACTTTGCCTCGAAAGGAAAGAAAATGTTTTTATTTCAAAAAGCTCAAAAAAACTGGTGGCGCTTGTCGATATAGGACGAGCTTTTTGGTATGAACAAACAGGTCGTCCGGAAAAGGGCGGCTTTTTTTATATCTTTCTCCGGACGATAAAAATTTAATGAAAAAACAGGAGAAAAAAATGAAAACACTTTTATCAGGCATTAAACCGACGGGAAGACCACATTTAGGCAATTATCTGGGAATGTTAAAGCCGGGGCTTGAATTGGCCTCTCACAGCGATTATCACTCTTTTTTATTTATCGCCGATTATCACGCTTTAAATTTTGTGCAGGATCAAAAACTGATGCGCGAGTTGGTTTTGGAAGTGGCGCTGACATATCTGGCACTGGGGTTGGATCCGGCTCAGACGTATTTTTACCGCCAATCCGATATTCCCGAGATTTTTGAGCTGGCTTTGATTTTGCAATGCGTTTGTCCCAAAGGCTTTATGAATCGGGCGCATGCCTACAAAGCGGTGGTAGATAAAAACAAAGCTGAAGGGCGTGATGAAGATGACGGGGTTAATATGGGGCTGTTTAACTATCCGGTGTTGATGGCGGCAGATATTTTAATGTTTAACGCCGATTATGTGCCGGTGGGTCAGGATCAGGTGCAGCATTTGGAGTATACGCGCGATTTGGCTATTAAGTTTAACCATGTTTTCGGGAAAACTTTTAAAATCCCCGAAGCATTGGTTAAAGATGAGGTGGCTGTTTTACCGGGATTAGACGGTCGTAAAATGAGTAAAAGCTATGGCAACACCATCCCTTTGTTCGAACCCGACAACAAAATCAAAAAAATTATTAACAGCATTAAAACCGACTGCAAAGGCGCCAACGAGCCTAAAGAAACGGATGGCAATTTAATTTATTTGATTTATAAAGAATTGGCGTCTGCCGAAGAAACAGCAGCTTTTGCCGAGGCTTTTCGTTCGGGAATTTCGTATGGCGAGGCTAAACAAAAACTGTATGAAAAGTTTATTGAATACTTCTCGGGTCCTCGTGCCATTTATGAGGATTTGAAAGCGCATCCCGACACGGTTTTTGATATTTTGGCCGAAGGACAGAAAAAAGTTCGGCCCATCGCGCAAGAGGGTATTCAAATCATTCGTTCCAAAATCGGAATTAACCGTTCAGGGCGCGATTAGGACATATTTTATGAAAAGGGCTGCCTCGGCGGCCCTTTATTTCAAAGCTTTTAACAGCAGCCGATAGGCACAGGTAATGGACTTAAAGGTTTCTTCCGCTTTTTTATCGCCATTGTTTTTGTCCGGATGATATTTCTTGGCGAGTGTTTTATAATTTTTTTTGACACTGTCCAATGTAATGGGCGGCGTTAATTTCAAAGTTTTAATTGCTTCCAAATGTTCGATGGTCACCAACGAAGGCCGTTCTTTTTGCTGTTCGCTAAAAGACGTCGGACGCGGACGGCGACGCCCCAATCCTAAAATATCAAACGGGTCTTTCAATCTGTTGGCATATAGATCGTTGACTTTCCAAGTCGGCCGATGTCCTACGATATCGCGCCGGATTTCTTCTTCAATCTGTTCGGGTCCCAACCCTTCGTAATAATTCCAGTTCTTGTTGTATTGTTGGACATGCTCCAGGCAAAACCAGTAATGCTCGCGAAGCGTGCGGTCTTTGGGTGCACGATACAGCCCTTCCTTATCGCAGTTCGGATGGTCACAAATTCTTTGTTTTGAAGGAGTTGCTCCTTTTTTACCGAAGTCCATTTATCATTTTTCCAAATTTTAACGAGAATATTACAAATAAAAGTTGCATATTTAATATAATATTCTTATAATAAGTGCGTTGTCGATTCGTCACGAAATCGTATGTTTATAAAATATAACAAAGAAGGGGAAAAAACAATGCTTTTATGTAAAAATGTTGTTGTGAACGGCCGTAGAACCAGTATGCGTTTGGATAAAGAAACGTGGGCGGCGTTATCGGATATCTGCAAACGCGAGAATATTTCACTTTATAAATTGTGTTCGTTGATTGACAGTTCCAAAGGCTCATCAGGTTTATCGTCGGCGACGCGTTTGTTTGTGTTGACATATTATCGTCGGTCTTTGGCGAAGTATGAAGTCAACATAAAGCCTGTGGTTGAGGCGGCGCCGAGTTTTCGGGTGGAACAAGTTTTAAATGCCGTTCGGGCTCAATAATTAATCCGCCGGACTTCCCGGGCCGTTCGCGCGCCCGGGATTTTTTCTTGAAAAACGCATTTTTTCGCCTTTTCAAATAAACATAAGTCTCTTTTTTAACGTTTTTTTGTCATCATTTTTGAAAAAATGAATAATTTTTCATTTTGTGCTGGCAAAATGTTCTCAATTTATGTATAATGACAAAAAATAAAAAAGAAAGGTTTTTGGAATGAACTTTAAAAATCTGCTGCGCGACACATTTATTTTTACCCTTTGGACGTTTTTGTTCTTTTTGTGGTTTCATTGGTTCCTGCTGACAAACTGGGATTTTGATATTTTCTTGGGTTATCATTGGCAATATATTTTCCAACAATGGTGGTATGGCGGCTGGGTGATTCAAGGCAGCTATTACTGGATTTTCGTGTTAAGTTTGTTTTTCGCCATTCCCGTTTGGCTGATGGGATTTTTCTTTTTGGCTTCCGTCAATTATACAAGCCTGATGGAAAAGCTGTTCTGGGATTGGATTTACCAAAACAAAACCAAAAAGGTGCAGCAGCAAAACAAGAAAATTCGCGTACGTAAAAAACGTTCTTACAAAGAAATTCGACCAAAGCCTTTGACGGCCGTGATGAGCGCAGCTCAGGCGCCCATGCCTCCTGCGGCCGAACAGGAACCCGGGTTTTTGATGGATGCTGCGCCTCGTCGTCCGTCTGATGAAACACCGCATTTTTCACATCGGGAATTGCCGGATGATTTGGCGTCTTCTTCGCCGTTTGCCGCTGCCGGGACTCTGCCGCAAAGCGATGCTTTGACAATGAGCGAGACACCTGTCGAACCGCTGCGTGAGGATTTAAACGCCATTATGGAAAATGCCGGTGCACGTATTCAAAAGAATGTGCGTTTGGGCGAGGATCGTATGGATTATGTCGCTTTCGGGCAAAAAGATGCTTATTTGGTCTTGTTGGATAATGAACCGGGCGATTGGTTGGCAGATGAAGAACGCTTTAATGATGAAGATCCGTTGTGGTTTTCGGAAAGCGCGCACCGCATTTCACCTTTGACGGTATTGCGGCGGGCGGCCGAACGGCTGGGAGCGACTTTGGGCAGCGCCGGGATTACCTTGACGCCGCATGTGCTGCTTGTTAAAACAAAAGGCAATATTATCAATGCCGAAGACATGAAAGATATTTGGAAAGAAATGGATGTGACGGTTGCGCGTACGGATCTGGGAATGCCCGAAGAATTGCCTTCTTTCACGGACGCTTTTCCGACCAGTATCGAACCGATGGCCGATGATGTCTTCGCTTCGGTGGAAACAGCTTTAGAAAAAGAGGAGTAGGGGGATGGTTTTTCAACGTGCTGCGGAATATGCTGATCGCGATAAGGCGGTATCGTTTTTAGTCGTATGGGCTTTTATCGGTCTGGTGACGGCGGTTGTTTTATTTTTCTTGATTATTCCGATCAATCATATTATTGAAAACGGCCTCAGTCGACAGTCTTTGGCGACTTCCATTAACTTTTTCGTCGAGTCGGTTAAAAATCCGAAGTTTTTATTTTCTCAGTATAACCTGGGTCTTGCCAAAAGTCTGCGGGTCGGACAATTTGCCCGTGTGTTCATTTTAATTCTGCCGTGGATCATCGGGGCGGGGATTTTTGCGATTGCTGCTATTTTAAATCCGAATGACTTTATGTTAAAAACCTTCGGCGGCGGGCGACTTGCCACCTATGCCGATATTAAAAAGATGAAGTTATTTAATGGCTTTGTTATTGTTCTCGGTCGGTTTAAGGGCAAGCTTTTAAAGATGCCGGAAACATTGTCAGCTTTGGTGGTGGCACCTCCCGGAACCGGTAAAACGGTGGGGGTTGTGATACCGACAATTTTGGAATCACCCGGTATGAGTATTATCGTCAATGACCCCAAGCCGGAATTGTGCTTTAACACCTCCGGTTATCGTGCGACGCAGGGGCCTGTGTTTATTATTAACTGGGGTGCGGAAGATAACCCTGAAAAAGGGGAGTTTTATCCGTCTTGGAACCCGTTGTCACCCAGCTGTCTGCCGCCTGCCGGTCCGGCGCGCGACATGTATATCGACAGCATGGTGGCCGTGATTGTCGAAGAACCAAAGGGCGGCGCGGATCCGCACTGGTCCAAGACCGGTCGAAACGCCATGTCCGGTTTTTTGCATTTTATTGCCAGTAAGTGTGAACGTGCCCGCGCCAACGACTACTTTGTGGCTCGTTTGATGGATGGCAGCTTTGATGCCGAGGATGCTAAGGTTTTGGCTACTTATTATGCCGATATGCCCGATATGAGCGCACGGACGGCGTTGGATGCTTTGCAGCAGGGAACCCTGACGTATGACAGCTATGCTCCGATCGGCACTTGGGAGGGATTGCCCGAGTATTGGCATGGGGCCGAGCCGTGTATTGCCATGATTTTGGATTGGTTAAATGACACACAAATGAAAATCGCGGCAGATATTAAACGCCGTGCCGATGCGGGTGATCAAATGGCAGCGTTGGCAGATCCTATGCGGGATGTGTTGGATTTCGCCGTGAACGAGTGTTCCCGGTTTCACTATTCTCAACGCGCGATGTTGGAAATGAACCAGCTGGCCAGCACGCCGGATAAGGAACGCGGCTCTATTTTATCAACGGCTTTAACGGGGATCGGTGTCTTTAAAAACTCGGCCGTTCGGGCTCGTACGCGCTTTTCGGATTTTACGTTCCGTGATTTGCGCGGTATGAAGGATCCTATAACGGGTGAGATGAAACCAATTTCCGTGTATTTGTCCGTAAATCAGGTAGATGCGCGGGCTTTGTCGGTGATTACCGGTATGTTCGTTGAATTGATGAGCTCTTTTTTGATTGCCAATCCGCCAAACTTTGTCGGAACGGATGGGGTTAAATCGGGACCTTATCCTGTTTTATTCGTGTTGGACGAATTCCCGCAGATGCCGAAGCTGGCCGCAGTGAAAGACGGTCCGGCCGTGGGACGCGGACAAAAAGTGTCTTACTTGTTGATCGGGCAGGATTTGGGACAGATTTCCGGTCAATATGGTAAGGATGATTTGGAAACGATTATTACAACAACGGCGGCGAAAGTGATTTTGGCGCAGAACAATGAACAAACGGCCGAACGTTTTTCGAAAATGATCGGTACCAAAACCATTCAAACGGCCAGTGTGTCGCAACAGGAATCTTTTGGGTTTAATCCGAAGTTGTCCGCTAACGTATCCAAACAGCTTCAGGCCACACAAGTGGTGGGTGCTTCCGAAATGATGAGCTTGGATATGCTGAAGCAGTATGTGATTATGCAGGGCTTTTTGAATCGTCCGATTTTGGCGGATGCGCCGCGTTGGTATTTAGATAAAGGAATGCGCAAAAAATGTTCATTGCCGCGAGCGCCGTTTGTGCCTTATTGGATTGTGGCACAACGTGAAAATACGGATTTGGACAGTTTGGCAAACTCGCTTCAGGAAGAAATTTACGAGCTGGAGGAATAATCTTTTATGCCCGCCGAAGTTCTTTTTCCTGCCCAACACAAAAAGATTGTCACCCAAGTGACGGATGACATGCTGTTTGATTTGGCCTATTGGGAAGCCAAGTTTCAAAAAATGAACTTTCCGGGCATGGATTTGGTCGAAGCAACGGTCTATCCGTTGACACTGTTGGAAAAAATCAACCGAAAAAAACAATATGCCCGGGTGAAACGCGATTTTTTACGCTATGTTTCTTATAACTATGTGAATGATCTGCGCAATGCGGGATTGGATGAAGACAGTATTTTTTATTTTAAAAAAGGCATCATTCCCGAAAACTTTAATGTTCATGTTAAAATCCCGTTTGACTACACGGGGGAAGTCGACTTTTCGAATCTGTGCTTAATTCAGAATATCCCTTATCATGAAGATATTCATCGTTTTATGGATATGCAGATGGAAGGCATGGCGCCGAATGTTCGTCCGCGCAAGCTGTATATTCCGGTTCCGACGGGCAAGGTTTACATTCCTTTGACAATGTATACAGGGTCGGGCGGTAAAGGCAAACATGATCGAAGCGTGTTTGCGGGGTATAGCGAAAGCGCATTTAAAAGCTTGGCTCAAAAAAGCATGCCGGGGAGATAAAAATGCTGTTGGAAAAGCTGTTGGATAAGATGTATCGGGCGCGGGCACAGGTTTTTCCACCGGCCAAAGAAGAAGAGATCCGTTTGCTTCGGATGACGCTTGCGCGCAACAAACTGCCGCCGCTGCCATCGGATTACATGACTTTTTTGGCTTTGACGGACGGTTTGATTTGGAACGGGCTTCGTTTTTACGGTGTTGCGTCTCATGAGCGAACTGAGCAGAATTATGCATTTCCTTCTTTGTTGGAGGTCAATACCGATTTTGCCGAGCGGCAGCGGTCTCAAGGATTGTTGCTGGTGGGTGAAAAAGACGAAGATTATATTGTCTATAACGCACGGGAAAAAAATTATCAATTGATGGATCGGATGGATTTAATGGCGGATTTGGCGCTGCCGCGTTTTTTTGATGTTTTGTATTTATTCACCGAAGATTTGGTGAAGTCCGATAGTGTCAAGGAGCTGCGATGAACTGGCTTTTGAAGCATTGGCAGGGGCAGTATTCATTGGCGGTCAGTTTTTGGGTGAATACGGTATTGGTGAATTTTATATTGTCTTTACCGTTTTCCTTTCTTTTTATCGGGCTGCTTCAGGCCGGTGAGGGCAATCTTTTTCTTCGTGTTTTATTGAATTATCAGCTGTTCCATATTTTTGTGTCGGTTTGGCAGGCGGTCGGTGTTTATCGGGCTTCTGCTCGTTCTGAATCCCGTGGTCGAACATTTTGGGCTTTTGCGGCACGTGTGGCTGTCATTGTGTGGACGGCGAACGCGGTTTTGTCCGTCTTGATGATTTGGCAGAACAGTGCCGTTGTTTTGGAAATGTGGCTTAAAGTTCTTCAAGCAAAGTAATTTTTTGCAAAGTGTCCACTGATGGATCTGTTAGAACAACATGCACTGTTTTATCGTAAAACTGTGCCAGAGGTATCAGTAAATCTAACGGGATATCGGAATAATATCCGTTTTCCAGAATATATAAATGATCCAAAGTAAGTCCGGTTTCGACCGAAATATCGGCATCGGTCCATTTTCCGTTTTCTTTCAGTCGGCGAAGTTGCACGGAGATTTCTTGGCGAATGGTTCGCATCGCTTCCTGATAGGTTGTTTGAAAAAACGGATAAGTATACCAGTTTTCATCTATAGACATGCGTCCTCCCGTTCAAACCCGCCTTGATCCGTCAAGGCGGGAAGGAGCTGCTATCCTGATAGACTTAGGCTGAAGCTATTGAATATTCACTTCAACTCCTTCCCAAACGGGCGAGGAGTTATTTTTGACAGTCTTTACTCTTTGACTGGTCTATCAGGAAATAGCAATTCCCCCATGAAGCAATGTTCATGTCAAAAGACTCCAAATTGAGCTTTTGTTATTTCATTATTACCAAAATTGAACTAATAATACAAGTTTTTTGTAATAAAAATATTTCATAGGAAATCTATTTCATGTTTTAGCCTTTGAAATGTCAGGAAAAGTCAGTTTTTTTTAAGATAAAAAAATTTTTGTTTTGATGATTTCAACGGGCAGTATCCGGCAAAAGCAGTGTTCCGCCGGGGGCAGACTCGGGCACACCCGTTGTTGAAGGAAACGAAATCGGCAGTTCAAAATAAGAACGAGCAGCTAAAAAAGCAAATCCCTGCGCTTCCAAAGCTTCGGCATTCCATCCGGCTTCCTGCGCCGTCAAAAGGCGGCCGGTCAATCGCTGCTTCAGATTTTTCATAATGGAGGGGTTTTGTGCGCCGCCGCCCGTCACAATAAAAAGTTCGGGAGAAAAAGGCAGCTGTTCCGCAGCCGCTCGCAAAGCTTCGGCCGTAAACGCGGTTAACGTCGCAGCGCCGTCGGCAATGGTTGAACCTTCCACGTCGGCCATTAAGTTATTAAACTCGTCCCGATCCATCGATTTAGGCGGTTTCTTTGCCAAAAAGGGATGCGCCATTAATTTTTTTAACAATCGTTCGTCTACGGTTCCTTTGGCCGCCCATAAGCCGTCAAAATCCATTTCCGCTCCCATCCGTTCCTGCATCCAGGTATCGATTAAAATATTGCCGGGGCCGACATCAAAAGCGATCAGTTCGCCGTTGACGCCCACAGCCGTTAAGGAAGATAAACCGCCGATGGTTAAAACAGCCAAAGGTTTTTCCATATCGTGTGTCATCGCTTCATAAAAAGACGGAAAAAGAGGCGAACCTTGTCCACCGGCTGCTAGATCACCGCCGGAAAAACGCGTGACGACCGGAATGCCGAATCGATGCAGCATGGTTTCGGCATTGCCGATTTGCCGGCTGAGTTTTTGAGACGGCCTGTGCAAGACGGTATGTCCCGGAAAACCGATGACGTCAATGTTCATGGGATTTTTATCCGCCAGCGCCAGCAATGCTTCCACCGCTTCAATATGATGCTGAGTGACATGCGCATCAACTTCTTGCAAATGCAGGACATCCAGCTGGCCTTTTTCGCCCAGGACGCTTTGAATTTCGGCTTTCAATTCAGCACTGTAAGGTCGTGAAACAAACGGTCCCGTTTCAAAAAGATCAATGCCGTCCGTTTTAATCAAAGCGGCTTCAACGCCTGTCGCCGCCGTATCGCTGCGCAAACCGATTGCCTGTAAGGGATGTAGTGTCCTATCCATTTCTTCCTCTTTTTTTTATTTTTCTTTATTATATCGGCTTTTTGATTAAAAGCTAGACAAGAGATAAAAAAAAATGTAAATAAAAGATATGAAAATTGTCACTTTTGGATGTCGGATCAATACATACGAATCGGCTTTGATTCAGCAAACACTGGGAGAAATGCCCGGGTTGATCATTGTGAATACCTGTGCCGTGACGGCCGAAGCTGAACGTCAATGCCGACAAACCATCCGTCGTTTGAAAAAAGAAAATCCGTCTCATCGGATTATTGTCACCGGTTGTGCGGCTCAGCTGCATCCTGAGGTGTACGCCGCCATGCCGGAGGTAGACCGGGTTTTGGGCAATCGTGAAAAATTGGATAAAGCTTCATTGCTGGCGGCTGATCCGATGATGGTCGGGGATATCGAGCACACACCTTTTTCCATTCCCGTGGTCACGGATTTTGACGGGCGGACGCGTGCATTTATTCAAGTGCAGCAAGGCTGCGACCATGCGTGTACATTTTGTGTTGTGCATGCCGTTCGGGGGCATAACAAGGGCGTGCCTGTGGAACAAGTGTTGTGTCAGATGCGCACGCTGATGACAAAAGGATATCAAGAGTTTGTCGTCACGGGGATTGACGTCACCAGTTATCCTGATGGTTTTTCGGCACTTATTGAATGTATTTTAACGGAACTACCCGATATTAGACGGCTGAGGCTGGGGTCTTTGGATCCCAAAGGGGTGGATGATCATTTAATTGATTTGTTCGGCCGCTATCCCGCGCTGTTGGGGCATATGCATTTGTCGGTGCAGGCGGGAGACAACCTGATTCTTAAACGCATGGGACGGCGACATACGCGGGAAGATGTGTTGGCTTTGGTTCAAAAGCTGCGCACCGTTCGACCGGATATGGTTTTCGGGGCTGACTTAATCGCGGGCTTCCCGACGGAAACACCCGAGCAATTTGAACAAACAATGGCTTTGGTGCGTGAAGCGGAATTGACGCTTTTACACGTATTTCCGTTTTCGGTGCGTCCCGGCACACCGTCCGCCAAAATGCCGATGGTTCCTGTCGCGGACAGAAAAAAACGCGCCGAACAGCTCAGGGCTCTTGGCAAAGCTCGACTTGCGACCTATCTGAAAGAACAGGTCGGACAAACGGATACGGTTTTAATCGAAGAAGACGGACAGGGTTTTAATACCCATTACATTAAAACAAAATTGACAACTACCGCCGCGCCGGGAACAATCGTGCGCGTGCGCAATAAAGGAACAGAAGGCGATGAGTTGGTGGCAGAGACTTAAAGAAGGATTAAAAAAAACATCGGATCGGTTGGAAACGGCTTTTCGATTTACGAAATTGGATGCCGCTGCGTTGGAGGAAATCGAAGATGCCTTGATTATGTCCGACATGGGGGTTTCAACAGCGCAGGTTTTGATACGGGAACTGGCAGCCGCGAAGCCTCAATCCCCTGAAGAAGCCAAAGCTTTTTTAAAAGAACGGTTGACGGCTTTGCTTCAGCCGGCTGAAGGTGTTTTGGATGTGCGTTCGGCTCAGCCTTTTGTGATTTTAATGGTGGGTGTCAATGGGGCCGGCAAAACAACAACGATTGCTAAAATGGCTCAGAAAATGAAAGCGCAGGGGCTTCAAGTCGGCTTCGGCGCTGTAGATACATTTCGCATGGCGGCGATTGAACAACTGAAAGTGTGGGCTGACCGAACGGGAGCTCATTTCTATGCCAAAGAGATGGGGGCCGATCCGGCGGGCAGCGCTTATGATGCTTATCAGGCGGCCATTAAAAACAAAGATGATGTTTTGTTTTTGGATACGGCGGGCCGGCTTCAAAATAAAGCACAACTGATGCAGGAAGTACAGAAAATCATCCGCGTGATACGCAAAATCAATCCCGCCGCGCCGCATGCGGTTTTGTTAACGTTGGATGCCACGGTGGGACAAAATGCTTTGTCTCAGGTTGCGGCGTTCAAGGAAATGGCGGATGTGACGGGCTTGTTGATTACAAAGTTGGACGGAACGGCGAAAGGCGGTATTTTGGCTGCTTTGACACAGACATATCATTTACCGGTTTATTATATCGGAGTCGGGGAAACGGCCGAGGATTTGCAGCCGTTTGATGCGGCCGCTTTTGCGGACGGTTTGTTGGGAGGAAGTCATGGGACGGATTCGTCGAACGCTTGAGAAAATATTGACTTTTTCATCCGAGGAACTGTTGTTGCTGACGCTTTTGGGCGTTTTGGCTTTTTTACAGGGCATGGCGGGGACATGGGCGGATGTGCTGGCTTCTGGGCTTTATTTAGGCACATATGGCCGCATTGATCTGGCCTTTGAGTTTGTTTGGGGCGGCTTTTTATTGATGCCGGCCGGTTTGCTGTTGTTGAAAACCGAGCATCGATTCGGTGAAGGTTATCCGTGGTTTTTAGGCGGATTATTTTTGGGGCTGGCCGGGTTGTTGGCTGGTTTTTATCAGGGGATGGCTTGGCCGATTGATGTGTTTTTCGGTCTGAAATTTGCGCTGCAGGTGCTGTTGTTGGGCGGTTTTTGGGCTTTGGCATCTCGTTTTATGACTTTAACACTGGATTCTAAACGTTTTTTAGGGATTGTTTTATTGGACTTAATCGGTCGAATTTTCGGAGGTTTTTCGGCCGGTTCGATTGCTTTCATCGGTGGCTTTGATTTATTTTGGCTGATTTTAATCATGACGGTTTTCGGCATGTTTTTGTTGTCCGGTTGGATCCTGTCTTTTCAGAAAGAGACACCGGAAGTTCGGCCGACGCGCAACGGCGGAGTTCAGGAACCGTCTCAGATGAAACTGGTTTATTTGATTTACAGTGCCGCTTTTTTAATTGCGTTTGCTTTGTGTCAAGTTGACTATATTTACCTGTTGGCGGTGCTGGAAACGGTCGGTGAAAACAAAACGGCCGCCATGACCCTGATGGGACAGATAACGGCTTTTGCCGGTTCGACGGCATTTGCGGGCACTTTGATTTTGTATCGGCTGCGACATCGTTTTCATTTGATACACGGATTATTGATCATTGCGTTGCTGCCGTTGTTGGCGGCGGTCGGATTGTCGTCCGGTCAAACAGCTATTGTTTTTTTAGCGGATATTTTATTTGTCGTTCTGGCCTATTGTTGTGTCGCATATTATTTCAGAATGCTGCCTCGTCCGTTGTCGCACGGTAAGTCATATCGATTGAAAGCCATGCGTTTTGTTTTATTTCGCCCGCTTGGTTTTATGGCTGCCGCATTGGGTTTTTATTTCTTCCCTTTTTCGGATTTTGTGTGGCCGGCGGCCCTTGGCACGGCAATATTGCTGAGCGGTGTTATCATCGGTACGCAGGCTGAATATGCCAAGGTTTTATTGTCCGCTTTTAAAAGTTTTCGCTGGCGCGGCGGTCGGTTGATTATCACCAATCGCAAGGTGTTGTCTTATGTGACACAAAAAGCGTTAAGCTATGACCCTGACGAGGCAATTTATTTTCTGCGTGTTTTGGAAGAGGCGCAAGCGGATTGTTATAAATCTTATCTGCGTCGCGCGTTGAAACATCCGGATGAACGCGTGCGTTGTTTTGCTTTGACACGAGTGGAAAAGGGTCGCTATCGTATGTTCAAAAAAGTGTTGGCTGATTTGCTGACACATGATGAATCACCGGCCGTGCGCAGTGCTGTTCTTCGCGTTTTATGCACCATCGGTGAAAAATATGCCGAGGAAAAAGCCGTATTATATCTGGATCATCCTGATTTGCGTCAAGGAGCTTTGATCGGGTTGTTGAAAAGCGGGGGCGAGGGAATTTTAATTGCCTCGGAAGGCGTGAACCGGCTGGCAGCATCCAAAAGTGCGAAACATCGACTGGAAGCCGCCGAGATTTTGGAAGAAACCGGGATTAAAGGGTTTTTCAGACTTGTGTTGAAATTGATGAACGATGAAGATCTGCATGTGCGGGAAAAAGCGGTTTTAGCTGCCGGCCGCATGAAACATCCGTCTTTTTTGCCGATTTTGTTTCGTTCGCTGAATTCGTTGGAGCTGCGTGACAAGGCGCTGCAGGCCATTAAAGAGTTCGGACCGAAAGCTTATCCCGCCATCAGCGAGGCTCTGCTCAGCCCCGAACGGACCTGGATGTGTAAAAAAACGCTGGTTTCTTTCCTGTGGATCAATGAAGATACCGAGGCACAAAAAATTTTGTTCAAAGCCTTAAAACGCACGCCTTTTGCTTTGCGTTTTGACATTTTGCGCCATTTGAAAGAGAGCTCTTTTCAAACCGGCACTCGCCGCCGCCGTAAGATGCTGCTGCCGTTGATCCAAGCGGACGAAGGGCAAGGATTGATTTTGAAATCTTTGAAAAAAGCTTTAAAAATCGCGCCGGTGCATGAAGCGCAGGAAGCTTTCGAGCTTTTGCAAAAAGCCTTGGATCGGGAACTTCAAAAAGTGCGCCACAGTCTTTTAATGGAGTTGGCGTTGCTGTATCCGGCCGCCTTGTTTCGCAAAGCCGTTGACTGTCTGCTGAGTCGGACTTCTTCGGCGGAACAGCGCCGCATGGCTTTGGAATTGATTGAAGATCAGCTGCCTCGCAAACAACGTCGGTTGAAAGTGATTTTAAAAACGGCACAAGAAACAGCTGCGGATGAAAAGGCGTTTTATCCGACGTCTCAAAAAGATGAATTATCCATGAATGAGGCGTTGGCCATCCTTTTGAAAAACAAGTCATACCGATTGCCTTGGACAAAGGCATGCGCTTTGTTGGCCATTCGAAAAATAGGGGCAGTGTCTTTAACTTCGACTGTGACGGAGATGCTGACGGATACGCATCCCTTGATTCGAGAGGGCGCCGTATGGGCCTTGGGTCGGCTGGTGCCCGAGGAGCAAGAGCTGCTTCGTCTGCTGATGCCGTTGAAAGACGATCCGGTTTCGGCCGTGCGCTTGACGGTTCAAGCTGTTTTGGAAGAATAGGAGAAGATGATGCGTTTAACATTGGAAAAAGTGCTGGTTTTAAAAAATATTGCCGCTTTTGCCGAAGCGTCCGAGTCGGCATTGAGTGATTTGATTTATGCTTCCGAAGAGGTCGCATATCCCGCCGGACATGAAATTGTTGCAAAAGGCAGCCGTAATCACTACCTTTATATTTTGCTGTATGGTCGGGTTGCGGTCAAAGACGGGGAAACGGTTCTGAGCGAGGCAGAGACGCATCAGGTCTTCGGTGAGTTGACGGCCTTGGATCCGGCTTCGGTTGATGTCAGTGTCGTAGCCGAAGAAGAAACCATTGCGCTTCGGATTTCTTCGGAAAATCTGTATGAAATCATGACACTTCACCCCAGCATTGCAAAAGGAATTATAAAAGTGCTTGTCTCTCGTTTGAAAGTAATAGATAATAGGCACATCTGAGTCGTATTAAAATAGGAAAGGGAAAAAGAAATGAAAAAAGAAACAAAAAAAGAAACGGCCGTCCGACCCGTCTATAAACGGCCGGTTTACATCGTCGGAACGCTGGTTGCGGCGGCAGCTTTGATCGCCGGTGTCTCCATGTATTGCTGCCAGGATGGCGGTCAGCCGTTTACTTTGCCTGTCGTTGACCAAGGGGTCATCGTTGCCAAAGTGGGGGGCGATAACGTTAAATTGTCTGAGCTTGAAAAAGTCAAAGCCTCTATTCCGCAGCTTAAAGACATCCCCATGGAGGTCGTTTACAATCAACTGTTGGAGGCTTACATCAACAACAAAATTATTTTGGATGAAGCCAAAAATGAAGGATTGCAAAACAAACCGGAAGTCAAAAAGCTGTTGAAAGATGCTGAAGACCAGATTTTGTTCCAAGCTTATTTGTCTGAAAAACTGCAGGAACGCATGACACCGGATCAACTGCAGGCTTTGTATCAGGAAGAGCTGAAAAACTATCAGCCGCAGGAACAAGTTCACGCACGGCATATTTTGGTTAACTCGGAAAAAGAAGCCAAAGACATCATTGTTCAATTAAAAGCCGGTGTTGATTTCAAGGAATTAGCCGACAAACATTCTTTGGATAAAGATCCGAATCGGCTGAACGGCGGTGATTTGGGATACTTTACGAAAGGAGAAATGATCCCGGAATTCGCTAACGCGGCTTTCGATTTGAAAAAAGGAGCGTTCTCCCAGAAACCCGTTAAAACGGCTTTCGGATGGCATGTGATTTTGGTGGAAGATAAACGAATGGCGCCGGCACCGTCTTTCGCGGAAGTGGAAGAAGCCATTAAAGCGCGTTTTGTCGAATTGGCTGTGCCGCAAATTATTGCTCAAGAACGTCAAAAAGCTAATGTGCAAATTTTCCCGAATGCCTTTGGTCAAAAACAACCAGCGTTGACGGGTCCGGCCGATGCTCCGGTCGTTCCGGCTGAAACGGTTGAGGAAGCTGAAGTCATTGAAGACGAAATTCCGGCTGTGGCCGCCGATACGGCAAAGGCTCAGGCTGATGCGGATGAAAAAGCTGCCGATGCGAATGCACAATAACGCTTGTCTTTTTTGATAAAAGCCCCTCATTTGAGGGGCTTTTTCTTATACCATCATAAAAAACCAGCAGCGCGCGGTACCGGTTTTTGTGACTGGGACTTTACATACCGCGGCGGGTAATGGTTCCGCGGACGATGGAACCTGAAGTCGTGCCGCTTGAGACCGGTGCTGTGCCTTCCATGTCGAATTTTGCAACACTTTCATAAGTCAGTTCCATAATCTCGGCCGCATCAACCGCTTGAGCCATTGCCTGTTGCATTTGCGCCAAATCACCGCCTTCATCTACATAAGCTTTCAACTGTTGAATCAGTGTCATTGTCGAAAATCCTTTTTTATAGGCTTGTTCGATCATATCCACGCCCTGCAGTCGTTGGTGAATGCGATTGATGGCATGCATGCGGCTTTGCGCCGTCGTTTCTAAACCAGCCATTTGTTGACGCATGGCAGTAGTGGCTTTTTCAGCAGCTTCTTTTTGCGCTTCCGTTGCGCGGGAAACAGCCAATGCTCCTTGCTCTTCAATTTTTTGTAAATCAGCAACGGAGATATTTTCTTTTAAACTCAGCTCCTGCAAAACGGCCAAAGCGTCTTTGGCACGGATCATTTCATGTTCGGCTTCGGGCGAAGGAGCCAACTGTATAATCCGTTCAGCTTTTTCAACAACGGCTACTGTTTCGGCAGCAATCGCTTTTACGCGTTCCTGACGTTGTTTTTCATCCAATTCCGCCTGTTGCCGTTCGGCTTCGCGAGCCTGCTGCAATGCCTCGTTTTGCGCATCGGCTGCTGCTGTCGAAATGTATTTGATGAAGGGTTCCAAATCAATTTCCGTTTCGGGGGCGTTCGCTAACCCTTTTACCACAATCGATACAGGTGGGAAGCCGGCAAACGGTTGCATTGTCAAACCCATAGAGGATAAAATCGTCCAGTTCGGCATGTCAAAACTCAGTTGAATAATAGCGTTGGCATCACCGGCACGGAGTAATGTGTCTGATGTTCTGGCCACACCGTTTGTGACGGCATAGCTGCCGGTCAGAGATTCAAAGGCCGTTTCTCCGGTTGTTATTTCTTTTTTCAATCGATTGGCCAAGCCATCCGTATCGGTCCCTTTTGCGACGACCACTTGGACACTTCTTTCAAAGGTGTTAAGATTTAAGCTGGACAAGATACCGTTTTTAATGGAGTAGCGGCCCGTGGCGGACAAGGCTTTCACCATATCTTCAATGGAATTGCCGCGTGTTGTCAAGTCCGCAGAAAAACTGGCCGATCCGGATTTTAAACGGAATAAGCCCAAGCGTAAAACATCCGGTCTCAACGCCATGTCTTCCGCCTGTAATGACGCACGCAGCATCGGAACGGCCGTGCTGGCGTTCAAATGTGCCGTCATGTTAAATGCGCCGCCGTTGAGGGTTCCTTTGAAGCTGTCAATCGCCAGCACGTTTTCTTTTAACGTGTAATGCGCGGAAACTAAATCCATGTCCACATTGCCGAATAACAGTTTGTCGGTTGTGAGGCTGATGTCTAAATCCAGGTTGTCCAAATCTTTTAAATCCAACAAATCATTTGAAAATTGTGCTTTCCGATTTTGCGGATTAACCCCACGAAATAAACTTTTTTGCGGGATAAATTTTTCCAAATACAACAGGCTTGTGGACACGTTGCCTTTCAGTGTCGGTCGGTTGTCCGGGTAAGATACGGTCATGTCTCCTTTCAAGCGCTGATTACCAATCATGGTTTCAGTTTGCATTAACGAAAAAGCCTCGGCCGTTCCTTTTAAATTAGACTTGAACGTAAAGGCGCCCGTTAAAGATCGCAGGTGGTTAAAATTCGGATTAAAGAGTTTAACGAACTGTTGGAAGTTCGGATGTGCTAAATCCAATGCCAAAGCATAAGTAGGCTCTTTTGTCAGGTTTTCAATTGTACCGTTGACATTGACCTGTGCTTGAGAAAAAGTATTTTCCAGATTGACTTTTAAACTGTCCAACGTTCCGGATACGGTTCCTTTTAACGAAACGCGGTTCAATGCGCCTTGTATCGGCGGTGTAATTTTGGCACGATCCAGGAAAACGGATGCTTTCGGTATGGAAATATCATAAGTCAGGTTTTGCACGTAAATGGAACGGTTCGGCAGCTGTTGAATCCGAGCGCTTAAATCCACATCGGCGGTCGCTGCCTGCGACAGTGTCATTTTGGAGGTCACCCATTCCCCGGAACGGACAAAACCGTCATACATCAGACTGCGGATCGGAATATTGCGGAAGGTGACATCGCTGCCGGTTAATTTTAATTTAAAATCGAACTTGGACAAAATATCACTGTTCAGCAAAGCATCTCGCATCTCTGTCAGCAGAGCTACGAAAGTTCTGTTTTCTGTCGGTGCCGTATAAGGAATGTAAGTGTCAAGGTTAATATTTTTGAGTGTTAATTCTGCTACGCCGGTCGGTTTTTGTTCCGTCAGGGAAAATGCTACCGCTCCTTTAATGCTGCCGTCGTTCAAGGAAGCTTCGATGTTGTTAAAGGCGATATCCGTCGGCCGAAGAACCATCGAACCTTGAAGCTTTACATTATCCAATCCAGTCAACGTGACAAAAGAATCGGTCGGCAGTTTGAACCATTCGACGGCTTTTTTGGGATCCGGAGCCGAAACACCGAAAGTGATTTTGGCGACCGGTTTGTTATCTTGTACCGCCACCAATCCGGACGCAACAATGTTCGTGCCGCCGGGCAGCGTTGTTTTGAACTCTTTGACTTCCAATCCGCCATTCTGGAATAATAACTGCAAGCTGCTTTCTTTCAACACGTCACCACCGAAAGACAAGTCTTTGGCTTTTAAAGTGAGATCCAACTCATGCTTGAAGCTACGGCTCCATCCTAAAATACGTGTTTGTATTTCTTCCGAAGACGGAATGAGCGGTCGGAAAGCGTCTACATCCAGTTTGCTTAAAAGTAAAGATACATAAACGCGTGTCAGTTTGTTTTGCAAATTCGGATAAGTAAAGGTGACCGTACCCGTAGAGGAGTTTTCTAACTCTTCTGTTCCATAGCGCAAAGCAATATCTTTAAATTCGGCTTTATCTTTTGAAAAAACAAAAGTAGATGTTCCGACAATGGGTTTTTCCAAACTGGGCGGTAAATCTTTATAACCGACGGCGTTGGTTAAAAAATGCGATAACTGCGGAATATTAAAGGAAAAACCGCCTGTCATATCGGCACTGCGAACCAAGTTTTCAATTTTTCCGGTTAATCCTAAAACAGCTTTGCTGGAATCCGTCAACGTCAGTTTAATATCCGTTGTCAGATTGCCGGAGATCTTTCCGGATGTTAAAACTGCCTGAACAGGAGAATTGTTCCAGTTGAATGTTCCTTTGAAGTTAAAGGGGCCGCTGATAGATTGGCTTTCCAGTCGGCCGTTTACTTGCGGGAGCGTTAAGGTAAAACCGGAAACGGCGCTGGCATAATGCAAGGTTCCTTTTTCAATCACCAGATTTTTGAATTGCGGCGGTAAATCCAAAATAGACTGGCCGATCAGGTCGTCCGATTGTCCTTCTTTGGCGCGCTCCATTAAAAAAGGGAAATCCCAGTTCGGAATACCGTTTTTGTCGCGACCGACAAAAATTTCCGGTTCGTGCAGCGTCACTTTTTCAATAATCAGCGGGTTTTCAAACAAAGAGCCCCATTTGACGGAAGCATCGACTTGTTTAATCGTCAATAAGTTCGGCGCATCCAAGCCGGGTTTGTTTTTGACGACCACGTCCGACATTGTGATGGTCGGGGTTGGAAACAAGTTAATGGAAACCGTGCCGTTGACGGTCATATCGCGGCCGGTCAGTTCTTTTGTTGCTTCAATGATCTGAACCTTATAACTTTCTTCGTCCAAAGTCATGTAAACGGCAAACAAACCGCCCGCCGCCAAACCAAAAAGAATAAGGATAAATATAAGCAACTTTTTCATGAAAGGCTCCTTTTCAATATGATATATCATTTTGATGATAAAAGAGGATGTTTAACATTTCGTAAACGGCTTTTGTTAATCTTCCAGTTTAACGCGCAAAAAAGTCATCAGTTCTTTTTCTTCGGGCTCATCTCCGAAACGCGTTCGGGCTGCTTCGACAGCACGTTCAATTTCTGCATTTGTCGCGTTTTCATACAGACTTTTTAATTCCTTTATCAACACTTCGCAATCGGCGGACGTTCGAAGCGTTCTTGTTTTCGGCGCTTGCGGCTGATGTGTCTGCATAAACTTTTGTGCATCTTCCAAAAATCCCATTAGCTCCTCCTTTTCCATAAAGCGGGTAAAAACAAAACAATAATGGTCATCATTTCCAAACGACCTAAAATCATGACGGCTGACAAGACCCATTTCGCCGTATCCGGCAAAACAGCAAAAGTTTGATCCGGACCGATCAAAGAACCGATCCCCGGACCGACGTTGGACAAACAAGTCAAGGAAGCCGAAAAAGACGTGATGAAATCCAATCCCGTCAATGATAAAATCAATGTGGAAAAAACGGCAACAGTTAAAAAAAGCGTTAAAAAAGCCGTCACGCCGATTATGATATTTTCCGTGACGGGTTTGTCATTATAGCGCGGAATAATAACGGCATGCGGTGTTAACATCAGCTGTAAATGTCGGCGCAGCATTTTGAATAGAATGGCAAAACGAAAGATTTTAATTCCGCCGGCCGTTGACCCCGTGCATCCGCCGATTGCCGTTAAAAATAAAAAGAAAGTCACAAAGAACGGTCCCCAGGCAGTATAATCTTCGTATACAAAGCCGGTTGTGGAAATAATGGAAACAGTTTGAAAAGCAAAGATACCGAGGGTTTGTCCAAGGTTTTGAAAAGCCGGCAACAGCCATTGCATTCCGATGGCAATCGGAATAATCAGAACGATCAGCAAACCCAAAAAAAATTTAACCTGTGTATCGTTTTTCACTTTTTCCCAATGACCGCTCAAAAGAGCCAGCGTGAAAACAAGCGGCAGAGAGCTGATGGTCATAAAAAAAGTTAAAATCCATAAAATGGCTTGATTTCCCGAAAAATGTCCGATGGAGGTGTCATATGTGGAAAAACCTCCCGTTGAAACGGCGGCCATCATATGGGCTGCGGCGTCGAAGGGGCTCATGCCGGCTATGTATAAACAGAAAGCACAGACGAAGGACAGGGCCAGGTAAAGTAAGATAATATTTTTCATTTGTGTGGCGATGAAGGGCGCATTTTTGCCGGAAGTGTCGGAATTCTCCGTTGCGAACAGCTGCATGCCGCCGATTTGAAGCATAGGTAAAATAGCAATCGCTAAAATAATAATCCCCAGTCCGCCCACCCACTGCGTCATGGCGCGCCACAACAAAAGTCCTTTAGGATAGCTTTCCAAATTCGTCAAAATTGTTGCACCGGTGGAGGTAAAACCCGAAACGCTTTCAAAAAACGCATCCGTGAATGAAATGGAAAAGCCTGAAAAATAAAGCGGTAAAGCACCGATAAAAGACATCGTCATCCAAATCAGCGAAGTTAAAGCAAACATTTCTTTGACGCGCGGTTTTTCTTCAAACGGTTGATAAGAAAGCAATGCACCCAGCGCTCCGATTAAAATCGTAAACGTGCCGCAAATAAAAAAGCATTGCGCCGAAATTTCGTTGTCTGTTTGCAAATCAACAAAACCGGGAATAAGCATCAATGCCCCGAAAATCAAGGTCATCATACAGCATGTAAAAAAAATCAACCGTTGTCGCATGGCTTTTCATCCTTTTTGTTTAGTTTATTTTTATGGCTTGAAAAAAGCAATCGAAAAGTATAAAATAAATGGAAAAAGGAAAGGAAAATGCTTCTTTATTTCGATGCGCATACACATTTGCAAAATATGACTGATCTGTCAGCGATTTTAAAACGTGCTCAAGCGGCCGGTGTGACGGATTTTATGTGTTTGGCGACACACGAAGGGGATTGGCAAAAAGTCTTGGATATAGCAAAGACTCATCCGAACGTCCGTGCGGGGATCGGCGTGCATCCTTGGTTTTTGGCAACGTTGGAAAAAGGCTGGGAAACTCGTATGGAAACGCTTTTAAAAGCCCATCCGTCTCTTTTGGTGGGGGAAATCGGATTGGATAAAATCAAGGCAGACGCGGATCCCACTGTTTCATCGTTGGATCATCAGGAACGGGTTATGCGTGTTCAGATGGATTTGGCTGCTCGGTATAATCGGCCCTTTCATATGCATTGTGTGCGAGCATGGGACCGGATTTTGCATATTTTGAAAAGAAACAAACGGCCTGATTTTTTTGTTTCGCATTCACATCACGGCAATGCGACTTGGGTGCCTCAGTTGATAGACATGGGTGCATATTTAAGTTATTCCGCCATTTTTGTGCCGTCGAACAGACAAAAGGTACAGGCTTGTTTAAAAGCAACGCCGTTGGATCGGTTGTTGGTTGAAAGCGATTGTCCGGATTTGGCGCCGGAACCGTCCGCCATTCCGGAGCTTGTCAAAAAAATGGCGGTTGTGCGGGAGCAGGACGAGGCTGTTTTAGCTCACGCTTTATATGAAAACGCGCAAAGGATTAGCCATGGAAGATAGATTGATGCGAACTCGTCAGTTGCTCGGGGATGAAAATGTGGCGCGGCTTCGTCGGTCGCGCGTGACGGTGGTCGGTTGCGGCGCAGTAGGGAGCTTTGCGATTGAAGCTTTGGCTCGGGCCGGTATCGGTCATTTAAAAATCATTGATTTTGATCAAATTGCACTGAGTAATATCAATCGCCAGCTGTTTGCATTAACTTCTACTTTGGGACGCAAAAAAACGGATGTGGCATCGGCACGGATCAAAGATATTTCCGCCGATATTTTAGTAGATGCTTTTGATGAAAAACTAACCGCAGAGAATGCGGCCCGTCTGTTAAGTGAAACGGATTTCGTGATAGATGCCATTGATGACGTTGAAGGGAAGACGGCTTTGATTGCGTATTGTAAAGCTCAAGGTCTTTCGTTTATCTCATCGATGGGGGCGGCGCGGCGGATGGATTTGAGCAAAATTAACGTCGGTCGGATGGATCAAACAAGCGGTTGTCCGTTGGCGGCACGGCTGCGTAAAAAATTAAGGGCTAAAGGCATCCCATTGGATTTTCCCTGCGTCTATTCCGAAGAACCGGCTGCTGATGCCGTGGCACCGGGTCGTGAGATGGGCAGCTTGGTGACGGTGACGGGCACCTTCGGATTGTTGCTGGCCCATGAAACGGTTCGGCGTTTGCTGAAACTCTGACAAACTTATTCCTTGACATTTTAAATGAAGCGAGTAGACTGCTTCCAAAGAACAAAAAGGAAACAAGATGACAAACCCGTTTGATTTGGCTGACGCATTTTTGGTTGATGCACCAACAGAGCCGAAACCGTCGGCTGAGGCGCCATATATCACTTCATTAAATCCTGAACAAAAAGAAGCTGTTTTGACAACCGAAGGACCCGTGCTGGTCTTATCGGGCGCCGGAACGGGGAAAACACGGGTGCTGACGACACGGTTGGCTCATATTATTGATGAAGGGCTGGCAAAACCATGGCAATGTTTGGCAGTCACCTTTACAAACAAAGCCGCGCGGGAAATGCAGGCACGATTGGAAAGTATGATCGGTTCGGATGCGGCTTCGGTATGGCTGGGTACTTTCCACCGGTTGGGTCTTCGGATACTGCGTCAGCATTTTTCGGTTGCCGGTCTGGAAAAAGATTTTATCATCTTGGGTGCTGATGATCAGGAACGTTTGCTGAAACAGCTGATGTTGGCAAACGACGTGGATATCAAACAATGGACGCCTGCCGGTCTGTTGGGCGTCATTCAGCGCTGGAAAGATCGAGGATTATCTCCGCAAATGGTGACACCCAAAGAAGATACGGGATTTTTGTATGGACGCGCTCTTGGGTTTTACAAAATGTATCAGGATCGGTTAAAAGAATTAAACGCTGTGGATTTTGGGGATCTGCTGTTGTTGCCGTTGGAGATTTTTAAGCTTCGCCCTGACATTGCCGGTTTTTATCAAAAACAGTTTAAGTATATTTTGGTGGATGAATATCAGGATACGAACGTGGCTCAGTATTTGTGGCTGCGTTTGTTGGCAATGGGGTCTAATAATATTTGCTGCGTCGGCGATGATGATCAGTCAATTTATTCCTGGCGTGGGGCCGAAGTGGAAAATATCCTTCGTTTTACAAAGGATTTCCCGGACGCAAAGGTTATTCGTTTGGAAAGCAATTATCGTTCGACGGCGCATATTTTAGGGGCTGCATCAGCATTGATTGCTAACAATCAGGAACGATTGGGGAAAACCTTGCGTGTTGCGCCGGGGCGAGACGGATCGGGCCAAAAAGTTCAGGTCAAGGGATATTGGAACGGTAAAGATGAGGCTGAACAGATTGTCGCTTGTATCGAAGACGAAATGCGCGGGAAAGAACCTTTGAACGAAATTGCGGTTTTGGTGCGAGCCGGCTTTCAAACCCGTGAGTTTGAAGAAGCATTGATTCGGGCCGGTGTACCGTATCAGGTTATCGGTGACTTTAAGTTCTATGAACGTGAGGAAATTAAGGATGCTGTCGCTTATCTGCGTCTTTTGGCAAACCAAAGCGATGATTTGGCGTTTCAACGAATTGTGAACAAGCCGCGCCGCGGGGTGGGTGCCGCTGCTCTTGAAGCGCTGCAAAACGAAGCGAATGCTTTGCATATTTCTTTGTTCCAAGCCATAGATACGGCGCCTTTAAAGGGGCAGGCTAAATCAACTTTGGTGTTGTTTAAGGACAATGTTTTGCGATGGAAAGAAGCACTGCAAACATTGCCGTTGTCCAAAGTGACCTCCATGGTTTTGGAAGAATCCGGCTATTATCAAATGTGGCGGACGGATAAATCTTTGGAGGCCGAAGGTCGACTGGAAAACTTGAAGGAATTGCTGAATGTGATGAACGGCGATTATCAAACTTTGGACGCATTTATCGAGCATGCCAGTTTAGTGATGGATACGGATAAAGAAGTGGAACAGGATTTGCTGACCGTGATGACACTGCATGCGTCAAAGGGACTGGAGTTTAACGTTGTCTTTTTGCCCGGATGGGAGGAAGGTTTGTTTCCTCATGCCCGGTCTTTGGATGAAGGCGGCAAAGAAGCTTTGGAAGAAGAACGTCGACTGGCTTATGTCGGGATGACGCGGGCGCGTAAAAAAGCTTTTATTTCTTTTGCTTCTAATCGTCGGGTGTATGGTCAATGGCAAAATTCTCTTCCTTCACGATTTATTGATGAGCTTCCGCCGGAGCATATTCAGATGGCCTCGGAAAGGGGTTTGAAACGAAGCACATGGTCCACCAAACCCACATATCAATCTTGGCGAGAAGAAACCTATGAATGGGGACGTTCGAATTCTTCATGGCAAGAAGAGGAAAGTTCTGAAATTCCTCCCAGCTTTGTGTGGGGACAAACAAGTTCTAAAAAAAGAATAGGCAAGCGTGTTTTTCACGAAAAATTCGGCTATGGAACCGTTTTAGCTGAAGAGGGTGAAAAATTAGAGGTCAGCTTTGATCGTTTGGGGCGTAAAAAAATTTTAGCCCGTTTCGTGAGCGAAGTTTAACTTGCGTTTTTTTTGTTTATTGTTTATTGTAAAAAATATTTAAATCAGAAGGAGAAACAAATGAAAAAATGGATTATTTTGCTCGTCTTCGTCGTGCTGATCGGTTGGGCCGTTTCAAAAGTTATTTCTGTTTTAAATACCGGTGTTCAAATGGATGAAAGTGTTAATGCTTCATGGTCACAGGTATTAAACAATTATCAACGTCGTTCGGATTTAATTCCAAACTTGGTTGCAACGGTCAAAGGATATGCAGAACATGAAAGTGAAACATTGGAAGCTGTTATTGCGGCGCGAGCACGAGCAACACAGGTAACGGTCGATTCTGATTTATTGAATAATCCGTCTGCAATGCAGGCTTTTAACAGTGCTCAGACGGAATTGGGCAGCGCTTTGGCTCGTTTGATGGCTGTGTCAGAGCGTTATCCGGATTTAAAAGCGAACGAGAATTTTTTATCGCTTCAATCTCAGTTAGAAGGAACTGAAAATAGGATTGCGGTTGCTCGTAAAGATTTTATTGAATCTGTTCAATCTTTTAATGTTTTCTATCGGACAATTCCCAATAATTGGATTTTGAGAATGTTTAGTCATTTGGGACCTAAAGAGAACTTTATGATTTCAGAAGAGGCTCAACAAGTTCCTGTTGTTGACTTTGCTAAATGATAAAAAAGTTTTGTTTCTGTCTTGCTTTTGTGGCGACGCTCTTTTTCGGGACAGCCTCATATGCCGTGAGTTTTCCGAAATTAACAGGACAAGTTGTTGATGCTGCACATATTTTAACGCCTGAGACGGTTAATCAGATACATCAGATTTTGCCGGCATCTGAACAAATTGTTGTTGTGACAGTTCCTTCTTTGGAGGGGTTGTCGATAGAGGAATATGGATATCAATTAGGACGTTATTGGGGAATCGGAGATAAAGATAAAGACGATGGTGTCCTATTGTTAGTCGCACCGAATGAACGATTGGTTCGTATTGAGGTGGGATATGGTCGAGAGTCCATTTTAACAGATGCTTTTTCATCAATGATTATTCAGAATATGATTATTCCTGAGTTTAAAAAAGGAGATATGAATGCCGGTATTTTAAAAGGAGTTGACGGAATTTTATCTGTATTAAACAGTAAAAAGTCAATTTCTTTAAAAAACGGAAAAGTGGTTTCTTCGGCTTCTGGTCTTATAAATAACTTAAAAATAGAAGAAAGTCCTTTTGAGCCTTTTTTGTTTTTTGGCTTTTTTATCGTGATGGGTATTTTAATTTACTATGCTAATAAAATTAACCCGTCTAAAACAGATTCTTCAGAAAAAAAATCTCGACGTAATCGGTTTAAAGATGATGATTTCTGGAATAATCATGGTTCTCACGGCGGTGGAAGCTTTGGTGGTGGAGGTTTCCATGGCGGAGGTGGAAACTTCGGCGGCGGCGGTGCCTCCGGTAAATGGTAAAGCAAGAGATTATTGTTCATTTCTTTTTGTCAGTAATAAAATTTGATTAAACAAACATCAAACTATGATGCTTTTTCTTTATTTTATTCTTGTCATTTACAGAAAAAACGCATAGATTGAAAACAGGAAAAACAGAACGAAAGTATCACATATGGCTTTATTTGAACGCAAAATCGGGTTAAGGTATCTGAGAAGCCGTAAGCGTACGGGATTTGTTTCCGTTATTGCCGGTTTTTCTTTTTTGGGCATTATGCTGGGGGTTGCCACGCTGATTGTTGTCATGAGCGTTATGAACGGCTTTCGGGACGAGCTGATGGGGCGTATCTTGGGTATCAACGGACATATGGCCGTTTATCCTGCCTGGGGGCCGACTTTGGCGATGGATTCCGAGATGTTGGATCGTCTTCAGAAAGTTCAAGGTATGACGGCCGTTATGCCGGTTTTGGAAGGTCAAGTCATGGTTGCCAGCGAAGCGCATGCACAAGGGGCTTTGTTGCGCGGTATTCGGCCTGAGGATTTTAAAAACAGGGCATTGCTGACTGATCGGTTCGAAGGTCGTTTAGACGACTTCAAAGAGGCCTCTATTATTGTCGGTTATCGCTTGGCCATGAAAATGGGCGTTCTGCCCGGGGACAAGCTGAATCTGATTTCTCCGAATGGAAATGTGACCGCTTTTGGAACCATGCCGCGTATGAAGTCTTATAAAATTGTCGGAACCTTTGACACCGGTATGTATGAGTATGATGCGAACTTTATTTTTATGCCCATGACCGAAGCGCAAAAATATTTGATGAACGACGGTAAAATCTCTCAAATCGAGTTGTTCGTCAATCAAATAGATCAGCTGCCTTATATCATGCAGGATGTTCAGGAAAAACTGCCTCCGTCACTGACCTTGGTGGATTGGAAACACGCAAACTCTGCTTTTTTTAACGCGATAGAGGTGGAACGCAATGTGATGTTTTTAATTTTAACGCTGATTATTATTGTGGCAGCATTTAATATTATTTCTGGTTTGATTATGCTGGTAAAAGACAAGAGTAAAGATATTGCTATTTTAAGAACAATGGGTGCCAGTCGACGTTCTATTATGGGTATTTTTCTAATTGATGGTTTATTCGTTGGGGTTGTCGGAACTCTGGCTGGGTTGGGTGTTGGATTGTTAATTTGTTTGAATATTGAATCCATTCGGCAGTTTTTGGGACGACTGGCAGGACAAGATTTGTTTTCGGCAGAGATTTATTTCTTATCTCAATTACCAAGTAAAACAGATCCGATGGAGGTTTTGGCCGTGACAGGAATGGCTTTGGGATTGTCTTTTTTGGCCACGCTGTATCCGTCTTATAAAGCCTCCAAAACCGATCCCGTGGAAGCGCTTAGGTATGAATAGGAATCTCTGATGAAAAAAATCGTGATTTTACTGTGCCTTATCGCATTACCGGCTTGGGCGGATTTGGATCGAAAAGCTTGCCCACCGGAAAAACCGCTGCAAGATAAAAGCGGATGGTGCTATGCGTGCGATAATCCTTATGCGTTCGACACAACATTCATGGAATGTGCCAAGTGTCCGAATCGTGAAATCAATGCATTCGGTCGATGTGCCGTTAAATCTTGTCCCGTAGATCAACCGATGCAGGATAGAAGCGGTTTTTGCTATGGCTGCGGACGAGATTTTCCGATTGAAGCTTCTGCCGAGGAATGCGCGAAATGTCCGAACCGAGAAATGAAACACGCTATGTGCGCTTTGAAAGTCTGTCCCGAAACAAAACCGCTGCAAAGCATATATGGCTATTGTTATCCCTGTATCGGCGAGGATTTAACACATGTGGAGGTGACGGCTGTTGCATGTGCGACATGTCCCAACCGGTATTTTGAAAATGGGGTTTGTCTTTTAAAGGAAAAGCAAGAATGACGGAAACGGTATTAAAACTACAACAGATTAAACGCTGGTTCGGTGACGGGGATAAGCGGCTTCATGTCCTTAAAGGCGTGGATTTGGAAATTCATAAAGGCGAGATTGTCGCCCTGGTAGGGCCGTCCGGTTCGGGTAAATCTACTCTGTTGTATGTGACGGGACTGCTGGATCAACCGAGCAGCGGTTCTTTGTTCCTGGCCGGACGTTCATGTGCGTCTATGAAAGAAAAAGAACGCACCCTGATGCGTCGTCAATATTTGGGCTTTGTGTATCAAAGTCATTTGCTTTTGCCGGATTTTTCCGCTCTTGAAAACGTCATGATGCCTCAGCTGATTGGTGGAACTCGTCCTGCTCGAGCAAAAGAAAAAGCGCTGCAGTTGTTGGATAAAATGGGATTGAAATCGCGGGCAAAGCATCGGCCCGGAGAATTGTCCGGCGGGGAACAACAACGGGTTGCCATTGCGCGTGCACTGGTAAATGAACCGCAGTTGCTGTTGGCGGATGAACCGACCGGCAATTTGGATCCCAAAACGTCCGAAAAAGTGTTTATGGCGTTGTTAAACATGGTGCGGGAAACGGGATTATCTGCCTTGATTGCGACACATAATCCGGACCTGGCCGCTCAAATGGATCGTCGTGTCAGTTTGCAAAACGGCGTGTTAGTGGAGGAAGCATGAAGAAAATTTGGGTTCTTTTATTTTTGTTTTTAGCTGTGGGCGCCGGTGCAAAAGAACCGGTGTGTTCGGCAGATCGGCCGATGAAAGTCTCTCGCTTGTGCGGATACGAAGGAAAGCTGTATTTTGTGACGTCCGGAAATTGTCCGTTAAATACCTGTGTCGCGTGTGATACGCCGATGGTTTATGTGACGACAGCCGAAGAATGTGCCAAATGTCCCAATCGCGTTTTGCGTGGGAATATCAACGGTAAAGGGTTTTGCGGTTTAAAAGACTGTCCGTCGGAAACGCCTTTGTCTGATTTCGGAGTGTGCACGGCCTGCGAAACGGAGGCAGCTGCTTTCAGTACGCCCGAAGAATGCGCTCGGTGTCCGAATCGTAAAATGGCCGAATATGAAAATCAAGCCGGTGAGAAAAAAGCTGTCTGTGTTTTAAAAGATTGTCCCGAAGATATGCCCGTGCGCAGCAAATATATGGATTGTGTCCCGTGTGAAGGAGCTTCAGATAACTTTCAAAGCTTTACGAAAGACGAATGTCAAGCCTGCTCTTATATGACCCGCTGGGAAAACGGCGTCTGCCGGGGTGTTTGTCCGACGACTTTGATGACACAGAATATTTCCGAAGAGTGCAATATGTGCTTTGCGGGAGAGGTGCCGGAAGAACCCAATGCTTGTCGCTTGTGCGTGCGTCGGGACGGAACGGGCTATTGTCAAATGAAAAAATAAATCGGCCTTGCTATCGGCGGAGAAATCCGCTATAATGCCGTTCCGAAAACAGAAGGAAAAAATGAACCCGGAATTTATCCATTTGCGCGTGCATACCGCTTATTCTCTGCTGGAAGGCGCCATGAAAGTGCCCAAGGTCGTGGATGCGGCTGTGAAAAACAATATGCCGGCCGTTGCCATTACAGATACCAATAATTTGTTTGGCGGGATGGATTTTTCTTTTGCCTGCGCCGGTGCGGGTGTGCAGCCGATTTTGGGAACACAGTTTTTTTTAAAATTAGAGCAGGAAGCTTCTCATCTTTTGACAGCCAAGGAAGAATTAAATCCACCGATGGATAAAATCGTTTTGCTGGTGCAAAATGAGCAAGGATATAAAAATCTGCTGAAGTTGTTTAACACATATTATCTCGCACCCAGAAAAGATGTGCCTCACATTACGCTGGAGGAATTGGCGCAGCATGCCCCGGGTTTGATTTGCTTGACCGGCGGCGTCGAAGGTCCGTTGGGTCGGCTGATCTTGGAAAACAAACGAAACAAGGCAGAGGATGTTCTTCGGCGGTTGGACGAGATTTATCACAATCATTTATATATTGAAATTCAACGGCATGGTTTACCGGCCGAGCAGCAGACGGAAGATGCTATGGTTGAGATGGCATATGCTCAAAACATTCCTTTGGTGGCGACTAACGAGGTTTTTTTCGCGACGCCCGACATGTATGAGGCGCATGACGCTTTGCTGTGCATCGGGACAAAAACATATGTGGATCAGACCGATCGTCGCAAAGTGACACCCGAGCATTACTTTAAATCGGCCGAGGAAATGAAGCTGCTGTTTTCCGATTTGCCGGAGGCTGTTCAAAACACGGTTCAGATTGCACAACGCTGCGGATTTATGGTGACCAAACAAAAACCGGTCTTTCCGATGTATGACTGCGGCGGCATGACGGAAGACGAACTGTTGCGCAAAAAGTCTGAAGAAGGTTTGGCCATGCGCATGAAAAATCGGCCGGACGAATTTGACAAATACAATGCCCGTCTTCAATACGAATTGGATGTTATTTGTCAAATGAAATTTCCGGGTTATTTTTTAATCGTGTCCGATTTTATTCAATGGTCCAAAGCACATGATATTCCGGTCGGACCGGGGCGTGGTTCCGGGGCCGGCTCCGTTGTGGCTTGGGCGTTGACGATTACCGATATTGATCCGTTGAAGTTTAATTTACTGTTTGAACGTTTTTTAAATCCCGAGCGTGTTAATATGCCTGACTTTGACGTTGACTTTTGTCAGGAACGTCGCGGAGAAAGTATTCGCTATGTGCAGGAAAAATACGGTTTTGACCATGTTGCGCAAATTATTACGTTTGGTCAGTTGCAAACCAAAGCGGTGATGCGAGATGTCGGTCGTGTGCTGCAAGTGCCTTATCCGGTCGTTGATCGCCTGTGCAAACTGGTTCCCTCCGGTTTGGATGAAAAAGGGCATCCGTATTCTTTGAAGCAAACGTTGGAAATTGAACCGGCTTTTCAGGTGGAGGCTGAACGGGAACCGCAGGTGAAACTTCTGTTGGAAATAGCGTTGCAGTTGGAAGGGCTGTATCGCAATACATCGACACATGCGGCTGGTGTGGTTATCGGACGTTATCCTTTGGATGAGATTTTGCCGGTTTACAAAGATCCTTCATCAGATATGCCTGTCACACAATATAACATGAAATTTGTCGAAGATGCGAGTTTGATAAAATTCGACTTTTTGGGATTGAAGACGCTGACGGTTTTAGCCAAAACGATGGAGTTGTTAAAAGCCAGGGGCATTTCTTTTGATTTATCGGCCATTCCGTTGGATGATAAAGAGACGTTTAAGCTGTTGTGCGAGGCGGATACTTCCGGTGTATTCCAACTTGAAAGTGCCGGCATGCGCAAGATTTTAAAAGACTTGGCACCGGATAAAATCGAAGACATCGTTGCTATTGTGGCTTTGTATCGTCCGGGCCCGATGGGCAACATTCCGTCCTACATCGCCCGTAAACACGGATTGGAGCAGCCCGATTATCTGCATCCGCTGTTGGAAGATATTTTAAAAGAAACCTACGGCATTATGATTTATCAGGAACAGGTGATGCAGATTGCACAGGTTTTGGCCGGTTTCAGTCTGGGGTCCGCTGATTTGCTGCGTCGTGCGATGGGGAAAAAGAAGTTCGAGGTTATGCAACAGCAGAAAAAAGTCTTTATCGACGGTGCAAAGGAGAAAGGCGTCCCCGAACAAAAAGCAACAGAAATATTCGATTTGATGGAAAAGTTCGCAAGCTATGGTTTTAATAAATCGCATGCGGCTGCTTATGCGTTTGTGTCCTATCAAACAGCTTATCTGAAGGCGCATTATCCGGTGGAGTTCATGGCGGCTACCATGACTTTGGATAAAATTGATACGGACAAATTAGGTTTTTTCAAAAGGGAAATTACCAAAATGGGCATTTCTATTCTGCCGCCGGACGTGAATCACTCCGAAGTCAACTTTTCGGTTGAAAACGGTGCGATTCGGTATGCTCTGTCAGCTATTAAAAACGTGGGGGAAGGTGCTATGGAAGCGCTGGTGGAAGAACGACATCGGAATGGCCCGTATCGCTCTTTACAGGACTTTGTTGCCCGAAGCGACGGACAGGTTATGAACAAACGCTGTTTTGAAAATCTGATTAAATCAGGTGCGTTGGATTGTCTGGAGAAAAACCGCGGTAAAATTTTCCATAATTTGGAACGGCTCAGTCAACATTCCGTCAGCATTGCGCAACAAAAACGCAGTGCACAGATTTCTTTGTTCGGCGGTGATGACGCTTTTGAAGAAATTAAGTTGGAGGAGGTGCCGGACTTTCCGCCGATGGAAAAGCTGGAAACCGAAGCTCAGGCCATCGGATTTTATTTGTCGGCCCATCCGTTGGATGCGTTCGAAAGCAGTTTTGAACGACTGCGTATTCAATCTTCGCCGGATGTGACGGCAACCGTTAATCGGGCAGGTTCCGCGCGCGTGCGGTTGGCCGGAATCGTTAATGAAATGCGGGAGCGAATCAGTCAAAAATCCGGCAATAAGTTTGCCTTTATCACGGCGTCGGATCCTTCCGGCACGTTTGAAATGATGTGTTTTTCGGAAACGTTGGCTCAAAACAGGGATTTGTTAAAATCAGAGCAACCGTTGATTTTTTCTGTTATGGCGGAAAAAAAGGAAGAAGAAATCCGTATGATTGTGCAGGGCGTTGAACCGCTCAGCGATGCGATTGCCAAAGTCAGTGATCAAATTATGATTTATTTTGACACGCCGTTGTGTTTGAAAGGAATTAAAGAAGTTTTGGCCAAAGATACAAAAGGTCGCGGCCGAGTGTTTTTAATTCCGCGAGTGAACGAATGGGATGTCGAAGTGTTGCTGGAGGAAGGATATCAACTTTCGCCTTCAACGGTTGCCGCTTTGCGGGCATTGCCGGGAATTACCGAAATCAAACAAGTCTAAGCCGTTTTTCCAAATACTTTTGAAATCAAGCCTTTAATAAACTGCATCCGTTGACTCTGCATCAGCGTTTCTCGCAGTCCGGAGGGCAGCTTTAACGCTTTATCGATTTGCGGCGTTCTTTCGGTGAAATGACCGCTGATGTTAACCAATTTGCGTGTGCCGATTACCTTGGAGCCGGTTTTGTCAAAAAGCCGTTCCGTCATCAGTTGAAACCCTTGTTCAGTCGGATGATCCGGATTAGGCAGTCGGGCAAACAGATGCTCTTTAGTTCGTGCCTGTGTCTTGGGATCGTAGTGAGTAGAATGGATTTTTTCACCGTTCACAAACGTTTGGGCTTTGACACGATAAAATGCTTTATCGTCAGCGGCATAGGTCTCGACGACTTTTTTACCATCTTTTTCCGGCATGATGCGCAACATTTCATAAGGATGCGATTCATCCAGATTATATTTAAAAAAGTCCGTGTAAAGCAACTTGCCGTCCGCATCAAAATGATCCGTGCTTTCTTTGCGGCCGAATTTATCAGTATGGACGGTGCGGACAGGATGTGCCTTGGGGGAGACTTCAGCCTCGACAAGGGGCGTTGATTTTTCCGTTGTTGCCGCGGCGTAATTCGGATTCATTACCGTCCGCGAGTTGCCTTTGGCGTCGTAAAGCGTTGTTGAACGTAAAACAGGTGTTCCATCGGTTGTTCGACCGTAATTGGCCTGAGAAACCTGCCGTCCGTTTTTGAAAACCCTTTCTGTCGTGATTCCTCCGTCGCGTCCGTAGGAGTTGTGTTGTGTCAATTCACGCACGCCGTTTTTCACTTCATAAGAAAACTGCTCAACGGTACCGTCGTCATTTTGAACTTTTTTTAAGCCTTTTGTTTCTTCCAAAATCTTAACCATGAGCGTTTCTCCTTCCGTTAAACTCTCCTATTATTTTAACAGAAAAAAGGAAAAAAGTCAAAAAAAATGTAAAAACAACTTGACAAAATCATCTGGTGTAAAAAATCTGTGAGGCACTCAGTTATTTGATGTCATTTGTCATTCTATTCGGAAGGGTTGTCAGGTTAATGAAGTCTTTTTGATACTTGTTGCATAAAATGCTTGCAATTTAAAAAGGAATCGTGTATAAAAACTTTCGCATAACGCACGCAGAAGTCCGCAAGGGCGGGTGTTCCGTCTGAAGCGCTCCGGTGTTTGAAAGGGTTTTCAAATTACTCTTCTGCGGAGGAATAACTGGAAAAGAAAGGATTTTTAAAATGTCTATTCCCACATTTACAATGCGTCAGCTGATGGAAGCCGGCGTGCACTATGGTCACCACACGCGTCGTTGGAACCCAAAAATGGGACCCTATATTTTCGGCGCCAGAGACGGCGTACATATTTTGGATTTGTCTCAAACCGTTCCGGCATTGAACCGCGCGTTGGAAGCAATTCGCGATGTGGCAGCCAAAGGCGGCAAAGTTTTGTTCGTCGGAACGAAAAATCAGGCAGCCGATATCGTGAAAGAAGCTGCTTCCCGTTCGGGGGCTTATTATGTGAACCATCGTTGGTTGGGCGGTATGCTGACTAACTGGAAAACCGTATCGGGTTCCATTAAACGTTTGAAAGAAATCGAAGCTAAGGAAGAAAAAGGCGAACTGGAAGGGTTGACGAAAAAAGAACGGCTGAACCTGACACGCGAACGTGAAAAATTGTTCGCTTCTTTGGGTGGTATTCAGGACATGAACGGTCGGCCGGATATCATGTTCGTCATTGATACATTGAAAGAACAACTGGCGATTAAAGAAGCAAATCGATTGGGCATTCCCGTCGTGGCAATTTGCGACAGCAATTCCAATCCGGACAATATTGATTATGTCGTTCCGGGGAATGATGATGCGATTCGCGCCATTCAACTGTATTGTGATTTGGTTTCCGGTGCGATTTTGGACGGCATGCAGGAAGAATTAGCCGCTGCCGGTGTTGACTTGGGTGCGTCTGAAGAAGCGCCTGTCGAAGCCGTGGTTGCCGTCGAAGAAACAGAGGAAAAAGCTGCTCAATAAGGCAGGTCTTTCCATAAATGCGAGGGCGGCGGCACACAGTCGCTGCCCTTTATTTAATTAAACGTATAACAAAAGGATGAAAAAATGGCAGAAATTACAGCAGCACTCGTAAAAGAGCTTCGTGAAAAAACCGGCGCCGGCATGATGGAATGCAAAAAAGCGCTGAATGAAACCAACGGTGATTTGGAAGCGGCCATTGACTGGCTGCGTAAAAAAGGGTTGTCCGTCGCGGCCAAAAAAGCCGGACGCGTGGCGGCTCAGGGGTTGGTCGGCGTCAAAGCTGATGGTAAAAAAGGCGCGATTGTGGAATTGAATTCAGAAACCGACTTTGTTGCTAAAAATACGGAGTTTCAGGATTTCTTAAACCATGTTGTGGATACGGTTTTAACCGATGGCGATTTGGAAGCCGAAAAAGCCGCATTGACAAACTTGATTGCCAAAATCGGCGAGAATATGTCTTTGCGTCGGACGCAGGCTTTGTCTGTGAATAACGGCGTTGTGGCTTCCTACATGCACAGTCAACAAGCTCCCGGTTTGGGTAAAATCGGTGTTTTGGTCGCTTTGGAGTCGGCTGCACCGGCAGACAAACTGGCCGAAGTGGCAAAACAAGTTGCCATGCACATTGCGGCCAGTGCACCGAAGTTTTTAGATGTCGCCTCCGTGGATCCCGATGCAGTTGCTCATGAAAAAGCAATTTATTCTGAACAAGCTAAAGCCTCCGGTAAGCCTGAAGCCATTATTGAAAAGATGGTCGAAGGCCGCATTCGTAAGTACTATGAAGAAGTGGTGCTGATGGAACAAGCCTATATCATGGATCCGGACAAGAAAGTTAAGGATATTTTGGCTGATGCGTCAAAAAATTTAGGAACACCTGTTGAATTAACAGGATATGTCCGCTATGCTTTAGGTGAAGGCATTGAAAAAAAGAACGAAGACTTTGCTGCAGAGGTGAATGCCCAGCTGAATAAATAGTCTTCTGAACAGAAGGACTGAAACCATGACAGACGACCCCCAGTATCGACGTATTTTGTTGAAAATATCCGGCGAGGGGCTGATGACCGATACAGAAGCATTGGATCGGGAAAAGCTCCGCCGTCTTGCCAATGAAATCAAAGTCGTTCGAGCCTTGGGGGTCGAGCTATGTTTGGTGGTTGGCGGCGGTAATTTCTTTCGCGGTGCGCAAGGCGCGCTCAAGGGATTCGATCGGGTGACAGGTGATTATATCGGCATGCTGGCGACGGTGATGAATGCATTGGCTTTGGCCGAAACATTGGAAGAAATCGGGGTGCCGACTCGGATTTTTACGGCGCTGGCAATTGAAGGCGTCGGAGAAGTTTTTAACCGTCCGCGGGCTTTGGCAGCCTTGTCGAAGGGTGCCGTGGTGATTTTTGCGGCAGGAACGGGCAGTCCGTTTTTTACAACCGATACCTGCGCGGCTTTAAGGGCCAGCGAAATGAAGTGCGATGCTTTCTTTAAATCAACACAGGTTGACGGTATTTATGATAAGGATCCACGGAAATATGCCGATGCAAAGCGCTATGAAAAGGTTTCTTATGAAGAGGCACTGGCCCAAAAATTGGGTGTTATGGATTTAACGGCGATGAGTTTGGCCGAAAGTAATCATTTGCCCGTCGTTGTGTTTAAACAAGGTTCCGGTGCTTTGAAAGAAATTGTTTGCGGTCGAGGAACATTTACCGTGATGGAGGACATGTCATGAACAGATTTGATGAATTGGAAAAATTGGCGAATCTGCATAAAAAAAAGATTATTACAACGGCGGAGTTTGAAGAACAAAAACAGCAGTTGCTGGCTATTCCTGAAAAATCATCGGCGTGGATGCCGCGGACAAAACGCAACTTGCCTGAAACGATTTTTATGTGGGCGATGTGGGGGATCGTTCTGGTTTTCATTGCAGTGGCAATGGGGGGCAGTTTGGAAACTGTTATGATTTTTAAAACTGTTTTCTTTGTTGTTATAGGCTTTCTGCTTTTGCCTGTTAGCGTATTATGGATTGTGGCCTTGTGTCTTCAGCCTTTTGTCATTCGGGCCAGATATTTTGCTTATTTTCTGTTGTTGCCGATTGTATTGGCTTTAACAGGTTATCTGATAGATTATGCCACTTCGCCGTTTGAAACGGTCGAGTATAGTGTTTATTTCGAATAAAAAAGAGAGGGATTTATGACATATAATGAGTTAAAACAAGATATGCAAACGCGTGTTCAAAAGTCGATTGAGTCTTTGAAAAAAGATTTTTCCGGTTTACGGACCGGGCGTGCGTCGACGGGGCTTTTGGACAGCATTTTGGTTGATGCCTATGGTTCTATGGTGCCCATCAACCAAGTCGGCAACATCAGTGTGCCCGAAGCGCGCATGTTGTCTGTGAACGTGTGGGATAAAAATCTGTTGAAACATGTCGAAAAAGCGATTCGCGAATCTTCTTTGGGACTTAATCCCATGAATGACGGCGTGCAGATTCGTATTCCTTTGCCGCCGTTGTCCGAAGAACGACGTGTGGAATTGACTAAAATTGCCGGTAAATATACCGAAGAAGCGCGTGTGGCCGTGCGCAACATCCGTCGTGATATTTTGGATAAAATCAAAAAAATGAAAAATGACGGCGATATTTCCGAAGACGATCAAAAACGCTATGAAGAAGATGTCCAAAAAATGACCGATCAGGCTATTGATGAAATGGACGAACTGTTGAAAATCAAAGAAGGCGAAATTAAACAGGTATAAGATGCATAAAAAGCTGAACCATCTCGGAATTATTATGGATGGCAACGGGCGGTGGGCGACGGCTCGCGGTTTGTCTCGGACAGAAGGACATAAAGCCGGCGCCAAAACGGTGACGCGTGTGTTGGAGGCTTGTCAAAAACGCGGGATTCATTATGTGACGCTGTATGCTTTTTCGACTGAAAACTGGAAACGACCTGCCGCAGAAGTTGCCGTGTTGATGGATTTGTTTAAGTCTTATTTGGATAAAGATGTGGCTGAACTGCAAAAAAAAGACATTCGTATTCATTTTATCGGCGATCGAACGCGTTTTACTGCAGAAATTCAGCGACAAATGAAACGGATTGAGGAAGCGACCCGCGGCGATGAAACTTATCATTTAATTTTGGCACTCAGCTACAGCGGACGGGATGAACTGGTCCGTGCCATGCGCCGCTTTGGAAAAGATGTGCAAAGCGGTCTGCGAAACCCTGACGATTTAACCGAAGAGGCGGCGGCTTCTTATTTGGATACGGCCGGGCTGCCTGATCCCGATTTGATTGTGCGAACCAGCGGGGAGCAACGCCTCAGTAATTTCTTATTATGGCAAATGGCTTATGCCGAATTGTACTTTACGCCTGTTTTGTGGCCGGACTTTTCCGAATCGGATTTGGATGCGGCAATCGATTCGTTTCAAAAACGCGAACGACGCTTCGGTACCGTCACAGAATCCCCTTTTAAAACCGAAACAACCGTTTCCTAAACTGTTTTTTAAAAAAATTACTCCTTTTGGTTGTATTGGTTAATAAAAAAATCATTTTTTATACTAAAAAACACAAACAAAAGATTGTAATATTATTTTATCACTCGTATAATACAGGTGTAAACGGATTCGTTTTTGGTGTTAATTTAATAAAGGAAAAAAGAAATGCAATTATGTAAAAATGTATTTGTGAATGGTCGTCGAACAAGCATGCGTTTAGATAAAGAAACATGTTCCGCTTTATCAGACATCTGTCGCAAAGAAAAAATGTCTTTAGGAAGGCTGTGTTCGTTGATTGATGATCAAAAAGGAGAGTCGAGTCTTTCAGCGTTGGTTCGGTTATTTGCATTGGTTTACTATCGTCGGATGCTGGCGAAGTATGAGCAGGTGCCACCGGCAGATACGGCTGCGCCCAGCGCACGAGTCTCGCAAATTCTAAGCACGATTCACGAGGGATAAAGAAGACTGGGCTCTCGTTGTTCGAGAGCCCGTCGATTTGACATGATTTTGCGGTTAGATGCTTTGATTTAGAAAGAAACGCTTTACAAAGGAAGGAGAGTTCTTTATACTTTTTGCGGACTTTAACAATTAAAAGAGAGAATCATGAAAAGTAATTTGGCTTTACGGATTATTTCTGCATTAATCTTGGCGCCGCTTGTTTTGGGAGCCATTTTTTTCGGGGATCCCGCCTATAATTTGTTGATTGCCGTGATGGGCAGTGCAATGGCGTGGGAATGGGAACATATGATAACTGGGAAAATCTCGGCCGTTGCGGTTATTATGGCTTCGACGGCGACAATGATTGCGTTTGTCGGTGCGACGGTGCCGCCGTTGGCTTTGGCGATTATCGCGGTTGCCGCTTTGCTGGTTTACGTTAAATCCGGTAAAAAGTTGTTGCTTTCCTTTGGTGTTTTTTATATCGGCATTCCGATGATGAGCTTGATTTATATCGGCTACACCAATATGGAGTATTCTTTTGAAATGGTGTTATGGTTGATGTTTGTGGTGTGGGCAACAGATATCGGCGGTTATGTGTTTGGTAAAAGTTTGGGCGGTCCAAAGCTTTTGCCTAAAATCAGTCCCAAGAAAACATGGTCGGGTCTGTTGGGGGGCATGTTGTTTGCCTGTGTTGTTTCTTATTTTTTCGTATTGGCTATGAGACACTTTGAAGTTTATCTTTCCATGCCGTTTTTCGTCGGCTCGAGCGCCGTTTTGGCGGTTATCTCGCAAATGGGAGATTTATTTGAATCTCGGATTAAACGTTATTTGAACATTAAAGATTCCAGCAATTTAATCCCGGGGCACGGCGGTATTTTTGATCGTGTCGACGGTTTGCTGTTCGCCGCGCCGGTCGTTGCTTTGTTCCTGCTTTTCAGCAACTGAGGTGCTTTGATGACAATGATTATTTATTTGCTTGCATTTATTTTTGTTTTGTCGATTGTCGTGATCGTGCATGAAGGCGGTCATTTTGTCATGGCGCGTTTGTGTGGCGTTAAAGTGACGGTTTTTTCTGTCGGGTTCGGTAAAAAATTATGGAGCCGTATGGATAAAAAAGGAACTGAATGGCGTTTGTGTGCTCTGCCTTTAGGAGGGTATGTGCAAATGCTGGGCGATGAAGATGCGGCCAGCATGAAAAAATCCGATTCTGGGCTCAGCGAGGAAGAAAAAAAGTACACCTTTATGGCTCAGCCTTTATACAAGCGGGCGTTGATTATTTTTGCCGGGCCGTTTATGAACTATTTATTTGCGATTGTCGGGTTGGCTTTGGTTTACATGACGATCGGGCAAATGCACCTGACGACGGAAGTCGGTGAGGTTATTCCCGGATCAATGGCGGAAGAGGCCGGTATACTGCCGGGTGATGTCATTGTTGAAATCAATGGTCAGAAAGTTGAAGATTTTTCGGATTTAAAACGGAAGGTGGTTATTTCCAATTTCGGGGAAGTGTTGACGGTGGTGGCCGAACGCGGTACCGAGCGCGTGTCGTTTCATATTTTGCCAAAACCGGTCGAAGGTGAGGAAAACGGCGTCCCTTTGCTGGGCGTTCGCACACGGCCTTTTGCGGAAATGAAAAAAGAACGCTATAATCCTGTTGTGGCCGTGGGTAAGGCGGTGGAAACGGTTTATGTTATGACGATTGATACAACGGTTTATTTGTGGCAGGTCATTACGGGGCAGCGTTCGGCTGATGATATGCGCGGTCCGGTTGGCATCGCGGAGGCTTCCGGTGATGCGGCAAAGGCCGGTATGTTGGCGATGTTTTTGTTTTTAATTCAGGTTTCGGTCGGGATCGGATTTGTCAATTTACTGCCTATTCCGTTGCTGGATGGGGGACATTTGGCCATGTATGCTTATGAGGCGGTTGTGCGTCGGCCCATGAGTGAAGCGCTTCAAAATGCGTTGCTGAAAGTGGGCGTTGTTTTGTTGCTTTTCTTGTTTGCCTTCACTTTATTTAAAGATGTGCCGCGCGTGGCACAAAGGATGTTGGGGCTGTGATGAAAAAGCTGGGGGTTCTTGTTTGTTTCTTGATGATTGCCTGGACAGCGCGAGCCGATATGACGGTACGGTCTATTCGCGTGACCGGTAATCAGCGTTTGGAACCCGCAACGGTTTTATCTTATCTGCCTTTTGAAGAAGGCGAAACCATTACGTCGGTGGATCTGAACAAGGCTTTGAAAGATCTTTATAAAACCGGCTTTTTTGATGATGTCGAGATGAAAGAAAACGGCGATGAGCTGACAATTCATGTGAAAGAACGGCCTATTATCAGTTATATCGGTTTTGAGGGAAACGATAAAATCGATGAAGATGTATTGGCCGGCGAAGTTCAGACAAAAGTTCGGGATGTATATACGCCGACTAAAATTCGCGCTGATGTTGCTCGATTGGAAACCATTTATCGGCGAATGGGATTGTTTTCGGCAAAGATTACTTCTCAGGTTGAAAACAAAAGCCAAAATCGGGTAGAAGTCATTTTTAAAATTGATGAAGGCCCGAAAAATTATATTCAAGACATTTATTTTAAAGGCAACACGCATTTTTCCTCCGGTGATTTGCGGGAGGTTTTGATGAGCAAAGAAAAACGCTGGTACCGTTTTTTGTCCAGCACGGATACCTATGATCCGGATCGGCTGAATTACGATAAAGAGCTGTTGCGCCGTTTTTATCTGCGCAAGGGCTACGTTGACTTTGACATTAAGGATATGATTGTTAAAAAAGATGATAAGACCGGCAACTTTATCATCACCTTTGATTTGAATGAAGGCGCGAGATATCGTTTCGGCTCGTCTTCCGTTAAAGTGACGCTGCCGGACGTGGATGCCGCCAAGCTGCAAAAACAAATCGCGTTTAAGGCTGGTGCTTTTTACAATGCTGATTTAATTGAAGAAACGATCCAAAACATAACGGATGAATTGGGGCGGCTCGGATATGCGTTTGTGGAGGTGCTGCCCGAATTCGAAAAGGATCCTAAAACTCATGTCGTGTCGATTATATTTCGGGTTAAAGAAGGCGCTCGGGTATTTATCAATCGGATTGATATTAAAGGCAACAGCCGCACATTAGATAAAGTTGTTCGTCGTGAATTTCGGTTAAATGAAGGTGATCCGTTTAATACGGATAAAATCCGTCGGTCACGCCAGCGCATTGAGAACCTGGGTTATTTCGATAAAGTGGATTTGAAAACAGTGCCGGTTGCCAATGCACCGGATAAAACCGATATTGCGGTCACGGTTTCCGAAAAATCAACAGGAGCGTTTAATGTCGGGGTCGGTTGGTCAACGTATGACGGATTGTTGTTCGAAGTCGGCGTTCAGGAACGCAACTTTTTGGGGACCGGTAATATTGTGGGGGTGGTGGCTTCCACCTCCGGTCGGGAAACGCAGGTTGATTTAAGCTATACGGATCCGTATTTCATGGATATGCCCTTGTCCGCCGGCGTTGACATTTTCCATTTTACGCGTGATTACACGGACGACAGCTCATATAAATGGAAAACAACCGGTGCTTCCGTGCGTTTCGGGTGGGATTATACGGAACGTTTCCGTCAAACGGTGAAATATACATTACAGTCGGATGATGTGACGGATATTGAAGCAGATGCTTCTATTTATGTGAAAGAACAGGAAGGGAAAAGTTCTTTGTCCATGATTGGCGAAGTGATGAGCTATGACACGCGGGACAGCGTTTATAACCCGACGGAAGGTTTTTATACATCGTTAGGATTTGATTTTGCCGGATTGGGTGGTGACAATAAGTTTGTGCGGGTAAACTGGAACGCGACGCAATATTTTGAACTGACGGAAAAGTGGGTCTTGTCTGTCGGCGGCACGGCTGGATATATTGTCGGTATTGGTGGAGAAGATGTTCGGATTAACAACCGTTATTATTTGGGTGGTTCGACATTGCGCGGTTTTGAAATCGGCGGTGTCGGTGCGCGGGATAAAGCGTCGGGAGACAGCCTGGGCGGTGATTGGCGTTTGACGGCATCGACGCAGTTGATGTTTCCGTTAGGTTTGCCTTCTGAATTCGGAATCCGAGGCAAACTGTTCGTGGATGCCGGTATGATCGGCAAACCGGACGGTACATACGATTGGAACCAGGTTGATTATAAGAACACACCGCGCGTTTCAATCGGTACCGGTCTTTTGTGGCAGTCACCCATGGGGCCCATTAACATTGATTTGGGTTTCCCGGTTGTCAAAGAGAAATTTGATGAAAAAGAGGTCTTTCGTTTGAACTTCGGAACAGGCTTCTAACACGTGTTTTTGTTCAAAATAAATCAGGGGCTCTTCAGGCCCGCATAAACAGAGGAGAAAAAATGGCAGATTCAAGATTTTTTAAAAAGGCGGGGCCTTTTACGTTAAAAGAGTTGGCGGAGCGTTGCGAATGTGAACTGGGTAGCGGTGCGGATCCCGATTTGGTGCTGGAGGATGTTAAAGGTTTGGATGAAGCCGGTTCTCGGGATTTAACATGGGCATTCATTCCTTCGGTTCGTGACAGTTTGAAGAAATCTGGTGCAGGTGCTTGTATCACTTCCGAGAAATTTGTAGAATATGTACCCGAAAACATGGCTGTTCTTTTATCAAAAGATCCGCATCGCTCTTACGGGTTGGCCGCACAACTGTTTTATCCGGAAAGTGTGGAGGCGTTTATTTCGCCGCGGGCTTATATTGATGAGACGGCCGTGATCGGTGAAGGTTGCCGCATTGAAGCGGGCGCATTCATCGGACCGCATGCCGAGCTTGGTAAAGGCTGTCGCATAGATGCCAATGCCGTTGTCGGTGCCGGTGTGAAATTGGGAGACGGCTGTATTGTTGGAGCAAATGCTTCCGTGAGTCATTGTTTGGCCGGGAATAAGGTTTACATTTATCCCGGTGCCCGCATCGGTCAGGACGGCTTTGGTTTTGCAATGTCAGTCAAAGGACCCGTTAAGGTGCCTCAGTTGGGCCGTGTTCTTATCGGAGACGATGTTGAAATCGGCGCCAACACAACGGTAGACCGTGGGGCTATGGGCGATACCGAGATCGGATCCGGAACGCGCATTGATAACCTGGTTCAGGTGGCGCACAATGTGAAACTGGGTCGATGCTGCGTTATGGTTTCTCAAGTCGGGATTGCCGGTAGCTGTGAGTTCGGTGATTTTGTCGTTGCTGCCGGTCAGGCCGGTTTTGCCGGGCATTTAAAAATCGGGACGGGTGCTCAAATCGGCGCGCAGTCCGGTATGATGAAGGATGTTCCTGCCGGCGCAACCGTTATCGGCAGTCCGGCGATGCCGCATGTGGATTGGATGCGCTTGAATGTGTTGCAGCAAAAGTTGATTAAAGAAACAAAAAAAGGAAACTGAGATGTCTGAAGATACGAAAGAAATGATTAAAGAAATCAATATTTATGAAATTATGAAGATGCTTCCTCACCGCTATCCGTTTTTGCTGGTGGATAAAGTTGTCGACATTGTTCCCGGTCAATCCGGAACAGGGATAAAAAACGTGACGATAAATGAACCGTTTTTTCAGGGGCATTTCCCCGACAATCCTGTGATGCCCGGTGTGTTGCAAGTTGAAGCGATGGCTCAGACTTCCGGTATTATCGTTTTATCCGAGCTGCCTGAAGCTGAACGCGGGGGAAAAGGTGTTTTATTTATGACAATTGATAATGTGAAGTTCAGAAAACCGATTGTTCCCGGGGATCGTCTGGAGTTTCATGTCAAAAAAGAACGCGCCCTTCGAAATGTTTTTAAGTTCAGCGGCGAAGCTTATGTTGACGGAACGCTGGTGTCTGAAGCGGTTTTCAGCGCCATGATTATGAACAAAGAATAAAGGAGAACGTGATGACAAACATCCATCCCACAGCCATCGTTGATGCCAAAGCCTGCATAGCCGACGATGTCGAAATCGGTCCCTATTGCACGGTCGGTCCGAACGTGACAATCGGCAAAGGAACACGTCTTATTTCCCATGCCGTGGTGACGGGATGCACGGAGATGGGCGAACGCAATACGGTTTATCCGTTCGCGGCCATCGGAACGTTGGCGCAACATGCCAGAAGTCATGCTCCTGATGCCAAACTGATTATCGGTGATGATAATACTTTCCGTGAACATGTGACGGCTCATGTCGGTTCCGATGTGGACCAGAAAATCACCATTATCGGTAATCATAATTTATTTTTGGTGGCTTCTCATATCGCGCATGACTGCGTGTTGGGCAACGACATTATTATGAGCAATAATGCCACATTGGCCGGCCATGTTCATGTCGAGGATCGGGCAATCATCGGCGGTTTGTCTGCCGTGCTTCAGTTTGTCCGTATCGGTAAGGGAGCCATGATCGGCGGTATGTGCGGTATTGGTCAGGACGTTATTCCCTATGGCATTGTGATGGGGGGCGTGCGTTCCGGTTTGGACGGTTTGAATTTGGTCGGTTTGCGTCGTGCAGGTGTGGAAGCCAAACTGATTTTTAATCTGCAAAAAGCTTATCAGGATTTGTTCTTTAATAAAGAAAAAAGCTGGACGGAGCGGGTCGAGGATTTGCAAAACAATCCGGAATATAAAGATAACCCGCTGGTGCAGGATGTTTTGACTTTTGTCAAAAACCCGTCTAAGTACAGTATTTTACAACCGGCGCAGGGGTAGGATGAACAAACTCGGCATTGTCGCGGGTGGCGGCAAACTTCCTTTGATGGTAATCGAGGCGTGTCAACAACAAGGCCGCCCCTTTCATGTTTTTGCTTTGAAAGGGCAAGCTGTTCCGACTGATTATCCTTTGTCTTGGCCGGTCAGTTGGATTCGTTTGGGAGATGTTGGAAAAGGCTTTGCTATTGCGCGGCGTGAAAAGTGTCGGGACATTATGCTCATCGGTTCGGTTAAGCGACCCGGTTTTTCAGAAATCCGGCCGGATTGGCAGGGTATGAAATTTTTAGCCAAGGCCGGCTTAAAGTCTTTGGGCGATGACGGTCTGCTGCGTGCCGTGATTAAAGAAATTGAGAAAGAAGGATTCCATGTCGTGGGTGCTGATACGGTTTTGACGGACTGTTTGGCTCCATTAGGCGTCTATGGCCGTGTGCAGCCGGATACGCAAGCGCGCAAAGACATTGCTCGCGGTTTTTCGGTGGCGAAGGCATTGGGAAAAGTCGATGTCGGTCAGTCGGTTATTGTGGCGGACGGTTTGGTGTTGGCGGTTGAAGCAATCGAAGGCACGGATGCATTGATTTTGCGATCAAAGGATTTGCATCGGCCGCAAACACACGGTGTTTTGGTTAAAGTAAAAAAACCGGCTCAGGAACAACGGGCGGACTTGCCGACAATCGGTACCCGAACCATTGAAAACGCAGCGGCTGTTGGATTAAAAGGAATCGCTGTCGAAAAAGACAGCACGTTCGTCGTGGATATGAAAGCTGTCGTGGAATTGGCGGATCGGTTGGGATTGTTTGTGATGGGAGTGGATGCATCATGTCTGAAAGAAAAATAAAGGTTTTTCTGGCAGCCGGTGAACCTTCCGGAGACTTATTGGCGGCCCGTTTAATGCGAGCCTTGAAAAAACAAACCAAAGGAGCTGTTTCTTTTTCAGGGGTCGGCGGAGAAGCCATGCGAGCGGAAGGCATGGCGTCTTTATTCCCGATTTCGGATTTGTCTGTAATGGGGTTTTGGGAGGTTCTGCCCAGTATTCCTCGTATTTTGCGTCGTATTCGGGAAACTGTGGCAGCTGTTGAACGGGAAAAACCGGATATTGTGATAACGGTTGACAGTTGGAGTTTTTCAAAACAAGTACATTTACGTCTTCAAAAAAAGGGGATTCGCATTCCGCACATTCATTACGTGGCGCCGCAAGTGTGGGCTTGGAAGGAAAAACGGGCTCGGCAAATTAAAAAGTGGGTGGATCATCTGCTGTTGCTGTTGCCGTTTGAGGAAAAATATTTTGCGCCTTACGGCATGGCCATGACTTATGTCGGGCATCCGGTTATTGAAGGTGGAGCGGATCAAGGAGATGCCAAACGTTTTTTAAAAGCCCACAAGCTTAGTGAAAAAGATGTGATTTTAACGGTTCTGCCGGGTAGCCGTAAAACGGAAATCAAATATCTGTTGCCTGTTTTTCGGGAAACGGTAGCGCAATTGGTCAAGAAATATCCGAAACTGCGGGTGGTCATTCCGACCGTTGAAACCGTGAAAAGAAAAGTGGAGCAAGAGACGACTTCTTGGCCGGTTAAACCGGTGATTGTGACGGGAGAAAAAGAACGTTATGACGCTTTTGCGGCATCGCGTGCGGCGTTGTCGGCCTCCGGAACGGTCAGTTTGGAATTGTCGATGGCCGGTGTACCACATCTTATCGCTTATAAAGTCAGTCCCGTCAGCGCTTGGTTGGTTCGTCGGCTGATTAAAATCAAGTATGTGAATTTGGTGAATATTCTGGCTGATGAAAAAATTATTCCCGAGCTTTTGCAAGAAGATTGCAATTCGACTCAAATTATGCTTGAATTGGAAAAGTTGATGACAGATGAAGGGCGTGTTCAGCAAAAACGGGCCGCCGCTGTTCTTCGGCAGCTGGGTGCCGGGAAAAAAGAAACACCCAGTGAAAAAGCAGGTGAAGTTGTAAGGAAGTTGATTGCCGCTCATGAGCACTAACCGATTGACGCTTTATCATTATCCGTTGTGTCCTTTCTCGCGAAAGGTTCGGATTGCTTTGTTTGAAAAAGGTGTTCCGTATACGCTTGTTTTGGAAAAACCGTGGGAACGGCGCATTGATTTTCTGAAAATGAATCCGGCCGGCGAAGTGCCGGTGCTGGTGGATGAGGACGGAGCGGTGATTGCGTCTCATTCAGCAATTGTGGAATACATCAATGAAACGCGTGTGGGATTGGATTTGCTGGGCGATACGCCGTTGGTCAGAGCCGAGGTGCGCCGTCTGGCAGCTTGGTTTGACACATTGTTTTATCGAGAAGTTTATGAAACTTTGGTAATGGAAAAGCTGGCAGGGCAGATTCAGTCGGGAAAGGAACCGAATTCGACTTTTATCCGCATCGGACGACAGAATTTAAAACGGCATTTGCGATATCTTGAATGGTTGTTGGAGCGGCGGAATTATTTGGCAGGCAGTAAGATTTCGTTGGCTGATTTTGCGGCGGCGGCTCATGTGTCAGTTTTGGACTATTTGGGGGAGATTCCGTGGGAAGAATATTCCGAAACAAAAGCATGGTATGCGCGCATGAAATCACGTCCATCATTTCAGTCCTTGCTAAATGATCGAATTGCTGGTATGATACCTCCAAACGCGTATTCGGATTTGGATTTTTAAGAAAGAGAGGCCTTGATATGAAACAAAAAACATTCTTTTTGCTGGGCTTGGCCGCCTGTGTGCTGGCGGGATGTTCCAGCGGCGGGCAGTCGATTTTCTATTGGCAGAAAGAAGGGGTCGGTCCTACTTGGTTCGCCAAAGATCACAATGAATGTTTGGCCGGTGCCGATTGGTGGCCATGGAGCATGCCGGCTTGGCCTCCCGGAACAAACAAACTGCCGGAACTGCGTTTCGATAACAACGCCGATAATGGTATTTGGGCCAACTTTGTGCCTTATCCCGGCGCTCAGCCTGTTTATGTAAATTCATTGGCAAACGATTCGACCATGTCTCCCAGCTCTTATCGGAAATGTATGGAAAAGAAGGGGTATGTCCAGCGTCAGCCGATGGTCAAACGTCGTCAGGTTCTGCCTGAATAAGAAAGGAAAAAATGACACAGCCCATGAAGATTATGCAAATTCTGCCGGCACTGCATGCCGGCGGGGTAGAACGCGGCACCATTGAAATTGCTAAGGCTTTGACGCAACAGGGTATTCCGAATATCGTTGTTTCATCAGGTGGGCCTATGGCTTATGAATTGAAAAGAATCGGTGTTCGGCATATAACGTTGCCGGTTCAATCCAAAAATCCGTTTAAAATTTGGATGAATGCTCGTAAATTACGTCAGGTTATTAAGGAAGAGAGCATTACCATTGTGCATGCTCGATCACGTGCACCGGCTTGGGTGGCTAAGATTGCTTTGAAAAAGTGCCCGGGTGTTCGATTTTTGACAACCTTTCACGGTGTGTATAACCTGGGGCCGTGGCGGATTAAAAAGCCTTACAATCGTGTGATGGCTTCGGGTGATTTGGTGATTTCCATTTCCAATTTTGTGACACGCCACATTTTGGATCAATACCATATTGCCAGTTCTCGGATTCGTTTGATCTATCGAGGGGCGGATATTGAAAAGTTTGATCCTCTGAAAGTTTCACAGGAACGCATTGCCGAATTGGCCGGCCGTTGGCAGGTGCCGTTGGACAAGCCCGTCATGATGTTGCCGGGCCGGTTGACACGCTGGAAAGGACATTTGGTTTTGTTGGAAGCACTGGCTCAGATGAAAAATAAAAACGTCACTTGTATTTTTGTGGGATCTGATCAAGGGCGGACCGATTATCACCATGAGTTAAAGGAACGTATCGAAAAGTTGGATCCGGAAACATCCGTCATTATTGAAGATCATTGTTCGGATATGCCTGTGGCCTATATGCTGGCGGATATTGTGGTGTCGGCTTCGACGGATCCGGAGGCTTTCGGGCGCGTTATTCCTGAAGCGCAGGCGATGGGACGCTTGGTTGTCGGAACTGATCACGGCGGCGCAACCGAAACCATCCAAAACGGTAAGACGGGTTTTTTGGTCCCTCCGGGGGATGCGACGGCTTTGGCTTCAACTTTGGATATGATGCTGGAAATGAACTTGGGAGAACGTAAAAAAATGTCTATGGAGGCCATGAAATCCGTTCATGATTATTTCTCCATTCAAAAAATGTGCGAAAAAACGATCGCAGTTTATGAAGAGCTCAGTACGGAGGCGCCAGGATGTCAACAGACACCGAAGTGACAAACTATCAGACTGTTTTTATTGTGCCGGAATCGGCTGTTTCATATTTTGATCGCGCATTGGATCCGGATGCATCGGCATTGATGATGGGGCTGATTGAAAAAGGGCCGAACAAGGGTAAATGGAAAATCGAAGCCATTTTCGAAGGAGAACCCGATCGACAGGCTTTGGGTACTTTGATTGCAATTGCGGCCATGAGTGCTGGTATTCCCGAACCGGAGTGGGATTTAATGCCGATTCCTAAAAAAAATTGGTTGCGCGAGAACTTGGTCAGCTTTCCGCCAATTACGTTGGGACGGTATTACATCTATGGATCTCATATTGAAACGCCGCCACCGGCGGATAAAATCAGTTTGCAAATTGATGCAGCGACAGCGTTCGGGTCGGGTGAACATGCGACGACACAGGGATGTCTGACGGCTTTTGAAGAATTATTGTCGACTGTTTCTCCTGCTTCTATTTTGGATATGGGATGCGGGTCGGGTATTTTGTCCATGGCGGCGGCAAAAGCGTTGGAACATGCTATTTCCATTGACGCCGTTGATATTGATCCCGAATCTGTTCGTGTCACAACGGAAAATTGTGTGAAGAACGGGGTGGATGATTGCATTCGTGTCTGGCAAAGCGACGGATATGAGCGTGTAGAGGCATCATATGATCTTGTATTTGCAAATATTTTGGCTCGACCGTTGATTGAAATGGCGCCGGCACTGTATCAGCATTTAAAACCGGGCGGGTATGGTATTTTGTCGGGTTTTTTGATGCATCAAAAACCGTGGGTGATGAAGGCGCATGCCAAAGCTGGCTTAGCCTTTGTTAAAACGTATAAAGTGAAAGAATGGGGAACATTGATTGTTAAAAGAGATCAGGGCTTTTCTGAGGCGCATCGGTGCTAACGCGCTGGTGATTGCCCATGATGATGAGTATCAAAACGAAACTTTGTCGCCGGATAAGGAAAGACTGGCTTATGTGACGGGATTTACGGGCTCTGCCGGTTTGGCGGTTATTACGCCGCGACAGGCGGTTTTGTTCGTTGACGGCCGCTATGTGGAGCAGGCTAAAAAACAAACTAAATTTAAAGTTTATCATGTGCCGCGGCAGCGAACGGTCGGCGAGTGGTTTACGCAATTTTTGCGACCGAATTACATTGTGGCTTATGATCCTTGGTGTCATACGGTGCGCCAAATCAACGCCTGGAGTGAAATCTTTGCCAAACGCGGGGCGCAGCTTGTGCCTTATACGCCCAATCCGATAGATAAGTTTTGGCTGACCAGACCACAACCAAAGCCTGTTCACGTCTTTGATTATCCGAAAGAGCTGGCCGGTCAAACAACGAAACAAAAAATATCTCCCGTAAAAAGAGTCTTGCGTCTGAACGGGCTGGATGCTTTTGTGGTGACGGCGCCTGATACAGTCTCGTGGCTTTTGAACAAGCGCAGTGATGCGGTGGCTTACGCTCCCGTTTATTTGGATCGCCTGATTGTTTGGGCATCCGGTGAAATCATGTCTTGGACAGAAGACAATGTGCGTTTGCTGAAAGGAAAAATCATCGGGGTTGATCCGAATGAATGTCCTGTCAAAATCAAACAAGATGCGACAAATGCCGGTGCCTCCGTTCATTTGATGCCAAATCCGTTTTTGCGTCAAAAAGCGGTTAAAAATAAAACGGAAATCCGCGGTATGCAGGAGGCAGGGCTTCTGGACAGTATCGCTTTGTGTCAATTTTTTGCCCGCATTGCCAAGCATCCGCAAAAGGGGACTGAACTGTCCGTTTTGCCTCAGTTGGAAATGTTCCGTCGCCAAAGTTTGCTGTATCGGGAAAACAGCTTTGCCCCCATTTCAGCCGTTGGACGAAATGCGGCGTTGCCTCATTACGCGCCGGTTTCCGGCAAAGAGGCTGCTTTAAAAGGAGGCATCCTTTATTTACTGGACAGCGGTGCACATTATTGGTGCGGAACGACGGATGTCACTCGAACGGTGGCTTTGGCGAAACCGACTGCGCTGATGAAACAACGCTATACGCAGGTATTGAAAGGGCATATTGATTTGGCAAAAGCTATTTTTCCGCAAGGAACAAGTGGTGCTCAGTTGGATGTTTTGGCGCGCGGGCCTTTGTGGAACGAAGGATTGGATTATGATCATGGAACGGGACACGGCATTGGTTGTTTTTTGAATGTTCATGAAACGCCTCCGACAATCTCCAAATATGGCAATGAACCGTTGCTGCCGGGAATGATTGTTTCGAATGAACCCGGATTTTACGCACGCGGTAAATTCGGTATCCGAATTGAAAACATGATGATGGTTGTCAAAGAAAAAAAAGGTCGCAAAGGTTTTTTTGCTTTTGAAATGTTGACATATCTGCCGTTTTGTGATGAACTGATGGACGAAGCTTTGCTGTCAGAGGAAGAAAAACAATGGATTTCGGATTATTACACGGAAATGGTGTACCGAATTTATCCAAGGTTAGACGATGAGACACAAAAATGGATGAAAAAACAAGTACGCAGATGGATACGCCGCGAGGGGAAAAATTCGACCTCCTCATGAATGCAGGGGATGAGCTTTTAATCGTTTTTGAGGCCAATACCGACACAGTGCAAACGCCGCATTTTTCTTTTGACGGTAAAGAAACAGCGATTTTGTATAAAAATGAAACGGTGCAGCCTTTGGTGTTCCGTCCTGTTCCCCGGGAAGCACGTGAAGCCATGAAGCGGGCACAGCATCTGTTGTGTGTGGAAGTGTCCGGCGGTAAAATCGTCAATGAATATTACGCGGAAAAGTCAAATGAAATCTCGAAAAGCTTTTGAACGCAAAGAAATTTTAGTAAAAAAAGGCGCTGTCGTTCGTCAGCTGACGTTGACATCGCCTGTACAGATTTTGCTGTTTACTTTGTTTTTGGCCTTTTTGTTTTGGACAGTTCAAACATCCGCTTTGTATTTTTTCGGCAATGATTTGGTGACACAACGTGATAAAAGAATCGCTGAACTGTCTTTGCAAAACGAAGTGTTGACGCAAGAGCTTGCCGCTTATCGGGCTCGAGCAAGGGGTGCTGAGGCGTTGGCTCAAAGTATTCAGGAAACACACAAAGAAATCTTGAATAAAGTCGATGAGCTGGTCAGCGAAGAATTAAAAAATGCCGAAGATGGTTTTGAACGCGTTTCCAAATCCATGAAACAATCCGGTTTGTCTTTTGATAAGCTGTTTCAAAAAGCCCACCAGAACCAGGGTGTGGGCGGTCCTTTTATCCCGGATAACGGCGCAGAATTGATGGACGAGGTTTTGGCGGATCGAATCGGAACGGTGTATCAAAAATTGTCAAAGCTGGAAACTTTTTCTTATTTGAAGGAACAGTTGCCGTTGGGAGAACCGTTGAAAAACATTCGTGTGACGGCTGCTTTTGGTCGACGTCAGGACCCTTTTACGGGCAAAATGGCACGTCATGAAGGAATTGATTTGGGTGCTCCGGAAGGAACGCCCGTTTATGTCACTTCGGCCGGTCGAGTGACACGTGCTTTTACGAACGGCGCTTACGGTAAGTTTGTAGAAGTCGAACATGAAATGGGGATTATGACGCGTTATGCGCATCTCAGTCAGATATTAGTCAAAAAAGGAGATCTTCTCCAAATCGGCGATTCAGTCGGGCTTGTGGGGAATACGGGGCGCAGCACGGGAGATCATCTGCACTATGAGATTTTAATCAACAAAACGCCCGTGAATCCTTATCGCTTTATTCAAACTAAACGGGAGGGGAAAAATGTTTAGAAAAACGAAATTGAAAGTGGAGGAAAAAAAGAAATCCGATGCTTTGACCATCATCAGCGAAAACACCTTTGTGACAGGTGACATGTCCAGTGAAGGTGAAATTCATTTCGAAGGTGTTTTGGAAGGCAACATGAAAGCGGCTCGGCTTGTCATCGGCGCACATGGACGCGTATCCGGAAGTTTGGCGGCCGAGGTTGTGGAAGTTTACGGCGTCGTCGTCGGAGATATCTCGGCGCGCTTTGTGCGTTTGGGCTCTTCGGCACGTGTGAACGGCAATATTACACAGGAAAATATCACGATTGAAACCGGGGCCGTTTTGGAAGGTCGGTGTCATC
>CALXUB010000018.1 GCA_944391565.1 uncultured Alphaproteobacteria bacterium | reverse complement strand
TTTGTAAACCGCAGTTTGGGCGAGATAATCGGTAAGGTAATTGAGTTGCGAAACAGGACATGCAGAGAAATCAAGAAAACTTTTGTTTTACAATAAGCTGGCAAATGGTAACTAAAAATAGAGAGGATTTCAGCAAAAGTATAGATTTGGGCGTTTTTTCAGCAAAAGAACTGAAAATCTCTTAAAATGATTTCCAACGCAGTTACCAGCGCACTTGGCAAATCGGCGCGGAATAAAGGGCTTGTTGATAAGGATTTAAAACAAAAAAAGAGGAAGTATAAACTTCCTCTTTTCAAATTGGCGACCCCAGAGGGAGTCGAACCCTCGTTACCGCCGTGAAAGGGCGATGTCCTAGGCCTCTAGACGATGGGGTCATCGTATCGGCTTTTTGAAAGTATGGTTATGTATACACGTCTTTTCTTAAAAAAGCAAGAACTTTTTTTATAAAATTTCATTTAAAAAAAATACGCGATAAATAAATGATTTTTATTCCATTTTTTTTGGGAATTTGATATAATGATTTATATAATCATTTACAAAAGGAGTTCTACTATGCCCCGGCAACTGACAAAAAAGAAATTTCAGTTCTTGATAAGTTGATGGCGTTATTACAACCTGTCGCCCAAAAACTCGGACTGACGACAATTACTTCGGAAAGTAGACACGCCTCCCCTCTAAAAAAACGCCTTGAAACAAAAAAGAAGAAAGACAACACGCCTTCTTATGTGCCGGAACGTTTGCGTATAATTCAGAAGACAAAGATGCTCCTCAAACAGCAGATTTACAAAGTTATAATGAAGCCATTTTCGATCATGAGACGCCTTTGCCTCAAGGAGTCACTTTCATAAAAGATGAAGACCTTGATAAAATGTTGGAGAAAAATAAAATCGTCGCTGATATCAATAAAATACCAGCCTCCAAAACACCCCTCAAAACACTATTAGAAAATGCAAAAGAAGCTCAACCTTATTTTCAACAATATGTTCAAACAGATGAAACATTCAAAAACGGCTTTTCTGAAGGGAAAGCTTCAAAAAATCAGTTTAAAAAGCATGTTAAAGAGGGAATAGCAAAGATGAACGTTTTCGTTGATCCTAAAACAAAAAAACCTATTATCTCTTTTCATGTCTTTGACGATCAATATTTGAGCAAAGAATCAGAACAAGAAAAAATCGGAACAAAAAATGCTTCATATATGTTTAATGTCATTTTAAAAAGTCCAAAGGATTTAGCCACCCTGAAAAAATGGGCGTTTGAACAACAACGAGCTGCCTTAAAGAATGGTAATCAAAAAGCAGCCGCAACATTTGCTTTTTTTCAAAAGCAATGGATAAGGACGAAAAATTGCAGAATTTAGCAAAAGATACCTTAATTAAAGACTTGCCTGTTTATCAAGGAGATATTGAAAAGCCGAATACGCCGATTACTTTCGATCCGGTTCAAGTCCAAAGAGATTATATGAAAAAAGGTCGATAGTCAGCCTAATAACCCCCCCATAACTGCTCCCAATAAAATAAAGAAAATGGGATGACATTTAAAACGGAACACTAAAATTAAATAGCAGAAAAACAAAACTGAGCTCGTTATTATTTCATAAGGGCTTTTTATTTCCTTGAAAACGACGGATAAAAGCGCAGCCAGGAAAATACAAATCATGCCGGCAACAGCGGGTCGAAGGCCGTAAAAAACGGCTTGAACTGTTTTGTTTTCTTTGAATTTTTCTAAAAAATGACAAATCAGAATAATAACGATTAACGAAGGAGTCACTAAGCCAAAAGTCGCCGTCACACCGCCCCAAAAACCTCCTGCTTGAATACCGGCATAAGTTGCCATGTTAACACCTAAAGGCCCCGGCGTCGATTCGGAAACGGCAATCATATTTGTCAGCTCACTGACAGAAAACCAATTTAATTTTTCAGACAAATTATATAAAAACGGAATTGTCGCTAGACCACCTCCGACAGCGAATAGTCCAACTTTAAAAAACTCCCAAAAAAGCGTCAGATAAATCATGCTTTTTTCCCTTTTATTCGACTGAAAAGCACACCCAGACAGCCTGCGCCGATGACAATCCAAACTGGTGAAAGTCCTAAAACGAAATTTGCACCAAAAGCCAAAGCTAAAATGAGCACGGCCCCCATGTCAACCAAACTTTTTTTCAGCATCTTCACAATAATCGGCAAAAGCAATGCCGGTATAACAAGCCTTATCCCTTTAAATGCATGCTGAACAACAGAAAGATCCCAGATATAAGTCAAACCGGCGGCCAACAAACTGATAATTAAAATTGAAGGCATAACAATACCGAATAACGTGCATAAAGCGCCCGGTAAACCTTTTATTTTATATCCGACAAAAGTCGATACATTAACGGCAATGATACCGGGCGTCACTTGACCGATTGCATAATAATCCATCAATTCATCATCATCTGTCCAACCACGGCAGACAAGTTCCTTTTGAAGCATAGGAAGCATGGCATACCCACCGCCGAACGTAAAAAGACCAATTTTAAAAAAAGCCCAAAAAAGTTGAAAATAAATCATGCTGCCACACTGACATCCTGTATCAACAGTTGGACTTTACTTCTACCGTTCCAGCTGTCAATTCGCAAATTGCCTGCCACATGATAGCGTTGTTCTCTCCCACCAGTTAACAAAACCTGCCCCAAGGGTGTATTTTCCGAACGGAAGGAAACTGCATCCAAATAACCGCCGCTTTTACCGGCAAGTTTGCAGATTATATGGCCGTTTTTTGTTAAAATGGTCTTTGCGACATAGACATCCTGAACGACAAAGCGAGGCTCCGGGTTCCCTTCACCGAAGGGTTCCAACATATTTATTTTTTCCAACAGCTCTAAATTAACGCCGGACAAATTTAATATGCCATCAATTTCCAAATCCTGAGTTTTATCCTGAAGAGCTGCCATTTGAGGTGCGATATAGTCCATCAAAAAACTGTCAAAAGCCGGCAATTTTTCCTTTTCCAAAGAAAATCCTGCCGCCATCGGATGTCCGCCACCCCGAGAAAGAATCCCCTGCTGCATCGCCGTAATCACTAATGTTCCCAAATCAATTCCGGGAATGGAACGACTGGATCCTTTCACATCATCTCCCTCCAAGCTCAAAACGAAAGAAGGCAAATTATAACGTTCTTTTAAACGGCCGGCGACAATGCCGACAACACCTTGGTGCCACATATTCCCTTTAACCAAAAGGTAGGGTTTACCGGCGGCAATGGCTGCTTTGGCTTGTTCATCCGCTTGTTCCAGAACATCCGCCTCGATTTCACGGCGCAAAATATTCAATTCTTCCAATTCGGCAGCAATGGTTTGCGCTTCAATTTCATCAAAAGTGGATAAAAGTCGCATACCCAAGTCAGACTGCCCTACTCGGCCACTGGCGTTCACTCTCGGACCCAAGATATATCCCATATGATAAGCACCGATTTGTTCCGAGATTTTTGCTTTTTCCGATAAAGCCTTTAATCCGATGTTATGGTTGCTTTTCAACTGTTTCAGACCGGCTTTGACCAACAAACGATTAACACCCCTTAACGGCACGACATCGCAAACTGTGCCGAATGCGACCAAATCCAGCCATTCGCGTAAATCCGGTTCAACATGCGTCTTATAAAAACCGCGCTGACGCAAAAGTCGATTAATCGCAACAACAACTAAAAAAACAACTCCTACAGCCGCCATGGCATGACACGGATGATGCGGATCTTCGTCTAATCGTTTCGGATTAACCACCGCATAGGCATTCGGTAAAGACCTTTCCGGTTCATGATGATCAATAATAACAACATCCAACCCCAATTTTGTTCCATAATCAATTGGTTCAAAAGCCGTCATTCCGCAGTCCACCGTTGCAACCAAGCGGATTCCGTCATCATAAAATTTTTTCATTTGAGCCGCATTCGGCCCATAGCCGTCATCCCGATCCGGAATAAAAACACGGGTTTCAATGCCGACGCTTTTCAAAAATAATTTCAGCAATGCGCTGGAAGTTGCGCCATCCACGTCATAGTCCCCCATAATGCCGATTTTTTCACCTCGCTCGATCGAATCGGCAATACGAGCCGCCGTCTTTTCCACATCTTTCAAAATGGAAGGATTAGGCAGATTCGCCTTTAAGGTCGGCGACAAATAAGTTTGAATTAAGTCCTCATCGACCTGGCGTGCCACAAGAACACGAGCAATAATCTCGGGGAAATTAAATTTTTGAACGATGTGTTGAACCAGCCTTTCGTCTTGATTTCGATACACCCAACGCATTTTATTTAATGACTTTTCAACACCTAAGACTAACATTTTTCCCTCTTTTCTGTACTGATGTTTTCAGTATAGCGCTAAAGTGAAACAAATTGCAAGTTTCTTTTAAAAAGACTTGCGATTTTTCCAAGAAGTGATAGGCTGTCAAAATGTGTTAACAACAAAGGAGAAAAACATGACTTACATTGACTTTATCGCAGATTACGGACAATCTACCGGGCATGAAGACCTTGCTTTTTCAGAGGTTTGCCGCCGTTTATGCGAGGAGTTTATGATGCGTCAGATGTCTTTTCCTCATATCAAAACATTGTCTGTTTGTCCTTTCAATACGATTGAAACCGGTTTTGTGGTGGCTCAGCTGGCATTTAATTCCAAGCTGAAGGAACAACACATCATTTACCACAATACGGCGCCCCGTAAAGACACGCTGGAGGCGCGCGTCCAAAATGCCGGAGAGTTTTTGGCCGTTGCCGAATTACCGAATAAGGTTCGAATTATCGGCGTCTTCGGCGGCTATACTTTTTCGTTTTTAAAAGATGTTGCGAAAGTTTACAAAGTAAAATGCGCACGGGACGGTTCGCAATTTCGTTCACGGGATGTGTTTCCGCCGTGTGTCGCCAGTTTGGCTGCACATGCCGGAAAACCATTGGAAACCTGGGAACTTTTAGGCGAAGAAGTGACAGATATTCCGACTATTCCTGCCGATGTTATTTTAAGCATTGACGGATATGGCAATATCAAATGCAACCTGACAGACATTCAAGAAATCAAAATGATAAAAATAGGCGATGTTTCCCATCAGGTCGCAACCGGTGACGGTATTTTTTCGGTTCCGGACGGCTGTTTGATTGTTGCACCGGGCTCTTCCGGTTGGAAGGGCCATTATTTTACGGAAATCTGTCTCCGAGGCGGTTCGGCGGCTAAACATTTCGGCTGTCCGAAACCAGGGGACAAAATTCAAAAGGCCTAACCTTTTTCTTTCATCTGTTCCATGGCATGAAGAGAAAGTCCGACATGATGTGTGACTTGTTTCATGGGCTGTGTCTTTAAAAAGCCGATAGCTTCTTCCTGACTTTGAGCCATCTTGTCCAACATAAAGGCATGATAGTTTTCCGATTGATGATTGAGATAATAGCTTTCAATCGCGCGAATGTAAGAAGTCCTGTTTTGCGGTGAGATGATAATCGGTGCAAACTCAGCCCGCATTAAGCAAGTATTCATCATCAGTCTGGCCGTTCTTTTGTTGGCATCGACAAAGGGCTGAGTGACAATAATTCGGTGATGAAGCTCTAACGCCTGGAAAATGGGGGAGTCAATTTGTCGTGTCTCATAAAACAACCGTGCCATTTCCATAGGAATCCGATTGGGATTGCATGGAACGATCTCGGCGCCCGGCATAAAAGCACGCGCATCTCGATAAGAAACAGCTTCATAGCCGAAAAAAGCTTTTTGCAGTTCATAATGCAGCTTTTTCAAATAATCTTCCGAAAAAACAGCATCAGCATTTTGATCGTGATAACTGACAGCCAAATCAAATGCATCACTATAGCCTTGAATCTCACTTTTCATAACATAGTCAATACGCTCGACATCAGCACCCATTCTTTTTAAACGTTCCGGAGTCACCCGTCCCATTTGGTTCAAACGACTTTTTAACCAATTATAGTATGCTGTTTTATCAATCTGACGAGTAAAAACAGTGCGATAAGCTTGTTTTCGTTCCATGATTTTATTTATTTTTTGAGCAATCTCAGGTGACATATAAGCCTCTCAAATCCTTTTAAAATCTTATTTTAACCGATTCATGATTTTTTGTCAATCTTTTTACATGTAGTTTTTTTACATTTTTTTATTGACATTAACTTAAAATTAACAGTTTAATATGTAAAAAGAGTTAAAAGAAATGAAAAGGACTAAAAAATGATGAATTACGGACAATCTTTTATTTTAAAGACACAAGCTTCAGCTTGTGATTTGTCTGTCATTCTGCCCCCCCCCCCCCCCTTTTTTTAAAAAAAAAAAAAATTTAACCCACATTTTAAACAAAATTTTTTATAAAAAAAAAAGAACAAAACGCACACATATTATCTCTTCAATTTTT
>CALXUB010000017.1 GCA_944391565.1 uncultured Alphaproteobacteria bacterium | reverse complement strand
TTGTTCTGGCGAAGTTGACGGGTTCAGAGAAGATGTCAACAGCCACCAGGTTCATGTCTTTGATATTGCTTTCGACCTTTATCTTGCGCATCGTCCAAGATAATCCCGTCACACCCCCGGCAATAATTATCCCCATGACCGCTAAAACCGCTATCGTCTCGATGAGTGTTTTTCCTTTTTGGAAATGGCCGAAGAACTTATTTTTTAGGGGGGGGGGGGGGGAAAAGTGTAAAGTTGTGCATCTGTCTTCTCCTTGACCCCATCATATAAAACTTAAAAAATATTGGCAAGAAAAAATTATTTAACCTTAAAGACATGAATAATATTGGTATTTCCTTTTTGTGCAAAAGGTATACCTGCTGTTAAGATCATTTCATCCCCCGGTCGGGCAAACCCCAGTTCTTTTGCTGCATTTTCAGCTATAGGAGTCACTTCGGTTAATAGTTTGACTTGTTCGGTTTGAATAGAATAAACACCCCAGACCAATGTCATACGCCGCATAACGGCCCGATCATATGTCATGTTGAGGATCGGGACCGGAGGGCGTTCTCTTGCCACGCGGAGTGTTGTCGCACCCGACATGGAATAAGCCGCTACGCAAGTTGGATTCCTTAAAACCTTAATCATCGGATCAATAGCGGAAGTAATTGCTGTTGCCATCTCGTGATCGTTGGGTAGAGGAATCACCTCCATTAGTTTTTTGTATAGTTCGTCCTGTTCTGTATTCAGAATAATTTTCCGCATAATAGATACGGCCAGCTCCGGATATGCTCCGACAGCTGTTTCTCCGGATAGCATGACACAATCGACACCGTCATATACTGCCGTTGCAATATCAGATACTTCTGCGCGAGTCGGCGTTGGATTTTTAATCATGCTTTCCAACATTTGTGTGGCAATAATGACAGGTTTGCCTTGTAATCGGCATTCGGCAACAATATTTTTCTGCAAAGAGGGCAATGTTTCCAAAGGAGATTCAACTCCTAAATCGCCGCGTGCTACCATAACGGCATCAGAGGCGGTGACAATCCCTTTTAGATCGGTCAATGCTGCTGGTTTTTCGATCTTTGTAATAATCCATGCGCGACCGTTGATTTTTTCACGAGCCATTAAAATGTCTTCAACCCGCTGCACAAAAGATAAGGCAATCCAGTCGGCACCCATGTCAAGTGCGGCGTCCAGATTTTCCAAATCTTTTTCGGTTAGCGCGGAAATCGGCAAAGAAACACCCGGGACATTTACGCCTTTGTGTGCCGAAAGCGGGCCGCCCACAACGACTTCCGTATTCAAAAAATCCGGCCCTTTTTCCAAAACGCGCAAGCGAATATTACCGTCATTTAACAGCAGATAATCCCCGCTGTCTACAACTTGATAAATCTCCTTATGCGGCAAATTAACCCGCGTTTCATCACCGGGTGAAGAATCCATATCCAAACGAAACTCAGCACCGTTTTGAAGTTGAACAGAGTCGGTTTTAAACGTTCCTACGCGCAGCTTTGGCCCTTGCATGTCACAGATAACACCGATGGGTATGCCGAATTTTTCTTCCGCTTCACGAATAAAGCTCATATTACGTTTGTGATCTTCGACCGAACCGTGACTGAAATTCAACCGAAATAAATTTGTACCGGCTTTGACAAGCGTAAAGATATTTTCCTTTGACGCCGTTGCCGGCCCCAAAGTGGCAATAATTTTGGTAAATGGTTTTTGCATGTTCTCCCCTAAATCCCCAAGACTTTAAAACTCATTTCCCCCGTAAGTGTTTCATTTGGTCCGATGCTTTGAATACCGGTACCGATAATGCCTTCGGATGCCAGATTAAAAGCGTTGTTAGCCATGGTTGTCGGCTCCAGGCAAAAGAAATTTTTGTGATAAGGTGTATATAAAACAATGTGTCCGAATTTTTCATCCGCAGTCATTTCAACACCCATCCCAAACTTCGGCCAGTCAATCCGTGCTTTGCCGTCAAAACCACCGAAACATGTATCAAAAGTCGCTTCTTTTAATTCTCGTGCTGTTTTAAACGACCATTCTTCCGGCGTATGATATGGCCTGTCAATCGGATCATTCTCATGATACCAAACGTTCTTAGTGTCAAAGGTTAACATAACATTCGGTGTTTTCGGGAAAAAAGGATGTAATCCCATGCCGCAGGGCATTGGCAGGACAGCCGTGTTTGTCAAGCTGATTTCAACGGTCAATGTTTTTTCAATCAGGCGATAGACAAGGTGTGCTTTATAGGAGAAAGGATACCCTTTTTGTTCTTTGTTGTGGGTCATGGAAAGTTCAAGTGAGGTCTCAGAGGATTTTTCGATCGTCCACTTAGCTTTCCAACCGTCACCGTGCAGTGGATCGGGAACGCCGGCTTGGTTGGGCGGAACAAAACGCGTGATTCCCCAATAAGTGAATTTACCGTCTTTAATGCGATGTGTATAGGGAAGCATTGGGAACATCGCCATTCCGTTCGGATCACGTTTTTGAACAGCCGTTGATGAAGCAGGGCGGAAGATATCAAATAATTTTTCTCCCTTTGTTCTGAAATAAGCAACTGAGCCGCCACATTCCGGCGCTATTCCAACTTCTAGAAATGAATTTGACAAAACGATCAGTTTATCCGACATCTTTTTTCCTTTACTTTGCTTTTTGAGCATTTTCTTTCAGTTCTTGATTCGCACGCACCAACATGGCATCAATGGAATCTTTTTCATCTTGACGGCCGGCACAGCCGAAAGCTGTGGTAATAAAAGCATTTCCGATTTCCGTTTTCAGATTTTGCTCTTGAATTTTTAAACGCAGCCGTTCTTCCAGGAACTTTACGTTTTCCAAAGGCGTTTCCGGCAGTAAAATCGCGAACTCGACGTCTCCGATTCGACCTAGATAATCTGAATCGCGGATAGAGTTTTTACAAATTTGAACTGTTTTTTGCAATGCTTCATCACCGAAACTATATCCGAATTCTTGACCTAAAATGCGGAAATGATCCAATTTTAAAACCAGCAGAGACAGCTGCCGATTATAGCGGGAAGCGCGTTTGATTTCTTTATCCCCGGCCTCCAAAAAAGCAGTCCGATTTAAAACACCGGTTAACGGATCAATAGAAGTCAGATATTTTAATTTTTCTTCCAACTGTTTCCGCCGCGTAATATCAAAACCGACCGAACGGATTTCCACCGGCTTGTTGTTTTCATCATAAACAACACGATTCGTCCAAGAAATCCACGCTTGCTCGCCGTTTTTCCGAACATTCCGTGTTTCCACGTCGACATAAAGCTGCGGGTTCAGAAGAATCTTTTCAATCAGAGTCGGCTGATTGGGAGCTTTGCGTTTTGGCTCAGGAGCAATGGTGCCGATCACATGTTTACCCAATAATTCTTCTTTGGAAAAACCAAAAAACTCCTCGGCATAATCATTTAAATAAGTAATAACGCCTTCTTGGTTAAAGGCAACAATAATGCTGCGCGTTGTTTCGGGAGAAAAATCATCGATCAGATCATTTTTGGATTTTTTTAGCTCTTCCAATTCTTTGGTCTGTTTAGCGAACGATTCGCTGGCACTTTTCAAATTTTGACAAATGCGGGCATGGCGTATTTTTAACTGAGCATACAAAAAGATAAAAAGGCACGTAGCCGTAGCAAAAGCTGTTGCCAGGATCCATGGTTCGGTACAGGTCATCGACTTTACTTATCCTCTTTAAAAATGAATGAAACTACTTTTAGACTAACGGATAAAAAAATAATTCGCAACCAAAATCGGAAAATATTGACATTTTTTTGTTTTTAGTTCACTTTATTGTCACAAAAGAGGTTGCGATGAGCAAAGAAAAAACAATTTCAAGTTTAAAAGAAATAACACAAGACACATATAAGTACGGCTTTACGACACAAGTGGCAGCCGAAACGGCGCCTAAAGGGCTGAACGAGGATGTGATTCGTTTTATTTCCACCAAAAAGGAGGAACCGGATTGGCTGCTTGATTTTCGATTGAAGGCTTATCGCCATTGGTTGACCATGAAGGAACCTCATTGGGCAAAAGTCTCCTATCCGCCGATTGATTATCAGGATTTGTATTATTATGCCGCGCCACAAGTTAAAAAAGGCCCAAAAAGCTTGAATGAGGTGGATCCCAAGATTTTGGAAACTTATGAAAAGTTGGGTATTCCTTTGCAAGAACAGAAAGTGTTGGCCGGTGTCGTTGCTGTTGATGCCGTTTTTGACAGTGTCTCGGTCGCAACGACGTATCGGGCCAGATTGGCGGAACAAGGCATTATTTTTTGCTCAATGTCCGAGGCTGTTCGTGAACATCCGGAGTTGGTTCAAAAATATTTAGGTTCGGTTGTTCCCTACACGGATAATTTTTTTGCATGCCTGAACAGTGCCGTTTTTTCGGACGGTTCGTTCGTTTTTATTCCAAAAGGTGTGAAAAGTCCTATGGAATTATCCAGTTATTTCAGGATTAACGCCCGCAACTCGGGACAGTTTGAAAGAACGTTGATTGTATGTGAAGAAGGCGCTTATGTCAGCTATTTGGAAGGATGCACAGCGCCGCAACGTGATGAAAATCAGCTGCACGCGGCTGTTGTGGAAATCGTTGTGTTGGATGATGCCGAAGTCAAGTATTCAACGGTTCAAAACTGGTATCCGGGGGATAAAGACGGCAAAGGCGGTATCTACAATTTTGTGACAAAACGTGGTTTATGTCGGAATCGGGCCAAACTTTCCTGGACACAGGTGGAGACGGGTTCTGCTATCACCTGGAAGTATCCTTCGTGTGTGTTGGCGGGAGACGATTCCGTTGGTGAATTTTATTCGGTGGCTTTGACCAACCATTATCAGCAGGCTGATACCGGTACGAAAATGATTCACTTGGGCCGCAACACACGTTCAACGATTGTTTCAAAAGGTATTTCGGCCGGGCATTCCAATCAGACATATCGCGGGCTTGTTAAAATGGGTAAAAAAGCGTTAAACGGTCGGAATTTTTCGCGCTGTGACAGTTTGTTGATCGGCGATAAATGCGGCGCGCATACTATTCCGGTGATGCAAAGCGGCAATATGACCGCTCAGATCGAACATGAAGCAACAACCTCTAAAATCAGTGAGGAACAATTATTTTATTGTATGAGCCGCGGATTGAATTCGGAAGAAGCGGTATCACTGATTGTCAATGGGTTTTGCAAGGAAGTCATGCAGCATTTGCCGATGGAATTTGCAATTGAAGCCGGTCGTTTAATCGGTATTAGTTTGGAAGGAAGTGTGGGATAATGAAAATAGAACCGGAACTTTTGAAAAAAGCTGTTCATACATGGGGGAAACAGGCTCAGTTGCTGATGGTCCTGGAGGAAATGAGCGAGCTTCAAAAAGAAATTTTAAAAAACATCAATCGTGGTAAAGAGAACCTGGATGAGATTATCGACGAAACGGCGGATGTTGAAATTATGTTGGAACAACTTAAATATATCTTTGATATTGAACAGCAAGTGACGGATAGAATTCCCATTAAGCTGAATAAAATCAGAGTTCGGTTAGAAGGTTAAAATGGCTTTACTTGAAATTAAAAATCTATGCGCCCGTGTGGGTGAAAAACAAATTCTAAAGGACTTTTCCTTGTGTATTGAGGAAGGAACGGTGCACGCAATTATGGGACCTAACGGTTCGGGTAAAAGCACGCTGTCCAATGTGATTGCCGGCAATCCGGCTTATGAGATAACCGCCGGAACCGTTTTGTTTAAAGGTAAAGATTTGTTGAAAATGACACCGGATGAACGGGCGAATGAAGGTGTCTTTTTGGCTTTTCAGTATCCTGTGGAAATCCCGGGCGTATCATACGCAACGTTTTTAAAGCAAGCTTTGGCATCAAAAATGAAATATCTGGGTGAAAAACCGTTGGATGCCATGCATTTTATTAAGCGATTGAAAGTGCGGGCACAGGCACTGGGCGTGACGGATGAAATGCTGAAGCGTCCTGTCAATGTCGGTTTTTCCGGGGGAGAAAAGAAACGTCTGGAAACATTGCAGATGGGTTTTTTGGAACCGGATTTTTGTATTTTGGATGAGATGGATTCGGGATTGGATATCGATGCTTTGAAAATTGTTTCTGATGGCGTTAATATTATGCGTGAAGCCCGCCGTTCATTTTTGTTGATTACACATTATCAACGATTGTTGGAATTGATCGAGCCCGATGTTATTCACATAATGGTTGATGGCCATATTGTAGAGACAGGGGATAAAACACTGGCGCTTCGGCTGGAAGAGAAGGGTTATGCCGGCTATCGATAAAATTGATGCACGAACGGGAATTGACCTGCGTGTGGCGGCCGGTTGCCAAACGCGTCATGAGGCCGTGGATGTTGAAGGAAATTATGTTATCGCCGTGGAAGAAGGAGCGCGTTATGAGGCTTTTTTTCTGATGCGTGGACAAAAGGCACAGATTCGTGTGGATTTATTGGGAAAAAATGCTTCATGTGACCTGAAGGTTGTTTATCTTTCCGGCTCCGGCGCGGATAATATTCTTTTGACGGATATTCGGCATGTTCATCCTGAAACTTTTTCAGATCAGACGGTCAAGGGGGTTTTGGCAGGAACAGGTCAGGCACGGTTTGATGGTGTCATTCGGATACCCTTTGACAGTCAAAAGTGTGAAGGCAATCAGAATCATCGTGCTGTTTTGTTATCGAAGGATGCTTTTGTCACATGTACTCCTGAGCTGGAGATTTATGCAGATGATGTAAAATGTGCGCATGGTTCGGCTATCGGGGCGTTAAACGAGGAACAACTGTTTTATCTGAAAACCCGCGGTATTCCTCAAGCTGAGGCTCAAAAAATGTTGATTCAAGGTTTTTTATCTGAAATTATGCCGGCAGATAAGATAAAGTTAATTGAAAACTGGATGGATGCCCATGAATAAAAAAGATTTCCCGATTTTTAACGAAAAGATTTACGGTAATCCTTTGATTTTCCTGGATAGCGCCGCATCAGCACAAAAACCGGAAACCGTTTTGGCCGCAATGGAAAAAATGGCCAGAACGTATTATGCGAATGTTCATCGGGGTGCTTATTATTTGTCTGAGATGTCAACGATTGCCTATGAAGATGCTCGCAAGACGGTAGCGCGTTTTATCGGCGCGCGTGAAAAAGATGTCATTTTCGTGCGAGGGGCCACGGAGGGAATGAACCTGGTCGCTCAAACATATGGCAGAACGCTTTTGCCGGGAGATGAAATTTTGTTGAGTGAAGCGGAACATCATTCAAATCTGGTGCCGTGGCAGCTGTTGGCAGCCGAGAAGGGAGTTCTTTTGCGTTTCGCCCGTGTGACAGATGATGGTTTGCTGGATATGGATGATTTTAAATCAAAATTATCTTCGAAAACCAAATTAGTGGGTATGACACATATGTCGAATGTGTTAGGGACGCTTTTCCCCATTAAGGAAGTGACACGATTGGCGCATGAATCAGGGGCGTTGGTTTTGATTGACGGATGTCAGGGAATTGTGCATGAAAAAGTCGATATGCGTGATATTGGATGTGACTTTTATGCTTCATCCGGACACAAACTTTACGGGCCGACCGGCATTGGCTTTTTGTATGCAAAGGCGGAGCTGATGAATACGCTTTCCCCTTGGCAGGGAGGTGGCGATATGGTGAAAACAGTCACTTTTGAAAAAAGCACTTTTGCTGAAACGCCGGCACGATTTGAAGCCGGAACTCCGGCGATCGTCGAAGCTGTCGGATTAGCAGCGGCGTTGCGTTATTTGGAGGGGCTGACATTAAATGCCATTGAAACTCACGAAGAAACCGTCATGAATGCATTAAAAGACGAACTTTGGTCTGTTCAAGGCGTCAAGCCCTTGGGAAATATGGCTTTGAAAAAAAGTTTGATTTCTTTTAACATTGAGGGTTTCCATCCGCAGGATATTGCTATGCTTTTGGACAAACAGGGCATCGCTGTTCGTGTCGGCCATCATTGTGCCGAGCCTGTGACGGAAAAATACGGCGTTTCTTCTAGTATCAGGGCCTCCATCGGTCTTTATAATGATTTGGAAGATGTGGCCGCATTCATCAAAGCATTGGAAAAAGCAAAGGCAATTTTGGCATGACGGATGAATTGGAAACACAGTTGACGGACCTGCATGCACGGATGGGAGAGCCTTTGCCTAAAGGAATTCCTGTTGCGACGCGTGAGATGGTGATTGAAGCATTAAAACAAGTTCAGGATCCCGAATTGATGCTGAATGTTTGGGAGCTGGGTCTGATTTATCGAATAGATCTTTCCGCGGAAGGGAATGTCGAAATTGAAATGACTTTAACGGCACCGACCTGTCCGATTGCCGGAGAAATGCCCGGGATGGTGGCATATGCCGTATCTCAGGTAGAAGGGGTCGGCATTGTTGATGTGCGTTTGGTTTGGGATCCGCCTTGGACGTTGGATCGTATCAGTGATGAACTGAAAATGGCTTTGGGAATTTAAACGTGAAAAAGATTTTAAAATTTCTTTGCATTTTTTCCAAAAGTGCGTATAGTGAGGAATGATTTTATTAACAAAAGATTAAGAGGTTAAAAAAATGATGTTCATTCATTCGGCTTTGGCTCAAGAGGCGGCTGCCGCTACGGCTCCTGCGGTAAGCGAAGGAAACGGAATGCGGATGTTGCTTCAGCTGGCCGTTATTTTTGTTATTTTTTATCTTTTCTTGATTCGTCCTCAACAAAAACGGATGAAAGCACATGAAAAAATGCTGAACGCCATCGAAAAGGGCGCGACCGTTATTGTGGGCGGTATGGAAGGAATTGTCACAAAAGTGCTGAATGATCGTGAATTAATGGTCAAAATTGCAGACGGCGTCGAAGTCAAAGTACTTCGGGGCTATATTTCTCAAGTCGTTTCCGAAATAGATATTTTGGACGAAAAAACTCAATCTCAAAAGAAGTAAAGGAAAATAGAATGTTTGGTTATCCAAAATGGCGTGCTTGGACAGTTATTGTTGTCTCTTTGCTTGGAATCTTTTTTTGCATTCCGAATTTTATTCCAAGCGATGTTTATAAAGAAAAAGTTCCAAAATCTATGCAGGAATGGTGGCGTCCGATGACGCTCGGGTTGGATTTGCAGGGAGGTTCTCATTTGCTTCTTGAAATTCAAATTGATGAGTTGGTCAATGAAAGATTGACCTCTTTGGCAGACGGAACGCGCTCTTCTTTACGCGAAAATCGTATTAAGTTTTCCGGATTGGGCGTTGAAAACGGCGTTATGAAATTAAAAGTTTTGGATACGACACAGTTGATGAATGTTCAAAATGCCATCAATAAATTAGAAGAAGGACTGGCTTTTACTGTCGAAGGGAATGAAATGCAGGTTCGTTTTTCAGATGAAGCATTGACAAAGATGAAAGCCGATGCCGTCACGCAATCTATTGAGATTGTTCGCCGGCGTATTGATGAGCTTGGCACAAAAGAGCCATCTATTCAACGTCAGGGAGCGGATCGTATTGTTTTGCAGCTGCCAGGTGTTCAAGATCCGGCAGAAGTTAAGGCAATTTTAGGGAAAACCGCCAAAATGGCTTTTCATTTGGTTGATGAAGACACAAGCGTGATGGATGCACGGCGAGGGAAAATTCCGCCTGATTCCATGTTGATGAGCGGGGATGAAACCGGTTATTTGGTTTTGAAACGGGCTGTGATCGTCGGCGGCGAGCAGTTAGATTCCGCCAAAGCGGATTATGGTGAAGCCGGTGAAGCGGTTGTGGCTTTTTCTTTTAAGTCTGTCGGTGCCAAGAAGTTCGGCGCGGCGACAAGTGAAAATGTCGGGCGTCGTTTGGCCATTGTGTTGGACGGAAAGATTATTTCTGCACCAATGATTAACACTCCGATTACAGGGGGCAGAGGTGTGATTACGGGCAATTTTACGGTTCAATCTGCCAGTGATTTGGCTCTTTTACTGCGTTCCGGGGCATTGCCGGCACCTTTGGAAGTCATTGAAGAACGTGTTGTCGGTGCCGGATTGGGCGAAGATTCGATTAAGGCCGGTGCTTATGCCTGTTTAATCGGAACGATTTTGGTTTTTGCTTTTATGCTGATTGTCTACGGTTGGTTCGGTATGTTTGCAAATGTTGCATTGCTGATCAACGTCTTTTTGATTGTATCAATCCTCAGCGGCTTGGGTGCAACGTTGACTTTGCCGGGTTTGGCTGGTATTGCCTTGACAATTGGTATGGCTGTCGATTCAAACGTTTTGATTTATGCCAGAATGCGTGATGAAGTTGCTTTGGGGCGGTCTCCGCTTCAAGTGATTAACGCTGGGTTCGAGAATGCTTTTTCAGCTATTATCGACAGTCAAATCACGACTTTCTTTGCGGCAGCAGTTCTGTTTTTTATGGGTTCCGGACCGATTAAAGGATTTGCCGTCACATTGGGAATCGGTGTGTTTACCTCTCTTTTCACGGCAATTATGATTACAAAGTTTTTAATTATGGTTTGGTATACCATTAAAAAACCGAAAACAATTAAATTATAAGGGTGGCAAATATGTTAAGTATGAATTTTAAACCAACCAAACAAATCAACTTTATTAAACAAAGTAAATATGCTTTCGTGGCATCCGTGCTGTTGATTATCGGTTCCTTTGTGTCTTTGTATATGAAGGGGTTGGATTACGGGATTGACTTTTTGGGTGGTATTTTAGTTGAAGTTCAGTCAGAAGAACAAATTGATATGGCTGAGATGCGCCATAAAGTTGGTCAATTAGGTTTGGGGGAGACGAATTTGCAATCTATTGGCACATCCGGTAATGAGATGTTGTTGCATGTGTTGGTGGATACGTCTGACAAAAACCAGCAGCAACAGGTTATCGCTCAAATCAAAGAAACTTTGGGGCCGGGGATTGAATATCGCCGAATTGAAGTTGTCGGACCGAAAGTCGGCGCGGAACTTTTGCGAAAAAGTTTTTGGGCATCTGTTTTTGCACTGCTTGCAATTGCCATTTATATTTGGTTTAGATTCGAGTGGCAGTTCGCGATGGCTTGTTTAATCGCGTTGGCTCATGATTTGATTATCACGGTCGGTTTCTTTTCGCTTGTGGGACTTGATTTTAATATGACGGTTGTGGCCGGTTTATTGTCTATGGCCGGTTATGTGACCAATGATAAAGTTGTGAACTTTGATCGTATTCGTGAAAACTTAAAGCTGTATCGAAAAATGCCGATACCCGAGCTGCTGAATAAAAGCTTGAATGACACATTGTCCCGCACATTGTTGACATCCGTGACAACGATGTTGATGTTGATTGTTTTAATGTTCCTGGGTGGTGAAACGCTCTTTGGCTTCTCGGTTTGTCTATTCCTTGGAATTATTATCGGAACTTATTCGTCGCTTTATATTGCCGTTCCATTGCTGCGCTTTTTTGATTTGCGGAATGTCGGGGTTAAAGCCGATGAGACAGGCCCTTATGCAGAAGCGGCAAAATATGAGCTAAAGGCAAAAGAAGCAGGTCGTTCATAAGGAAAATAAAATGAAAAAGCCCCGATTGCGGGGCTTTTTTTTCCTGATAAGACTTCCAAATTAACTTTTAATGTTTTGTTGATCAACCACCATCAGATTTGGTATGATCTTATGATGTCTTTTACGTTCTAGATTCTGAAGGCTGTCCTGTGCTGCTTTTTGAAAAATGATCTGCATTTGTTGGTAATAGGTCAAGGCTTCATTTAAAGATTTTTCCATTGCTTCGGAGGCCATTAAAACTTGCAAGGTTTCATAGATTTCAGAAACGGCAAGAATGCGATCTTTTGACAAGCCAAATTGGACCTGAATATCCTGTGTGCGATAAGGAAGCACGGAAATGTCTTTGTTATGATGAGGAGGCAAAAGGGAAACACTCTTTCGCGCAGGCAATTTTGCAGAGGTTGGATCTTGATGAAGAACACGGCTGATATTTTGATGTGTTTCTTGGCTGAGATGAGCTAAGCTGTGATAGAGCAGAAATTCTTCGGATACAGACAGAACGTTTTTTTGTCCTTCTTGTCGAGGAAACCAATCGCTTATAGATTGGGAAAGCATTTTACGTTCGGTTGGAATAATCGAGGAAGGATTGATTGTTTCTTGTGTTGTTTGGCATCCGGCCAAAAAAGCCATACTGCCCAACAAAAATAATGAAGAAGTTTTAAATTTCATTTTGCCCCCTTAAGAATATGCTTCGAAAAATGAGCCCTTCTGGGAAGGGCTCATTTTTTTAATATTGATATTGCATGATGTCACGCAACATGGGTTGAATTTGTTTTGTATACTCGTTGCGCAGTGTTTGATAGTATTTGGCCCATTCTTTAGCAGCAGAAGCGTACAAAGAAGGTAAAGTTTCAACCGGTTGTTTCATGGCATAGCTATTAAGTTGATTGATTCCGGCAGCGAAAGCAACACGGACACGTGCTTCTTCAACGGGGGTGAGTTTATAAGCTGCCATTTCTTTCGGTAAATGAAGTGTTTTAGCAGACAAAGGACTTAACAAAGTTTTATATTGAAAAAACGGTTTTTCTGTTTCTGAAGCAACAGCCGCTTTGGATAAGTCATTTGCGATTTGTGCGGTTTTGGCAGCGATTAAATAGCTGGTTGCCATCCATTCTTTGGCATTAAAATCGGCCGTATATTTGTCAAAAGCAGAGCGTTCTGCTTGTTCTCTTTCTGTTGTTTTTTGCTTTTCGCCGAAGCTGTCAACGAAATTAGAAAGTGTTTGCAAATCTTTAATAGAGTCTTGAACAAAAGTGTCTTTTTCCGTACCGTTATTGATATAAATGACATGTGTCGTCACGACCCGTTGTTGTGCAGGGGCTTTTGGTTCGGATTGGGATTGTTTTTCTTCGGCAGCCAAAGCTGAAAAAGCCATTAAACCGGCAGCTGTCAAAGGTAAAAATTTTTTTGTGTTGATCATTTTTTTCTCCTTTTTTGATAGGAGTAGTATAAAGAATTAAATTGGTTTGTCAAGTTTTTTTATTAAAAGTTTTCAAAGAATAGTAAAACTCCCCCGCCAAACGACGAGGGAGGAGGTTATCGGTGATAAAAAAAGTAAAGAATCAGAAAAGCTCGAACAAAAATTTGTTTTTGCCAAAACTCAATTTCTTCTTCAGCTTCCTGATTTTGAAAATCATAGGTTGCATTATGGTAAATCACTCGAGTATAATTCCTTTTTGTCTTAATTCATGTTTTCCATAAGGATCTGATTTATAATAATAAATCATTTCTCTTTTATTGATAGTTTGAGCATCAATAACACCTTCCGGAATGGCCCAAAGAGGTGAAAACGGCCAAAGTAAAAGGTTAATAAAGCCAAAGACATAATGATTAGAATCAGCTCCTTCTCCCATGGCTAAATAAAAATTACCAAAACCTGGAAGAATATTAAGAAGTCCAGCCGCTAATGCAGAATTTGGAGCTTCGTAATAGCCAGCTTTATCAATGGTTATCCCATTATTTTTTAAAATTCTGAGATTCTCTTGTTCTTTATAAGTTAAATGAGTGCAACTTATCAGGAGAGAAACTCCAATAAAAGATAAAAATATTTTTTTCATTTTCTAAAATCCTCTGTTTGTTATAACAAAACCCACCGATAAGGTGGGCGGATGTTAGAAAACCGTTCCAAAACAAAGACGGCTCGGTTTATTCAGCCAAAGCCTATTCGCCGACATCCGCCCATTTCAGGCAGAACATCGGCATATTTATTTTAAGTCGTTATGCTTTAACGACTTGTTTTGGAAAGGGTTTTCTACGCCCTTGCTGCATATAACTATGCAACATTCTCAGAGTATCAGACAAATGCAATCTTGTCCAGTATTAAAAGTCTTCTCCAATATTTTGGGGAGGTGTTTTAATAATCTCGTGCCGAACCTTGATAAGTTAGAACATGTCCGGCTTTTTGCTCTTTCTCAAATTGCTTTTTGAAAGTATTTTGCAGAAGAAGTGCTTTTCCGCCAAAACGTCTATAAAAAACCGCATTGGAATGACGGTCTTCACATTCAGCGGATGTAATTTCGGATATAAAACCGGTGTAGGCTTTAAAGACACGGATAACTTGATCGTTGGTTAAACCATACTTCTTTTGATAATAATCAGAGGGCATTGGAAGTCCGGTTCCTTGATAAAGGGACATTGATGTCTGTTGGTTGACACATGCAGAAAATGCTTTAATGTCCGGTCGTTCAATATAACCAATACCTGTTTTATTTGAAGACGAACGCAATTGATTGCTAAAATCCTGACATTTTAAATAAATGCTTTCGGCAACAGCTGCCAATTCATGATTTGTCGGTTCTTTTTGGGAACATTCTCCAAAATTATTAGAGCAAATGTCATCATAAACTTTTCTTTTGAATAGATTTGGTGCCGAGATTGTTTGCAAAAGTTCTTTTTGGCTTTCTTTTTGAAGCTTTATCATTTCTTTCTGAGACACTGTATCTTCTTCATTCTGTTCGGATTGACTATCTGAACAGCCCGGTAAACCGAGCATCGCACCGCAAGCGACAAGAGTTAGTGAAAGTTTTTTAAGACGTCCTTTTAAGTTGTTTGATGACATAATGCTTCTCCTTTAATGTATACCAAGTTTATTATAAAAAATAAAAGCAATTTTGTCTATTTATTTTACTAAACTATTAGAAAATTGCTCCCAAAAGATTGAAACCGTGTATTCACACTTATCATGAGGTGTCAGGTCATGTTTAAAAACGGTACTTAAAATAAATAAATCCCCCGCATCAGGGGAAAAAACGGATCAAAAAAATCCCCCGCTTTAAGGGCGGGGGACTTTTAAACATTCAGATGAACTGAACTTATTTTGCCTGCTTGACAGCAGCTTGAGCAGCAGCCAAACGTGCAATCGGCACGCGGTACGGTGAGCAAGAAACACCATCCAAGTACGCATTCAGGTACTCAATAGAGGCCGGATCACCGCCGTGTTCACCGCAAATGCTGAGATACAGTTCTTTGTTGGTTTTGCGGCCGGCTTCGCAAGCCATGGCAACCAACTTGCCGACACCAGTTGTATCCAAAGATTGGAACGGATCACGTTCATAAATTCCTTTGGCAACGTAAGCCGGCAGGAAAGAACCTGCATCATCACGGCTCATACCCAACGTTGTTTGAGTTAAGTCGTTTGTTCCGAATTCAAAGAAGTCTGCAATTTCGGCAATTTCGTCAGCCAACAGCGCCGCGCGCGGCAACTCAATCATGGTTCCAACGAAATATTCAACTTTTTTGCCTTTTTCAGCAAAGACTTTTTCTGCCGTTTCATCAATAATTTTTTTGCAGATTTCCAATTCTTTCTTCGAAGAAATCAAAGGAACTTCAATCTCGGGGATAACTTTCATACCCTGAGCGGAAACTTCCAAAGCTGCTTCGATAATCGCCCGTGTCTGCATTTCACAGATTTCCGGGAACACAACAGCCAAGCGGCAGCCGCGCAGCCCCAGCATCGGGTTAGCTTCGTGCAACTGAGCCGTACGAGCAGCGATTTCTTCTACGGTGACGCCTAACTCTTGCGCGATTTCGATTTGTTCATCATGCTTGTGAGGCAGGAATTCGTGCAACGGCGGATCCAACAAGCGGATCGTCACCGGCAATCCTTCCATGATTTTGAACAATTCAACGAAGTCTTGACGTTGATAAGGCAACAGTTTTGCCAATGCCGCACGACGATCTTCTTCATTCTTCGCCAAAATCATTTCACGCATGTGGTTAATGCGGCTCGGATCAAAGAACATATGTTCTGTCCGGCACAAACCAATCCCTTGAGCTCCGAATTTACGAGCCGTTTCAGCGTCCTTCGGTGTTTCGGCGTTTGCACGCACCTTCAAGTTGCGGATTTCATCAACCCAACCCATGAATTCACCGAAATTGCCGGTCATTTCAGGCAGGACCAGCGGCAAAGCACCTTTCATCACTTCACCGGTAGACCCGTCGATGGAAATCATATCCCCCTCTTTCATGACGAGGTCGCCCACTTTCAGGAATTTGCCCGTGTAATCAATGCGCAATTCAGGTACACCGGAAACACAAGGTTTGCCCATTCCGCGAGCCACGACGGCAGCGTGAGATGTCATTCCGCCGCGAGCCGTTAAAATGCCTTGAGCGACATGCATACCGGCAATGTCTTCCGGAGAAGTTTCAACACGAACCAAAACAACTTTTTTGCCTTGAGAAGCCCAAGTTTCAGCATCTGCCGCCGAAAATACGATTTGACCCACGGCAGCACCCGGAGAAGCCGGTAAACCGCGAGCGATAACTTCTTTTTTGGCATTCTTATCAAACATGGGGTGCAATAATTGATCGACCTGGTTGGCGTCAACGCGCAGAATAGCCGTTCTTTTGTCAATCAAACCTTCACGCACCATTTCTACGGCAATGCGCAACGCAGCAGTTCCCGTCCGTTTTCCGTTTCGGGTTTGCAACATCCACAGCTTACCGTCTTGAATGGTAAACTCCATATCCTGCATGTCTTTATAATGTGCTTCCAATTTTGCACGAATGTCAGACAGTTGTTTGTAAAGTTCAGGGAACTCTTCTTCCATGCAGGGCATGTCCGTACCGGAACGTTCTTTGACCAATTTTGTCATCGGTTGCGGAGTCCGAATACCAGCCACCACGTCTTCACCCTGAGCATTCTTCAGATATTCGCCATAGAAGTAGTTTTCACCGGTTGCCGGGTCGCGAGAGAAGCACACACCGGTTGCGGAATTATCACCGGAGTTGCCGAAGACCATGGATTGGACGTTTACGGCAGTTCCCCAGTTGCTCGGAATATTGTTGAGCTTACGATAAATCACGGCGCGTTCAATCATCCAAGAACCGAAAACAGCACCGATACCGCCCCAAAGTTGTTCTTGAGGATCTTGCGGCAAAGGTTTGCCGGCGTCTTCACAAATCTTTTTAAATTCAGCAATAACGTCTTTTAATTGTTCAACCGTCATTTGGTTGTCGAATTTATAACCGTTTTCATCGCGAACACGGTCTAAAACGTGTTCAAAGTTTTCAGAATGAACACCCATCACAACATCGCCGTACATTTGAATAAAGCGACGATAGCTGTCATAAGCAAATTTAGGATTGTTGCTGCGTTTTGCCAAACCTTCAACGGTTTTGTCGTTCAAACCCAGGTTTAAAACGGTATCCATCATACCCGGCATAGAAACTCTGGCACCGGAGCGAACGGAAACGAGCAGCGGATTTTCTTCATCTCCAAACTTCATGCCCATTTTATCTTCCATTTGCTTGATCGCAGCGTTGACTTGTTCTTTCAGTTCAGCCGGATAGGTGTGATTGTTTTCATAATAATAAGTGCACACTTCCGTCGTGATGGTAAATCCCGGAGGAACCGGCACGCCGATGCTGGACATTTCGGCAAGGTTAGCCCCTTTGCCGCCCAGTAAATTTCTCATATCGGCACGGCCTTCAGCTTGACCGTCGCCAAATGTGTAAACCCATTTTGTCATGGATACATTATCCTTTCATAATATTAAACTAAAAAGCACTTCCCGCTAAGGCGATTCGTATTTAAACCGTCTGTGACAAGGAATACCTACTTTCTAAAACAGATGATTCCTAGCATGCTTTATCCCGAATGGCAAGGACTTTTTTAGACAACAAATCAAAGAAACAACGAGGCTGTTTTTAGTTCCTGAAAGTGCTGGTAATAGCCGTTGTTTTATCTGTTTAAAAAGGAGCCGGTTGGCTCCTTTTTCTATGTGCATGTCAACACTATCGTTCCCGTCGCCGGACAATCACATCCTTCATCATGAAGGACACCTCTAACCGTTACATCACCTGCATTATAGGAAATACTGCCGGATTGTGGATATGTTTGAGCTTTTTCCGTTGAAAGGCTGGTACTGCTGTCCCAGTCACCAATCATGACATAATAATTTGAATTACATCCGCATGACCATGTTGTATCTTGAAGGGTCACACGAATTGTTCCGGAAGCATTCGCATGAAACTCCGCCAATGTCGTATAAGATGTACTCAAATTCAATGTCTTTGTTGAAGAAACGCATCCTTCTTTACAGATTGTACACCCGTTTGTGTCGGTTGTAGTTCCGTTGGAGCAGGTAGATGGGTCGGTTGCGCAGCAAACACCATTTGAACCGACACCATAGGCACAACATTCGGTAGCATCTGCATTTGGTGTTGAGCAGCAGGAAGCATTGACGCATGTTTCGCCTGATTTGCAGCAGACGGAGAACATTTCGTTTTTGCAAACTTGAGCGGCCGGGCAGCAAGTATCGCCATTGATACAAATTTCCTCGTCTGAGCAACAGGTTGCGCCACATTCATTATCGTTTTCGCAGACACAATCGTCATATCCGTTGAAGACTTTTGGAGGAGAGCATAGAATACAATCGCCGCTGTCGTCTTGTTTGACGTGCCAGTTATCACCGCCTCCGGCACAACAACAGGCATATCGACCATCCGCATGTTGACAGATTTCATAATAATTCCCGGTAGCCAGGTTCATAATAGGGCATTCGAGGCAGTCGCCAAAGGGTGTTCTTTGATAGCCATCTTGGCATTGGCAGAGTTGCATGTCTTGGATGATGCAAGTATTGCAAGTTTCATTCAAAGGGCAGCAATCGATAAGTCCTTGATCGCAACAAGTTCCAGTTTGGATTTGGATGTTTTGAGAGACGCATCCGTTTTCAGTGCACTCATCACAATCACCGGGGCAATTATTGACACAGATGGGACAGTTATATTCATCATAATCTAGAGTTTGGCATGGCAGGCAAGTAGGAGAGGAGGGGCATTGGCATTCAGGGATTGTGTCACAAGAGCAAGTAGTTTTGTTTAATTGAGTGCAAGGTTCAGTGCAAGACAA
>CALXUB010000016.1 GCA_944391565.1 uncultured Alphaproteobacteria bacterium | reverse complement strand
TCTCCTCCATTATGGTCCTTTCTCTTTCCCCCTTCTTCCCCTTCCCTTGCGAACTGACCTTTCCACATTCCCCTCCCCCCCCCCCCCCCTGTCAAGAGGTTTTTGGAAAAAAACATAAAAAAAAGGCCCCCCTCAAAATGAGGGGGTCTTTCAAATGTAAAGGCTATCAACGGACTAAAACCACAACGCTCCAAGAGCCGACCGAAATTTGTTTTTCATTCATCATGGCATCTCCGCCGCTATCCAGTAAAGGCGTCCATTTACGTCTATTCCCCGCAATATGGGGCAGTTTGTAAGTAATGGCTTGATCTGCTGCGTTTAGAATAACAAAGAAGTAATTTTCTTCTTCCTTAATTCGAACCGCAAAAGTTTTAACCGTTTCTCCCCAATCTTCGGGAGCCATGGCAACCAAATCAGGACGAAGCATCAATAACTTCCGCTGGGCCAAAGGTAAGTGCGACTCGTCCGGCAACGGAAAAGTAATTTCTTTAAAAAACGGATAATCGCGACGTAATTTTAAAACACTTTTCACAAAAGCCTGCATTTCCTGTCCATGGCGTGAAATATTCATCCAATTCAGCCAAGAAATCTTGTTGTCTTGAGAATATGCATTATTATTTCCAAACTGTGTTCGCAAGAATTCATCTCCGGCTAAAACCATTGGGATACCATTAGCCAATAAAAGCGTTGCCATCATAGCTTTTGCTCGACGAAGCCGAAAGTCAAGAATACCTTCGTTATGCGTTTGACCTTCCGTTCCGCTGTTCCAGCTCCAGTTTGTATTATTGCCGTCGCGGTTTTCCTCTCCGTTTGCATCATTATGCTTTTGATTATAGCTTACAACATCATTCAAAGTAAAACCGTCGTGTGCCGTAATAAAATTCACGCGTTTCCAATTCGGCACACAGCCCTGATTCCCTCCGACAGCAGAACCGATAAATTCCGTGTGCATATCATAAGCCTGCCCCAAATCCCCCTTCCAAAAACGACGATCCGTATCACGAAACTTATCATTCCATTCGGCAAAATTGGAAGGAAAATTGCCAACCTGATAGCCGCCCCAACCTAAATCCCAAGGTTCGGCAATCAATTTCAATTTTGACAAAACAGGATCCTTATCAATCCCTTGGAAAAAAGGTGCATTCGGAGAAAAACTGCCATCCTCGCCACGCCCCAACGTTGTTGCCAAATCAAAACGGAAGCCATCCACATCAAATACATCATGCCAATAACGCATACTTTGCATAACCAAATCGACAACACCCGGATTTGATAAATTGATACTGTTCCCACAGCCGGTATCGTTATTGTAATAACGCGGATTATCATTCATCAACCGATAATAAGAAGCGTTATCTATGCCCCGGAAACAGAAAGTCGGGCCCATTTCATTTCCTTCTCCCGAATGATTGTACACGACATCCAAAATCACTTCCACACCGGCTTCATGCATCACATTAACCGTGTCCTGCAATTCTTTGAGTTGACGCTGAAAAAAATACGTCGGCTGAGGCGCCATAAAACAAATCGGGTCATATCCCCAATAATTCGACAATCCCTGATGCTTTAAAAAACCGGGCGTATAAGAAGCCGTAATCGGCAAAAACTCAACGCTGGTAATACCCAGCGATTTAATATAGGAAATCACCTTTTTGGTGGTCATGCCCAAAAATTTACCACGAAAATCCACCTTAACATCCGGATGATGCATCGTAAAGCCTTTGACATGTGTTTCATATAAAACTGTCTCAGACCAAGGAATATTCGGTTTTTCGGCACGCTTTTTCAAAGGCATTAAATCCGTGACAATACATTTTGGCATATAATCAGCACTATCACTTTTGCTATAAGACAAATCCCGTTCTTCCGAACCCGGTTCATACGCCAGCTGGTTTTTATGAAACGAAAGTGTATGTGTCACCATTTTGGCGGCAGGATCCAACAACAATTTATGCGGATTAAAACGTTGTCCGTTTTCAGGATCAAAAGGACCGAAGACACGATAGCCATACCGCTGTCCGGGTTTTAGTCCTTGAACATAAACATGCCAAACATCTCCCGTTTTACCGATCATCGGAATGTGATGAGTTTCATATCCCCATGTATTAAAAAGACACAACGCCACTTTTTCCGCATTTTTAGAAAAAAGAGCAAAATTGACGCCTTTTTTATCCGGTGTTGCGCCCAAAGGATACGGCGAACCTTCCTCGACTTTATATCTCAGTAAAAACATTTACTTCCTCTTCGGTTTAAGGATAATAGTCGCAAGCGGCGGTAAAGTCAAGTTCAAAGCATAATCCTTGAAGTTCCATCCCGGTGCGACAGTGTGCAGCTCACCTTTATTCAACACATCACTGCCACCATATTTCAAGTTGTCCGAATTGAATATTTCCTCATAAACACCCGGCTCATCCGTCCCCACTTTATAATCCTGCCACACAACCGGCGTAAAGTTGGAAACAACAATGACAAAATCATCAGAATCTTTTGCTTTGCGTTTAAAACTCACAACACTGCGATCTGCATCCGAACCATCAATCCATTCAAAACCGGCTTCTTCGAAATCCAGCTCATGCAACGCTTTTTCGGAAACATGCAAGTCGTTCAAATCTTTTATCAATCGTTGAATACCGCTGTTATTTGAATTCAACAGCAAATGCCAGGCCAGGCTGTCGTTAAACTTCCATTCTCGATCCTGAGCAAACTCACTGCCCATAAATAACAACTTTTTCCCCGGATGCGCATACATATATGTGTAATACCCACGCAAGTTAGCAAATTTCTGCCAAGTATCTCCCGGCATTTTGTCAATCATCGGACCTTTACCGTGCACAACTTCGTCATGTGACAACGGCAAAACAAAATTTTCATGGAAAGCATACACAAAACTGAACGTTATTTCGCTTTGACGATATTTGCGATAAATCGGATCTTGATTCATATAATCCAACGTATCATGCATCCAGCCCATGTTCCATTTAAAAGTAAAGCCCAAACCGCCTAAATACGTCGGACGCGATACCATTGGCCAGGAAGTTGATTCTTCCGCAAAAGTGACGGCTCCACTCTGTTCAGCATAGACCCATTCATTCAACCGACGCAGAAAGTTAATGGCTTCAATGTTTTCCCGACCGCCGAACTCATTTGGAATCCACTCACCGGGTTTTCGGCTGTAATCCAAATAAAGCATGCTGGCGACAGCATCGACTCGCAACCCGTCGACGTGATATTCGCGCAGCCAGAACAAAGCATTCGCCAATAAAAAATTAGCGACCTCATTCCGTCCGAAATTATACACTTTTGTTCCCCAGTCCAGCTGTTCTCCTTTGCGGACATCGGCATGCTCATAAAGAGCCGTTCCGTCAAAATTGGCAAGACCGTGTGCGTCTTTCGGGAAATGTGCCGGCACCCAATCAATAATCACGCCGATCCCGTTTTGATGCAGCGTATCAACCAAAAACTTAAAATCATCGGGCGAACCGTAACGAGACGTGGGCGCGTACATTCCCAATGTCTGATACCCCCAAGAACCATCAAAAGGATGTTCTGAAACCGGCAGAAACTCAACATGCGTAAAGCCCATGTATTTAACATATTCCGGCAATTCTTTTGCCATTTCACGATAAGTCAGGAAACGATTGCCCTCCAATGAGTTTCGGCGCCAGGAACCTAAGTGCACCTCATAAATAGTCATCGGTTTGTGCAAAGGATCCGCTGATTCTTTACGTTGTTTCATCCAACTGTCATCTTGCCAGACATAACGAGTCGGATCATAAACAATCGAGGCCGTATTTGGTCGCACTTCGGCATAAAAAGCGACCGGATCAGATTTTAACGGTAAAACTTGACCGCGGTTGTCAACAATCTCATATTTATAGTATTCACCTTCGACCAATCCGGGAATAAACAGCTCCCACATACCGGTATTGGCTCGATTACGCATCATGTGACGGCGACCGTCCCATGTATTAAAATTACCAATAACGCTGACACGACTGGCATTCGGAGCCCAAACGGCGAAAAAGACACCTTTTACTCCGTCAACCGTCATCAAATGAGCGCCCAGTTTATCATACAAGTTTTTGTGATTTCCTTCACATAACAAATGAATATCAAAATCCGTCAAAATGGGACGGAAACGATAAGGATCCTCCGTCACATAAGAATGACCGCCCGTAAAATAAACACGCAGCTTATATTTAAAAAACTCGGTCGCTTGGGGAAAATTTGCCTGAAACAAACCATATTCATGAATTCGTCCCATTGTTGCTAAGGTTTCTTCATCCTCATAAGACAAAACATCTATTTTCTCAGCGCCCGGATAACACACACGAATAAACAAACCGGATTGATCAGATGGATGCATCCCTAGAACCGTAAACGGATCACCATAGCCACAGGTCATCATCTGATGCATAAAAGAGGGGCTTAAATTATCTTTCATGAGACTCCATTGCTCCTTTTAACAGTCATAGCTATATCATGTTCTTTCATAAATGCAAAGGGAAAAAACAAAAGTTCTTTTTGCAGATTAAAAACTCCCACATTTTTACAAAAAAAGGCTTGACTGCCCCCCCCCCCCCCCCCCCACAAAAAAGGGGGAAAGAAAGAGAAGAGGCCCCCCCAAGAAAAGCCCCCAGGGGGGCCTCCCTTTTCAAAATTAGTAAAAAAAAATAAAAATAATATTTTTT
>CALXUB010000015.1 GCA_944391565.1 uncultured Alphaproteobacteria bacterium | reverse complement strand
TTTTTTTTAAGATATATACATTTTTTTTTTTTTTTTTTTTAAAATTTTTTTATAAAAAAAAAAAAAGGATTTTTTTTGTTATTTAATATTTTTTTTTTTTTTTTTTTTGAAGTATTTGGGGGGGGGGGGGGAAAGTCAAGAAGTTTTTTAATAATTTTTGTGTTTGTTTTTTCTTAAATGATTTCAATCAGTTTTTCTTTTTCTTGTTTTAAGGCCAGAATTTGTGTCCATAATTCGGGTGTCGGGTTTTCTTCGAATTCTTTCATCAAAGCTGAAATATCTTCTTCAATCGCAAACAATTGCAACGCACGCATTCGTTTTTGCACATCCAGTTTTACTTCTTCAGGTGTTTTTTGGGCGCGTTCCAACACTTCCATTTCAGTTGCAAGATAGATGAAAATATTTTTAGAATATTTGTGTTCCAAAATGTCGTGCAGTTCCTGCGCCGAAAGCTGTGCACTTTGGGCCATTTCATTGGTTAAAATCTCCAGCAAGCGTTGGATTTTGCGATCAGCCGTCTTTAAAAAGCTTAATTGTTCCAAAAAACAACCGCAAGTTTCGGGATAGGCAATCATATAAGCCAAAAGCATTTTTGCTTCGTTCAAATGTGGAGCCAAAATGGGCATGGGTTCTGTCCTTGTCAATACCGGATCTGGACGCTTAGTTCCTGTTTTTTTCGAGTAATACATATTTCGTGTGAAGTTTTTTAATTCGGCTTTGAGCTCTTTTTCGTAATATCCCCGAACAGTCGGATTTTGAATTTCTTGGGTGACATCACTGACCTCTTTTTCCAAAAGAGCTAATTTTTCCGGTGTATTAAAGTTTTTACCTTCAATCAAGCGATTCCAAATAAACCAAGACAGAGATTTGGCACTTTTAAAAAGATTTAAAACACCTTCTTTGCCATGAGCTTTGGCAAAATCATCCGGATCCAGTCCGTCCGGCAACCAAACGAATCGAAGCGAATGCCCGGGGCTTAGAATCGGAAGCGCTCGGTTGCAGGCACGTTCGGCAGCTCGTCTTCCGGCATTGTCACCATCAAAACAAATAATCGGTTCAGGAGCCACGCGCCATAGAATTTGAATTTGCTCAGGCGTTAAAGCTGTCCCCAAGGGCGCTACGGCATAATTGATACCGACTTTATGCAAGGCGATGACGTCCATATATCCTTCAACCAACACAACATTGTTGTTCTCGCGAATCCCATCGATAGCTTGCGTATAAGCATAAAGATTTTCACCTTTGTGAAACAGTTGAGTTTCGGGAGAGTTTAAATACTTGGGTTCGCCGGCTCCCATTACACGACCGCCGAAACCGATAGGATGTCCTCTTTTGTCCATGATGGTAAACAAGACGCGGTCACGGAAGTAATCAAAGTTGTCGCCGAAATGGTCTTGCGTTTTGCAAACAAGACCCAGTTCGATTAAATCTTTTTCATCACATCCTTCTCGAAGCAGATAGCTGCGCAGGGCATTCCCCCCCGGCGCATAACCCAAGCGAAAGCGTTTAATATCCGTTATGTCTAATCCGCGGGAACGCAAATATTGCAAAGCTTCTTTGCCGGCCGGCCCCAAAAGTTGTGTTTCATAAAATTGACAGGCTTTTTCCATAATGCCATATAATGATGTTTGTTTTTTGGCTCGAGCCATTTGTTCGGGACTGGCCTTCGGAACTTCCATCCCCACGGAATGGGCCAAGTACTCAACGGCTTCCAGGAAGCCCATTTTTTCCATGTTGATTAAAAAGGTAATGGCATCTCCATGGGCTCCGCAGCCAAAACAATGATAAAACCCTTTTTCTTCACTGACACTGAAAGAGGGGGTTTTTTCACGATGAAACGGACACAGGCCGACATAATCATGACCTTTGCGCTGTAATTTCACTTTGCGACCGATGAGGTTTACCAAAGAAACTTTTGTGCGCAAATCATCCAAAAAACGCGGAAGAAATGCCATTTAAGCTAAAAATCCTTTAATCATTGCCGATGCTTTTCCAAAGTCCATTTGTCCGGCATATTTGCTTTTTAAGGCTCCCATGACTTTACCCATGTCTTTCATGGATGAAGCTCCAGTTTCGGTAATAACGGTTTTAATTGCTGCTTGCATTTCCGTATCATCCATTTGTTTGGGCAGAAAAGAAGAAATGATATCAATTTCAGTTTGTTCTTTTTGAACCAAATCATCGCGGTTGCCTTTTTTATACATTTCAATGCTTTCGCGACGTTGCTTAATCATGCCTTGCAACATAGACAAAATTTCATCATCGGAAATACCGTCGGTTTTGCCGGCAGGGCGTGCCGCAATGTCTTTGTCCTTTAATGCTGCCCCGATCATACGCAGAACCGAAGTTTTTGCTTCGTCTTTAGCTTTCATGGCCGTGATTAATTCAGATTTAATTTGTTCTCGTAGCATTTTTATCTCCTTTTATAAATGATGCTTCAGCATAAAACATCTTTCTCAAAATTGCAAAGAGAAAAAAAAGATAAAAGTCTGTTTTGCTTGTTTTATGCGGCGAAAAAACAAATTTACAACATGCGTTTTAAATATTGCCCCGTATAACTTTTTTCGCATTGAGCAACTTCTTCCGGTGTGCCGGTGACAACAATGTTTCCGCCTTTGTCGCCGCCATCGGGACCTAAATCAATGATGTGATCAGCCACTTTGATGACATCCAAGTTATGTTCAATTACAACAACGGTATTTCCTTGCTCAACCAAAGCATTTAAAACATCCAACAGTTTTTGAATATCGGCAAAGTGGAGGCCTGTTGTTGGTTCATCCAAGATATACAAAGTTTTGCCTGTTGCCCGTTTGGATAATTCTTTAGCAAGCTTGATGCGTTGAGCTTCTCCGCCGGATAAGGTTGTTGCCGATTGTCCTAACTGAATATAGCCTAATCCGACTTTTTTGAGCAGTTCGCACTTGTCGCGGATGGAGGGAATATTTTGGAAAAAGTCATAAGCATCATCCACCGTCATTTCCAACACATCGGCAATGGATTTACCTTTGTAAAGAACATCCAGCGTTTCGCGGTTGTACCTTTTTCCTTTGCATTGATCGCAGGCAACATAGACATCCGGTAAAAAGTGCATTTCAATTTTGATAACACCATCTCCTTGACAAGCTTCACATCTGCCGCCTTTGACGTTAAAGGAAAAACGACCGGCCTTATAGCCGCGCGCTTGCGCTTCTGACAAGCCGGCGAACCATTCACGAATAGGCGTAAACATTCCGGTATAGGTTGCGGGATTAGACCGAGGAGTCCGACCGATGGGGCTTTGGTCAATGTCAATGATTTTATCAATATGGCCAATGCCTGTAATGCGGTCATGCGGTCCCGGATTGTCGCGCGAACGGTTAATGATTTTAGAGATGCCTTTGTAAAGCGTTTCAATCACAAGAGAGGACTTTCCGCCACCCGATACCCCTGTCACGCAGGTGAAAGTCCCCAAAGGAATATCTACGTCGATATTTTTCAGATTATGCGTACGAGCACCCTTAATGGAGATTTTTTGACCATTTCCTTTGCGACGTTTTTCAGGGACTTTAATTTGTTTTTTTCCTGATAAATATTGGCCGGTGATACTATTTTCATTGGCAATAATCTCATTGGGAGTACCTTTGGCCACCACATATCCGCCGTTAGAACCCGCGCCGGGTCCCATGTCAACTACATAATCCGCCATTCGAATGGCATCTTCGTCGTGTTCCACCACAATGACCGTATTACCCAAACTTTTTAAATGTTGAAGCGTTGATAACAAACGGTCGTTATCACGCTGATGCAGACCGATGGAAGGTTCGTCCAAGACATATAAAACGCCTGTCAGTCCCGAACCGATTTGTGATGCGAGTCGAATTCGCTGGCTTTCGCCGCCCGATAAGGTGCCGGACATTCGATCCAAAGAAAGGTAGCCGAGACCGACGTTATTTAAAAAGGTCAATCGTTCATTGATTTCCTTTAAAATTCGGGCCGCAATTTCATTATCTTTTTCTGATAATTTTTGATGTAAATCCGAGAACCACATCAACGCGGATTCAATGGATTGGTGTGTTGCTTCGGAAATATTTTTACCGGCGATTTTAATGGCCAAAGCTTCGGCCTTCAGTCGTTCTCCGTGACATCCTTCGCAAGGGGCATTGTTTTGGTATTTTGAAATTTCCTCTCGCATCCATTCAGAGTCCGTTTCTAAATAACGCCGTTCCATATTGGGAATGACGCCTTCATACCCGCGTGCTTTAGGTGAGCCATATAAAATAGCATGTTGAATTTCCTGTGGCAATTCTTGCCATGGTTTTCTGACATCAATCCCGAAATGACGGACCAAACCGTTTAAAGCATATTCATACCACTGATACATTTCACCGCTGGAAGACGTCCACGGTGCAATAGCGCCTTTATTTAAAGGTTTTGTTTTGTCCGGAATAACTAAATCCGGATCAACGTATAACCTGACACCCAAGCCGTCACAAACAGGACAAGCACCATGCGGATTATTGAATGAAAAAATACGGGGTTCAATTTCTTCAATCGTAAAACCCGAAACCGGACAAGCAAATTTTGCAGACAAGGTTTTTATCTCTCCGGAAGCCAAATCTTCCACATAAACCAGTCCATCCGATAACGCTAAAGCAGACTCAACGGAAGCCGCCACGCGTGTTTCAATACCGGGTTTGATGACTAAGCGATCAACCAAGATTTCAATATTGTGTTTGTTATTTTTGTTTAGTTCCGGTACTTCCTCGATCGGGTAAAGTGTCCCATCAACTTTAATGCGACTAAATCCTTTTTTTTGCCATTCTTTCAGTTCTTTTCTATATTCACCTTTGCGGCCGCGCACGACAGGCGCTAACAGATAAACTTTACTGCCTTCCGGCATGGCCATAATGCGATCGACCATTTGGGAAACGGTTTGACTTTCAATGGGCAATCCCGTTGCCGGAGAATAAGGAATACCGATTCTGGCCCACAACAGCCGCATGTAGTCGTAAATTTCCGTCACTGTACCAACGGTAGACCTTGGGTTGTGGGAAGTTGTCTTTTGTTCAATAGAAATAGCCGGAGATAATCCTTCGATTAAATCCACATCCGGTTTTTTCATTAAATCCAAGAACTGGCGGGCATAGGCAGATAAGCTCTCCACATATCGGCGCTGTCCTTCGGCATAAATTGTGTCGAAAGCCAAAGAAGACTTCCCCGATCCGGAAAGGCCAGTAATAACGACAAGTTGATCCCGCGGAATGTCAACATCCACATTTCGGAGGTTATGCTCGCGCGCCCCTCTGATTTTAATAGCTGAGTTCATGATTTTTTCCTTTGAAAATAATATACGCCTGAATGCGAAAAAAATCAATCAAAAAGATGTTTGTTTTTTTGCCTCTTTTCTGATATAATCTTTTGCATGAGTGAAACTGAATTGGTCAGACCAGCTAAAAAAGTCGATGCCGTCCCGCTGAGCGAGGCGGATAAATACAATTTTTTGCCTTATATTGACCGTGATGCCGATATTTTGCCTTCCGAACGTGACAGCTGGAAAACGGATGAAATGGCACAGGCATTTATGGCCGCCTTGGAACGAGGGGATGATCTTTCTCAAACTGATTGGACCGGGATCAATTTAAAAGGTGCAGATCTGTCAGGTCGCGATTTGTCTGGGTTAAAGCTTACTAAGGCAAATCTGACCGGAACGAAGCTGCATGGGGCAGATCTGAAAAAAACTGACTTCTCCTTTGCATATATGGAAGGAACGGATCTAAGCCAAGCTGATTTACAAGGGGCTGTTTTTAAAGGTGTTTTCTTTAAAAACTGTTCAACGGACGGCGCCGAGATTGATAAGGAAAGTCTGGCCTATTTGCATTCGCTTGAATGGTTTATCGAACAGTTGGAATCTGGTAAAATCGATATTCGTTCAATCCCGCAAGATCAGTTAAATTATTTAGATTTAAGAACAATAGATCTAACGCAAGTGGATACCAGTGAAGTGGATTTGTCCGCTATTGCATTGGACGGCGTGAATTTGTCAGGTGTTCGGGTTGATAAACGGCATCTGCAGAATATGGCTTTGTTTGAAAAACAAAAACGCCAACAACAGCGCGTTGTTGACATGAACGAAAAAACACAAGAAATTTTAATGCAGAAAATCGAGCTGGAGCGGTCGGAAAAAATCAAACAATTTGCTCAGCAAGAGTTTTCCAAAAAACAAACGGTGCGGGCAGTTGATGATGCAAAACGACCGGCCAAAAAAGAACTGCCGCCGATCAAGAAACCACTGGAAACACAAGATGCTAAAAAAACGGATGGCCGTATCCGTGAGACACAGGTATCTCAGGGGACCGTGCGGTTCATTGATCGGCAGAAAAAACGTGTGCGTGTTCAAAAAACACATTTGAAGAAAAGGGCTTAGGATGCGTTTTGATCCCGTTTATGAACAGCGTCGCAAAGCATTTAATTTTTTATTCAAGACAATTCCTTTGGCTTTTGTCGGGTTTTGGTTTTTGTTATGGTTGATAATGCCGTTAACATATTGGATTGGCGAAAACTTTGAGCCTGCCGCTTTGGAAAAAGCCATTCGTTATTGGAAAGCCAGTTTTTTCAATCCGTTTTTAGTTTTTGACGGTTATTTTAAATGGATATCTCTTTTTGTGACCGATGAGCCGCTGCATGCAACATGGGTTTCTTTTGCCAAATGGCGTCTACCTTTGCTGCCGACATTGCTTTTTATTATGGCGGTTGGATATTTGATTGTTAACAATCCTTATGATTATGCGCCACAATATTTCGGTTATGGTCGAGAGGCGCGGACATCGGATTTGAAACGTATGGGGATTTATCCCGGCAAGTATCTGTATTTGGGGGATTTAAAAGGCTATCAAATGCGCCTCCCGGATACGCGTTCGGCTTTTTGTATCGGAGCGCCCTTATCCGGAAAAACGGTCGGTGTGGTTGTTCCCAATATCTTGACGGCGGATAACGCGTGCTTGTTTATTCATGATCCAAAAGGTGAACTTGCGAAAATGACAAGCGGGTATCGTGCAACAAAAGGGCCTGTTTTTATTTTAGATTTTTCTTTGGCTGATAAACCGGAAGAGGGAAAATATTATCCGTGTTGGAATCCGTTAAATGAAGACAATATGCCGCCTGTTCATAAAGGGCGAGACAACTATATTGACACATTGATTGCCTTTTTAATTCCGGACGGACCGGAAGGGACTGATCCTTACTGGGTTAAGGCAGGGCGTGCTTGTTTAACAGGGCTGACGATTTATTTGACAAATAAAGTTGAACAGGCCAAGGCAAATGATTATTTTGTTGCTAAGGTCTCAAAAGGGAGCTTGGATCAGGAAGATTTGGATGTGCTTGAAAGCTATTATAAAGGAATGCAGCAAACCGAGGAAGTGACAAAGGCGTTGGAGGCCGTCCGTAAAAAAAAGCTGACACGGTATAATTATATTCCCATCGGTACATGGGATCCTTTGCCGAAAAATTGGATCGGCAAAGAGGCTTCTTTCGGAATGCTGTTGGACTTGTTAAACAACTGGATGTTCACACAAACAAAGATTTTGCGGGAAAAACGCGATATGGGCGATATGATGGCGATGAGTCTGGATGTTTGGCAAATTATTTTGGATACCCTTGTTAATGAAACATTTTTATATGGTTATGGCCGACGTGCTTTGTTGGAATTAAACCAAGTTTTGTCTTTGCCGGATAAACAGAGAGCTTCCGTGCTTTCCATGGCACAAACGGGAATAGAATTGTTTAAAAACAGTGCTATTCGTGACAGAACCTCCTCGAATGATTTTACATACAAAGACTTACGGGGGATAAAAGATCCTGTGACAGGCCTGTATCAGCCCGTCACCTTTTATGTTAATAACGAAGGAGGTGCCGTTTGCACGCTGTTCATTAATATGGTATGCGGTTATTTAATGGACAAAGGACCGAATGAAGGAGGTGTCGGGCCCTTTGCCGTTGAATTTATTTTGGACGATTTTGCGCGAATGCCAAAACTTCAATCGATTGCTGACGGGATTACATTCGGCCGTTCCAAACAAAATATCTTTTTAGTGGTTGTCCAGGATTGGCATCAGATCTCAGCTAAGTATGGTGAAAACACAACGGATGTGATTTTAAGTTCGGTGGCTGCTAAAATCATCAAACGTCAAAACAATCCGGAAACGCGCAATAAAATGATGGCTGGAATTATGCCATTGACCCGAAGAGTGGAGGGGTCTCATGGCGGAGAAGTCGGTTTCGGTCCGAAAGTTAATCCCTTTATCGATAAAGGCGGTTTTAAGAAAATAAAAGATTCTGTTATCGGCGGAACGGGTGTTTTGAATATGAAAATGGAAAAACAACTTGTATTGGTCAGTGGTTTTTATCATTTGCCTATTCAAGCACAGACGCCGCTTTTTTATAATAATAAAGAACTAAACGCCAGATCTAAAATTATGCCGGCACCGGCCGTTCCAGCTTATTTGAAGGCTCAAAAAGAAAAAGAAGGGCGCCGTCATGCCTTAGATATTCAGTTGGATGTTTTAAAGGTTGAAAGTTAAATGTTTTATGCATCTTTACACTCATATTTATACTGATATTTATTATAGACAGCAATTTGTCCTGCTTTGCAGCATTTGACAGGATATGAGGATGTCTCGCTGAGGACAGGAACCGTTCCATCAAGACAGCAGCCATCATTCATTGCCGCTTTGACACCAGGTGGACAACAAAATGCAAGAGAAGTGCGGCCTTCTACTACGGCAGCTGGTCTTTCTGCAGGACAACATTCCCCAAGAGAACCTTGATGGGCATACGCAACATCTCCTTCTTCACAACAATGATGAACTTCTCCTCCCCAACCAGCGACAGGAACAGGTTTTCCGTTGCAACATTGTCCATTTGAACCATCCCAGAAAGCTTTTTCACCTTTTCCACAACATCTAAAGAAGCCGGAACGTCCTGCTACTTCAGATGCATCTCCATCACAACACCAAGAGACGGTAGATGTTTCAGGATTCGAAGGTGTTGAAGTTGTGTATGGTGTTTGTCCTGGAGGACAGCAAGCCTTTAAATAAGGATTTCCAAGAACAGTGCTAACGACGTTAGGAGTAGAGCAACATTGATAATTTTGGGTTTCTAAAGCTTTAAAAATGTTTCCATCACAACATTGAGCATTTGAACCATCCCAAAAAGCTACTTCATCAATTTCGCAAACTTTATAAGCCTGTCGATATATCAGTTTTGCATTGGAAGAAGAAGCAAAAAATATACCTAATAAAGAAGTTGAAAAAAGAAATGTGTATTTAAATAAGCACATGTATACCTCCCTTTTGAGTTAAGGATAATGTTGAGAATGAAATAGAAGAATATGATTTAATTGAGAAAAAAATCTCTTTAAAAGAAAAATAATCAATTATTGTTAATTGACGTAGGGGGGGGGGGGGATATTGTTTTAATATAAACATTGATTTTTCTCTCCTTTTACACAATATATAAAGGTATGATAAGAAAAGCAAGATTTTTTCGTTCTTCCATTATAAAAAAATGTTGACATTTTGAAAAAAGAAGGCTATTCCTTATCCCATTAACGAAAAAAGCCCGGATGGCGGAATTGGTAGACGCGCTCGTTTCAGGTGCGAGTGTTGCAAGACATGGAGGTTCGAGTCCTCTTCCGGGCACCATAAATGAAAGGATTTTATTTTATGGGAGAAATTTTCTTTTTCCGGGGAGACCTTCCCGACACCGTTTCATTTAAAACTTCTATCGCCGTCGATACAGAAACCATGGGGTTGGATTTACACCGCGATCGGTTGTGTCTTGTTCAAATCGGCGATGGTATGGGAAATGCATATTTGACACAGATTGTTAAAGAAATCGAGCCTAAAAATCTGAAACGAATTCTGACGGATTCTTCGATTTTAAAGATTTTTCATTATGCACGTTTTGATGTTGCCGCATTAAAACAAAACTTGGGAATTGACTGTGCGCCGATTTATTGCACCAAAATTGCTCATAAACTGGTGCGGCCTTCTGCACCCTCCCACAGTTTAAAAACGTTATGTCAGGAGTTCTTGGGACTGGAATTGTCGAAAGAACAGCAGCTCTCCGACTGGGGTGCGCCTGTATTGACGGAAGAACAGAAAAAATACGCTGCCGGTGATGTTTTATATTTGCATGCTTTAAAAGAAAAATTGGATGCTCTTTTGGAACGAGAAGAACGAACGCAGTTGGCTCATGCTTGTTTTGACTTCATGTCAACACGGGCAGAACTGGATTTATTGGATTTCACACAGCCAGACATATTCGAACATTAAACAGAGGGAAAAATGAATAAACAAGAAATTATTGCCCAAGGACGGCATGTCTTAGATATGGAAGCAGACGCAATCAAAGCCTTATCTCAATCCTTGGGAGACGCTTTTTGCGATGCAATTGACTTAATGATGCAAACAAAAGGTCGGATTATTGTCACCGGTATGGGGAAATCCGGACATGTCGGTAAGAAAATCGCGGCGACTTTGGCTTCTGTAGGAACACCGGCTTTCTTTGTTCATCCGGCAGAAGCTAGCCATGGTGATTTGGGAATGCTGACAACCGATGATACGATTTTGGCTTTGTCCAATTCCGGCGAATCAAAGGAGTTGGCTGATATCATTGCTTTTACGCATCGTTTTGGCATAAAAATGATTTGCATGGTCGGTAATGCGAATAGCACGTTGGCTAAAGCATCTGATATTATTTTGTGTTATCCGCCTTTTGAAGAAGCGTGCTCTTTCGGTATGGCACCGACGACCTCGACAACTTTGTCATTGGCTTTGGGAGATGCGCTTGCCATGACGCTTTTGGAACTGAAGGGTTTTACAAAGGAGCTGTATCGGGATCGGCATCCGGGCGGTAAGTTAGGGGCTATGTTGTTGAAGGTTAAAGAATTGATGGCTAAAGATGCAGATATGCCGGTTGTGCCGGAGGGAACAACAATGACGCAAGCCTTGATTGAAATGACCGGAAAAAGTTTAGGATGCGTCGGTATCGCGGATAAAGCAGGACGCTTAACCGGAATGATTACGGACGGTGACTTGCGCCGTCATATGAGCCCGTCTCTTTTAACATTAACAGTAGATGATGTGATGACAAGGGCTCCTAAGACGATCAATGCTGAAATGTTGGCAGCAGAGGCTGTCCGTTTTATGAATGAAAATAAAATCACAAACGTTTTTGCTGTTGATGCGGATGGAAAACCGCAGGGACTTTTGCATATTCATCAATGTATGCAGGCGGGAGTTGTCTAGGTGAGAACAGCCAGCCGTTCCATTCGAAATCATCGCCGATTCATTCGCTTTTTACGGTTTTTATTTCCGTTTGTGGCGTTTATGATTGCGGCTGCTTTGTTGTTATGGCCACAGTTGGTAAAGCAAAAAAGTTTTATTGATTCGTTGTTGAAAATTTCTCCGATACAATTTTCTACAAAAGCGAATATTGATATGACGAAAGTGCAATTTTTTTCGGAAGATGAGAAAGGCCAACCGTTTACAATCGTTTCAGAAAAGGTTTTGGAGACAGATCCGGCTCAACAATTGGTTCGAATGGATAATCCTAAGGGAGAGATGACGCTCAATTCCGGTGTTAAGATTTTTACTTCTTCGCCTTTCGGGCTGTTTTATCAGGGAACACAAATTTTGGTTTTTGAGGACAAAGTTAAAATCACGACAGATAACGGTTATGAAGGAGATTTGTCAAACGTCACTTTGTATCACAAAGAAAAATCAGCTCGAAGCCCGCATCCGATTACAGTAAATGGCCCCAAAGGTTCTTTGGATGCGGAAGGGTTTAAAATGTGGGATAACGGCGACAAAGTTGATTTTTTCGGTCGCTCAAAGTTAATTGTTAAGCAGGCTGACACGGCCGACACAATAATCGTCACCGGCCAAGATGGTATGGAAGTCCGTCAGACGGAAAAAACATTGACGGCAAAAGGTAATGCGGTTTTAACGCGTGCCGATAATCAGTTGTATGCCGATCGAATTACCGGATATTATGAAGAAATGGCACGGGATAGATACGAATTACAGTCAATGAAAGCCGTCGGACATGTTAAAATCGTGACACCCACTGAAACAATTACGGGGAATGATGCGTTTTATGATATGATAACGGAAAAAGCTTTTATTACCGGTGATGTTCATGTTGAACGCAGAGAAGGTGAAATGAACGGAGATCGCGCGATTATTGACATGAAGACCGGAGTCAGTCAGTTGGAAATTGACAGAACACTTCCGAATGCCACCGGGCGTGTGCGCGGGATTTTGTTGCCAACTCAATTGAAAAAAGATAAGATAGATTAAATAACGAGTCTGGACACAAAAATGGAAATGGAAAAAAAACGTGGTTTAATTGCCAAAAATATCGGGAAGTCCTATAAAAACAGGACCGTTCTTCGAGATATTTCTTTGTCGGTCCACCAAGGAGAGGCTGTTGGTTTGCTGGGCCCGAACGGTGCCGGAAAAACGACATGTTTTTATTGCATTACCGGTCTGATTAAACCAAATTTCGGACAAATTTTACTCAATGGGATTGATATTACGTCTTTGCCGATGTATCAACGGTCTCGGTTGGGAATAGGCTATTTGCCTCAAGAATCTTCCATTTTTCGCGGGTTGACGGTGGAGCAGAATATTATGGCTGTGTTGGAGGTTGTTGAGGAGGATGCGACGGCACGGGAAGCACGATTGGATGCTTTATTGGGTGAATTTTCCATTTCTCATTTACGACAGGCTCCTTCGAAGGCTTTGTCGGGTGGTGAACGGCGGCGGTTGGAAATTGCGCGGGCTTTGGCGTCGAATCCGTCTTTCATTCTGCTGGATGAGCCGTTGGCAGGGATTGATCCGATTGCAGTAGCGGAAATTCGGGATTTGGTCGCTCATTTGAAAAACCGAGGTTTGGGGGTTTTGATTACGGATCACAATGTGCGTGAAACATTGGGCATTATTGATCGAGCTTATATTTTGAGCGACGGAATTATGTTAAAAGAAGGTATTCCGGAAGAAATTGTCGCCGATGAACGAGTGCGAAAAATATATTTGGGCGAGGGCTTTTCAATTTAGAGCTTATTTTGCTCCTGTTTATTTTCTTGATAAAATCTTCTTGTATTTGTTTTAAAATTCGATTATTTTGAAGGAAAGGAAAGGACTTCAAATGAATATATTTACCGTTTTGAAAACCGAGATACAACAAACTATTCAAAAATTGGCGAATGAACAAAAGATCAAGCATATGCCGGATTTGACTCGTATGACGACGGAACCGCCACGCGATTCTGCACATGGAGATGTGGCCTCCAACGTGGCCATGGTAGTGGCCGGACAGCTTCAAATGAAACCACGGGATTTTGCTCTTTTGCTGACAGAAGAATTGCAAAAGCTGTCATCGGTGGAAACGGCTGAAGTCGCCGGTCCCGGTTTTATTAATTTAAAGTTATCCAATGCTTTTTGGTATCAACAGCTGCTAAATGTGCTTCGGGAAAAAGAGCACTATGGTGATTCTGATATGGGCGGCGGTCAGAAAGTCAATGTTGAGTTTGTGTCTGTTAACCCGACAGGACCGATGCATGTGGGACACTCACGGGGAGCTATTTTCGGAGATGCTTTGGCAGGATTGTTGCAGAAAGCCGGTTTTGACGTGACGCGGGAATATTATATGAATGACGCGGGGGCGCAAGTGGACAAACTGGCCCGTTCAGCGTATCTGCGCTATCGCGAGGCCATGGGCGAGGACATTGGAGAGATTCCGGAAGGATATTATCCCGGCGACTATTTAAAGCCGGTCGGTGCTTATATTGCTCAAAAAGACGGAGATAAATGGATGCAAGTGGACGAAGAAGATTGCCATGATTATTTCCGTGAAATCGCCGTTCAAAAAATGATGGAGTTGATAAAAGCTGATTTAGATTTGTTGGGTATTCATTTTGATGTTTTTGCTTCTGAAAGAGCAATTAAAGAATCCGGCGGGATTGAAAAAGCTTTGGATATTTTAAAAAAACGTGGTTTAATTTATCAGGGTGTTTTGGAAAAGCCGAAAAGTGCTAAAGCGCCCGAGGATTGGGAACCACAGGAAATGACGATTTTTAAATCAACGGCTTTTGGGGATGAAGCGGATCGCCCCTTGATGCGTTCTGACGGAACATATACTTATTTCACGCCGGATATTGCTTACCAGTATGATAAATTTGCTCGCGGGTTTAAAAAATTGATTATGGTTTTGGGTGCTGATCATGCCGGCTATGTGACACGTTTGAAATCAGCGGTTAAGGCTGTGACAAACGGCGAAGCAGATTTAGATATCAAATTGGTTCAGATGGTGAATTTTACTCAAAACGGTCAACCTTTAAAAATGTCAAAACGGGCGGGAACGTTTGTCAGTTTCGCGGATCTTATCGACCAGATCGGTAAAGATGTCGCTCGTTTTTTCATGTTGACCCGCAAAAATGACAGTCAGTTGGATTTTGATTTTGTAAAGGTGAAAGAACAATCAAAAGATAACCCGGTTTTTTATGTTCAATACGCGCATGCACGTGCTCATTCTGTCTTCCGTCATGCTGTTGAAATGTTCGGTGAAGATGTTTTAAGCGGTTTGGAAACGGCGGACGTGACCATGCTGACGGACGAGTCGGAAATCGCATTGATCAGAAAGTTGGCTGCTTTCCCGCGTCAAGTGGAACTGGCGGCTGAGGCAAATGAACCGCATCGTATTGCTTATTATTTATATGATTTAGCTTCGGAGTTCCATGCGTTGTGGAATAAAGGGCGAGATCATGTGCAAATGCGGTTTTTGGATGAAAATAATAAAGACTTATCTCGCGCGCGATTGGCTTTGATTATGGCTGTCACTTATGTAATTGCAGCTGGTTTGTCTATTTTTGGTGTAGTTCCGGCAAAGGAGATGTAAACATGAATTCATTTGATGATGAAAAACAAAAACAAGAAGAGCCTTTTTTGGAAGAAGAAAATGATGATGATGCGTTTTCGCAGACACCTTATGATTTTAGAGCTGAATACAAAGAACGAATAACAGGTTCTGTGCCTGAAACGGAAGAGGCTGATAAGGCCTTTATGTCTTTACGTTTTCATGCCATCGGTCTGGGTATTCTTATTGGTGTGTTGATTGCGATTTTGGCAAGTGCTTTCTTCTTCGGCAGTAGAGAAAATGAAGAAAAAGCCCCTGTGACAATTACGGGAAATGCTGAACCTGTCAAGGAACGGCCAGCCGAACCGGGTGGAATGGAGATTCCTGATCAGGATAAACTTGTCTACAAACGGATGCGAACGGATGATATGGATACCAAAGTAGAACGGTTATTCCCTGAGACAGAGCAACCATTGGCTCCGATTATGGAAGAAATGCCAAAACCGGTTGAAATACCAACGCAGGAAGGTCAGATTTTGGGTGCTCCTGTTTTTGTTCCCGAGAATGCGGATCAAATGGAGTTGGAAGTTCTGTCTTTGAAGGAAAAGTCTATGCAGGTTGCCGTTCCAGCGACAAAACCGGCTCCTGTGGTTCAAACGGCAGCACCGGTGCCTGCTCCGAAGCCCGCTGTTGTTTCTTCGGCTCCCACAAAACCGGCTCAGGTTGTGTCAGCGAGTTTGTCCAAAAATGCTTGGCATGTTCAACTGATATCGCTGCCGTCCAAAAATGGCGCGGAAAAGGCATGGCCTAAGATTTTGAAAGCCCATTCGGCTTTGCTATCCGGTTTGCCGCATGACGTGATTGAAGCTCAAATTCCGGGAAAGGGAACGTTTTATCGTCTTCGTGTCGGCAACTTCCAGGATCGGAATGATGCAAAGGCTTTATGTGATAAATTGAAAGCGCGTAAGCAGGATTGCAGTTTGACAAAGTAAGGAAAAGGAATGCATAAAATTAAATCTGTTATCTTTGGAGTAAGGGGATTAACGCTTTCTCCGGAGGAATCAGACTTTTTCCGCGAAATCAATCCTTTGGGTTTCATTATTTTTGATCGCAATGTAAAAGATCCTGAGCAGTTAAGGCAATTAACAGCAGCGTTAAGGACGTGTGTCGGCCGAACGGATGCGCCTATTTTGGTTGATCAGGAAGGCGGTCGCGTTCAACGATTGTGGCCCCCTTATTGGCCTGGTCTGCCTTTTGCTCAGACTTATGGAGATTGGTATCTTGAAACAGCTAAGAAAGGAATGAATGGCGTTCGAGAGCATGCTCGGACCTTGTCCAAAATCTTGCTTGATGTGGGAATAGATGTTGATTGTTGGCCGTGTTTGGATGTTGCTGCTCCCGGCGTACATGACGTCATGGGAAAGCGGCTTTTCGGACCAGATCCCGTCATCGTTTCATTGCTAGCCAAGGAGGCTGTCCGGGAAATGTTATCTCGCGGATTGATGCCGGTTATTAAGCATTTGCCGGGCTATGGTCGGGCAGAGACGGACCCGCATCATTATTTGCCGATCGTTCGATCAGATATAACGGAGTTGGAACGAGATTTTTATCCATTCCGTCAAATTAAGCAGCCTGTTTGGGGCATGACGGCGCATGTGTTGTATGAAGCGTTGGATCCGACACTGCCGGCAACGCTGTCTGAAAAAGTTATTCGTTTTATTCGAGAGGAAATAGGTTTTAGTGGTTTTTTAATCAGTGACGATATCACTATGGGTGCATTAGGCGGGTCTGTTGCTGACAAAGCGGCTGCTTCCATTGATGCAGGTTGTGATGCAGTATTGCATTGTAGCGGAATTCTATCGGAGATGGAGTCAGTTGCCAAAAAAATACCATCGCTTTCAGCAGATGCGCGAAAACGCTTGCAACAAGGAAGGGCTTTGATAAAATGACACAGCTTTTAAGCTTTTCCATGTTTGTTATTCCGTTGTTTTTAGCGATTATTTTGCATGAAATGGCGCATGGCTGGGCTGCTTTAAAACTGGGGGATAAGACAGCACAGAAGGCCGGTCGTTTAACTTTGAACCCCATTGCGCACATTGATCCTGTCGGAACAATTTTTGTTCCGGGTCTTTTATTTTTGTCTGGTTCACCGTTTATGTTCGGTTGGGCCAAGCCTGTTCCAGTGCGGTTTGAGGCTTTGCGAGACCCGAAAAGAGACATGGGGTTGGTTGCGATTGCCGGACCTCTTATGAATTTTTTGATGGCTTTTGTGGCTGTTTTTATTTTGATTTTATTCGAAAAGTATTTACCCGGCTCATTTGTGTTTGCTTGGTTAAAAGGTAATTTTCAAGCACTTTTTATAATCTCAATTTCTCTGTGTGCTTTTAATTTATTTCCGATGCTGCCTTTGGACGGCGGTCGGATCGTCGTTTCGCTTTTGCCTCAGAAATGGGCACAAACATATTCTAAAACAGAACAATATGGTTTTTTAATCTTTTTGTTATTATTAATCGGCTTACCATATCTGGGACGAATTTTGAATCTAAATCTGGACATTATCGGTGCTTATATGGTATGGATGAGAACAGGGCTTTTACATATCATAGATTGGTTTATTTAAAAAGGAGGTAAACATGATTGGTCATACAGAGCTTTTGCTGATTTTACTTGTGGTGTTGATTATTTTCGGTGGAGCACAAGTTCCCAAGTTGGCCCGTTCTTTGGGGTCTAGCGTCAATTCTTTCAAAAAAGGACTGCGTGAAGGCGAAGAAGAACCGGTAAAACCTGTTTCTGTCTATGAAAAGTTGGAAAAGGTTTCTGCAGAACCGACTGTTGTAAAAGCGACAGCGAAGAAAACAACTGCTAAAAAGACGACGGCTCGGAAAACGAATAAGAAGCCGGCTGCTCGTAAAACTTCAGTCAAAACGCAGGTAAAGAAAACTTCGTCTGCTAAGACTTCTGTGAAAAAGAAGGCCTAAGTGTTCGGAATCGGCTTTTGGGAGTTAATGGTTATTGCCGGAGTAGCTTTGCTGGTTATTGGTCCGAAGCAGGCAGTCAGTTTAATGCATACGTTCGGGCGTTTTGCCGGTAATGCTTCGGCTTATTGGCGGCGTCTGAGACAGGAGATTGAAGACATTGGTAAAGAAGACAAATGATGAAGAAGACACTTTCGGAGCTCATTTTAATGAATTGCGACGGCGGCTTTTAATTTGGGCCATTGTTTTTGTTATTTTCAGCTTTTTGGCATCTTATTTCAAAGAGGACCTGTTAGATATTCTGATGCGACCTTTGGCTGTTGCCATGAAACAGGCAGACGGCACCAATCGTTTAATTTATACAGGTTTGGCCGAAGGGTTTATGACCGTTTTTAAAGTCTCTTTGTTTGCGGGATTCTTTTTGTCCATTCCTGTTCTGGCGTATGAGCTTTTTGCTTTTGTACGTCCGGGGCTTTTCCCTCATGAACGGCGAGCGCTTGCTGTTTTTATTTTAATCGCTCCATTTTTATTTTTAATAGGTGTTCTTTTTGCTTATTGGTTTGTATTACCAATGGCTTATTTGTTTTTTTTGGGATTTCAAACGCCCGAAACGATGCTGCCGGTTCAGTTAGAAGCAAAAATGTCTGAATATTTGTCTTTAACCACCAGTCTTTTGACTGCTTTCGGCATGGCATTCGAGCTTCCTTTAGTTTTAATGCTGCTTGGTAAAGCCGGAATTTTGACAGCACAATCTTTAATTAAATTTCGTCGTTTTGCGATTGTCCTTATTTTTATTGTTGCTGCCGTTTTAACGCCTCCGGATGTTATCAGTCAGCTGTGTTTGGCATTGCCGCTTTTGGGTTTGTATGAGCTGACGATTCTTCTGATGCGAAAGGAGACTTAATGGTTTCGACTTTGTTTTTCACGAATAAGCAGAATATTGGCTCCTAAAATAATCAAGCCGCCAATGATTATGTTTGCGGTCAGCGGACTGTTTAAAAATACGACGTCTAAAACAATACCTGTCACTGGTTCTAACAGTAAAATCATGCCGATCGTCACAGCTGAAACAGCTCCGTTTGCTTTATAAAGCAATAAATTAGGCAAGGTGAAAATAATCATGCTGTAGAAGATAAAGGCCTCCCATAATTCAATTGGCATATTAACAGCCAGCATTCGTAAAGTCGGATTTTGATGCGTTAATTCAGCCAGAAAATATAAAAGAATAATCGGAATAATGGAATAAATGTTGACTGCCATAAAAGTTCCGTAGGTTGAAATTCCCTGGAGTGTAAAATATCGTGTGATGAAAACCCATAAAGAAAGGCCGATGCCGCCTAAAAGTGCAATAATGACACCCGTCCATGAGAAATGTGTGTCTGCCAACGGATTGACCAAAACAGCCATGCCGATCAACATAACTACGACCAAAATCCAATCCATTTTAGATTGTTTTTGATGAAAATAAAATCGTTCAATTAAAATCGTCCACAAGGGTTGCAAATAAAGAATTAAAACAATCAGCGTGACCGGAATGTTTAAGATAATAGGAGCAAATTCACCGATGTTGACCATCAGCATTGAAATCATGAACAGCAGGGAGGCTTTCAGCGGTACCTTAAAAATGCGTTTAAAATCTCGTCTGGCCGGATAAAGCATGATCAGTAAGGATAAGACTTCAGGGTAAAGCATGACTTCGAATAAAGAAGCCCCCATATTCATCAGAACTTTCCCGCCGAAAACAATACCACCGAACAAAATGCCGGACAAAACCAGATAAAGATATGCCATTTTTCTCCCCCTTGCTTATATGGAGGGCATGACAAAAAATTGCAAGCGATTTGTGTTTAAATAAAAAGTTAGGAAGCTTCTTTTTGAATCAGTTCTTCCAGTTTAGTATCCAAATAAGTTTGAGCCATCCGCTGCAGGTTCATCAAAAGGAGGGAATCATTCATATCTTTTCCGGCTTGGAAAAAAATACGATCCAACAAGTTGCGTTTTTGTAAAAGCTGATAAGAAACGAGCCAATGTATCTCAAAAATCCAAGAAAGAGAGCCGATTAAATAATCTTCAAATCCCTTAGCAAAGCGGTAATCGGCAATTTCATTATTTTTAAAGTTTTCTAAAATTTCTTTTGAAACTTCTTTTGTCCTTGGATGTTTGACCAAGTTGATATGATTAACCATGGCAGGATTATCGATATAAAGCTGCCAGTTAGCAATTTTATCAGCATCTTGGACTAATTCAAAAATTTGTCGGCAATCAGCTTGTTCTTGTGATGAAAGCTTCCGAAAACGAGGGTCAGTTTCCAGATCTTGCGTTCTATGGCCGTGATGACATAAGGCCATCAGCATGGCTTCGTCCGTTAAGCCTTCTTCGCGAAGGATTTCTTCCGAATATTTTCCATGATCATGTTTGACAGCAGGATTTTGTGCCAGCAAGGGAATTTCCCGAAAACGTCCGATATCGTGCATTAAAGCTCCGAATAATAACCGCTCAGCCTGTTCGTTAGAAAAAGGAACTTTACGCATAGATAAGAGCTCCTGCGCCACAGCCAAGACATCCATCGTGTGTTTAACTTTTTCTTGAACAAAAGCCTCACACCATGTGTAGTATTTGATTTGTTCTGAGGCTGTTTTAATTTTCTTATTTAAAAGATCAAGAGCGCTTGTTAAATTTTCTGCAATCATGGTTTCTCCTTTTTAGCGCTTATCTTAATAAAGGGACTGCGACAGGTCAATCTTTTATTGTAAACAAAAAAATTGACATAAAATTATCGAATCGCTTATACTTCTTTTTTTAGTCATAGGAGTTTAAAATGAAAACAGATTTAGATGTCTTGAACAGAAAAATCACACAAGAAGGAACCGTGTTAAGTAAAGCACGTGATCTTGCGGAACGGTATTATGATACAAAGATGCTGAAGCAACTGGATGAATTGGCTGACAGTGTTCAAGAGGCTTTATTATTTGAACCGCCTGAAGTTTTGCAAAGAGAATGGCAAAGAAGAGGGCTCGAGGTTGAAGAAGAAAAGATGAAAATTCAAAAAGAGATGGCACAGACAGCAGCAGCTGTTTCCTATTTGCACGGCATTGATGTGCCTATTCATGATCTTGTAAAAGTTTCTCCTAAAGTTGCACGGGGTGTCAGACAGTATCAACAAAATTGTTCTTCACTTGAAGTCGATACGCTTCGGGCGGAACTGGATAAACGACATAAGTTGCAACTTGCTTTACTGCAACAAAAATCTTCGCAGCGATAGGTAAAAGCTCTCCAATGAGCTCTGCTTTTTTTTATTTTTTGTAAAAAAGTTCTTGACAGGGGGGGGGGGGGTCAATTTGGCCGCACATTATTAGAGACATTGTCAGTTTTAGCCTTGTCAGGAATGCTGACATTGTTAGCATTAGCCGGGTTTGTTTACGCGCGAGCTAAGGTTGCGGCCAATCATATTTTAACGGATGTTTCATTAGCGTATGCCGAAGCGTTGCCCGAGACGCGGGAGAGCAATCGACTTTATGAAATTTCTTTTACGACAGATTCACATTTAGCGATACGCACGGTCCGGACGGAAAGTTTTCTGACGGAATGGGCGGATTTGGTTATTGTTGAGGATGTTCCCGAGCGTGTTTGCCGGATATTGTTTGGGATGAACGGCGTGAACGGTCTGAGGCTTTTTCAGAAACAGACGAGACATATGTTCCGTTTCCCGGGTGTGAGACCGGTTTGAACCGGATGATATTTTCTTTGAACGGGGAGGGGGCATGTGATTGTCCTGCGCACGCGTCTTGTGAACTGGACACAGGATGCCATTGTGGTTTTGGGTATGAATTATCTTCGGACGGAAGTTGTCAGGAGAAGAACTGTCCTTCTGTTAAAGAGATCACTGAGATCACGGAAGAATATTGTTGTGAGAAGGTAAGTGGTGTTTGGGACGGTATAGTAGGTTGTGTTTGTTCCGAGGAAAGTTATTTTAATGGAACATCGTGTGTTGCGTCGCAGGGTTTTTGTGTTTATAGTTATGAAGGACCGAGCGGCGGCGGATATTATTCAGATTGTTCATATACCTTTAGTGAAACGAATGGTACGACTTTAGCCGTTTCAAGAGAAAGCTGTCCGTCTGGACAATATTGTATTTTAAAGTGGACGGATACGGATTGCAGTCGAGAGATTGATATCTCTGGCGCCTCAGTGATTTATGGTCGCTGTGCAACATTGTCAACGTATTACAGTCGATGTCGTCGATATGATGAAAATCATGTTCCGACGGTTTTGGTATGTCAAGGGTGTGAAATCGATCAATATTGCCGACTGAACTGGTCGAGCGAGACATGTGATACGATATCAGCCGAAGGAGCGAATTTAATTTATGGTGTCTGTTTGGAGCTCGACAAATCTTCTCCTATGACATGCCTGGTAGAAAATGAAGAAGGACTTTAAGATGAAAAAAATTTTTTTAATATTGTTTTTATTATTTTCGTTGAATGCCTATGGTGCGTGCAAAAAAGGAGTAGAAGTGACGGGCAAGAATGGCCATGTCTATTGTATGAGTAATGTCAGTATGAATTGGTATACGGCATTTGCGTGGTGTGATGCGCAGGGGCGGACATTAGCGACGATGGAGCAGATATGCGA
>CALXUB010000014.1 GCA_944391565.1 uncultured Alphaproteobacteria bacterium | reverse complement strand
ACGCGCAAAGGGCGGGATACTGTTTATAATTTCCACATTGCAGTTCATATCTCTTTATCCCTAGAAAAAGGCCCTTTTTCGCTATGAATTTGACTATTTATCTTAAAACAAGCCCGCCCCCTGAAATTCAGGGGGGCACAGGGGGCGGGCTTTAACAAACACCACTTCAACACAAATTCTCTTGTCAAAAAAATAATCATAGACAAACAAACTACTATTCCGCTATCATACCTTCAGAACACATGAAAAGAGTTTAATCATGTTCATTTTAACCAAATTTACCCCCCCCCCCCCTGCTTTAAATAACCTTTTCAAATACTTAATCCTCTTCTCTGTCTTTACCCTCCCCGTCCACGCTAAAACCATTCACAGGCAAGCTTATAAAGTCTGTCAAGCGCAGGAAGAAGCCTATTGGAACGGATCTGCCGCTCAATGCTGCGACACAACAACTCACAAAATCGTCAAAAATATAAAAACGGCGTCGGTGAAGCTGGATATGCCTGTTGCGAAATAAAGGATAATGTTTATGAAGATTCTCCTGACGGACTTTTTGCTACATCAGCGGATTGGACTGTAATTGGCGCAACCAACGGCAAATGTTGCAGCGGCTACACACAGTATGCGAGCGACTTTCATGGCGTAGATTATATTCTTTCTTTTTCTATTCGTCAAAATGGCGGTGTTTACTATTGTGCTTCTGAACTGACATCAGAGACAGACAAAGACTATTACGAAAGTGACAGCAAATTTTGTCATGACACTTATATGGATCAAGAGCTTCTTTACAAAGACTGTTTCTGTTCCGACAGCGGAGATCCCAGAAACGGCACAACCTGTGTTTCTTAATTTTAACAACCGGTGTCAACAACGGTTAAAACGTTGTCGTTAATCTTCGATTTCTCCGCCGGTGGTTAAACGCTGCAGCACGACATCCAGCTTTTCCAAGCTGTTGCACAGAATGGTGATTTTACCGTTTTTACCGGTCCATTTGATGGAAACGCCGGTTTTCAGCAAAGATGACAATTCTGCTTCCAACGCCATGATATCACTGTCTTTTCGGCTGCCGGACGGAGTGCCCGAAGGAGATCTGGTCTTTTTTTCGCCTTCGGATACGGCAAGCGCCTCAGTTTGCCGCACGTTCAAGCCTTGTTCCACGACCTTATGTGCCAACTTTTCAGGGTTCTTTGCATTCAGCAGTGCCCGTGCGTGTCCGGCAGAAATCTGCCCTTTTTCAACATAATCTTTCACCGGATCGGGTAAATCCAACAAACGCATCATATTCGCGACATGACTGCGACTTTTACCCACCACTTGAGCGAGTTCTTCCTGCGTGCGATGAAACTCTTGCAATAAGCGACGATAGCCTTGTGCTTCCTCCAGCGGGTTTAAATCCTGCCGCTGCAAGTTTTCAATTAATGCGACTTCCAAAGTTTCTTTATCGGAAAAATCTTTGATAATCACAGGAACTTCCGTCAAGCCGGCTTCTTTTGAAGCGCGATAACGCCGTTCCCCGGCGATAATTTCATATTTTCCGTCCGAAACCGCCCGTACCAAAAGCGGCTGTAAAACGCCTTTTTCTTTAATGGAAGCCACTAAATCAGCCAATTCTTCGGCTTGAAAACGACGGCGCGGCTGAAAACGACCGGGCATCAGTTTGTCCAGCGCAATCAGCTCTATGCCCAACCCCGAAGCGGCAGCAGCCGGAGCGGCTTCCTCCTCGATTTCCCCCAAAATGGCACTTAATCCTTTACCTAAACCAATCTTATTCTTGTCCATTTTTCAACAGCTCCTTTTCACGTTTTAAAAATTCGGCCGCCAGACGAATATAAGCCTGCGAACCCGTGCATTTCCAATCATACAACAAAACCGGCTTGCCGTGCGAAGGCGCTTCCGGAATCCGCACATTGCGCGGAATAAACGCCTCATAGACTTTATCTCCGAAAAAGCGCCGCACGTCTTCAGAAACAGAAGTCGACAGCTTGCTGCGCGAATCAAACATCGTCAACAACACACCATGTAAATCTAAACCGGCATTAAAGTTTTTCTTGACCCGCTCGATGGTTTTAATCAAGTCTGCCACGCCCTCCAAGGCCAAATATTCGCATTGAATCGGCACAATCACGGCATTCGATCCGACCAACGCGTTAATCGTCAGCAATCCCACAGCCGGCGGACAATCAATAAACACATAGTCAAAATCCAGCTCAGGCATGTTCAAGGCATTCTTTAAGTAAAACTGCGGATTGTCAATATTGGACAATTCAATATCCAACCCCAGCAGTTCTTTGCTGGACGGCAGCACATATAAATACGGAATTTTTGTTTCGACCACCGAGCTTTGAATACTGTCCTGTCCCGTTAAAACTGTGTAAGCATTATGCGTTTTTCCCTGACGAGACAACCCCAAACTGACCGTTGCGTTTCCTTGAGCATCCAAGTCAATCAGCAAGACCTTTTTCTTCAAAGAAGACACGGCTGTTGCCAAATTGACGGCTGTAGTGGTTTTACCGACACCGCCTTTTTGGTTTGCGATGGAAAAAACGCGTGCTTTGTGTTGTTGTGTCATTTTACAATCTCCGTTAACTTTAAAATTACGCCTGACTCCGCCGTTTGACTGGGGATTTTTTCGACTTGAAAAGAATAATGTCGCGCAGCGTCAGTCAGTTCTTCATTGGCTTTTTCTCCTTTTAAAAACAAACATGTTGTCGCCGATGTCATAAAAGGCTGTGCCAACGTCAGCAATGTTCGAACGTCTTTGAGTGCCCGTGCCGTCACCACATCTGCCGGTAAAGGCGGCATCATTTCCGCTCGCACGGGATGCACATCGGCTTTCACATCACATTGGCGCAAGACCTCACGAAGAAAAACAGCCTTCCGTTGATCGCTTTCGACCAAATGAACAGCCAATCGACTTTTTCCTTCTGTTTGATCCAACAAAGCCAACACCACTCCCGGAAAGCCGGCGCCGCTGCCCATATCCACCAGCGTTCGCGCCGAAGCAGGAATCAGGGGATACAGTTGAGCCGAATCCATAAAATGCCGCGTCATGATGTCCGGCAGCGTGGAAGGACTGATTAAATTGATGGAAGCCTGCCATTTTTTTAATAAATCATGATAGATTTTCAGCTTCTCTTGTGTCTTTTTTAAAAACATATCATATTGTTTCACGTGAAACAGTCCCTTTATTTAGTTTTTAATCTTAAAATAAATTGTTTCACGTGAAACATTTAATCATTTTAACATTTCCGGAAACAATTTTGTTTCATGTGAAACATTTTTACAGAAAGAGAACACATTTGTCCAGCACTTTTCATTTAAAAATTAAAATTTTTTTGTTTTTAACTTTATTCTGTTTTTTTTTATTCAGACCGACAGGTGTCAGCCATAGCGTTTACTTGACAGACAAAAAAACATTTCTTCATTTTCACCCAAATGAGGTGTTTGCTTTTTGTGTTGTTTTCAACCGAAAACCCTCGGCCATTTATCTTTAAAAGCCGTCTCTCAAAGATGTAATTACTTTGTAAATACGTTTTATTTAAAAAGTTATTGAAATATCAAAGTTATATTTTGAGCCGAATCACATTGATCCGCGCTGGTCGCGCCAAAGGGAGCCACAACCGAACCGGTCGGTGTCGCAAAGCGAACTTCCACGGCATTCGGCCAGGTGTGTGCAATCAGCAGCCGACACAAAGCCGGCGTCATGGTTGAAAAGGTCGCTTGATAAAAAGCGCCTTCTCCCTGAAAAGTAGCCGTCACGCCGCCTGCGGAAACCCGAGAAATCGGTAAATGACTGTAATCCGTTCGGCCCGAGGTCAAAATTTCAGTGTTTTTTAAATCCATGGCGTTGACGAATTGATGATAAAGTACTTGGCGCCGCCCGCGGGAGACTTGTTGAACGGATTGGGTCGTCAAAGCGCCGTCCACCGCCATAGAGCCCATTAAATCCACCATTTGCGCCTGTGCCGAAGCCGCCATCAAAGCCAACACCATTACAATTCCTGTTTTCATGTGTTGCTGTCCCCCTGAGGTTCTTTAAACCACAAAGCATCTTTGATTTGCGTCATAAATTGATTGAATTGTTCGGTTTCTTCGGGCGGAACAGGGAACACGCGCGCCGGTCGCACGGGCCGCGCCGCGATCTGTGCCAAAACCGTTTCAGCCGACACAACAGGCGTTTCCGACAACAAAAAACCGGGTTCATGACCGCCCAGCAGCTCCAAATACACATCGGCCAGCAGCTGCGCATCCAATAAAGCGCCATGAACCGTTCGATTTGAGTTATCCACGCCGAACCGACGACATAGTTCATCCAAATTCACCCGCGCGCCCGGAAACTTTTTGCGCGCGATTAACAAGCTGTCGACCACTCGATCTTCGCCGATTTCAGGTTTGCCGAGCTCTTTGAGTTGAAAATTCAAAAACTTCATATCAAAAGACGCGTTATGCGCTACCAGCTTTGAATCCGTGCCGACAAAAGCCAAAAATTCATCGACAATTTCGTCAAAAGTCGGCTTATCAGCCAAAAATTCCTCCGTCAATCCATGCACGCGGATGACTTCCTCGCTCATTGAACGCAGCGGATTGATGTATTGATGATACTCTCGTCCCGTGCGCACATGATTGATCAGCTCGACCGCACCGATTTCCACCAATCGATCTCCCGTAAACGGATCCAAACCCGTTGTTTCCGTATCCCAAACAATCTCGCGCATGTGTTTCTCCTTTGATATCAGGATAAGCTTTCGGGCTTCAAAATGCAAGGAAATTTCCAAAAACGCCTTCAAAAAGCGTGTACAGCTGAAAAATAAGCGTTTTTATCAACAGACAGCGGCAAAGGGCTGCCAAAATCCTCTTGCCAATTTTGTTTCCTTTTCCTATACTTTTCTTGCACGCGCACGTGTGCGGGATTTAACAGTCTCTTAAGTGAAACATCCTCCGTTCTCGGGGGAGTGTGTGAATAAATTGAATAAGCACAGCCGTCACTTACGGCCTGTTAAACTCCCCCACCTTTCGGAAAAGGTGGGTTTGTTTAACCAACAAAAGGAGTTTATACAAAAATGCATTCAACACATCTGAACATCAACCCCCTCATTCGCGCTTTTCGACGGCAAATCGGTCAAGAGCTCGAAAAAGCACGCTTCGAAAAAAATATCTCAACAGAGGAATTAAGCCGGTATCATTTAACAACCAAAACGATCCTTAAAATGGAAAGCGGTCATTTTAACGATTTAACGTTAAGCACTTTTATTTTCTTGTGCGAATTGTATCAAAAACAACCTGTTCTTATCCTCCTTGATAAAAGTGAAGGCCGGTCTGTTTGAACACGTTTTAAAAGGGGCTTTTTGCTGTCCTCTTAAGCATCAAGGGGCTCGCAAAAGCTCTTTTTAAAATAACGTTTTCTGATGATACTGCAGGCTGCCCGCGGAAATCCTTGCGCGGAGCGGGGGGCTTATCAAATAACATTGATTAAAAGCGCGCTTCCTGCCCGCGCCCATGAAAAACCAGGAAGCGCGCTTTAACACAAGAAAATTGATAAGAAAAGTTAAAATAATTCATCCCTCACTTGGGCTTTTTTAACTTGGGATGTCATCTTAACCCGCTGGGTGTCTTTTTAAAGCTTTTTTTTGATAAAAAAAGGGCCTTTTTGCGCCCCCCGAACCCAAACCAAAAAGGCCCTTTTTCGCTATGAATTTGACTATTCATCTTAAAACAAGCCCGCCCCCTGAAATTCAGGGGGGCACAGGGGGCGGGCTAAAACAAAAAACAACACACACTTCAATACAAATTCCCTTTTCAATAAAATAATCATAGACAAATAAATTACAAATCTGCTATCATACCTTCAGAACACATGAAAGGAGCTTAATCATGTTCACTTTAACCAAAATTCCCCCCCCCCCCTGTTCTCCTCGTTAACCTAACCATCTGCCTCTGTTTCTCTCTCCCCGCTCAAGCTAAAATCATTCAAAGAAAAATGCACATGGTCTGCCAAGAACATGAGTCTGCTTATTGGGACGGATCTAAAGGTGTCTGCTGCGACGGAACTGTCTATCAACCAGACA
>CALXUB010000013.1 GCA_944391565.1 uncultured Alphaproteobacteria bacterium | reverse complement strand
GGGGTGGGTGTTGCGCCGCTGGGGGCGTGCCGGGGGGGGTGGGGGGGTGCCCAGTACGGGGGGCCGCCCCGCCCGTCGCGGTCAAGAGGGTTTTTTAGAAAAGAGCGTCTGAAATATCAGACGCTTTTTCAACTTCAAAACAGCCTTAATTAAAAAATACGACCTATGCCATAATATTTCAACCCGGCTGCCGAAACTTCCCGCGGTTCAAACAAGTTGCGCAAATCAATCAGCCGATTACCGCTCATCAACATTTTTGCCTGATCTAAATCCAAGGCTTTGATTTCATCCCACTCTGTCAGAACAACCGCAACATCAGCATCCTTTAACGCCGCGTACATATCTGATGTCCAAGTCGCAAAATCCATACCGAAAAGCCTTTGAGCCTCCTTTAGACCCTGAGGATCATAAACGGTCAGAACAGCTCCAGCTTCTTTCAATGCAGGCAAAATTGTCAAACTCGGTGCATCCCGCATATCATCCGTATTAGCTTTAAACGTGACGCCCAAAACAGCGATCTTCTTGCCATTGACATCCCCCTCACAAATATCCAAAATTCGCTGCCCCATTTTCTTTTTGCGAGCATCATTGACTAAAACCGTTGTTTCAATCAAACTAACGGGGCGTTCGAACGAACGCGCCGTTTTTAACAACGCCAACGTATCCTTGGGGAAGCAAGAACCGCCATAACCGGGCCCCGGATTTAAAAACTTACTGCCGATTCGAGTATCCAATCCAATTCCCTTCGAAACATCTTTAACATCGGCATGACATTTTTCACATAAATCTGCAATTTCGTTGATATAAGTAATTTTCATTGCCAAAAAAGCATTCGCCGCATATTTTATCAGCTCAGCCGTTTCGCGTGTTGTCACAATCATGGGATAACCCTGGTTTGTCAAAGGTGCATAGAGTCTCATCATCACATCCTTTGCCCTGTCGGTTTCAACACCGATGGCGATTCGGTCAGGATGAGAAAAATCACCGATTGCCGATCCTTCTCTTAAAAATTCGGGATTAGAAACCACGTCAAAATCTGCTTTTGGATTCGTTTTTTCAATAATTTCTTGAACTTCTCGCGCTGTCCCGACAGGCACTGTCGATTTATCCACCACAACAGTATAGCGTTTCATGGCTCGTCCGATTTCCTCAGCTGCGGCGTAAACAAAAGACAAATCGGCATGTCCGTTATCTTTACGTGCCGGGGTTCCGACAGCGATAAACACGGCATCAGCATTCATCATGGATTCAGCCAAATCTGTTGAAAAAGAAAGTCGTCCGGCTTTAACGTTTTTTTCAATTAAGCCATCCAGGCCCGGCTCATAGATCGGTAAAACACCTTTTTTCAACCCGTCAATTTTTTCTTGATTTTTATCAACACATACGACCGTATGCCCGAAATCCGAAAAACATGTTCCGGTGACCAGGCCCACATAGCCTGTACCGACCATAACAACTTTCATACAAAACTCCCTTATCTTGTTAATCCGCTTACAAGACCGTATGAGCCAACGCCCTTACTTCTTGTCTTGCTGCTATATTAGACATAGATAACGGCATATGCAAGCCATTTTCTCGCAAATCCATCATAGTCAGGCCTTTTAAAAACAATTCGCGGAAAATAACGCGGTCCGTGATGCCGCCGGCAACCTTGAAATGAACACGTTCGGAAAGATTCCCTAAAAGCTCCTCAATCGTCTGCCGGTTTTTATTTTTAAAAGGAGATAATCTGTTGCGCGTCACGATCCAATTCAAGGGTCCCTTTTTCATCAAATTGCGTTTTTGACGAACAGACCAAACTCGTTCAGCATAATGACTGGGACCTTTGATGCGCATGCTCTCGCCATCTACCAAACCCAGGACATCCAAGTCTAACAAACTGTCGTTAATCGGTGTTAAAAGTGTATCAGCCTGAAACAAAGCTTCCAGTGTCAAAGCCGTATCCGCACCCGGTGTATCCAAAACAATAACATCGTAATCATTGCCCAGGCGTTCCAGCTGAGAACGCAAAAATAAAATCTCGTTAGAAACATTTTGAATACGAATGTGATCCGGCATCGGCAAAGTCACACTGTTTTTTTGTGCAAAACTTTTGCGATTTTCCAAATAACGCGACAAAGTTCCCTGACGTCCGTCTAAATCTAACGTTGCAACTTTTTTACCCTCACGCAGCCATGTGACAATCAAGTGCATTGCCAAAGTCGATTTTCCCGTACCGCCCTTTTCATTTCCTAAAACAACCACTTTTGCTTTCATTTTCTTCCAAATCCTTCATCATCAACAAAAAATACAAAATAAAATATACTTTTTTTTTATTTTGTCAAGTTTTAAATCCGATACCTTAAAAAAGAAAAAGATTTTTTTACAAAAAAAGGCTTGACTGCCCCCCCCCCCCCCTATGGTAAAGTGGGAATAAAGAGGACGAGTCGCCCTTAAATACGCACTCCTGTGGGTCCTCTCCTTTGAAAAATTTGAATATAATATATAAAATTTATTATGGAGGCTTCTCATGATCCCATTCTCATTCCAACCTAAACGTTCTCAATTCGGCAGATCCATGTTAGAGATGCTGGGGGTTTTGGCGATTATCGGGCTGTTGAGCGTAGCGGCATTGGCGGGATTTACTTATGCCATGAACAAACACAAGGCCAACGAGACCATCCACGATGTCATGCTCAGGGCCTCCAACGTTCCCATGATTGACGAGTTTTATACACAGAGAACGGGCGACTATGAATGGATGTTCGCGGGGTTGCCTGACAGCGGGCAAACAGGCTCTTTTTATACCATGAACACTTGGGTTTCCGACATTAACGGATACATTTACCGTGTTGTGGTTTCTGATGTTCCCAAACGGGTGTGTCGTCAAATTCTGGCTTTGGATCCGACAGACATTGACGCCATTTATGTCGAAGGAGACAAACCGACCGATGATGAATGTCCGAACGAAGTAAACAGAATGGCTTTTTACTTTGATGAATACGGGACGGGCGGACATTTGCCGGACATTGACAAACCCGATCCGGATGATCCAAACC
>CALXUB010000012.1 GCA_944391565.1 uncultured Alphaproteobacteria bacterium | reverse complement strand
CGGTAAACTCGGGGCAGCAGGCCGGATCATAATCACACGTGCAAGTGTTATAGTTCGGGACTTCACACTCCCCACACGACGGCATATCCGGACACTTCTCCTGACAACCCGTGATACACCCGCAAGCATCCGTGCCTGTAGACGTTTGACCTTCCGGACAGCTTTCTATCTCACATGTCTTGACCTGACAAGAACCATTGACACATTCTTCACAAGACCCGCAGGCAGGACTGCATTCCGCATAGTTATTACTCTCACAATCCGGGCCCGTGCATTCTCCGTCCGGTCCACAATCCCTCCCGGTGCAGCTCGAACAGTTCGGGCCGATACAGTTCCCGTCCGCGTCACAATCCGAGCCAACACAGATCGTGCAGTCAGGACCCGTGCACTGCCCGTTCTCATCACAATCCGAACCAATGCAAATCGGGCGGATCGGATCCGGATTGTCCGGGTTTGGATCATCCGGATCGGGTTTGTCAATGTCCGGCAAATGTCCGCCCGTCCCATATTCATCAAAGTAAAAAGCCATTCTGTTTACTTCGTTCGGACATTCATCATCGGTCGGTTTGTCTCCTTCGACATAAATGGCGTCAATGTCGGTCGGATCCAAAGCCAGAATTTGACGACAGACCCGTTTGGGAACATCAGAAACCACAACACGGTAAATATATCCGTTAATGTCGGAAACCCAAGTGTTCATGGAATAAAAAGAGCCTGTTTGTCCGCTGTCAGGCAAGCCCGCGAACATCCATTCATAGTCGCCCGTTCTCTGGGTATAAAACTCGTCAATCATGGGAACGTTGGAGGCCCTGAGCATGACATCGTGAATGGTCTCGTTGGCCTTGTGTTTGTTCATGGCATAAGTAAATCCCGACAATCGCCAAAACACCCAGCATCTCTAACATACTCCGACCGCGGTTCAATCTTTTACCAAACGACAACCCGCAATTACAATTCTTCTGCCTGACTTCTCCCATCCGTTCCAATTCTTCTGCTCTCCTTTCTGTCCTGCTCTTATGAGGATCATACCGCTTTCTAACATATCTTCACAAAAAAGTAAGACCACTTCTTTGCGAATCTTTCCCCTCCAATCTATCATACCCCCCCCCCCCTATCAAGAACTTTCTTATAAAAAAAAGCCCCTCAAACGAGGGGCTCTCTTTTAAAAGGCAGAGATTATTTTTCAGCAGAAGCTGCACCGGTCAATTCAGCATCAACAGCAGCCAATTCTGCGACTTCTTCCGATGTTTCTTGACTTGCAAGCAGTTCTTTATCCCGTTCTGCCGCAATTTCGCGCTTCATATTCAACATAGCACCCGTGCCGGCCGGGATTAAACGACCAACAATCACATTTTCCTTTAACCCAGACAGAGTGTCGCGACGTCCTTCGACCGCGGCTTCCGTCAACACGCGAGTTGTTTCTTGGAAGGAAGCGGCAGAAATGAAAGACTTTGTCTGCAAACTGGCCTTTGTAATACCCAACAAAACAGGCATTGCCTTTGCTTCACGTCCGGCATTTGCCAACGCTTTTCTGTTTTCATTCTCAAGAGTATCAACATCCACCTGTTCACCGGCCAACAATGTTGTATCCCCCGGATCAGTCACTTCCACTTTCTGCATCATCTGGCGCACAATCACTTCAATATGCTTATCATTGATACGCACACCTTGCAAACGATACACAGCTTGAACTTCTTTAATCAGATAGTGAGCCAAAGCTTCGACGCCCAACACACGCAGAATATCATGAGGCACCATATTTCCATCGACGATCACATCACCTTTTTGAATAAATTCACCTTCATGAACCGCAATATGTTTTCCTTTCGGTACAATGTATTCAATCCGATTATCGTCTTCACCGACAATGAAAATCCGGCGTTTAGATTTATAATCTTTGCCAAATTCTACACGACCATCGATTTCAGAAATAATCGCTGCATCTTTTGGTCGACGTGCTTCAAACAACTCAGCCACACGCGGCAAACCACCCGTAATATCCTTAGTTTTACCTGTTTCGCGCGGAATACGAGCCAAAACGTCACCTTTGCTGACTTTTGTGCCGGCATCAATAGAAATCACGGCATCAACAGGCAAATAATAACGTGCCTCAACATCTTTACCGAATGTCAAAACATTACCATCATCATCCACCAAAATCAAGCTGGGTTTCCGTTCTCCGCCTTTAGCGTTCTGACGCCAATCCATTACCACACGAGATGTTAATCCGGTAGCCTCATCAACCACTTCACGCATGGTTTCGCCCAAGATTAAATCATCGTATTTAATGATACCATCTTTATCCGCGATAATCGGCATTGTATACGGATCCCACTCAGCCAATCGATCGCCTTTAGCAACCTTCTGACCGTCTTTGACAACCAAAGTCGCACCATAAGGCACTTTGTGACGAGCCTTTTCACGATGACCGGCATCAATCAAAGAAATTTCACAGTTGCGAGACAGCACGATTGTCGCACCAGCCGTATTTTTAATGACGTTGCAGTTTTTCAAACGAATTGTTGCGTCAAATACAGCCTCAATGCTGGATTGTTCTGCTCCGCGCTGAGCCGCACCACCGATATGGAAGGTCCGCATGGTCAACTGAGTACCCGGCTCACCGATGGACTGAGCGGCAATCACACCCACAGCTTCACCGATGCTGATCGGCGTCCCGTGTGCCAAGTCACGACCATAGCATTTCGCACAAATGCCGTTTTTGGATTCACACGTCAAAACCGAACGAATTAACACGGATTCTACACCGGCCGCATCGATTTTTTCAACATCGTTTTCGTCAATCAGCTTGCCTTTCGGAACAATCAATTCTCCTGTTTGCGGATTCTTGATGTCTTCCTGAGCTGTCCGACCCAAAATCCGTTCACCGGTCGTGGCAATCACATCGCCGCCTTCAATAATCGGCTGGATGGTAATCCCGCGTTCTGTACCACAATCCGCTTCGGTAATAATGGCATCCTGAGCCACATCCACCAAGCGACGTGTTAAATAACCGGAGTTTGCCGTTTTTAACGCCGTATCAGCCAACCCTTTCCGCGCACCGTGTGTTGAGTTAAAGTATTCCATCACGGTCAATCCTTCTTTAAAGTTGGAAATAATCGGCGTTTCGATAATTTCACCCGACGGTTTAGCCATCAAACCGCGCATGCCGGCCAGCTGTTTCATCTGAGCCGCAGAACCACGCGCACCGGAATGAGCCATCATGTAAACAGAGTTCACAGGCTTACCCGGCTCGGCTTTGGAAATCTGCTTCATCATTTCATCAGCCACGACATCCGTGCAGGCAGACCAAGCATCAACCACTTTGTTGTACTTTTCACCTTTTGTAATCAAACCGTCTTGATATTGACGTTCAAATTCCTTTACTTTTGCTTCGGTTTCAGCAATCAGCTTTTTCTTTGTTTCGGGAATAATCAAATCGTCTTTACCGATTGAAATACCGGCCAATGCCGCTTGACGATATCCCAAAGCCATAATCTTATCCGCAAAAATACAGGTTGCTTTTTGACCGCAATGACGATAAACCGTGTCAATAATATCAGAAACCTCTTTTTTACGAATCAACCGGTTAATCAAACTGAAAGGTGTTTTGTTATCATCCGGCAGCACCTGAGACAAAATAATCCGTCCCGGTGTCGTTTCCACCAACTTTGTCACCTTTTCGGCAGCACCCTCTTCCCAAATGCTGAGACGTGCTTTGATCTTGGCATGCAACGAAACCACCTTTTGGTTCAATGCGTGCATCACTTCAGGAATACCGGAGAAAATCATGCCTTCGCCTTTTTCTCCTTCACGTTGAAGCGTCAGGTAATACAATCCCAAAATCACGTCCTGCGTCGGCACAATAATCGGCTTGCCGTTTGCCGGCGACAAAATATTATTGGTTGACATCATCAATACACGCGCTTCCAGTTGAGCTTCCAAGAACAACGGAACATGGACAGCCATCTGGTCTCCGTCAAAGTCCGCGTTAAAGGCTGTGCAAACCAACGGATGCAGTTGAATAGCTTTACCTTCGATCAAAACAGGTTCAAAAGCCTGAATACCCAAGCGGTGCAATGTCGGAGCACGGTTCAACAAAACAGGATGTTCGCGAATAACCTCGGACAGAATATCCCAAACTTCTGCTCGTTCCGCTTCCACCATTCGTTTGGCTGCTTTAATTGTCGAAGCAAGACCGTATTGTTCCAACTTGGCATAAATAAAGGGTTTAAATAATTCCAAAGCCATCCGTTTGGGCAAACCGCATTGATGCAACAACAATTCAGGACCCACCGTAATCACAGAACGACCAGAATAGTCCACACGTTTACCCAGCAAGTTTTGACGGAAACGACCTTGTTTTCCCTTCAACATATCTGCCAAAGATTTCAAGGGGCGTTTGTTCGTCCCCATAATGGCACGACCGCGCCGACCGTTGTCGAACAATGCATCTACAGATTCTTGCAGCATTCGTTTTTCGTTGCGAATAATAATTTCCGGCGCACGAAGCTCCATTAAACGCTTCAACCGATTGTTTCGGTTAATCACGCGACGATACAGGTCATTTAAGTCTGAAGTAGCAAAACGGCCACCGTCCAAGGGAACCAACGGACGCAATTCAGGCGGAATAACAGGAATTACATCCAAAATCATCCATTCCGGACGACTGCCGGACTCAATGAATGCTTCCACCAATTTTAAACGTTTCACCAGTTTCTTACGACGCATTTCCGAAGTCGTGCTTTTTAACTCTGCACGCATTTCGGCAGCTTCCGCTTCCAAGTCAATCTGGCTCAGATATTCCTTTAATGCTTCCGCACCAATCCCGACATGGAAAGAATCCTCCCCATATTCTTCAATAGCTTTTTCATATTGTTCATCGGTCAGCAGCTCATGCAGTTTTAAAGGTGTCAAACCCGGTTCAACAACCATATACTTTTCAAAGTACAAAACGGCTTCCAAATCTTTCAATGGCATATCAACCAATAAACCGATACGGCTGGGCAATGATTTCAAAAACCAAATATGCGCGACCGGGCAAGCCAGTTCAATATGTCCCATCCGTTCACGGCGAACTTTGGATAAAGTCACTTCCACACCGCATTTTTCACAGACAACGCCACGATATTTCATGCGTTTATATTTGCCGCACAAACATTCATAATCTTTCACCGGCCCGAAAATCTTCGCACAGAAAAGACCATCCCGTTCCGGCTTAAAAGTCCGATAGTTGATGGTTTCAGGCTTTTTCACTTCGCCGTATGACCAAGAACGGATTTTCTCCGGAGAGGCAATAGAAATTTTAATATCATCAAAGGACTGCGGATTGCTCACTTGTCCAAAAATCTTTACGAGTTCGTTCATGCTTTTCCTCTTTTTCTAAAAGGGTTGGAAAGCCGGCCGAAACCGGCTTTCATTCTTTCCTATACTTCTTTTTGGTTCAATTCAACATCAAGACACAGAGATCTCATTTCCTTCACCAACACATTGAAGGATTCAGGGATACCTGATTCAAAGTTGTCATCGCCTCTGACCAATGTTTCATAGACTTTCGTACGACCTGACACGTCATCGGACTTCACCGTCAGCATTTCCTGCAACGTATAAGCCGCACCGTATGCTTCCAAAGCCCAAACTTCCATTTCACCGAAACGCTGACCACCGAATTGCGCTTTACCACCCAACGGTTGCTGCGTCACCAAGCTGTAGGCTCCGATGGAACGAGCGTGGATCTTTTCGTCAACCAAGTGATGCAGTTTTAACATATACATATAACCGATAGTCACTTGTCTGTCGAACGGTTCACCCGTCAAACCATCATATAAAGTCACTTGACCTGTCGTATTCAGTCCAGCTTTTTCAAACATGCGGTTAATGTCATCTTCATGAGCACCATCAAACACCGGCGTTGCAATCGGCAACCCCGTTTTCAAGTTTTGCGCCAATTCCAAGACTTCATCATCCGTCATATCGGCAATTTCTTTTTGATATTCTTTTTTCTCATAAATATCATCCAGTTTCTGACGCAGATCAGCCATTGAAACTTCATTTTTCTGGTAAGCTTCAACAACCTTTCCGATTTGAACACCCAGCTCATGACAAGCATATCCCAAGTGCGTTTCCAAAACCTGGCCAACGTTCATACGGCTCGGCACACCCAAAGGATTCAGAACAATATCCATAGGTGTTCCGTCTTCGGTATAAGGCATGTCTTCAATCGGTAAAATGCGTGAAACCACACCTTTGTTCCCATGACGACCGGCCATTTTATCACCCGGTTGCAATTTACGTTTTACGGCAATAAAGACTTTAACCGTTTTTAACACACCGGGCAACATTTCATCGCCGCGTTGAGCCTTCTCAACCCGATTTTCAAACTTAGCCTGCAATGCTTTTTCTGCCGTTTCCAATGTTTCGGTCATTTGTTCAAGCTGTTTCATAACTGCGTCATCAGCCACAACAATTTTCTTCATCGGGCCGACTGACAACTCAGCCATGTTCTCATCAGTCAAAACGGTCCCTTCCGCAATATGTTCGCTTTTCAAGACAGTTTGTCCCTTCAGCAAAGCCCGAGCACGATCCAGGAAACTGCCTTGCAGGATCTTGCGTTCATCATCTCGATCTTTTGCCAAACGGTCGATCTCAGCCTGTTCAATGGATAAAGCCCGTTCGTCTTTTTCTAAGCCGCGGCGCGTAAACACACGCACATCCACCACAGTTCCTTGAACTCCCGGCGGCACGCGTAAAGACGTATCGCGGACATCTGCCGCTTTTTCACCAAAAATCGTGCGCAGCAGTTTTTCTTCCGGCGTCATCACCGTTTCCCCCTTCGGAGTCACTTTACCCACCAGAATATCCCCGGCTTTTACCTCGGCACCGATGTAAACAATACCTGTTTCGTCCAGCTGTTTTAAAGCTTCCTCACCGACATTTGGGATATCGCGCGAGATTTCTTCTGGTCCCAGCTTCGTATCACGCGCCATTGTCTCAAATTCATCGATGTGAATAGATGTAAAGACATCATCACGCGCAATCCGTTCAGAAATCAAAATTGAATCTTCAAAGTTGTAGCCATTCCAAGGCATAAAGGCAACCAATACATTGCGACCCAAAGCCAACTCACCCAAATCCGTTGCCGGACCGTCAGCAATAATATCACCTTTAGCAATGACATCTCCGACTTTGACCAAAGGCCGCTGCGTAATGCAGGTACTTTGGTTTGAACGTTGGAACTTCAACAAATTGTAAATATCAACAGCAGAATCCGTTGCAGCAACTTCACCGGTTGCTTTAATTACAATACGGGTTGCATCAACCTGAGACACAATGCCGTCTCGTTTAGCGCTGATGGAAGAACCCGAATCTTTTGCAACCGGAGCTTCCATACCTGTCCCGACCAAAGGAGCCGTTGATTTCAACAAAGGCACTGCCTGACGCTGCATGTTTGAGCCCATCAAAGCACGGTTCGCATCGTCATTTTCCAAGAACGGAATCAAAGCCGCCGCCACAGAAACCAGTTGTTGCGGAGAAACGTCAATTAAATCCACTTCTTCAGGCTTTGCCAGCAGAACTTCCCCGTCCCGACGACAGGTAATCAACTCATCCGTTAATTGGCCGTTTTTATCCACCGCTGTATTAGCCTGGGCCACAGTATGCCCAGCTTCTTCCATCGCAGACATATAAACGACTTCATCCGTCAACTTGCAGTCTTTGACCCGACGATAAGGACTTTCAATAAACCCGTATTTGTTAATGCGGGCATAAGTCGCTAACGAGTTAATCAAACCGATGTTCTGACCTTCCGGCGTTTCAATCGGACAAATACGACCATAATGCGTCGGATGCACGTCACGGACTTCGAAACCGGCGCGTTCACGCGTTAAACCACCAGGGCCTAATGCGGACAAGCGGCGTTTATGTGTCACTTCGGATAATGGATTGTTTTGATCCATAAATTGACTGAGCTGTGACGAAGCAAAGAATTCGCGCACAGCGCTGGATAACGGTTTTGCATTGATTAAATCATGCGGCATAACTGTGTCAATTTCAATAGAGCTCATCCGCTCACGAATAGAACGCTCCATTCTCAGCAATCCAAGACGATATTGATTTTCCATCAATTCACCCACGGAACGCACACGGCGGTTTCCCAAGTTATCAATATCATCGACTGTTCCACGACCGTCTTTCAAATCCAACAGGATTTTGACAATCGCCAAAATGTCTTCTTTACGCAAAACGCGAGTTGTATCAGGAACTTGTTCATTAGAAAAGCCCAATCGTGCATTCATTTTAACTCGACCAACTGCAGACAAATCATAGCGTTCCAAATTAAATAACATCGAACGGAACAATACATCTGCCGTTTCAACCGTCGGCGGTTCACCCGGACGCATTACTTTATAAATATCAATCAAAGCCTCTTCACGAGTCGTATTTTTATCAGCTTCCAAGGTATTGCGCAAATACGGTCCGACATTGACATAATCAATGTGCAGCACGTTTAACTGTTTCACTTTAGCGTCCGCAAAAGCTTTCAGTTTATCTTCCGTGATTTCATCACCGGCTTCCATTAAAATCTCCCCGGTGTTTTCATCAATCATATCATCCGCGATAAAACGTCCGATTAAAGCATCATCCGGCACTAATACCTCTTTGAGGCCGTCTTTCTGCAGCTTTTTGGCTTTTGCCATCAAAATTTTTTCACCGGCGGGAATCAAAACTTCTTTTGTTTCGGCATTCATCAAATCAAAAGGCAATTTGCGGCCTTTGACTTTTTCAGGATCAAAAGCAACACGCCATCCTTTTTTCTCACGGGTAAATGTGTCTTTGCCATAGAACGAGCTTAAAATTTCTTCTTTACTCATCCCGAACACATCCGCGAAATCTAATTGTTTGCCTTTCTCGGCAGCCTTCGCCCGTTTCTCAGCCGTTTCAGCACTGTCTAATGCATACAGAAGCGTCGTAATGGGGAGCTTACGGCGTCTGTCAATACGAACATAAACCAAATCTTTGGCATCAAATTCAAAATCAAGCCAAGAACCGCGGTAAGGAATAATTCTAGCGGAAAATAAATATTTGCCGGAAGTGTTCTTGCCGCTGTCATGGTCAAAGAAAACACCGGGAGAACGATGCATCTGAGAAACAACCACGCGTTCTGTCCCGTTGACAATAAACGTACCGGTCGCCGTCATCATCGGCAAATCACCCATGTAAACATCTTGTTCTTTAATATCACGGATTGTCCGAGCACCTGTTTCCTCATCAACGTCCCATACAACAAGCCGCAATGTCGCACGCACGGGCGCCGCAAAAGTCAACCCGCGTTTGATACATTCATCCACATCATATTTAGGTTCATCCAATTCATAGCGCACGAACTCTAAATCACCGCGCCCGGCAAAATCATGAATTGGAAAAACGGATTTAAAAACTTCTTGCAAACCCGTGTCAGTCCGATCTTGGCTCTTTACACCAGTTTGAAGGAAGCTGGCGTAAGAAGCTTTTTGCACCTCAATCAAATTAGGCATCGGCGCAATGCTTGGAATTTTACCAAAACTTTTTCTGATACGTTTGCGATCCATGAAGGATTGTGACATGTTGTATTCCCCTAAAATTATACCACCGTCTAAGGGACGGAACCTATTAAACTTTAAAAAACCGCTTTAGGCCGAGGTGCTAAAGGAGGCAAAAATCCCTTAACACTCGACCCAAAACGTTATTTCCGACAAAGGTTATTTCAATTCAACCTTTGCACCAGCTGCTTCCAGCTTTTTCTTCATTTCTTCAGCATCAGCCTTCGCAACGCCTTCTTTGACGGTTTGCGGAGCGCCTTCAACCAAGTCTTTGGCTTCTTTCAAGCCCAGACCTGTGATTGTGCGAACTTCCTTAATCACGTTAATTTTGTTTGCACCGGCATCGGCCAAAACAACCGTGAATTCCGTCTTTTCTTCAGCAGCGGCAGCACCTGCAGCACCGGCAGCGGCCACAGCGACCGGAGCAGCGGCAGAAACGCCCCACTTTTCTTCCAACATTTTTGCGAGTTCTGCTGCTTCCAAAACAGTCAAAGCAGACAAATCTTCAATAATTTTATTTAAATCAGCCATTTTCATTTCCTTTTTCAGTTATGCCCGAAGGCAGGTTCAATTAAAGTTAAGCAGCTTGTTCTTTTTCTGAATAAGCTTTTGCCAAACGAGCCAGTTGTCCAGCAGGCGCTTGCAACAATCCAACAAGTTTTCCACGCAATTCGTCCAAAGACGGTAAAGCAGCCAAATCCATGATGGCCTTGACATCAATCTTTTGACCATTCATGACGCCACCGATGATTTCCAGCTTATCATTAGCCTTTGCCATTTTGGCAACAGCCCGAGAAGCTGCAATTGCATCTTCGGAATAAGCAATCGCAGTCGGTCCGACAAACATTTCCGCGAGTGCTTCACATGGTGTTCCTGCAAGAGCAAACTTAGCCAAACGGTTTTTAGCAACACGATATCCTGCACCGTCTTTATGAATGTTGTTTCTCAGCTCCGTCACTTCGGCCACTGTCATTCCTTTGTTCAAGGTGACAATCACCAGATTGGAGGAATTGAAAACACCATTCAATTCGGTAATCAGTGCTTGTTTTTCTTCACGTTTCACTTTTTACTCCGCTTTATATTTTTAAGAACTCAAGTTAACCCCAAATTCTTGGTTTCTACACATGGGCTTCAATAAACTGAAACCCGACTTTACCTGTCCAGAAACCTTAATCTTTTATCCTTCGGATAACTGATTTTCAGCTCTGTCTATGTGGGCGGGGTGCTCCCCTTTCATAAAACGCCGTCGTTTTAACCAACAGTCTTGGACAGGAATCCCTTTCAAAGCTATGCCAAGCTGGACAATGTCAGCTTAACACCCGGCCCTTGTGTCGAAGACAAAGATACTCTTTTCAAGTATACGCCTTTCACGCCGGCAGGTTTTGCCTTGTTAATTGCTTCTACAAAAGCTTTTACGTTCTCAGCAATCTTAGCCGCGTCAAACGAAGCTTTGCCAACAACCGCATGAACAATGCCTTGTGCATCCGCACGGAATTGAACTTGGCCGCCTTTAACAGCTTTAACGGCACCGGCGACATCCATCGTCACCGTTCCGAGTTTCGGGTTCGGCATCATGCCTTTAGGTCCTAAGACTTTACCCAAACGACCGACGACCCCCATCATATCCGGTGTTGCAACCACACGGTCAAAGTTAATATTTCCGTTCAGTACTTCTTGCATTAAATCTTCATCACCGACCAAGTCAGCTCCGGCTTTACGTGCTTCTTCAGCCTTAGGCCCTTTGGCAAACACGGCAACACGGAAAGTCTTACCTGTTCCGTTTGGCAAAGAAACCGCCCCACGGACAATCTGATCGGATTGACGAACATCGACATTCAAATTCATAGCAATATCAATGCTTTCATCAAACTTAGCTTTTGCATTTTCTTTAATAATTTTAACAGCTTCATCGAGATCGTATAATTTTGCCGCATCGAAAGAAGCATAAACCGCTTTTAATTTTTTACCTAATTTAGCCATTTTTCTTATCCTTCGATCACGTCAATACCCATAGAACGAGCGGAACCGATCACCATCTGAGAAGCCGCTTCCACATCTCGTGCATTCAAGTCAGCCATTTTCTTTTCAGCAATTTCACGCACCTGAGACATTTTCAATTTAGCAACTTTTGTTTTGCCGGGTTCCTTAGAACCATCCGTCACGCCAGCTGCCTTTTTAATCAAATAAGTCATTGGAGGCAGTTTTGTGATAAAGTCGAATGTCCGATCCGCATAAGCCGTAATCACGACAGGAATCGGCATACCGGGTTCCATGCTTTGTGTTTTTGCGTTAAATGCTTTACAGAACTCCATAATATTCAGTCCCTTCTGACCCAAAGCCGGGCCAACCGGAGGAGACGGATTTGCTTTACCGGCCGGAATTTGCAGCTTGATAAAGCCAATAATTTTTTTTGCCATTTATAACCTCTTCTTATTCTAGATTCCTTTTGAAGTTTCGTGGTCCGAGGTTGGCGCCTCCGCCACGAGAACAAAAAGATCGGAACCTTTTAAATCTTTTTGTTCGTTAATTCTTTTCAACCTGACCGTATTCCAATTCTACAGCCGTTGGACGACCAAAAATCGTCACAGAAACTTTTAAACGAGACTTTTCGGCATCCACTTCGTCAACAATGCCGGAGAAAGAAGCAAATGGACCGTCTGTCACGCGCACTTGCTCGCCCACCTCATAGCTGACAGAAGATTTGGGACGCTCCAATCCTTCCTGAATTTGTTGACGGACGCGTTCGGCTTCGCCCGATGTCATCGGAACCGGTCTTTTGCCCCCGAGAAAACCCGTCACTTTTGGTGTATTTTTAACGACATGCCATGTATCATCATTCAAATCCATTTGAATCAAGACATAGCCTGGGAAAAACTTTCGTTCTGATTGTATTTTTTTCCCTTTTTGAATATCGATAACCGTTTCGGTCGGAACCAAAATATCCCCGAATTTATCTTCTAATCCTTTTTTGGCGGCTTGTTCTTTAATCGAGTCGGCAACTTTATGTTCGAACCCGGAATAGACATGTAAAACGTACCAACGCATCGCCATTCTTATGCTCCAATTCCCAAAATAAACTTAATGAGGGCGGCAGAGATGCGGTCCGCAATAAAGAAAAACACCGCTAAAACAAGACACATCACCATCACAACAATCGTCATTTGAAAAGCCTCTTTACGCGTCGGCCACGTAATTTTAGAGACTTCTTGTTTGACTTGTCTTAAAAAAGCTGCTGGACTTGTTTTACTCATGAACACACCTTTTTTCAATAAAACCCGTTTCTTTTCTTTGGCAGGGGCGACAGGGATCGAACCCGTGACCTTCGGTTTTGGAGACCGACGCTCTACCAGTTGAGCTACGCCCCTTCAAAGAAAAGCACTCATATTCCGACTCCTTTTGAAGAGCCTGGACGCGCAATTATAGCGATGCTTTAAAATAATTGCAAGTCTTTTTTTAAACTTTTTTAACCTTTTTTAGAAAAAGAAGGAATAAAAGTTTTTTAGCTTGTCCTTCAAACTCTTCCGAGAACTTTACCTTCACAAAAGCTGCCCTTACTTTTCCCTGTCAAACATTTGTTTTTGTTTCAGGATAGCTTGCTTTTCAGCACCTTTATGAGAGGTAATTTCCCGAAGATAGCGTTCCTTTACTTCCATCATTTTCTTTTCAAGGATTGAAATTTGTCTGTTATAACTGCAATGAATAGATTTTCTTTGTTTCCGATACACGTTGCGGATCGCCCACAATGTATTAGCAGCAAGTTGACGATTCAAATCTTTTTGTTTCTCCTTCAAACGTTTAAGTGCCTCTTCCCGACGTGTCGCAAACTGCATTTGTTCTTTCTTTTTCGTCTTTTTTTGTTCTTTCAAAACTTTATTTTGTAAAGCGGTTAATGATTTCAACAAATCCGCATCTTTACGGCGTTTCACAATTTCAAGTGCGTTCGGAGAACTAAGAACCGTAAGATCAGCACCCGCTTTAATCAAAAGACTTAACTGTGTTTTTGTTTGAACAAAACTGAGAGCAGTCAAAGAATCAGCTTCTTCAGAACAAACCGCATTAACATCAACACCTGCATTCAAAAAAAGTTGCGTTAAAGAACATGTGGCTGCATGCATTAATACTGCTCTTCCCATTAAGTCTTTCGCATGCGGATCAGCTCCATATTCCATTAACAATTTACCGACGCGAACATCTGATACAAACATCAACGGTGTTTTTCCATTTAAATCTAAAACATTGGGATTCGCCCCTTGTTCCAATAAGTTTCTTATTTTAGCAAGGGATGCATGATTTTGAACTGCAGCTATTAACTCTTGACTTAAAAGAGATTTGTTTTCATTCGATAAAGATTTTCGAAGTGTTTTCTTTCCCTGGGACTTTTTTACCTTTTCGACTGGCACTTTCTGCGCATATTGCTGAACAACAGAATAAACCGGTAAAAGAGCGGCATTTTTTTTCGATAGTTCTTTTAATTCATCCAATAATGTCTGTCTTGTCCTGTCTTTAAAAAACGGATTAGCTCCACGTTCCAGTAAAGCACTCGCAATCTCCGGCGTTTGGACAAGCATTAACACATGATGCCGAAAATTATCAATGGAAGCATTGGCACTTGCACCCAGCTCTAATGCACTGCGAACATCCTCAAGACTGTTATTTTTAACTGCTTCTATTAAAAGAGCATTCGCTGAGGCTCTTTCTTTCAATGTCATAACCATTCGATTTTCTCCTCTCTTTTAAAAAAGAAAGAATACATCATTCAAATGATTTTGTCAAGTTTTTTATTTAACTTTTATTTTATATTTTTTTCACAAATAAATAAGACGCAAACGTGAATGAAACCTACCAACAGAGGGCGTTGATCATAGATATATGAGGATAGGTGTTCACAGTTCCATTTGATAGATTGACGTCGAATGCGTGAGAGGAACTGTAGGAGGTAGAAGACCAAACATATTGGGCCGAACCAAGACCGACCATGTTCAGGCACTCCCCCTCTCCTATATTTCCATCCCAACGCTCCGTCTCATCAATATCGCATATCTGCTCCATCGTCGCTAATGTCCGCCCCTGCGCATCACACCACGCAAATGCCGTATACCAATTCATACTGACATTACTCATACAATAGACATGGCCATTCTTGCCCGTCACTTCTACTC
>CALXUB010000011.1 GCA_944391565.1 uncultured Alphaproteobacteria bacterium | reverse complement strand
ATCCCTATGAGAACCGTGGAAGACTACCACGTCGATAGGTCAGAGGTGAAAGAGCCGTGAGGCTTGAAGCTGACTGATACTAATCGTTCCATCGATCTTTCTCTATGTGTATCTCCTTATCTTAACTAATCTTCTGGTTCTGAATTAAAGACAGAGGTTTATATATGGCAGGGTGGCTATCGCTCAAAGGAACCACCCGATCCCATCCCGAACTCGGACGTGAAACTTTGATACGCCAATGGTACTCCAGCTTAAGCTGCGGAAGAGTAGGAAACTGCCCTGCCTTATATAAACCTTAACACTCCTATAAAACTCTAAAATCACCTCTTAAAGCCCCCTGCCACTCTTCCCTTATACGCTCCAAATAATACACTACCAACATATTTGCCCCCTACTATCGTATGATGTGTCGCTTGTGCGATGCGGAGATTTTCACGGGCGCTCTTTCTTAATTTTAAGCGTCTCTTTATTTAATAAACAGGCTATTCCATCATTTTAAAAAAGCCTTTTTGGTTTAGCTTCGGGAGCAGCAAAAAGGTCCTTGTTTGTTAAAAAAAAGCTTTTTATTTCTTGAAAAAGGCAATCAGCCTGCCTCCGCCCCCTTAAAAATCAGAGGGCGGGTTTTTCATAAATCTTGTTTGCTGGGCTGTTCGTGGAAATTTATACACAGCAAGGGCGGCCTGTTGCGCCAGAAAAAAAGATCGTTCAAAAAGAACTTTTAACGGAACGCCCAACGGACCCCTTGGAATTTAAGGGGATGGGTTTAAGATGATATTCCAATTTTTTAAAAGTGCGCTTCCTGTTTTTTCATGGCGCTGGCAGGAAGCGCGCTTTTGATTGACGGGCCTTTCGCGCCCCCTGAAAACCGGAGAGCGGCGTTTCTTCATATTTAATGTCCCTTTATTTAATAAATTAATAACTCCATTCCTTAAAAAGGGCCTTTTTGTCGCCCCCGAACTCAACTCAAAAAGGCCCTTTTTCTATCAAAAAAAATTTATATTTTTGAAAAAGACAACTCTTTCTCCTCTTGGCCGCCCGCGCGCCGCGAAGATTTCCGCGGGCGGCCTGAGTTGCTGCTCTATTTACAGGCAATTCCATCATTTTAAAGAAGCCTTTTTGGTTTGGGTTCGGGGGCGCAAAAAAGTCCTTGTTTATCAAAAGAAAGCTTCGTTCCTCAAAATCAAAGGGTGGACTATTTTATTGACTGGCCCAAACAATTCGAGCCATAAAAGCCAGCTGTTGCCGTTCCACGGACAAGCCGGTCGCGTCTGTTGTCAAAGGATGTATGTCAATGTGATGGTTGGTTTCGCGCACCAGCTCGCCCAAAATCATCGGACCGTTCATGAGTTGAATGACAACCCGATCCCGGCGCCTGATCTCTGTTTGAGGCGCTATCAACAGCAAGCATCCTTCCGGGTACACGGGGGCGTAGGTGTTGGTCGTCATTTCCAGTGCCCACATACCGGGCTTTGCCACACACGGAAAATCAATTTTTTCCCATCCGGAGATACTGTCAAGAGGCAGACCGTTTTCATCAAACAGCGCATCTTTGGCTGCCATCGAAAAGCTCACCAAGGGTAAATGCGCAGCCTTTGTTCCGGGTATCGGCTGATCGCCGGCCAGCAGCATAAAATCCAAAAAGCTGGTATTTGTCGCGGCCAGCACTTTATTCAGCGTTTCCATCGACAGCCAACGTTGACGCCCATCAGGTCCTTCCCGCTTGCTTTTATTGAACGAAGTGGGGTCTAATCCGGCTTTTTGCGCCAGCGCCGACGGTGAAAGACCTTTTTGGGCCGCCAGATTGTCGATTCCGCGCCAAATTTCAAAATATGACAGGGTCATCTGTTCCTCCTTTTTTGCCATTCCGACAAGATTAACATAGGAATAAAAGATTGTAAATAGGAATATAAAGAAAAATATGCTTGACATAAAAGGAAAAGAATCCTATACAAAAGAAGATGTATCGCATTAAGTGTTTTAAAGGAGGTATCAATGCAATCAAAAAGGGGACCCTTTCGAGCGGATTATCGGGAGACACAAGCTTTTGAAAGTGCCGAGGAAGCGTGGTTTTGGTTTTGTTTTTGTGAAAGTTTGGGACCTCGGCGGGGCAGCGGTTCCGGCATTGTTCGGCCGTGTGAAACATCGGACATTTCGTTGGTGGTGAAGCGGTTGGTGCGTGAAAAAAAGCTGGGCCAGATTCATTTAAAAATCATGTCGCGCTATGGGTTGAAGCAAATGCCGCCGCATGTTTGTGCCGGAGACAGTTTGGCGGCCTGTCGTTTGTGGCGCGAAGCGATGGACGCGCTGGCGGTTGTTTTGCTGCAAAAAGGCATTTTGGCGCAAGGACAAGTCGCATGAAGCGGGACAGATGTCACGGATTTCGCTACAGTCGCGCTGTTGTCGGTTTTGGCGGAACGCCTTCCTTATGGTGGATGCGGTTTTTGAAAAAAGGGTTTTATCATTGTGTGGTAGCGTTGGGATCCGGTCGTCAATGGCTTTTGATTGATCCGTTGCTGCATTACACGGACGCCATTATGATTGATGATGGCGACGCCGAACGCTTTTTGCGCAAACAAGGCTATCGAACCCTGCGCGTGCGGATCACAGAACCTCGGCGCCGTTTCCGGCTGCGCCCCTACACTTGTGTCGAAACGGCCAAGCGGTTCTTGGGATTGGAAGCCCCCCATGTCTGGACACCTTATCAACTGTTCCGCTTTTTGATTAAAAATAGGAAAATAATCCTTGACAACGATCCAAAAGTGTGCTAAGGTAGCTTCTGTTAAAAGCAAGAGGTGTATCTGTTTCATCCTCCGGTTTCAGGCCGGGGGATTTTTTATTGCCTAAATCAGAAAGGAGAAAGCGTCATGAAAAAGGTCAAGGAATTCATTGGCTATGAAAACAAAGAAGAACATGTCGAATCAAATACTGCCGAGGAAGATGACAGCAGCTATCGCGCGCGGCAAGCCGGTCTTCAAACGGTTCAAACCTCCATGCGGGGATTGTTGGACCAAACGGATGAAGCGCCCAAGCGCAAAAAACTGTTGGGAGAATAATATGACTGATACTCAAAAGCTTTATGAGACGTTTCAGCATTTGGCCGCGCGGCGCAGTGTTTTGGAAAATACGTGGCGGGCTTGTTATGCCTATGCTTTGCCGCAGCGCGAAGGCCTGTTTTCCGGATCGTTCAGCCAAACGGATCATTTGTATGACGGCACGGCGCCGGACAGCGTGGATCAAGTGTCGGCTTCGATGTTTTCCGAGCTGACACCCCCATGGACGCAGTGGTTTGATTTAATGACCGGCACAGAAGTCGCTCCCGAAGAAGCGGATATTGTCGCACAGCATTTGCAAAAAGTGTCCGAGGTCATTCGTTCGCATTTGGATCGTTCTTCGTTCGGCGTGGAGGTGCATCAATGTTTTTTGGATTTGGTGACGGTCGGGACGGCTTGTCTGTTGTTTGAAGAAAACAAAGTCGGGGCCAAAAGTGCTTTTAAATTCACGGCCGTGCCGTTGGCCGAGGTTTATATTGATGAAGGTCCTTCGGGGCGACCGGACACGACGTTTCGACGCTGTCAGCTGACGGCAGGGCAAATCGCGGCGCGTTTTAACAAAGGACAAATCAAAGGCGCCGATATAAAAGATTCGAAAGATCGCCTTTTTTCCATCATCGAATGCGTCGTGCCGCGGGACAACGGCGGTTATGATTACACGGTGTTTGTTGAAAACGATACAGACCATGTATTCGGCGCTTCGGACTTCCCGGTGTTAAAAACAGGGTATTTTGAAAATTCCCCTTTCATTACCTTTCGTTGGCAAAAAACACCGGGCGAGATTTATGGCCGCTCGCCGGTGATGAAAGCCCTGCCGGATATTAAAACCGCCAATAAAGTCGTCGAGTTGATTTTAAAAAACGCGACAATCGCCGTGACGGGAATTTGGCAAGCCGAAGACGACGGCGTTTTAAACCCGGCCAATATTCGGTTAGTCCCGGGCGCAATTATTCCCAAAGCCGTCGGATCAAAAGGGCTGACGCCGTTGGAGGCCGCCGGTAATTTTGACGTGTCTCAGTTGGTTTTGGAAGACTTGCGGGCGCGCATTCGGCATGCGTTGTTGGCTGATAAGCTGGGGCAGGTCGAATCACCGAAAATGACGGCGACGGAAGTGTTGGAACGGACGGCCGAAATGGTGCGTGTGTTGGGCGCCACTTACGGTCGGCTGCAAAGCGAGCTGCTACATCCCTTGATTGAACGCGCGGTTTACATTCTGCGCCGTCGGGGTGAAATACCCGAAATTTATTTGGACGGACGGCTGGCGGACGTGCATTACAAATCGCCCATTGCCCGCATGCAGGCCGAACAAGAAGCTCAAAACGCGTTGACATGGCTGAACCAACTGGCGCCGCTGGGACAAGAGGCGTTGGGATACTTGAACGGTCCGGCGTTTGCCAGATGGCTGGCGTCTCGGTTGGGCGTTCCGGCGGATCTGTTGAATACGGAGACCGCCGCATGCTGACGCGAACGGAAACCGCCAAAGCCTGTGTTCGATGCTTTCAAACGCGGGCGGGCCGACAAGTGCTGGCGTATCTGGAAAACCTGACGCGCGGACGTGTGCTGGGCGCCGGTGCGACAGACGCCGAACTTCGGTTTTTGGAAGGACAACGGGCGCTTGTGGCGCATCTCGCCCGCTTGATTCAGGAAGGAAAACAAGGCGCCACCTATCCAACTGACAAAGGAGAAAACAATGGTTGAAAACTTAATCGAAAAAACAGTCATTCCGTCAAAGTTTCAGGATGAAAACGGTCAGCTGCGTGTCAACGAGCTGTTAAAGTCCTATCAGGAGCTGGAAAAAAAATTAAGCCGCATGGTACAGGTGCCTGCCGATGACGCTGCGCCCGAAGAACGGCAGGCGTTTTATCGTGCCTTGGGGGTGCCCGAGTCGCCCGAGGCTTATCAGATTACCGTCACAAACGAGCTGATGGCTTCCGATCCTGACGTTAACCGATATTTGTATGACTTGGGCTTTACCAACAAACAGGCGCAAGCCGTTTATGATTTGGCGGCCCAAAAAATCATGCCCGTCATTCAGGAATTGGCACAAGAATATGAAGCGTCTCGTCAGCGCGCGGCTTTGGTGCATCACTTCGGCGGAAATGAACGATGGGGAGAGGTCTCTCGTCAAATCGGGGCTTGGGCACGCGGGCATCTGCCGACACAGGTCGTCGATGCCATGGCCACCACTTATGAAGGCGTGATGGCGCTTTACGGCATGATGCAAAGCGGTGAACCGGGATTGATGAACCGATCCGCGGGCGACGAAGAAATTTTGGACGAAGAGGGCCTTAAAAAGCTGATGATGTCCCCGAAATACTGGAAAGAGCAGGATCCGGCGACCTTGAAAAAAGTATCGGACGGGTTTCGACGGCTCTATCCCGGCACGCAATCATAAAAGACAATCTTCGGACCTTTTATGACACAGGCTTTGCAAAGGCGGATTTTCCGGAACCTTTGACAAGCTGTCTGTTCCCGCTTCGGCGGGCTTTTTTTTAAACAAAGGAGTAAACATGAGTACAACAAACACAATCGATACGTCGTTTATCAAACACTTCCAAGCGGAAGTCGTCACGGCGTATCAACAAATGGGTTCCAAACTGAAATCAACCGTTCGTTCCAAAGGCGATATTCGGGGCGCTTCCACAACGTTCCAGAAAATCGGAACAGGAACGGCCGCATCAAAAACCCGCAACGGCCAAGTCCCGGTCATGAACTTGGCACATACCGCCGTGGAATGCGCTTTGTCTGACTATTACGCCGGAGAATGGGTGGACAGTTTGGATGAATTGAAAACCGGACATGACGAACGCCGCGCGGTGGCACAAGCCGGCGCTTATGCACTCGGCCGCAAAACCGACGAGTTGATTATCACGGCGCTCGGGAAAACAACGACAGCCGTCGGTGATGGCAGCACGCAGCTGAGCAAAGATTTGATCTTGAAAGCCTTTACACAGCTGAACACCGAGGATATCCCCGATGACGGCGAACGATACGGCTTGGTAGCCCCGGCTCAGTGGAATCAGTTGCTTTCCATCGAGGAGTTTTCTTCGGCCGATTATGTCGGCGATAAAACGCCCTTCGTCGCCGGTTGTGAAAGCCGTAAATGGTTGGGCATTAACTGGATTATGCACACGGGTTTGCCGGCAGATACGACCAACAAAACGCACACGTGCTACATTTATCACAAAAACGCCGTCGGCCATGCCGTGGGATTGGATATTAAAACAGACATCACCTGGCACGGCGATTATGCAGCCCACTTTGTCAACAACATGATGAGCCAGGGAGCTTGTCTGATTGATGCCAAGGGCGTGATTAAAATCGTCGCAAAAGACTAAACGGACTCGGCGGCTCTTCGGAGCCGCCTTTTTATTTCGGGAGGATACACATGGCCACGACTGCTATTTCGCTCTGTTCCAGGGCATTGATCAAAATCGGTGCAAAAGGCATCGTTTCTTTTAATGAAAACACGGCCGAATCGGAGGTCGCCATGCATTTATACAGCTCGGTGCGCGACGCGCTGTTGTCGGCGCATCCGTGGCGGTTTGCCATGGCTCAGACCCGTCTGCCTCGTTTGGTGCAGGCTCCTTCGGCAGATTACACTTATGCTTATCAGCTGCCGGTGGATTTCCTGCGCGTTTTATCGGCCGGCACAGGTCAAAAAGGCCAAGGCATCGATTACCGGATTCATGAAAACAAGCTGCATACCGATGCCGAAAATGTCATGCTGACTTATTTGTTCCGGCCGGAAGAACAAGCTTTCCCGCCCTTTTTCGATCAAGTTTTGATTGCTCGACTGGCGGCCGAATTTTGTCTGCCGTTGACCGAAAGCACTTCACGCGCCGAATTTTTAACCAAAATCGCTAACGAGGAGTTCCAACAGGCCAAGCTGGTCGACGCGCAGCAGGCCGTGCCTAATGCAATTGAAGATTTCCCCTTAATCGGAGTCAGAGGATGAGCAATATTTTTAATCATAAAACCAACTTTACTGCCGGCGAAGTGTCCATGGACGTATTGGGGCGATCGGATTTGCAAGCCTATGAAAACGGTGCGACCACGTTGAAAAACGTATTTATCGATCCCATCGGCGGCGTGGCGCGGCGTGCCGGATTGCGGTTTGTGGCTTCGGCGCCGAACGCCCAGCGGTTGATTCCGTTTACCTTTAACACCGAACAGACGTATTTGATTGTTTTGTCGCCTTATCAAATGTCGATTTATCAAAACGAAGAATGGGTGACAAACATCACAACGCCGTGGCCGGCGGCAGCCGTGGAACAAGTGTCCTGGACCCAAAGCGCGGATACGCTGTTGATCGTGCATCCCGACTATCAGCCGCGCAAGCTGACCCGTCAATCAGACGGCAGCTGGCTGTTTGAACTGTGGGCCTATGACACGGACGGCGGCGCCATGATGCAACCTTATGCCAGTTTTCGAAGTGATGTGTCTTTGTCTTCCAATGTTTTGGCCGGTCTGACGACTTTGACGGCTTCGGGAGACGTTTTTACGCAAGATTATGTCGGGATTTATCTGCGCCTGAATGACGGTGAAATTTGTATCACCCGTGTGGACAGCCCTACCAAAGCCATCGGGCAGATTACCAAAGCTTTGACGACGGGTGCCGCGTCCTATGATTGGAAAGAACAAGCGTTTTCACCTTTGCGCGGATGGCCGTCGACCGTCACGTTCTATCAAGGTCGGTTGGTCATCGGCGGATCACGGGATTTACCGAACCGATTATGGCTGTCCAAAAGCTTTCATATCATGAACTTTGATTTGGGAACGGGCAATGATGACGAAGCCATCGAGTTTACCATTCTGTCCGATCAGGTGAATGCGATTCGAAGTCTGATGAGCGGCCGGCATTTGCAGGTTTTTACGTCCGGATCGGAATGGATGGTTTCGGGCGAACCGCTGACGCCCAAGAATATCCAACTGAAACGTCAGACGCGAATCGGGTCACCGACATATCGTTCCATCCCGCCGGTGGATGTGTCGGGAGCAACTTTGTTCGCATCGGCCAGCGGTCGGGAAATCCGCGAATTTTTGTTCGCCGATTTGGAACAGGCATATCAGGCAACCAATGTATCGCTGTTGTCCAGCCACTTAATACGCAACCCCGTGGATATGGCGTATGATCAACTGCGCCGGTTGGTGTATGTGGTGATGGCCGATGGCACGATGGCAACGCTGACAAACTACCGAAGCGAAGATGTGTTGGCCTGGAGCGCGCAGGAAACGCAGGGCGCTTTCAAGGCCGTCTGCGTGGTTTATGACGATGTGTATGTGCTGGTGGAACGAGGCGGATCGATTCGCTTGGAAACATTTGATGATGATGTGCATACCGACTCGGCATTGTTGGGAGAGGACGCCACGGCTCATGCCGTTTGGTCCGGTGTCGGTGCTTTGGCCGGCTTTACCGCCAAGGTCGTTGCCGATGACGTTATCCGCGACGATGTCACCGTGACGGGGGACAGCATCACATTGCCTTATGAAGCCAAAACGTTGGAAATCGGATTAGGGTTTACACATGAAATCGTGCCTTTGCCGCCGGTTTCGGCAACGGCTGCCGGTGCTTTGCCGCTGAAAGCCGTGCGTTTGATCGAAGCGCGTTTTCGTGTCGTCAACACGCAATCGTTGGAAGTCGATGTCGGCAGCGGTTTAACACAAACCATTGTCTCCCGCTTTTCAGAGGACTTCAAGCTGGATCAGGTCTTGCAGCCCCAAACCAACGATGTGTGTATTCATGCGCTGGGGTGGATTCGCGACGGCATGACGCCTTTATGGCGGGTGCAAAGCGATTTGCCTCGCCCGTGCAAAATCGTGTCTGTGACAACTGAAATGAAAGTGAGTGAATAACATGGGAAGTTTAACAAACAGCAGTGAATTAAGCGACTTGGTTTTGGACAGACTGACCGGTGAAACCAAAGCCGTCAACAAAAGCGCGCGCCGAAAAGCCGCGTTGGAAAAACAAACAAACCAAAATTTGTTGGATGAAACATTGGGCAGCTATTCGGCGCAAATGGCGTCTATGGGAATCAATCCGAACGAAGGATCAAGCGCCGCCGTGCAAAAAGGCTATCGTGAAGAAACCGCCTTGAAAAACGCCGCCGTTGATCAGGAGCTGCAAGACACTTTGAAAGCCAATAAACGCGCACAAAAGAAAAAATGGCTGCAGGTCGGTGCCAGTTATGGCAAAAGCCTGCTTGACAGCGTGACAGGCTCATGAGCAAAGAGGCGATTTTGCGCCTTTTGCCCGAAAAAATCATCCAAACCGTGAACCAATACGATGCCTTTACCGCCGAACCGCCGCCCGTCGATGCAAAAGCCTTTATTCAATATCAACAGGCCGCTAAAAGCGCGTTGGCTCATTTGCTGCTTTTGTTAAAGCTGGAAACAGGCCTTCAGCCCCAAAATCAGGCAACCCCTGAGCCGACAGATTGGATCCGGGCGGCGCGGCAGGCGTTAGACGAGGAAGAAAATGAAAGTGACTTTGACTGAATTTGTCTGGGTGTGGAATGAAACACAACACTTGAAAACTCCCCGTCATCACCGTCGAATGTGCCGTTTTTTGATGCGTCTGATGGCCGGCGAAACACGACAAGCGTTAATGATGGCTTTCCGTGACTCGGGCAAATCCACGATTGTGGGATTGTTTTGCGCCTGGGTGCTGCTGTGTCGGCCGGAAACCCGCATTTTAATTCTGTCCGCCGATTGGGAGTTGGCTAAAAAAATGGTGCGCAATATCAAACGCATTATTGAACGACACCCTTTGACACAAGGCATGAAACCCGCCGAAAAAGATCAATGGGCGTCGGATCGGTTTACGGTTCGCCGACGGGCCGAACTTCGGGATCCGTCTGTGTTGGCCCGCGGATTGGGCGCGAACATCACCGGTTCCAGAGCCGATATTATTGTCTGTGATGACGTCGAAGTCCCCAACACTTGTGACACACCGCAAAAAAGAGCCGATTTGCGTCAGCGGTTAAGCGAATTGGCTTTTGTGCTGGTGCCGGGCGGATTACAGCTGTTTGTCGGCACCCCGCATGCCTATGACACCATTTACAACACGGCGCCGGGCGGCTATTTGGAAGGATTTCAGCGGTTGTTCCTGCCGCTGTTGACCGATGAAGGACAAAGCGCGTGGCCGGAACGCTTCAGCTTGGCCAAAATCGATGAAATTCGGCGGCGCAGCGGGCCTCGGAAATTTGCCAGTCAAATGATGCTGACGCCCGTGCCTTGCGTTGAAAATCGACTCGATCCGGACAGGTTGACTTTTTATGATACGGAAATCGTCTATCATGAAACCAACTCGTCGGCGTCGTTAAGCATCGGTGATGTGCAAATGGTGTCCGCCAGCGCGTGGTGGGATCCGTCTTTCGGCAAACCAGACAAAGGCGACGCGAGCGTTCTGGCGTGCGTGTTTACGGATAAAGAAGGCCGCGCCTGGCTGCATGCCGTGGAGTATCTGAAAGTCCCGGCCGGTGCCGAGTCGGCCGCTTTTCAATGCCAGGCGGCCGCCGCGTTTGTTCAAAAATACCATTTGCCGTCTTTGGCGTTGGAAACCAACGGTATCGGTAAGTTTTTGCCGGAATTGCTGCGCCGGACGTTTCGGCTTCAGCGTTTATCGGCGGCCGTTTTGCCGCGCCACAGCACCCAACCTAAAGCCGAACGCATTTTGGAAGCTTTTGACGCGCGATTGGCCGCCGATGCGCTGCGGGTACATGAACGTGTCCGTGCAACGCCGTTTTTAACGGAAATGCGCGAATGGCGACCTCAGGGCAACGGACATGATGACGGATTGGACGCCGTGGCGGGATGTTTGTTAATGGAACCCGTGCGCTTGCCTCAAGTATCAAAAGGGCTGCGCATCGGACCGGATTGGCGATTCGGACACGAACTGCCTGTTTTAACTTTGGATGAAATTACCTGTTAGGAGGTCACATGCAATCAGATGATCGGTTCAGCGAAGCGGATATTGTGGCACGGACACTGTATGCCGAAGCCGAAGGCGAAGGGCTGTTGGGCGTCGAAGCCGTTGTGTCGGTGATTTTAAACCGAGCGGCGGCCGCCAAAGAATATCCCGGCACCGTTTGGGGAAAAACACCGGCCGAAGTGTGTCTCAGGCCTTTCCAGTTCGGCTGTTGGAATCCGAAAAGCCCTTCTTTTCAGCGCGTGATGCATCTCAACCCTTCTGATCCGTTTTATCGGTTGTGCCGGCGAACGGCCGGTCGCGCGCTGCGGGGATTCATTTCCGACTCGGTCAACGGTGCCACGCATTTCCATCGTAAAGATGTTTCTCCCGCTTGGGCGCGCCGCTTAATCCCGGTGGCCGAAATCGGACGATTGTTGTTCTATCGGGAGGTGTTCTGATGGCGGTTCTGCAAGTGGAAATCGGCAAGCTGATGGCGCGCGTCGACGGCTTGGCCGCGCAAATCGAAGATTTAAAAAAAGGCATGGACAGCACGAATCGACAGTTGGCGCGTTTAACAACACAACTGGCGGCTTTTTCGGCCGACATGATGACGGAAATGGAAAAAAAATTTATCACACGTGCCGAAATCGCGCCTATCAAAGCCGTGTTATCCGTGGTCGCGGCCACCACATTCAGCGCTTTTTGCATGGCCGCGGCCGAACTTTTCTTTCACAAATGGATTTAGGGGGAAAAATGCGTTTTTGGATTGTTGTTTTAAAAGGGTTTTTGCTGGTGCGGCAAGTATTGAAAAACCGAGCGGCTATGCTCGCACCGCTCGGTCAAGGAGGTAAAAAACGCCGTTATGCTAGCGTTTCCTTAATTTCTGGCAAGGATTAAATCCTCGTCAGAAAAGGTAATCATGGCGTAATAGATTTTACGGACTTCTTCTTCCGTTAAATCTGAAACGCGCATGGCCGCCGACACCATTTCAGGCGTCGGGGTCGTCGGGACAACCATCAAGCCTTCCTCTGTTAAAGCTTCCAGGATGTCCAACGATTCTTTTAATGTTTCTGAAAGTTTTTCATACTTCATGTCTACATTCCTCTTCATTTAAAGATACACACAATTGGCATAAAAATCAAGATAAAAAAGATTATATGCCAAGGACTATTCCTCACAAAGTTTGTCAAGCTCACTTTGTTCGGTTTCATCAACGGGGGCCAGCGCTTTAATCAAGTCAAAAATCCGGTGTGCCGCGTTGCGGTCGGCAATGCGGTAGTAGGCTCGGACAAGTTCCAGCGTTTCCCGACGGTTCAGCGGATTTGTATCCAGCGTTAACATCATGTCTCGAATGTTCTTCGGCAAAGACGAATTCTCATTCACATGCCGCGGGGATAGATTTTCGGCATCCTCGGAAATGCCCTCGTAAAAGAAAGATACGGGCGTGTTTAAAACTTGGCTGATGTCCCACAAACGGCTCGCCCCGATGCGGTTCATCCCGCGTTCGTATTTTTGAACCTGTTGAAACGTCAAACCCAACGCTTGTCCCAGTCGTTCCTGGCTCATGCCCATCAGCGTCCGGCACATCCGGACACGGTTGCCAACATGAATGTCAATCGGATTGGGGGCTCCGTCAACACGACCTCGTAAAGATTTTTTCGCCATTCTTTTTCTCCTCTGTTTATGGTTTGGTATTCCTTTTTTCGAATACAGTCGTAGTAATATATGCATAGATGAACTGATAAGTCAACTATAAAGTGTTGCTTTTTTGCATTTTTTTTCGTTAAGAACTTAAAAATGTGTTCCTTGTTTAATGGCTGAAATAGGCAGAAAACTTAAAAAAATTACCACTTTTCAGGTTAAAAGTTGACCTTAAAAGACAAGTCCCCTCATGAAAGGGTATGAAACGCCTTTTTAAAAATGTCTCAGAGAAATGTATGACCTTCTGATACATCCAGTTTTAGGTTTTTATGTCCGGAAATTCTCCTGAAAAGCGTATTTTTCATAAATGTAAATGACCTTCGTCAAGGACAGCCATAAGTGGCCTCGGATCCGTCCCAGTTTTCTTCAATAACGACGGTGTCGGAACAACTGAAGCAAGCATAACCTCGATAACCATTTAAACCCGTGCCGGCTAAGCCAGGATAAGGTTTCTCCGAAGGACAGCAAACACCATACTGGCGACCACTGTCGTCCTCAACCGCTAACACATCTACAGGATTGTTGGCGCAGCAACTGGTATAAGTTTCCATTATTCCGCTGTTGCCATATACATCTTCATACCAATAATCATACGTGTAAGCTTTTTCATTTTGTTTCGTGCAGCAGAGGTTGTTTGGCGTCGTATTTGGGTCTTCGTTGCAGCAAATGACGGTATTGTTGTAAAGATAAGCGTTTTGCCATTCTTCGCAGCAGGCGTATCTGTTTTCATTGGCGACCTGTTTGATTGATTTATCGCAGCAAACGCCTTTAGACCCGTCCCAATAAGCAGACTCATGTTCTTGACAGACCATGTGCATTTTTCTTTGAATGATTTTAGCTTGAACGGGAAGGGTGAGGACTGAAAAGATGATTAAGTAATTGAAAAGATTAGTTAAAGTAGGGGGGGGGGGGGTCAATTTAGTTAAAGTGAACATGATCAAACTCCTTTCATGTGTTCTGAAGGTATGATAGCAGATTTGTAATTTATTTGTCTATGATTATTTTTTTGGACAAGAGAATTTGTATTCAAATGGGTGTGTTGTTTTTTGTTTTAGCCCGCCCCCTGCGCCCCCCTGAAAATCAGGGGGCGGGCTTGGGATGAGGAGATTTTTTTATGTTCCCTATCCAACTTAAGCATTTTTTAGGTTTTTATGTCCGGAAATTCTCCTGAAAAGCGTATTTTTCATAAATGTAAGAAATGGTTTTATCATGGGCAACCATACGTCGTTTTTTCTTCGCCGTATGGACCGGAGGTTTCTTCAAGTATAACAGGATGAGGACATTCGAAACAAGCATATTTTTGATAAGGGCCTGTGTAAGGATCTTTACCTTTAATACTTAATGCAATATAAGGTTTCTCTGAAGGACAGCAAACACCATATTGGCGTCTATTTCCATCTTCAAAATCTAAAACATCTACCGGATTATTGACGCAGCAACTGGTTCTTGTTTCTATTATGCCAGTAGATCCGCTGCCAAAAATGACTTCATACCAATAATCATACGTGTAAGCTTTTTCATTTTGTTTCGTGCAGCAGAGGTTGTTTGGCGTCGTATTTGGGTCCTCGTTGCAGCAAACGACGGCATTGTTGTAAAGATAAGCGTTTTGCCATTCTTCGCAGCAGGCGTATCTGTTTTCATTGGCGACTTGTTTGATTGATTTATCGCAGCAAACGCCTTTAGACCCGTTCCAATAAGCAGACTCATGTTCTTGGCAGACCATGTGCATTTTTCTTTGAATGATTTTAGCTTGAACGGGGAGAGAGAAACAGAGACAGATGGTTAGGTTAAAGAGGAGAACAGGGGGAGGGGGGGTCAATTTGGTTAAAGTGAACATGATTAAACTCCTTTCATGTGTTCTGAAGGTATGATAGCGGATTTGTCGTTTGTTTGTCCATCATTATTTTTTGACAAGAGAATTTGTATTGAAGTAGGGGTGTTTTTTAAAGCCCGCCCCCTGTGCCCCCCTGAATTTCAGGGGGCGGGCTTGGGATGACACTCCAACTTAAAAAAGCCAAGTAAGGGATGAATTATTTTAATTTTTCTTATCAGTTTTTTGTGTTTTAGCGCGCTTCCTGCCCGCGCCCATGAAAAACCAGGAAGCGCGCTTTTGATAAATGTTGTTTGAGGCCGCCCGCGCCGCGCGAAGATTTCTGCGGGTAGCCTGTGTTGCAGCTTTATTTAATAAATAGGCAAATTCATAGCGAAAAAGGGCCTTTTTGCCGCCTTCCGAACCCAAACCAAAAAGGCCCTTTTTGATCAAAAGAAAAGTTTTTATTTATTGAAAAAAGACACACCGCATGCCCCTTGAATTTCAAAAGGATGGAAACGCTCTTTATTCAACAACATTTTTTCTTTTCATAATAAAATAGATAAAAATATTGACAAAACACATCAAAACAAGTATACTGTTTTTCATCACAGAAAGGGGAAAACCATGGAATTTGAAAGCATTGAGAATGAATTGTTTATGGCCATTGATCGCGGGGACATGTCTGCCGTCACACATTATTTAAAACAAAATCCGGATTTGACGCAGGTGAATAATCAGCGGGATACGGTGCTGCACACATATTTTAAATCGTTGATGAATGCGCGGGCGCCGTTTGTGATTCGAATGAATTATTATGAATCGAATAATGCGACGGCTCGGGAAGTTCAAAAGCTGAATGAGGCTTGGTTTCACGAAGTCAATCGCCGGCGTCCGATTTTTGATGCGTTGTTGGAAAATCTGCCGCCTGAGATGATAAACCGGCGGGATATGCAAGGTTATACACTGCTTTTGCGCGCGGTGGAGATGAACCTGAATTATGAAGCCAAAGAGCTGTACAAGCGTGGAGCTGATCCGTTGATTCGCACGTTTGATTATCATTTTGGGGTTGTGGAGATGGCGGCTTATCAAAACAATGTGTCGCTTTTGGACTTTTTTTATCGGGAAAAAAAGGCGCCTTCCGTCAAACCGGTGCGGGTTGCGGAGCTTGCAGAAGAACATCGGCACACGTTTTTTCGTCGTCGGACCCCGATGATGGCCGCTTGCATGCACGGAAGTTTGGAAGCTTTGCGTTATCTTTATCAGCAAGAACCCGAAACCCTTAATGATCAAGATCGGAATGGGGATACGGCCGCTTTACTTTGTGTTCGGGCGGATTCATGTGCCAATTGGGCACGGATGAAAAACGTGTTGATGGATTTTGAGACGAACCAAGGTCGTTTGAACTGTTTGAACTTTTTGCTGGACAAAGGGGTGCGTGTTGATACTGTGAATTTGGAAAAACGGACGCTTTTGGATTATGCGCGCGGTCAACGATTGAATTGCCTGGAAAAGGTGGAGGCTTTATATTTGGCGCAAGCGGGTCATTTGCCTCAAGACGACCACGATCCGGAGAAAATTCACCAACAAAGCCTGCGCAGTTTTGCCGCGATGACAAAATCTGCCGAGACGGCACGCAAGCGTCGGGCGAAGTTGGCTGCTTGGCGGCGGAGCCAAAGGGACCGTGCCGATTAAGAAACCAGCCCAAGGCGGACCTTGAGCTGGCTCTTACAGAGGAATGAGAATACGATAATTTTAGATGTTAAAAGTAGTATTGCATACCGATTTTAACATCGCTGTATCTGACGTCTTCTTCCAGTTTTGCGCCAGTTGCATAGGATTTAACCTTTGCTTTGCCCAAATCTGAATAGCGGTACCCCAGATCTAATGTCACGCAAGGAGTCAACGCATATTCTACGCCGGCACCCACGTTCCAGGCAAAATTGCTTTTGCCTTCCCCTTTGTATTCACCTTTGAATTTGTCGGTCTTGTTATAAGAATATCCGACACCGCCGGTGGCATACACAGAGAACTTGTCATAAACAGGATAAGAGGCATAAATGTTCGCCATGGCACCCAATGTCCACATGTCGGCTTTTCCGACTTCGACACCGTTGTCTTTGAACTTTTGTCTGCCCCACGGACGCCATTCGGCTGTCACGTCTGCTCTGAAATAATCATTCAAACGGAAACCCACACCCGCATCAAAAATGGCCGCGCCTTCCGTCTTTTTCATACCGATCGCATAACCGCCGTCAACGCGAACGTACATATCGTCATAATACGATGTCTGTGCGTTGGCGGAAGACGCCATCGTCACTGCTGCAAGCGCAGCGAAAGTCGATAAAAGATACTTCTTCATTTTTAACTCCTTTTTAAAATAAGATATGAAGTACAACAGGTATTACTCTAACAACAAAAAAAAGAGATTGTCTACTACAAAAAGTTGAAATTTTAAAAAATAATATAGCCTTATGCGTGCGACCATGCCAAAATATGAAATTGCTTTTTTCTCTTGCAGTTTTAGGGGCTTTTGCATAAACTGGAAGGAGATTCACGCTTAAAAAAGGGAAATAAAAAATGAAAAATGAAGAAATCTTGCGCCAAATGCTCGACTCTCAAGAGCAATTCTATTGGCAAGTGACCGGCTCCATCGCAGATTGGAAGTATAATCCTCTTTATCTGATTCTGACACTTTGCACGCTGGGGCTGTTCTTGATACCGCTGCACCTGTATCGCACTTATCGATATTATGTGCTGACCTCCACACGGTTGATTATTATCTCCGGCATTTTGGGGCGAACCGTCGATGAAATCGAACTCTATCGCATTGTCGATTCAAAAACAATTCAGTCTTTAACCGATCGTTGGGCAAACTTAGGCACCATCATTGTGTCTTCAACGGATAAAACGGGGATCGCCGTCATGAAAAAAATTCCCTATCCGCATGATGTGCGCGATTCACTCAGGGCTATTTACTATGAAGCACGCTTAAAACAAGGAACCGTTTTATTGGAACCCGCGAAGTAAACAAATCCGCCGCCGTTGTTTTCTTTTCGTTTTCAGGAAAGAACCTTTCGGCGGCGTTTTTATATAATAAAGAATCGGTTTTTGGTTTATTTCATGTATTTTTGCGCTTCGGCCAATTCTTCGGGCGTATTGATATCGGCCGGTGCGGCTTCGACCAGCTTGATGGAATCCACGATTTTGGCATAGATGGTCATGCCGTTTTCCAGAGCGCGCAGCTGTTCCAGTTTTTCGGTTTCTTCCAGCACGCCTACGGGCAGGGATACAAACCGGCGCAACGAGTGTGCATTGTAAACGTAAATGCCGATGTGCCAATAGCACGGCACCTGTACGGCATTCGAATCGCGATGAAAGGGGATCGGCGCGCGTGAAAAATACAAAGCGCGGCCGGTGTCTTCGCCCGGTTTCAAACCCATGGCGATTTTAACATAAGCCGGATTTTGAATTTCTTTCATATCCGTGATGCGTTTGCCGACCGTCACAATATCGGCGCCTGTTTTTTGCATAATGTCAATCAGTTCCAAATCTAATCGGGGATCCACGTTAATGCCGTCGCCTTGAAAGTTGACAATGATGTCATAGCGTGTGCCGTCGGGGTCGATTTCCTGCAAGGCGGCGGAAATTCGGTCTGTTCCGGAGGGCAGCGACGCGTCCGTCAGCACGCATTTGGCGCCGAAAGTTTGTGCTACGTCGATGATTTCCTGATCTCCCGAAGCAATATAAACATCTTCGGCTGGATGAACGGCGATGGCATGTTCATAGACATGTTGAATCAGCGGTTTTCCGTTAATTATGGCCAGGGGTTTCCGAGGCAGGCGCGTGGATTTCAATCGAGTCGGAATTAAAACGGCAACGTTAGACATTTGGCTCTCCTTTTAAAGCGTGTTGAATTTGTGAGATTATTTCTTTTTTGACTTCGGGTGCGTAAGGGACGGCATTTTCGCCCCACACGGTGCCGGGCCAAGCCGGATCGTTTTCAAACCGGCAGATGACGTGCACATGCAGCTGCGGCGTTAAATTGCCGATCATGGCCACATTGGTTTGCACCGGGTGAAACAGCGCTGCCATGGCGGTTTCGGCCTTTTCGATTTCAGTCATCAAGCAAAGCCGTTGTTCATGGGTTAAATCGCGCATGCTGTGGATACCGGGCAGTTTCGGCACTAAAAAAATCCAGGGATACGCGGCGTTGTCTTCCAACAAAACCGTGCATAAGTCCAAATCACAGACAAAATCTTTCTTTTTCAAAGCAGGATGCAGTTCAAACATCAAGACAACCTTTCCAACAAATAATCCGGCACGGCTCCTTCGGCATCGGCGATTTGCATCAGCTCTTTGCCGGCTGCGATTAAATCGGCGGTGATGCCCGTGCCGGTAATCAACACCGTTTGAAGTCCCGCCGTCTGTCCGCCCAAAATATCGGTGCGGATGGTGTCCCCGACCATGACGGCCCGGGTCGGATCCGAAATGCCGGTTTGACGCAATGCGTAATCGTAGATTTCCGGATAAGGTTTGCCGATCCAATACACGGTGCCGCCTTGTTCTTCATACCAGCGTGCCAAAAACCCTTGGCCGACATGCTTGCGGTCGCCGATAAACGCAAAATAATCCGGATTGGCGCAAATGGCGGGCAGCCCTTTTTGCAAAGCCCGTTGCGCGCTGGGCAGATAAGGGTCCAACGTTTCAAAGAAATGGCCGTCTTTTTGAAGTGAACCGAAATACACGGCGGCGGCTTTGTCCATCTCCGTTGTCTGTCGATCCAAAACGGTGGCGAACAACCGATTGTTTTCCCGTCCGATGACCGTGTAAAGGCCTGTCGGCGCACCGGTGACATCATCCAAAAAATGCTGTTTTTCCAGTTTTTCTTTTAACACATCGCCCGACGTCACGACATCGGTGTAATGGACCCCTTTTAAAAAGCCGAGGCGCGCGTGTTTTTCCTGGAAATGGCTGCCGACGGTCGTCGCGTTGGACAAAACGATGACTTGTCGTCCGGCCCGCATCAGTTGTTCGCACACCCGCAGCGCCGGCGGATAGTAAGTTTCGCCGTTGTATAAAACGCCGTACACGTCAATAAAAAACGCGCGGGCGCTGTCAATTAAATCCATCAAAGACGTTATCGGTTGCAGGGACATGAGGCGCGGTATCCTGTTAAATGTTCTTTTTCCCGGTCATACAGCGCAAAAGCACGATTGATGGTTTTAAAGGCTTCTTCGTGGCCCAAAAACTCTTCGATTTTGACTTCTTTCTGCTCCAGGATTTTGTAATCTTCAAAAAAACGCTTCAGCATGCGCAGGCAATGCGGCGGCAGCTCGTCAATATCATGATAGTGCAGATATTCCGGGTCGTCGACATGAATGGCGATGATTTTATCGTCTTCCTGTCCTTGATCAATCATTTTCATGACGCCGATGGGCCGTGCGCGCATCAAACACATCGGCACGACGATTTCTTGACCCAGCACCAAAATATCCAACGGGTCGTTGTCATCGCAATAGCTTTTGGGAATAAATCCGTAGTTGGCAGGATAATGCACGGAACTGTATAAAATCCGATCCACGCGGAGCAATCCGCTGGTTTTATCCAGTTCGTATTTGGTTTTCGAGCCTTTGGGCACTTCAATCACAGCCGTCACCACATGCGGCGCGTTTGGTTCTTTTTCAACGTCATGCCACGGATGCATGTTCTTTCTCCTTTTTAAAATGACATCAGAATACATGTTTTTATTTTGAAAATCAAGGCTTGTCTTTTCAAACATTTTCGCATAAACTGAATGCATCGTTTGCATAAAAAGGAGAACAAATATGCTGTTGAGTGTGATTGTTGCGGCTTTGGTGCTGCTTTACATTGTTTTTTTGTATAATAAACTTGTCACGCTGCGCCAGCGCGTGCGCGAATCGTGGAGTGATATCGAAACACAGTTGAAACGCCGCTATGACTTAATTCCGAATCTGGTTGAAACGGTCAAGGGCTATGCTAAACACGAAAAGTCAACATTGGAAAACGTCGTCAAAGCGCGCACGGCCGCAATGGAAACGCAAGGTCACGGTGCCGAAAAAGCTGCTCGCGAAAACATGTTGACCGACGCGCTCAAAAGCGTTTTTGCTTTGTCCGAAGCTTATCCTGATTTAAAAGCCAACCAAAATTATTTGGAACTGATGCAGGAAATGACGGACACGGAAAATAAAATCCAAGCCTCCCGTCGATTCTATAACTCAAACGTGATGGCCATGAATACGCAAATCGAGGTGTTTCCGTCCAACCTGATCGCCAGTCGGTTCAAATTTGAAAAAGAAGCCTTCTTTGAACTGACGGACGAGGATAAAAAACAAACGGTCGCCGCGCCCAAAGTTTCTTTTTAAGGCGCCGTTATGTCTCAACCTTTAACGGTATATGACCACATTACCCGCAACAACCTGAAGACGGCGTTTTTGGTGTTGATGTTTCCGATTACATTATCGGTTTTGGTGTGGATTGCCTGCTATGGCGCGGTTCGGGTTTTGGCCGATAACGACTTTATGATGGACGGCGTTGTCCTGTGGCTGCGCTGGTTTCCCGGCACGACGGAAAGATTAAGTGAAAACAATGCTTATTTTTATGCAGCATCGGGGTATTGGCTGTATACATTGATGCCGCTTTTTAGCATAGCTCTGGGGTGGATGGCAATTTCCTATTTCTTCGGCGATAAAATGATGCTGGAGTTTGCCGGTGCGCGTCCGATTGATTTGAACGACAATAAAAAACTGTATCGATCGGTTCAAAACGTGGCGATGGCTGCCGGTCTGCCGATGCCGAAGGTGTATGAAATCAAGGATTCTTCTTTGAATGCGTTTGCAACGGGACACAGTCCCAAAACGGCGTCAATCGCCGTCACAACCGGATTGCTGGAAAAGTTAAAGCCTTTGGAATTGGAAGCCGTGATTGCGCATGAAATGGCACATATCGGGAATCGAGATGTGCGGTTAAATTTGTTGATTATTACGGGGCTTTCCGTTTTTGGGTTTTTGGCCGAACATATTCGTGTGCGTTTTTGGACGATAGGCTGTCGAAATAAGAAAGAAAATCAACTGCAACTGTTGATTTTGTTTGTGATGATTGCGCTGATGATTTTTCATTTTTTTATTGCACCGTTGCTCCGATTGGCGATTTCGCGCACGCGGGAATACGCGGCCGACGCGACCGGTGCTCGAATCACACATAATCCGGGGGCTTTGGCGGACGCTTTGATGAAAATCAGTACAGATGCTCGGGTGGAAGTGCTGGATCGTCAACCTGTGATGGGAACGGCTTGTATTGCGGATCCCTCTCACAAAGGCGGATTGATGCTTTCTTCTCTCTCATCGACACATCCGCCGATCGGCCAGCGGATTCGCCGTCTGCGCGCGATGTAGGACTTGATTTTCCGACAAAAGCGGTGTATGAAAAGACATAAAGGAGTTAAAGAAATGACTGACAAATTAGACGTTGCGCCGCTTCGGGGCATGCGGGATTTTACGCCCACGGATTGGGTCTTTCGCAAAAAGCTGCTGGCTGCTTTTGAAAAAGCGTCTGCGCGCGCGGGGTTCTTGCGCTATGAAACGCCGGTGGTGGACAGCTATGAACTGTTCGAACGCAAAGCCGGCGAAGAATTATCCGATCAAATCTATGAATTTCATGATAAATCCGACCGCCATTTGGCCTTGCGTCCGGAAATTACGCCGACCATGGTGCGGCTTTACACAGGCATCAAAGAAACGTTGCCGACACCCGCCAAAATCTGGTCTTTCGGTCAGTGTTTTCGGTATGAGCGTCCGACCAAGGGTCGCTATCGCGAGCACTTTCAATGGAACATCGACATTATCGGTGAAGCCGGCGTTTCGGCCGAAGCTTGGATTTTATTCACGGCCGTCGCCGTTATGAAAGAATTGGGATTTGATGAGACGGATTTTCAAATTCGGGTATCCAGTCGTGCGCTGTTGTCCGGATTTTTATTGAAAATCGGTGTCACACATGAACGGCATGCCGCGTTGATGACATTGATTGATAAAAAAGAAAAAGTCGACGTCGAATGGTTGAAATCCGAAATGGCGGCGTTGGGACTGACGGTCGAACAGATGGATCGGCTGTTTGCATTGCTGGACACGCATGATCCGGATGAAATCGGCCGACTGGTCGGACCCGAAAACGTCGATTATCAGATGTTGAAGCGTTTGTTCGAGTGCGCCGAGGCGCTGGGGTATCGGGCTTATCTTCAAATGGATCCGGCGATTATTCGCGGGTTGTCTTATTATACGGGCATTGTGTTTGAGGCTTTTGACACAGGGCGCCGGTTTCGGGCATTGTTCGGGGGCGGCCGGTATGATATGCTGTTCGGGCGTATGACGGGCAAAGAGCTGCCGGCTTGCGGGCTGGGGTTCGGCGACGGCGTGATTCGCGAGCTTTATACCGCCAAATTCGGCTATCCCGAGACGTTTGAAGGCGTCGAAACGGTTGTGGGGTATTATGATGACAGTCTGCAGCTGCCGGCCATGCAGTTTGTGCAGAAAGTTTGGGCCGCCGGCCGTGCGGCAGATTTGATGTTGGCTGCACAAAATCCCAAAAAGTTTTTTACGGCTGCGAATAAACGTCATGCGCGGTTTGCGGCTTATCTGGCGCCCGAAGAGTTCGCCAAAGGAGAAATTGCCGTGAAAAACATGCAAACCGGCGAACAAAAAACCGTTCGATTGGACGGCAAAGGGCTTTTTGAATGAAAAAGCTGTATTTGGACGACATGCGTCGGCCGCCGGATGACACATGGGATGTGGTTCGTTCAACCAGCGAGGCGATTGATTATGTCATGTTAAACGGCTGTCCGCCGTATATGTCGTTGGATTATTGTTTAACGGGCGGTGCGACCGTTATGCCGTTCGTGAATTGGCTGATCGAGGAAGACCGCCGGCAAAAAGGCGCGCTGATTCCCATGGGGTTTGCGTTTGACAGCCACTCATCGGCGCCGGACGGTACGGCCTTGATTGAACGTGTCTTGGGCGATTATCTGAAATCCCGGCTTTAATAAAACGCTTTGCTGAGAAAGCGGTTGATGTAAGTGTTTAACCGGCGGACTTGTTTATTGTAATAGACAATCACTTCGTCGGCATCATGCACCGATCCTTCGCTGGAGACAAAATCAATTCGGTATGTTTGTGTCGTAAAGCTGATTTTGGCAGCGTAAACATAACCTTTATGCGTGAAAAAAATGTCCAAAGCGTCTGCCGAGCGGCCGCGCACCTGCCACTTGGCCCGAGTAGCCGCTTGCGCCATGGTTTGAGCCACTTGCTCCCGGGACGGTGAACCGAAAATGACGCCTTGCTCCACCGCAACAGGCGGCAAGTTGGTCGCGCACGCCGTTAGAAAAAGCCCTAAAACCAATCCGAATAAACCATATCGCCGCATGAAGCCTCCTTCTTAAAAGTTATAGCGAAGCCCGCCCATGGCCTGCAGGTTATAGGCGTCTTCGTGCAAATCCACATAAATATAACGGAACATCGCTTCGGCCGTTAAATAAGGCGTGATGTCAAACGATGCGCCGCCCATGCCCGCTACGGCCCAATTCGTATCGTCCCAGCGTTCCTCATGCGTCCAGCCGTGCCGTTTGTATTTGCGGGTGGCAATCGAATAAGCCGCGCCGGCACCGACACCGACAAAGGGCTTAAATCGTCCCAACGGCAGGTCGTAATATGCGTTTAACAGGAAAGTATACTGCTCGTAATCCACATCATGAGTCAGTTCGGTCTGCGCCATATAAGTGACGTCGGCTTCAAACCGAAAGTCCAAAACTTTGACGCCTGCCATGGCACCGCCGACGGCCGTGGACAAATCTTTGGGGTCAATCGAGGTATAGCCGTATCCCAACCGGCCGCCCGCATAAAAGCGTTTGGGTTTTTGCGCCCGGGTTGTGCGCGAAGCCGGCTGTGTTTGTGTTTCATAAACAGGTGCGTTTTCGGTTGCCGGATACTGATAAACCCGGTCATCCGCCGCCATCGCCGCCGTCAACGTGCCCGTCCACAGCAAAGTTGTTAAAAGCAGTTTTTTCATGATGTCTCTCCTTATCTAGCCTTTAGGTTATAGGAGCAAGCCGGCTTTTTCAAGCTTTTTCTGACTTGATTTTTGAAAAAAAGCCTCTATTTAATCCGAAAGGGAGAAAAAATGAAGAAAAAATATCTGTTGTCTGCTTTGGGGCTGATGGGGGCCGCCGCTGTTTTGTTCGCGTGTGAGACCACTTCACCCGGCGAATCGCCTCAACTGTCCGGCAGTTTGCTGGGCACTTTTCAAGGGACGCTGCCCTGCGCAAAATGTCCCGGCACCGAAACCACGCTGACTTTGCTGCCCGGTAAACGGTATCAGCTGAAATACTTTCAAATCGGCCACTCCGGCGTGCAAGAAGAAACCGGCTCTTACAGCAAATTCGGCCGCCGACTGACGTTGACCGAACGAAAAGAAACTTTTTTAATCATCAATCGGGATACGCTGGAGCTTTTGGATGAAAACGGCCGCTTGATTTCCTCGCCGAAAAATCTCCAACTGCGCCGCATGCACTAGACAAAAGACCATATCTACTAAAAACGAGACATCTTCCCCTTGACGATACATGATTAAATTTATACACTTAATGCGTGTAATAACAGGGAGATAAAACATGAAAGTCAAATTATTATTAGGGGGATTGGCGTTGGCGGCATTGTTGACGGGATGTGAATCGGCTCCGCCGCAAATAGCGGTTGCACCGGCCGCCGGCACGTTTCAAGGCGTTTTTCCGTGCGCGGATTGTCCGGGCATCGATAAAACATTGGTGCTGAAAACCGACAAAACTTATCAGCTGAAAACCGTCTATCAAGATAAAAAAGAAACCGTCATGAACGAAGGATCTTGGCGAATGGCTCCCGGTACCCGCACGCTGATTTTAACGGGAACCGATGAACGATACTATGTCATTTCACCGGATCGGCTGGAGTTGCTCCAACCCGACGGACAGCGCGTTATTTCTCAGTTCGACTATACGTTGCAGCTGAAAAAATAAAACAAAAAGTAATTACAATGTAATTCCTTTTCGAGCGTCTGTCATTGCTGTTTAACGGCCTTGATGCGCTTTGGGGGAACATCCGTTCGGAAAGTCCCCTTTATTTTTTGCTATCTTTTTTTATGAAAAAGGTGTATCATGCCTGCCTTATAAACGACTCGATACAAAAAAAAGAAGAACCAACATGACACAAAAAATTCGAAACATTGCGATTATCGCACACGTTGACCATGGCAAAACAACTCTTGTGGACGCTTTTTTGCGCCAAAGCGGTACTTTCCGCGATAACCAGGCTGTTCAAACCTGCGTGATGGACAGCGGTGACATTGAACGTGAACGCGGTATTACGATTTTGGCCAAGTGCACATCGATTGAATGGCAAGGCACGCGCATCAATATTGTCGATACGCCGGGCCACGCCGATTTCGGCGGCGAGGTGGAACGCATCCTCAGCATGGTGGACGGCGTGATTTTGTTGGTCGACGCGGCCGAAGGACCTTTGCCGCAAACCAAGTTCGTGGTGGGTAAGGCGTTGAAATTGGGTTTGAAACCCATTGTGGTGATTAACAAAGCCGATCGTCCGGATGCGCGGCCCGATGATGTTTTGAATGAAGTATTCGATTTGTTCGTCCACATGGGGGCGACCGATGAACAGCTGGATTTTCCGGTCTTATATGCTTCCGGCCGCGAAGGATGGGCTGTTTATGACTTGCAAAAAGATCCGCGCGACAGCATTAAACCGCTGATGGACAAGATTTTAACGCATGTGCCGGAACCCAAATGCGATGAGACGGCTCCGTTTTCCATGTTGGTGACAACATTGGAGTATGATCCGTTCGTGGGCCGTATTTTAACGGGCCGGATTGAAAGCGGCAGTTTAAAAGTCAATACGATGATTAAAGCGTTATCGCGTGACGGACAGACTTTGGAAACCGCGCGGGCTTCTAAAATCATGGCTTTCCGCGGATTGAAACGTACGGCGTTGGAGGAAGCGCATGCCGGCGATATTGTCAGCGTGGCCGGCTTTTCCAAAGCCACTGTGGCCGATACTTTGTGCGATACCGCCGTCACCGAAGCCATTCCGTCTCAACCCATTGATCCGCCGACATTGGCCATGACTTTTTCCATTAACACGTCTCCGTTTGCCGGCCAGGAAGGCGATAAAGTGACTTCGCGGATGATTTGGGAACGCTTGCAAAAAGAAGTCGAAGGCAATGTCGCGTTGAAAATTGCCAAAACCGACAGCTCTGATTCGTTTGAGGTCGCCGGTCGCGGGGAATTGCAGCTGGGGATTTTAATTGAAACCATGCGCCGGGAGGGGTTCGAATTGTCCATTTCCCGTCCGCGCGTTTTGTTCCGTGTTGATGAAAACGGCACTCGAACCGAACCGTATGAAGAAGTGGTTGTTGATGTGGATGATGCTTATTCGGGCGTTGTTGTCAACAAAATGAGCGAACGAAAAGCCGATTTGATGGAAATGCATCCCTCGGGCGCCGGAAAAACACGCTTGATTTTCAAAGCGCCTTCCCGTGGGCTCATCGGCTATCATTCCGAGTTCCTGACCGATACCTGCGGCACCGGCATTATGAACCGCTTGTTCAGCGAATATGGTCCCTACAAAGGGCCTATTCCGGGACGGCACAACGGCGCTTTGGTGTCGCTTGAAACCGGAAAAGCCGTGGCTTATTCCCTGTTTAACATCCAAGACCGCGGTAAGCTGTTCGTCACGCACAACACGCCCGTCTATGCCGGCATGATTATCGGAGAAAACGCAAAACCGGGCGATATCGATGTCAATCCTATCAAAGGGAAAAAACTCACCAACATGCGCGCTGCCGGTAAAGATGATAATATTTTGCTGACGCCGCCCGTCGTTATGAGCTTGGAAGAAAGCTTAGCTTACATCAATGATGATGAACTGGTCGAAGTGACACCGCATAACATTCGGCTGCGTAAAAAGCTGCTGGACTACAACGATCGCCGCAAAGCCGAACGCCGTCGGGAAGAATAACACGCTTTACGGGTCACAAGAGCCGGATGCGTTTTTGGGATCGCCGCTGGCAGTGCAGTATATATAATCATTTTCGCTTCCATACCATCGAGAAGCGCTTTCATAAAACGTTCTGAATATAGAGGAGTGGCTAGAAGAGTGGATCTTTGGCGGACGTGGGCTCGCATTCATCTTCTGAGTATATGGGGTCGCCAATTTCACTGCAATAACAATAGACCAAGTCTCCAGATTGTTCGCACCAACGTGAACCGCTTTCATACCACTCTCCTTTTGTAAAGGTGGAACCGTCTGCGTTAAGCCGAGTAGAGATATGACCAGGTGCACAAAAATACAGGCCACCGTTATGAAGAATCGAAATTGTATTTGTGGTTTTACTCAAAAGAGTTTCAACCCCGTTGAGGGGCCCAGTAGATTGGCTGCTTGTGTAGCCGCTGCAGCAATAGCCGTTCGTAGCACCAGCAATCGTCCAATTAGAGGTAGTTGTTCGAACTAAACCATATGGCCCAGGGCCCTCTGTTTCATAATCTTCTTTAACTTCGCAGCATGCGTAAGCGGTATCGGTTTGTCCACTGATATAGTTAGTGACGATCTGATGCGTTGCGGTCGCACAGCATTGGGCAGCAGACCCGTCCCAGTAAGCCTTTTGTCCTTCTGAGCAACAGTGGTTGAGGTTTTCTTTACCTTGAACAATAGAGACTTCTTTTCCAGTTGGGCAGCACGCGTATTTGTTTTCATCTTTTTGATAGACATTTCCGTCACAGCAGACACCTTTAGATCCGTCCCAGTAAGCTTCTTCATGAGCCTGACAGACTTTGTAGGCTTGCCTGTGAATAACTTTAGCGTGAGCGGGGAGGGTGGTGATGGAAAGAAGGATTAAGTATTTGAAAAGATTATTTAAAGTAGGGGGGGGGGGGGTAAATTTGGATAAAATGAACATGTGTGTCTCCTTTTGTTTGTTTCGAAATGATGATAACAGATTCATCGTTTAATTGTCTATGATTATTTTAAGGAAAATTAAATTACCGGCGTGTTTGTTTTAATGGTTTCTTTTTATGTGTAGGCCGCCCGCGAAATTTTCGCGCGGCGCGCGGGCGGCCTGTCGTATCATGAAAAGATGTCATTTTTTTTAAAAGTCAATGGTCTACAGGAACTTTAAATAAATGTTTTAAAGCCCGCCCCCTGATTTTCATGGGGCCGCAGGGGGCGGGCTGAGCTTTCCTTTTTTTTGTTCTTATTCTAAAAAGTCATTTCTAATTTATTTTTGGTAGGTCGGTATAGGGGCGTTTCTTTTTTAATTCAAAAGGGCCTTTTTGGTTAGGTTTGGGGGGCGCAAAAAGGCCCTTTTGAAAGAGGACATTTGATATTTCTTTTTATCTGGATTGCTTGCCAAAATCTGTGTGAGGTCTCGTCATTTTAAAGAAATGTTTTTTTCAGCGCGCTTCCTGATTTTCATGGGGCGGGCAGGAAGCGCGCCGTTTAAATGCTTTTTCTTTTTTTATGTATAGGCCGCCCGCGCCGCGCGAAAATTTCCGCGGGCGGCCTTCCTTTATATTTAATGTTCCTTTATTTAATAAATCGGCAAATTCATTATCTAAAAAGGGCCTTTTTGAATTGGGTTTAGGGGCGGCAAAAAGGCCCTTTTTGATCAAAAGAAAGTTTTTTACTTATTGAACAGAATACCTGGCAGGCCCCCTGAATTTCAGGGGACGGGTTAAGATGATACCCCAACTTAAAAAAAGCCCAAGTGAGGAATGAATTGTTTTAATTTTTCTTATCAGTTTTTTTTAAAGCGCGCTTCCTGCCCGCGCCCTGGGTTCCCTGTTGCTAAAAGGCGTCTTTAATGGAAGAATGCTTTTGATCATTATTTCTTTGGAAAGCCCAACCGATAGCCAGCAGGCACATCAGCAAAGGAATCAAATTTCCCATTCGTCCATACAAAGTCGGTGGCAGATCACGGGGTAAGTCGGCATCCAACACGCCTTCCAAGCCCAACGGCAAAGACGCTGTTATTTCACCCGTTGGTGCAATGACGGCGCTGATTCCCGTTCCGGCGGCGCGGACGACGGGCAAGCCTTCTTCGATGGCACGCATTTGAGCCGCCGCCAGGTGTTGATATGGTCCCGCGCTTAACCCGTACCAACCGTCGTTTGTGACATTGACAAGCCACTTTGGACGGTATTTTTTCTGAACGACGCGACCGGGAAAGATAACCTCATAGCACACCAGCATTCCGGCCGGCGGCGCATTGGGAACGCGCACGGTGCGGACGTGAGGACCTTGCACGAAATCGGACGAAATCGGCACAACTTTGTCAAACGGTAAAAGCCCGCGCAACGGAACATACTCGCCGAACGGCACCAAATGTGATTTATCATAAGTGGTTTTAATTTCTCCCATATCGTTCAGAACGAAAATACTGTTGGCCAGCTGTCGGCTTTTCGGATCCGTCAGACGCATGCCGCCGGTAATTAAAGTTCCCCCCTGCGGAACAGCGCTGATCGTCATGGCTCTGGCATCCGTGTCAACGTTTAAAAGGTACGGAACGGCGGCTTCGGGCCATATCACATGTGTCACTTGTTTTTGACCTGCCTTTTTGCTCAGTCGGATGTGTTTCATTAAATTGTCTTCCCGCGCTGCCGGATCCCATTTCAAGGTTTGTGCGATATTCGGTTGCACCAGACGAAGTCGAATGCCCCAGACGGTTTCGTCACCCAAGGCGGCTAAACGACCGTATCCGCCGACAAAGACCAGCACAAAAGTGGCAGCAATTCCGGCCACAAGATGTTTGTTTTTGTAAAAATAAGGGGCCGCAAACCAAAAAACGGAAGCAAATGTCAGGCCATACACACCCGTAATGGCGGCCAGTTGCGCGATGGGCAAACAGGCAATCCACATTGAACCCAGCAGATTCCAAGGAAAGCCGGTAAAAATCCAGGAGCGCACCCATTCAAAAAAAGTTAAAGTCCCGGCTAACATCACCAGACGAGAAAAACCGGGTCGGCTCCAATAACACAAAAGCGCGGGAATACCCCAAAAGAAACCGAATACCAAGCCAAATCCGATCGGCACAACCGGCAAAGCCCAGGCAAATGCGCCGTCGTCAATCATTAAAGCCTGTGTCAGCCAAAACAAAGAGGCCGCTCCCATACCGGCGCCGAAGCAAAATCCCAATCCGAATAAGGCTTTTTTTGTTTGCGCTTTGTCAATGAAAGCAAACCAAATCGGAAATAAAAGAAACATCAGCCAAATTGCACCCGTCGGCACAAAACAAACGGCTGAAACAAGGCCCAGTCCAAAGCTGGCGAGCAGTTGTTTTTTTATATGCATGAGCGGCTCCTTTTTTCTCAGCCTAGCAGATTTCTCAAAAAGTTTCAAATAAGATTTTAACCCGATCGGCCGGTTTTCCGTTGAGCCAGATCCGCCAGTTTCAGACCGCCTTGTTCTTTTTGAAGGGCGTCAAAACTTTTCTGAGCACCGGAAGCGATCTGCTTTTCCGCCGAACCCGTCCAAGTATATTCATTGCCGTTTCTTTTCCGCGCCGTGTCAATCTTGAAATACATTTCTTCCAATGTATTGATCTCGCCTTTGACAAAAGCCTCCAAAGCCGGTTCCACAATTTGATGCGTATCGTATTCCATGCGATCGGGATTGTTATAGTTTTTGCTTTGCGCTCTTGTTCCAAAGCCCGCACTGTTAAAACTCAGTAAATCTTTCAATCCGTCCCTTACATACTGGACGCCTTCACCGAAAACATGATTGTTGTGTCGAAAAGCGTGCGCCATTTCCGGTAAAAGATCTCCCACTTCTGCCGGTGCTTGATCAATCCGTCCGATAGGGCTTAAATAAATGGTGTCTCGGCCAAACATTGATGGTTCAAAGTGAGCCGTTTTTCCGCGCCGCCCTTTTTCAATCACGCGCCCCATGAGCGTCATGTTTTCTTCCGTTTGATTGCGAATCTCGGGATACCCGCTGGCGCGCCAAACCTGATACAATCGGTTCAGCGTTTCAGATGAATCCCCTTTTCGAGGGGTGTAGGTTAAGGCATATTCCTTTAAATAATTTTCGGAGACTTGATCCTGCGGTGCAATCAGTTCTTCATACAAGTTCCCGAACACACGCATTTGTTCTTTTGCCGGAAAGCTTGAACAGGCATTTTTCTCTTGGTCATTGAAGGTATAGGTCGGGCGGCCTGCCAATCGAGCGGCTTTCAACAATTCATTTTCATGAAAAGCCGTTTCAGTCTTATAAGTGACACCATCAAACGTAAAAGAGGGATTTTGTTCCAAAACGGCAGAAGTATAATTGAATAAAAAAGAAGCTTCATAACCATAATTAACCGTGCATTCTTCACCGTCTTTATTCAGAAAAGTTTGTTTGCCCTGTTCTCGTGCCGCGCGTTCCAAACGCATTGTTTCCAGCATTTCTTCATAAGACAAGGTACGTGCCGTTTGTTCTGTTTGAGCGGACCCGGCTGTTTTTTCGGCCGGCGGTTCGGCTCCCAGCAGTGCGCTGCCGGCAGTCATTCCGGCCAAAGAAATACTCATGAGTTTTTGTTTAAGTCCCATGCACGTCCTCCTTTTCTTCAGTATATCAAAAATCGGACTTTTTGTCAAAGACGCGTGTGTCGGAAAGTTTTTTGAAACACCCCTTGATTTTTGAAATAAAATCGTGTATAAAACTTTCCTGCGGGTGATTAGCTCAGTTGGTAGAGCAGCTGACTCTTAATCATCAACGCTCCATTTCCATTTTTTCTATTATAGTTTTATTTTTTCTTTGTTTTTCAACAAGTTGCATTAAATCATACATTGTTATGTGCATATAAAAAAATAAATCTCTGTTGCTTAGAAATGTCATGAATTGCTTAGAGATGTTTTGAAAGCGGTTGCTCGGCAGTTGCTCGGCGCATAAAAAAACATCCTATTCGGATGTTATTTTTAACTTGGTGGGCGCGCAGAGACTCGAACTCTGGGCCCGCTGATTAAGAGTCAGCTGCTCTACCAACTGAGCTACGCGCCCCAATGTTAGGTGCTTATATCAGATTCTAAAATAAAAGTCAAGAGTCTTTCTGATAAAAACCACGGAATTATGTACTGCTCCAAGTTTGTCAAGCGGCAAAATTGAGAGTCTTAAAGTTAAAATTGTTCCAAATAAGTTCTGCGTTTGCCGGAGTGATGTATCCGAGCTTGGAGTGCAAATAACTTTGGTTGTATTTTTCAAACCATTTTTCAAGCGCTTCAGTTAATTCCAAAGCGTTTTTCCATTCCACCAACCACGCACATTCTTCTTTTAATGTCCGCATAAAGCGCTC
>CALXUB010000010.1 GCA_944391565.1 uncultured Alphaproteobacteria bacterium | reverse complement strand
CTACCGGTGCTGGCGCTTTCATCCGGACCGTCGGAGGTTATTTTGTCTTCTTTTATTTCGCAACAAGCGTATCCAGCCTCACCGACGCCGTCTTTGTGGTTTTTGACGAGTTTGTGAGTTGTTGTGTCGCAGTATTGAGCGGAAGATCCGTTTCAATAGGCTTCTTCATGCGCTTCGCAGACTTTATAGGCGTGCCTGAGAATGGTCTTAGCGTGGACAGGAAGGGTAAGGATGGAAAGGAGGATTAAGTATTTGAAAAGGTTATTTAAAGCAGGGGGGGGGGGGGGTCAATTTGGTTAAAGTGAACATGATTAAGCTCCTTTCATGTGTTCTGAAAGTATGATAGCGGAATTGTCGTTTGTTTGTCCATCATTATTTTTTTGACAAGAAAATTTGTGTTGAAGTGGTGTTTGTTGAAGCCCGCCCCCTGTGCCCCCCTGAAAATCAGGAGGCGGGCTTGTTTTAAGATGAATAGTCAAATTCATAGCGAAAAAGGGCCTTTTTGAATTGGGTTTGGGGGCGGCAAAAAGGCCCTTTTTGATCAAGAAAAGCTTTTTATTTAACAGAATAGCCGGCGGGCGCCCCTTGGAATTTAAGGGGGCGGGCTTGGAACGAATGGATTTTTTTATGTTCTCCTATCCAACTTAAGCATTTTGATAGGCCGCCCGCGAAATCTTCGCGGCGCGCGGGCGGCCTGTTGCGCCAGAAAAAATGTCATTTTAAAAAGACACCCAGCGGGTTAAGATGATACCCCAACTTAAAAAAGCCCAAGTAAGAGATGAATTATTTTAATTTTTCTTATCAGTTTTTTTGTGTTTTAGCGCGCATCCTGCCCGCGCCCCTGAAAATCAGGAAGCGCGCTTGTTTTAAGATGGATGAACTTTTTATGATAAAAACTTTTGAAGACAAACAGCCCGCCCCTTGTGCCCCCTTGAAAATCAGGGGGCGGGCTTGGAACGAACGGATTTTTTTATGTTCCCTATCCAACTTAGTATTCTGATAGGCCGCCCGTGAAATCTTCGCGGCGCGGGCGGCTTGTTATTTTGTTATCTATGAAAAAGCCAAAAATCGGATAAGCGGGTTCGATTAAAGAGAAAAGCATTTAATGAAAAAGGCCCTTTTTTCCGCCCCTGAACCCAACTCAAAAAGGCCATTTTTATAAGGAAAAGCATCCGGCTCTCTCTTTTGCTTGACCCCGTTTTTCACGCAAGCGATGAAAGCAAAGTGTTGTTATAAAAAAATGCCCTCGACCGGGGGCATTTTATTCGGAAAAATACCTTTTCATCCGCGGATTAAATTTTTTTAATCGCCGCAGACAATCTGGAAGTCTTGCGAGAAGCTGTCGGCTTTTTAATCACGCCTTTATTGGCCGCTTTTCCCAAAGCGGATTCAGCTTCTTTAAAGTGTTTTTGAGCTTCTTCTTTATTTCCGCCCAAAATTGCTTTTTCGACTTTTTTCACCAGCGTGCGGACGCGGTTTAAATAAGAAGCGTTAAAAGCAGCTGCTTTTTCATTTCTTCTGATCCGAGTTTTTGCCGATTTATGATTGGCCATCTTTTTTTACCTTATTCAAATTACATTAACAAACCTTAGGAGACTTCTTTTACATGAAATAAAAGAAAAAGTCAAGCCCTATTTTGAAATTGTTTCCAGCGTGAACTGAATGAACAAGTCCGCCCCGTTCAAATCAAAGTCAATGCTGAGTTTTTCTCCGTCTCTTGACCAGCGTTCGGCGGCCGTTTCCGTCCAACCCAGTTCGGGGAGGGTTTCTTTATAAAACGCCTGAATTTGCGTTTTATGTTCAGCCGATGTTGTTGCGCTGGATAAAATCACGTGTTCGTTCAGGGTATCGTAGATAAACAGCTCTTCCGGCAGCGCTTGCAATCCTTCCATCAGCGGTACATCCTGCATGCCCGCGACAAAAGCCGGTTCGGCGCACAAACCGCTCAGACTGAAGACACTCCATAAAACCGCGGTCAGTCCGTATTTTTTCATGAGGCCTCTAATACGTCGGCATGGGGGCATTTTTTAAGTCCGAAGCGGAAAAAATCGATCCGCCGGCTCGTGCACGTTCGGTTTTTGTCGAAGGTGTTGTTTGCGTTCTTTTCGTGCCGGTTGTGTTTGATTTCGGCCGGCAAACTCCGTCCGAAGCCGTGCTGTCCGGTGCGCAACAAATGTATGTATCGCCTTTGCCTTTGTTTTCGGTTTCCACCGTTCCCGGCGGGCAGCATTCATAATCGTTCCATTCACCGCCCAGCCAGCGTGCACTGGCAGACGACTCGGGACAACATACGGAGTCGCCGCGGGATGGAATTAAAATAGAGTGTGTGCCTTCCTGACAACAGGCAAACGCACCGCTGCCATCCCAAGCAGCACTCGTGCTGTCGGCGGGACAACAGACTTCTCCTTTATCGCCCGGTGTCACATAAACCTGCTCCGTTTCCGGACACATGTCGACCGTTTGGGCCACGCGTCCCATTACCAAAATCGGATTCGGCATTTCCGGCTGATAAGGCTTCGGCCTTCTGACCGGCACGACGCGCTCACGAGTCGTGCTTCGGATTTTGCCGTAGTTTTCTAAATCAGCAATGTCTTCTTTTAACATTTTCAGGTAAGCTTTTAGATTATCATAATCCGAATTTTGCAAGGCTAATTCCTCCTGCCGTGTGGAGGTCATGCCGCTAATCAGGCCACCCAGTGAGTTCGTGGATACTTCAATGTCCTGAATGGATAAGAATTGTTCAATGTTGGCGCCCAGACGGTCTGCTTCCTCGCTGCCGTTCAACGCGGCCAATGTGGCCCATTTGTAAGCCGCCAGGTCACTTTTGGGCATAAACAATCCTTTGTGATACATGTTGGCCACTTGATATTGGGCATCCACGTTGCCCGCAAACGCCGAAGCCAGCAGACAATATGCGGCCCCTTGCCGCACATAGCCGGTTTCGTTCAATAATCGCATACCGATTTCATACAGCTCATCCGCATCAAAAGTTTCATCACATTCGGGCGGAATAATCATTTCACGTCCGTCGTCGTCAAACGCCCAAAAAGCCTCCTGAGCCGTCACCGGCACAGCCCACAGGCACCCCATCAGCAAACACATTAAGAGTCTTTTTTTGAACATAGCTGTCCCTTTTTTTAAAATTCTTCTGAGAAACAGCATAAATTTCTTTCCTTTAACATAAAGTTAATTTTTTTGAAAAATAATAGAAGAAAACACCAAGCTGTGCGAATGTTGAAACAGCCAAAAGATAGGTAAGGAGAAAAAAATGAAAAAGGGGAGTTTTAAAAAACCGACCGCCGACGATATGGCCCGACTGATCGAATGGCACATGAAATACACGTTGTGCAAACAAATGAGCGAAGCCACCAAAGAACACTTGTTTACGGCGTTGGCGTTGGCCGTGCGTGATTTGTGTATCGACCAAATGTTCCAAACGGCCGCTCGTCATTCCAAAAAAGACCCCAAACGTGTTTATTATTTGTCGTTGGAATATCTGATCGGTCGATTGTTGGAAAATAATCTGCACAATTTCGGGCTGTATGACATGCTGGATAAAATTAAACTGGACAATCCCATTCCGCTGCGTGAAGTTTTGGATGCAGAGTATGATCCGGCCCTCGGAAACGGTGGATTGGGTCGCTTGGCCGCGTGTTTTTTGGATTCAATTGCCACTTTGGGATTGCCCGGTTATGGGTATGGCATCAACTATCAATTCGGTTTGTTCCGCCAACGCTTTGAAAACGGATATCAAAAAGAAAGCGCCGACAGCTGGTTGGATCGGGCCTCGCCGTGGCAGATTGAACGGTCTGACCGAGCCTGCTACATTCCCATTCGCGGCCGAATCCATTACGACGAACGAGACGGCATGCGTTATCCGCGTTGGGTTGATGCCGATCACATCATGGGTATTCCTTATGATATGCCGATTGTGGGTTTCGGCGGTACGACCGTTAATTATCTGCGCTTGTTTTCGGCGCATTCAACCAATGCTTTGAACTTGCAGGTTTTTAACGAAGGCGGCTATGTGGACGCTGTGGAAAACAACATTAAAACGGAAACCATTTCCAAAGTGTTGTATCCTTCCGATTCGTTTGAGGCCGGACGTAATCTGCGCCTGGTGCAGCAGTATTTCTTTGTGGCGTGCGCCATTAACGATATTCTGCGTCGTTTCCTGGAAGATTTCGACGATTTGCATTTGTTGCCTGAAAAAGTCGTGATTCAGCTGAACGATACGCATCCGACGCTAGCGATTGTCGAGCTGATGCGTTTGTTGATGGACGTGCATGGCTTTTCGTTCGAGGATGCTTTTGACGTCACCAGCCGCACGATGGCTTATACGAATCATACGCTGCTGCCCGAAGCGTTGGAAAAATGGTCTGTCTCCATGTTTGAACAAACATTGCCGCGGCATCTGCTGATTATCTATGACATCAATGAATGGTTAATGCGCAAAGTGCGCGAGCAATATCCGGGCGACGACGGCAAACTGAACCGCATGTCGATTTTCGAAGAAGGTGCCGATAAAAAAGTCCGGATGGCGCATTTGGCTATTACCGGCAGCTTTTCCGTCAACGGTGTGGCCGAGCTGCATACCAAGCTGATTGAAACAAACTTGGTGCCGGATTTTTATCAAATGTGGCCCGATAAGTTTAATAATAAAACAAACGGCATTACGCCGCGTCGGTGGCTGTTGGACAGCAACACGGATTTGGCTAATTTGATTACAAGTCGTATCGGCGATGATTGGATTGTCGATTTGAATCAGTTGCGCCGCTTGGAACCTCTTGCCGAGGACAAAGACTTCCTGAATGAGTTTTTGGCCGTCAAGGATTTAAACAAGCGACGACTGGCCGATTTGATTTTAAAAACCACCGGCGTCACCGTTGATACGCAAGCTTTGTTTGACGTGCAGGTCAAACGCATTCACGAATATAAACGACAATTGTTGAATGCGTTGCACATTATTTATCAGTATTTGATGATCACGGAGGACGGTGTTCAGTTGGCTTCGCCGAAAGTCTATATTTTCGGAGGCAAGGCTGCACCAGAATACATGATGGCCAAGCTGATTATCAAGCTGATTAACAACATTGCGCGCGTTGTCAACCACGATCCTAAAGTCGGCGATCAGATGAAAGTCGCTTTTATTCCCGATTACAAAGTTTCGGTTGCGGAAATCATCATGCCGGGTGCGGACGTGTCCGAACAAATCTCGACGGCGGGGTTCGAAGCTTCGGGGACCGGCAACATGAAGTTTATGTTGAACGGTGCTTTGACCATCGGCACGTTAGACGGTGCCAATATTGAAATTCGGGAAGAAGCCGGTGCCGAAAACTTCTATTTGTTCGGATTGACGGCCGAAGAAGTGGCTCAACGTCATCGGGACGGCAGTCACAAACCTTGGGATTACTATAACGGCGATATGCGCATCAAACGCGTGATGGACGCTTTGACGTCCAGCTTGTTCTGTGACGACGAGCCGGGTTTGTTCACGCCTATTTTCCAAAACATCATGTTCAATGACTTTTATATGGTTTTGGCCGATTTTGACGCGTATGTCAAAGCTCAGGAACAAATCAACAAAGATTATGCCAACCGGATGAGCTGGGGCCGTAAAGCGCTGTTGAATGTGGCTCGGGCCGGTAAATTCTCGTCTGATCGAACCATTCACCAGTATGCCGAAGACATTTGGCATGTGAAGCCGACACTTTGAGGGTAAGATGACTGAAACAGACCGGTTTTACGGCCGTCGCCACGGCAAGAAATTAAAAGGCACGCGTATTTTTTTAATGGAACAGCTGCTGCCCCGTCTTGAAATCAAAGACCCGGACGGGCCAATCGACCTGAAAACACTGTATCCGTTTACACCCAAAGCCCTTTGGCTGGAAGTCGGGTTCGGCGGCGGAGAACATTTGGCGCAAATGGCAAAAGAACACAAAGACATCGGTTTTATCGGTGCGGAACCTTTTGTCAACGGTGTTGCCAGCCTGCTGGCTCATCTGAACGGTTCATGGGGACGTGCGGCCAATGAAACCCGCTTGTTGGAAGAAGGGCGGTCCGATAACGTGCGAATTTATGCCGATGACGTGCGCAAGCTGTTTCCGTTTTTTGCGGACGAAACTTTTGAACGGATCTTTGTGTTGTATCCGGATCCGTGGCCCAAAGCCCGTCATGAGGACAGACGTTTTCTGGGGCCGAAAAATTTGAAAGAAATCGCGCGGCTTTTGATATCGGGCGGTGAATTATGCGTGGCAACGGATGTCGCGTCTTATGCTGTTTGGACGATACAGCAAGCTGAATCTTCCGACTTGTTCATCCAGACCAATGAGGACATTTATCAATCCCCGCCGGATTGGGTTTCCACGCGCTATGAGCAAAAAGGACTGAAGGCCGGTCGGCGTCCCGTTTACTTGACTTATATCAAAAAATAAAGGTTGACGGGGCCCGTCGGTTCGTTTTATACTAAAAGAAGAAGCATGGGAGAAAGAACATGGAATATAGAGTTGTGGATACTGAAAAAGGGCAGGAAATATGGATCGAAGGGTCTTTTACCTTTCGGGATCATGACCGCTTTTTCGAGGTCGTTTCTTTGATAAAGAACTCAAAAGACGAACAAATGACGTTCAACTTGTCCAAGTGCGACTTCATCGACAGCGCCGCATTGGGGATGTTTGTTATCGCCAGCGATGAGGCATCGGCCAAAAATATGAACCTGATTATTAAATCCGCGACCGGAAAAGTCAAAGATGTCATGTTTGCGGCACGGTTTGACAGTCTGTATACCTTTGAAGACTAACGTGTCACGCGCAAAGAAACAAAGGGACTCTGTCGAGAGTCCTTTTTTGCGCTGCTCATCGGGGGATTATCCGCCTTTTGCCTTTTTTAACGCGTGGGATATCTGTCAAAGCTACCAACTGGCTTTTGCCCTGGGCGACGATGAAGCCTTTGAGGTCGTTTATCAGGTGCTCATCCAGCTGCCGCCCGTTATTCAGGAAATCAATTTAAAAATTATGCAGGAAGAAGTGTCTTTTTACGCAGAAATCGCGTATTTGTGCCTGCTGAGAATGGGAAATTATCAAAACTTGTCGGCGGCTAATCGCTTGAAAATCCCAAAGCTGTTCGCGGCCATGGCCTCAAAAGGTTATCCACATGCGCTGGACCACATTGAAAAAATCCGCACCATCACTGAAAAAGAGTGGTTGGAAAACACGGTAAAAGTGTTTTAATATTTGATATCAAATGGCCTGTTGCGCCAAAAAAGATGCCATCAGGAAGCGCGCTTGTTTTAAAATAAATCAGCAAAAAAATTTTTTTAGACGATTAGCCCGCCCCCTGGTCCCCCCTTGAAAATCAGGGGGCGGGCTTGGGATGAGGAGATTTTTTTATGTTCTCCTATCCAACTTAAGTATTCTGATAAGCCGCCCGCGCCGCGCGGAGATTTTCGCGGGCGGCCTGTATTGCTGCTCTATTTAATAAATAGGCAAGGTCATTGCTAAAAAAGGGCCTTTTTGCCGCCCCCAACCCCAATTCAAAAAGGGCCCTTTTTTATCAAAAGAAAACGTTTTCTATCATTTTGAAGGTTCCTGCTTTTCAGTTTACTTTTCATCTTTTCTTTTAGTTAAAATCTTTACACAAAACCGTTGTGGCAGATGCTGTTTAAAAAAACGAGTCTCTCCATAGAATCAATCACTTTTGGGAAAAAACAAGGGAGCGACATGTCCGATTCTCTTTTGAAATAAGCTTTAAAAATCAATAATTTATTTTATGAAACACAAGATGTAGATTCCAGAGTCTATATCTTGCGTCAAGAACTTTAATTGCAGTTTTTGCAAAAAGTTTTGTTGCGTTCAAAACATCTCTTTTCTAATATCAAGGAACAGATGAAAAGAGTCGCAACAACCTTGAAGGCAGATCGGCGATAAAGAACCCTTTTTCGTCCTGCCGACGGTTTAAAACGCATGGGAGAGTAGGATATGACGGAAAATACATTGCAGGAACAGTGGTCGGCTGTGTGTGACCGGATCAGAAACGAATCCAATGACGGTGTTTTTGTCCGCTGGCTGGACCAGATTACTCCTGCTTGTGCCGAAACGGGTGCCGTTGCTCTGCAGGTTCCGACTCGTTTTATGCAGGAATGGTTAAAGGAAAAACAATACGATGCTCTGATTGCAGATTTGTGGAAAAATGAAAATCCGGCGGTTGGTCCCATTTCTTTGAAATTGCAGCCTCATAAAGAAGCCGTTTTGGAAAAAACACCCGTTGCGCCGATACCGCCAGCCTGCGACACGGCCCCAGCTCCCGCCGAAGAAATCGACTTGTTCCAAAACACTTATTTAGATCCTCATTTTACATTTGAAAATTTCGTTGTCGGCAAACCCAATGAGTTTGCTTTTGCTGCCGCGAAGCGAGTCGCCGAGTCGGACAGTGTCGTTTTTAATCCGCTTTATCTGCACAGCTCGGTCGGATTGGGTAAAACACATTTGATGCATGCAATTGCCTGGCACATTCAAAAAACGAATCCGGCTCGGCGCGTGTTATATCTGTCCGCCGAGAAGTTTATGTATCAGTTTGTGCGGGCGCTTCGGTATGACGATACGGTTTCCTTCAGGGATTTGTTTCGGTCGGTGGATGTGCTGATGATTGATGATGTGCAATTTATCTGCGGTAAAAAAGCAACACAGGAAGAGTTTTTTCATACTTTTAATGCTTTGGTGGATCAGGGCAAACAAATTATTGTGTCATCCGACAGCTCGCCTTTGGAATTAAAAGGCATTGAAGAGCGTCTGAAAACACGAATGGCACAAGGGCTGGTTGTGGACATTTTCCCGACAACATATGAAATGCGAATCGGTATTTTGCAGTCTAAAGCCGCTTTGCTGGGGACGTCGGTTCCCGAAGATGTTATTGCTTTTTTGGCCGAACGGATTACGTCGAATGTGCGGGAGTTGGAAGGCGCTTTGAAACGAGTCGTCGCCAATGCCGAACTGCTGGGTGCTCCGATTAACCTGGAAACGACTCGACAGGTTTTGCGTGACATTTTGGATGTTTATGAAAAAGAAATCACGGTGGAGGACATTCAAAAAGCCGTTGCTGATTTTTATTTGTTGAAACTGGCGGATTTAAAATCGACGCGCCGAGATCGTAAAATTGCGCGACCGCGTCAGATGGCGATGTGGTTGTCTAAAAACATGACGACGAAATCTTTGCCGGATATCGGTTCGGCCTTTGATCGCGACCATACGACCATTATTCATGCCGTTCGGACAATTGACGAGTTGAAGGGCAAGGATCAACAGCTGGCGGCAGATTTGGCGTTGTTGGAAAGGAATTTGAAAGCATGAGGGTTCTTGCAAAAAACAATGCCGGTGTCTATTTTCTTTTATGCCATAAAGGAGATCGAAAATGACACGAGTTCAATTTAACAACCCGTTCATGCTGGGGTTTGACAACCTGGAACGCATGATTGAACAGCTGGCCAAAGCCGGCAGTGAAGGCTTCCCGCCGTATAACATTGAGCAGTTGACGGAAAATCGTCTGCGTATCAGTTTGGCGGTGGCCGGGTATGATGAAAAAGACTTGGATGTTTCGGTCGAGGATAATCAGCTCATTATTCGCGGACGGCAAAGCCCGGATGCCGAACAGCATCAATACCTGTATCGCGGCATTGCGGGCCGGAACTTTCAACGTACGTTTATGCTGGCGCACGGGATGCGTGTCAGCGGCGCAACCATGGATAAAGGATTGCTGCACATTGACTTGGTCAAACCGGAACCGACGGCCAATGTGACAAAGATTCAAATTAACGCTTCCCAAAATAAAGAAATTGAGTTAAAAACAAAGGATGAGCATGATTAGCATTGAAAAGAAAAACTTAATTGAATGCGACCTTTCCCTGGATGACAGTTTTGCCGATTGGGGATTGGATGACATTGCTTATATCAAACAGGACATTGTGAATGATGAGCCTGTGTGGGCGATTTACGGTGCCGAAGGATCGCGCATGGGGTATGCGGCCGAACGCGATGTTGCGCTGGCCATTATCGCTCAAAACGATTTAACACCCATGAGCGTGCATTAACGGCTGTTTTGTCGTTGGAGCAAAACAGGGACTTCTGAAACGTGTGTATCGACGCGGCGCAGGGCCATATACCGGCGAACCAGCGAATCGCGTTGAATCAATCGAGACAACGCCGCCGTCGCGGGTGCTCCTTTTTCCATCAAAGTATCTGCCAACGGAAAGTTGTGTTGTGCGCATGCCAAAGACAACAAAGTGTCTGCGTGTTTGTTCAGCATCATTCGGACATCCACCGGAGCGGTTGCGAGTAAATCCGCCGCCTGTCGGCGTTTATCTTCCTGAATGAGTTGAGCAAGCTTATATGTGTTTTCCGATACGGTCATTGTTTTTCTCCTTTTTGCATAAAAAAAGAGCGGGGATAAAACCCGCTCTGTTTGATTTGTTTGATGAATAGGGGGCTTATCCGAGTGTTGTCACCTCAGTAAAATAAAAAGCCCAAAAAAATGTGTTTCCCATCATCATTTTTGTTTCCTGTTTTTTTAGATTGCCAGAAAATCATTCGTTTGGCAAGAAAATTTTATCGACAGTCACAAATTTGATTTTTGTCTAAATGGCAATAGGGCGGACAGCACAGTTGTGTATCTCCGACACGATAAATTGTTCCGACACAACAAACCGTCTTGGGGCTGGCGGTGCAATTGCCTTTTAAACAAAACGGCGCGTAAGGAACCGAACCAGCTTCGGTACAGCACAATCCGTCACTTTCCCGCGGATCATTGACACAACATTTAAAGGTGTTTTGAACTCGGTAAGGATGCAGATGTGACGAGGAGCAAGAGAACGAAAACGATTGACCGGAAGCTGTTGAAAAAGCGAAGGCAGATTGAACTGAAAAACAAAGGAAAATAAGGATTAAGAAGATTTTAAGGGGGGGGGGGGGGTAAAAGTTATGGGGGTCGACAGGGTGTTTGTCGTGGTTTAGAAGGGTGGTAAAAGGAAACACGATGTGGGGGTTAT
>CALXUB010000009.1 GCA_944391565.1 uncultured Alphaproteobacteria bacterium | reverse complement strand
TATCTAATCTATCATACCCCCCCCCCCCTGTCAAGAACTTTCTTATAAAAAAAAGCCCCTCAAACGAGGGGCTCGCCTTCAACAAAAAAATGCTTATCGGACATATTCATATTCATCAATAAACTTCTTATCCGTTAAATCATTGTGCCATTGTTTTATGCTTTTTACCATGCCCACTTGAGCTTTATTAAAATCATTTTTAAAGGAAAGAATCGGTTTTGTTATTAACGGGCGTGTCCTTAAAACAACCTCAGCCGTTTTCAAATCACCGTCTCTATCAAAATAATAAACCAAATTAAATCCCGGACTTTGCCCATAGGCATAAATTTCTTTGCGAATTAAAGTCATATTTCCTTTTTCAGGCAAAGGTTCATCCTGAAATACCTGGCGGTCTTCATTTCCACAACCGGTACTGAACAAAAGACTACCCAAAGCACCTAACACATATAATTTTTGAAATTGTTTTAACATTTTTTTCCTTTCACTTAATCCCGCGGTCGACAACCGCAATATTTTTGAGCATACAGTCCCAGTTCTTTTTGTAAAACCTGCCGAATCTGCTCTAGTCCACCCTTACGCCAATTCACAGGCATATAAGACAAATCTGCTTTCTGAAAAGCACGCTGTCCGGCTCGATTAACCTGCTCAAAATCCTTATATTTTGAAACGCCCAAGACACTGGAGACACTCTGAAAGCCGTTTTCTTCAGCATATTGTGCGACCCGACGCAACCGCATTTCAAAACACACATCACATCGTCGACCGCGTTCCGGCTCATCTTCCAACCCGGTCACCAACTGACACCAACGATCATGATCATACTCCAACGATACAAAAGGCACATCAAACGCAGCACAAAGTCGCTCATTTTCCAATCGCCTTTTTTCATACTCCTCAAACGGACGAATATTTGGATTATAAAAAACAACTGTAAAATTCAACCCGATATGAGCCAAATGTTGTATAACGGCGCAAGAACACGGCGCACAACAAGATAACAACAACATCGGTTCGGGCAGATTAACCGCGAACATGCGTTTCTTCCTGCTTAAAATAAAGATACCCTTTCCAACAATCAGAACCTTCCCATAGGTTTTGCGGATCTGCCTGTTCCTTTAATTCGGACAACCCGTTAAACAGTTCTTTCTTACCTGACAGACACCCTTCCAAAGGCCATCCCGGATAATAGACAACCGCACGTCTGGCCGTATCCATCATTTGAACAGCTCTATGTTCCATTTCCTCATCAGAAATAACCGGCGAATCGTCGAACTCCTCAAATCCGTTGACTAAGATTTGATGATAAGCCTTTCGACGGGCCGGATGATCTTCACTTTTATAAATATCCGTCAAAACAGGCTGAATTAAAGAAAAGAAATATTCAGGAATACCCTTCATGTTATCAACAAATTCTTTTTTTAAAATCGACCGTTTTTTCATCAAATCAGCTTTAACTTGGAAATCTTCAGATGATTTTTGAATGTTATACATATGTTTCAACGTTTGACAAACGATTTCCCCGGCGACAAAAAAGAAATTACGTGCATTTGCATTACGTGTACCATAACGGTTTGTACTGTTCATCTGCTCTACTTTACGCATAAACTCTATAGGATAATAAAAACTACCCGTTTGATATGCGTGCTTTTCCATTTTTTTCAAAGTGAGCGGTAAAACCATTGCATGCATAATGTCAAAGTCAATTTCCGGACGAATCAAGCTCAGTTCGTTAAATTCCTGCAGCTCATAAGTGACAGCAGCCAAAACACGTTCGGAATAATAAACTTCAACGCCTTCGTTTGTCATATCATCTTCCAAACTTAATCGTTGAATAAAATCGCGGTATTCTTTTTGTGTCATCAGCCCTAAATAAAGAAAAACGGCCGGATGATAGTTTCCGTCTTTAATATAGTCAAAGAAAGGATTGCGACAAGGCCGGAATTTTTTATTTACAAATGAAGCCATATTTCCTCTCCTGTTTTTTTGAGAACAGTGTATGCGATTTTTCCGATTTTGTCAAGATTTTCAAAATAAAAATTTGTAATTCGGCCTTATCTTCCTATTTAAAAGAAAGGAGGATAAAGACATGGCTTTTTTTAAATCTATTCCGTTCAGCATTTGGGCATTGACATTAGCGGCATTTGCCATCGGCACCAGTGAATTTGTCATTATGGGATTATTGCTGGATATTTCCAAAAGTTTTCATATCTCTGTCTCTCAAAGTGGCTTTCTTGTCAGCGCTTATGCAATGGGTGTTGTTATCGGGGGACCCATTATGACGATTTTAACAGCCTCGTTTCCCCGAAAAGCGACCCTTATCGGCCTTATCAGTATTTTTGTGACAGGTAATATTTTTTGCGCTCTGGCGCCCAGTTATGAACTTTTATTGGCAGGCCGCTTACTAACGGCAACTTGTCACGGAACGTTTTTCGGTCTTGCCTCTGTCGCCGCAGCTGCATTGATGGATAAAGCCCATCGCACGCTTGGGGTTGCTCTTGTTTTTTTGGGAACGACTTTAGCCAACATGCTCGGCGTTCCCATCGGAACGGCAGAAGGCTTTGAATGGGGATGGCGTTCCACTTTTTGGTCCGTCAGCGGACTAGGGCTTGTTGCAATCATCGGCCTGGTTCTCTTTTTACCCAAAATGCACGGCAACAGTAAAGTCACTCCCTTGTCAGAAATCCAAAGCTTGAAAAATCCATTGGTTCTTATCCCACTGGTTTTATCAGCACTTGTGAATGGCGGATTATTTGTTATTTTTACCTATATCGAACCTCTCTTGGTTCATGTGACAAAAGTGCCGCTATCCCATGTCACTTATATTTTACTAATTCTGGGAGCCGGCTTGCCTGTCGGAACGCTTTTAGGCGGCAAATTGGGAGACAAAGCACTTTTACCCTCCCTGTCAGGATTGTTTCCTCTTTTATTGTGTCTGGTTGTTCTCATGCATTGGACGCTCACAGAAGAGGTACTCGGTGTCAGCGTTTTATTTCTGTGGAATCTAATCACCTTTACCATTGCTCCCATGTTGCAGGTCATGGTTGTCAATAATGCAGCTCATGCACCAAATTTGGCATCAACCTTTAATCAAAGTGCTTTCAACTTCGGTAATGCCGTGGGAGCTTGGAGCGGAGGCTTTGCGTTGAGCCATGGTTTGCCTTATCAAAACTTGCCGTATTTGTCTTTTGTATATATTTTAACGGGAATGGCTTTTATTTTATTATATCGACACCTAAGTCGGATTAAAAAACAAGAATAAAAAAGTGCGGTGCTGACCAGCGAACAAATACCTCCCCAAAGAAAATTGTTTACTCCGCTCGCCCCTGCGGGGCCGTCCTGCGGACGTCGCGTCTGCGCTGCGCTGGCCGCCGAACTCCTCCGTTCGAATCTTATCTGCTCCTCAGATATTTTAAAAGGGACATTTAAAAATGTATGATCTTAAGGAAGGCGCGCCCAAGAAGGTTGCTCGCTCTCGCTCACCCCTGCGGGGCCGTCCTGCGGACGTCGCGTCTGCGCTGCGCTGGCCGCCGAACTCCTTCGTTCGAATCTTATCTGCTCCTCAGATATTTTAAAAGGGACATTTAAAAATGTCCCTTTTAAAATCTTGGCGCGCCCAAGAAGATTCGAACTCCTAGCCTTCTGATCCGTAGTCAGATGCTCTATCCAATTGAGCTATGGGCGCAAGATGAAAGTGTTATATCCGAATTTCGTTTTAATTGCAAGCCTTTTTTTATGCACATCGCTCATTTGTTCTGCCACTCAGTTCAAACGGCAAAGAAAAACGTGATTTAACCTCAGTTTTTTTCATCAAAAAGCTGGTATCCATTCCAATTTTTCGACCATAAAAAGCAACTTTTCGATCAAAAAGTTCTTCATTAACATCCTTTGCCGACTCCGGCCAATATTTTGAAACAGTTTTTAAGGCGTCTTTCAATGAGTTCATTTGCAATAAAGCTTCTGATCCCAATTCCAGGTTTTGAGCTTCCAACACGGCTGTGCAATTCATGCGGTAAGAATTCCAAACCTGATCCTGATAAATGCCGCCGATGGCATCCGTCGAAGCTAAAATATCTAAACAAGTCGCTTTGTCCGCTTGCCGCCGAGCCTCTTCAAACGCGGCGTATAAAACAGTCAATCCTTTTTCCATCACGGCAAAAGAATGTTGAGGAAAGTTTGCATCCATCGGATGAATGCGCGCATCTGCCGCCCGTTTTGCGAATTCAGCATCTTGATCGCGAAGACCGGCGAAAACAGAACGTACGTTTAAATAATGTTGGGCCGCCGTCAAAACAAACAAATTATTGCACACGGCATCATACAAAGCATCATCGGAAGCTTGTTTGTTTTCCTGACCCAAAAGGACTTTCATGGCTTGCTCTATGGAACTTTGCACTTTTGCACTGTCTCCACAATCCGTCAAACCCTTACCCAACATGTCAAAATACTCCTTTTCTTGACAATTTTTCATTCTCTTTTTCATGGAAAAGAAAAATCTATTATAACGAAAGCAGTGATTTATGTCAAGAAAAAATTAACAAAAAGTTAACAAAATATCTTCGTAGGAAAGTTTCTTCAAAAATCGTTATTTTACAAGATGAAAGTCTATAAAAAAGTTTTTAATAGCGACTCGCTGAAGACCGGTTTATTCACAAAGAAAAGCGAATCGCCTCTTTAAAAAAGAATCCGTCAGAGCATTCAACAGGCGCTATTTTCAAGCGCTCCTTCCTCTGAAAAGCCCGTAAAATAAAGACCCTCATACCGAAAAAGGCATAAAAACACACGCATAAGATTTCCCAAAATAGTTCATGAACGGCTGAAAAGAAACACATCGGGAAAAATGCTTTATATCAAGTTCTTTTTCTGTTAAAATAAAAATGTGGATCTGATCAAAGGTAAAAACAAGAGGAGTTCTAAAATGTCCCTTAAAAAAAGACTTTCAAACGCCAAAAAAATAACAGCCCCCCCTTATTGCATCAGCAACCCTTCTACTCTCCCCCAATGCAAAGGCTGAGGAGGAGCACGTACAAGTTTCTATTCGACAAGAAGAAACAATTCAAAAAAATCAAAACAGCGCCTACACTCCGAAAGAAATTACAAAAAAAATTAAAGCCTTATTAAGCAACGTTAAAGCAGATGAACAAGGTGTCCAAAAATTCAAAAAAGCCTTTGAAGAAATGGCTACGACTAAATATGGATTAGAAGCTTTAATGAATATGCCTGAAAATGTAGATTTTGTTTTCAATGAAAAATTAAGTACAGAAGCTTATTACGTTTACGGTCCAGACTTTTTCATTTCCCAGCAAAAGCTGATTATTGTTAATCCTCATTTTATTGATAACATTCAAGTTCTGGCTCATGAAATGCGTCATGCGCATCAGCACAAAGAAGGCTTAACCGCTGGAAGTGAAATCTTCTTTCGATCAAATGATTTTAAAAATCCAAACGAAGATTTTGTTCTGGGAAAGCTTCTTGAAATGGAAACACGGCTCTATGATCTTTTATTAAACAGAGAACTGCTTCAACAAAATAAATTTACTAAAAATTTAGAAGAATACCCGGAGTTTGAATTCTATGATAACTTATTAAAGGATGGTCTTCAAAAAGGATTATCAAAGCAAGATGCCGAAAAATATGCTCGAGAATCCTTTGTTAAAGCGTTTTGGACAAATGGAAAAGATGTAAACAAAGCTCTTTTTCCGCCAAAACTCGGTTCCGTTATTTCAAATTGGAATGCCGTTTATGACGCTCAAGCAGAAAAATCAACAAAACGAATACAAGATTCCGGTAGCGAAAAAACAGAAAAAGCTTATCGACTGATTAATCAGTTCGCTCAAAGAATGGGCGTCGATATTCCGCCAGAATATTTTATAAATTTAGCCACAAAAGAATTTATACAGGAAACATGGGCCCCCAAAGAAATAACAAGTATTGAAACAAGTAAAGAAGGAAAAGTTTTCACAACACATACTTTACCGACTATCCAACCAGAAACCATAGACAAACTGGATCAAGAGCTGAAAAAAGCGATGGAAGAAAAAGATACTGAAAAAGTTTATGAATTAGCCCTTTTAAAAGCGAATCTCTTAACAAAGGGCAAAAAACCAATCGAGCAAACATATACCGAGCCTAAAAAGAATACCCAAACCCCTCAAAACAGAATCCTAAAAGACCAAAAAAGTCGATAATCTTTAACCTGTCAAACATAGATAACGGAAAGGATGCTCAAAAATAGAATAAAATGCTTGCTATTTTTTTTATTTTATTATATAAAGAAAACTTGACAGCCGAAAAGGCAATGGGATGCCTTCAGGTGATGGATTTTAACTTTAACTAAAAGGATTGAAAATGCCCAAATTAAAAACAAAATCTGCCGTCAAAAAGCGGTTTTCTTTTACCGCCACCGGCAAAATCAAAAGAACAACGGCCTTCAAACGCCATTGCTTGGCCTGCAAAACAACAAAAATGAAACGTCAGGCACGGGGTGGCCGCATCTTGGATGTGACCAATTTCAAAACTGTCGAACGTTTTATGAATGGTTAAAAGGAGTTTGAAAAATGGCTAGAGTAAAAAGAGGCGTTGTATCTCACGCTAAACATAAAAAAATCTTGGATTTGGCAAAAGGCTACAGAGGCCGCAACTCCAAAGTTTACACCGTTGCAAAAGAAAAAGTTGAAAAAGCGCTGGCTTATGCTTATCGCGACCGCCGCAGAAAGAAAAGTGCATTCCGTTCTTTGTGGATCGCGCGCATCAATGCCGGTGTCCGGGCTGAAGGTTTGACTTATTCCCGATTTATGAACGGGCTGAGACAGGCCGGAATTGAACTGGACCGCAAAGTTTTGGCTGACATTGCATTAAATGATGCGACAAGCTTTGCTGGTTTGGTCGAAAAAGCCAAAACGGCGTTAAAAGTGTAAAAAAACACTCTGAAAAAAAGAAAAGGCCGTTGCAAAAAACGGCCTTTTTTATTATGCTGAAGTATCCGAAAAACAAAGGGGATATAAAATGAACGAAGTAGAAGAATTGAAACCGAAAATCATAGCTCGAATCAATCAGGCTGATTCTCTGCAGGCTTTGGAAGACATCCGTGTGGCCGTGCTTGGAAAAAAAGGTGAACTAACCGAAAGAATGAAAACATTGGGAAGTCTGCCGCCGGAAGAGCGCAAAACAGCCGGACAAGTATTAAACGAACTGAAAAACGAAATCGCAAAAGCCTTGGATATCAAAAAAACAGCTTTGGAAGAAGCTGAACTGAACCACCGGTTGGCAACGGAAATTGTGGATGTCACATTGCCGATTCGCCCCGTTCAACAGGGGCGCATTCACCCGGTCAGTCAGGTGATGGAAGAAATGCTGACTATCTTTGCACAAATGGGTTTTGACTTGGCTGAAGGACCGGATATCGAAGATGACTGGCATTGTTTCGAAGCATTAAATTTCCCCCCCTCTCATCCGGCGCGTCAAATGCAGGCAACTTTTTTCATGGAAAACACGAACGGAAACGTTCTTCGTACGCATACATCTCCTGTCCAAATTCGGACGATGGAGAACCAAAAACCACCGATTCGTATTGTGGCACCGGGACGGACTTATCGTTGTGACTACGACATGACACACACACCGATGTTCCATCAAATCGAAGGCTTGGTGATTGATACCGAAACAAACATGGGACATTTAAAAGGCGTACTGATTGACTTTATGAAAAAATTCTTTGAAGTGGATGATGTACCTATTCGTTTTCGTCCTTCTTTCTTCCCCTTTACGGAACCTTCTGCAGAGGTAGACATTGGTTGTTCGCGGGAAAACGGCGAGTTCAAAATTGAAAACGGCAAAGGCTGGATGGAGGTTTTAGGCTGTGGCATGGTTCATCCGAACGTATTAAAAAACTGCGACTTGGATCCGACAGTTTACCAAGGTTTTGCTTTTGGCTTTGGCGTTGATCGCTTTGCGATGCTGAAATATGGCATTCCCGATCTGCGCGGTTTCTTTGATGCCGACATGCGTTGGTTGAAACATTACGGCTTTGTCCCATTGGATATTCCGACAATTACAAGTGGTTTAAGCGCGAATGGAGGCGCAAAAAGATGAAATTTTCTTTAGCTTGGTTAAAAGATTACTTGGATACGACAGCATCAGCTGCCGACATTTCAGAAACACTCACCCGCATCGGACTGGAAGTCGATGAAATGACGGATTCGGCTTCTGCGTTAAAGGACTTTATTGTCGGTGAAATTAAAACGGTTGAAAAGCATCCCAACGCCGACAAATTAAATCTGCTGACAGTTTGGACGGGCAAAGAAAGCTTACAGATTGTGTGCGGTGCGCCCAACTGCCGCGTGGGTATGAAAAGTGTTTTGGCTTTACCGGGCGTTCTGATTCCAAAGTATGGAGAAAAGCTGGAAAAAGGCGTCATTCGCGGTGTGGAAAGTCAAGGTATGATGTGTGCGGAAGATGAACTTTGTCTTGGTGAAGATCACACTGGCATTATCGATTTAAAGACGGACTTGCCGGCCGGAACGCCGTTTATTGATGTTTTAAAACCCGATATTATTTTTGATGTCAATGTGACACCGAACCGCGGCGACTGTTTCGGTGTCAAGGGAATCGCTCGGGATTTGGCCGCTGCCGGTCTTGGGATACTCAAGAAAACGGACGTTTCCCCAATAAAAGGAACCTTCAAAAGTCCTGTCCATATCACGATAGACACTCCGGACTGTCCTTTATTTGTCGCGCGTTATATCAAAGGAGTAAAAAACGGTGAAAGCCCGGCTTGGTTGAAAAAAAAGTTGATTTCAGCCGGTTTGCGCCCAATTTCAGCGCTGGTTGACGTGACAAATTACTTTAATATCGGCGAGGATCGCCCGCTGCATGTCTTTGATGCAGATAAGTTGACGGGTCATTTGTGTGTCCGTTCGGCCAAAGACGGTGAAAAGTTGGAAGCACTGGATGAACGAACTTATACCTTGAAAGAAGGAATGATGGTCGTTGCAGATGATGCGGGTCCTCAAAGCATTGCCGGCGTTATGGGAGGAACCTCGACGGGATGCAGTTCTGAAACGGTTAATGTTGTTTTAGAATCGGCTTATTTTAATCCGATTTCCATTGCGAAAACAGGACGTGCGTTGAATGCCGAATCGGATTCACGCACACGATTTGAACGTGGCATTGATCCAAAAGCGACCATTCAAGGCGCCGAAAATGCAACACAGTTGATTTTAGATATTTGCGGCGGAGAAGCTTCTGAACTCGTCATTGCCGGAACCGAACCTAATGAAGAACGCGTTATACAATTCGACTGGAACATCGTTCAAAAACTGTGCGGCATGGACATTCCCAAAGAAAAAATGGTCGACATTTTGACTTGTTTAGGCTTCAAAGTCGACGGAACGGCAATTACAGTGCCCTCATGGCGGTTGAATGATATTCATGATCCGGCAGACATTGTCGAAGAAATTGTTCGCATTTACGGATATGATACGTTGCCGGCTCTGTCAATGAAAACGGAGGAAATCATCACATCGACTTTAAAACCGCACCAAAAAAATGAAATAGCGGTTCGCCGTGCGTTGGCAAATGAAGGACTGTGTCAGGCGATTACTTGGTCATTTATGGATAGTCGTCTGGCAGCTTTATTTGGTTCCAAAGGATTGAAGATTTTAAATCCGATTGCTTCGGATTTGGATGAGATGCGCCCTTCATTGGTGCCGAACTTGTTGTCTGCCGTCAAGCGCAATAACGACCGCGGATTGATGGATGTTGCTTTGTTTGAGGTCGGACCTGCCTTTACGGGCGTTCAGCCGGGCGAACAAAAAACAATCGCATGTGCCGTTCGATCCGGGAAAACGGGACCACGGCATTGGGCAGAAAAAGAACGGTCGGTTGATGCTTTTGATGCAAAAGCTGACGCGATTGCTGCCTTGGCAGCCGTTAATGCACCGATCAGCAGCCTTCAAGTCTTTAAAAATGCACCGGCCTGGTATCATCCGGGCCGCTCCGGCACCCTTTGTTTAGGCAAAACAGTTTTAGCTGCTTTCGGGGAACTGCATCCTCGCATCCTGAATGCTTTTGATGTGAAAGGACCTGTGGTTGCTTGCGAGGTTTATCTGGATGCTGTTCCGCCGTCAAAAGGCAAATCTAAAAACAAAGCTTTAAAGATTTCTTCATTGATGCCACTCACACGCGATTTTGCTTTTGTGATGGATCGGAATGTTGAAGCCGCAAAGCTTTTGAACGCCATTAAAGGTTTAGATAAAGAGCTGATTGAAGACGTCCGTATTTTTGACGTGTATGAGGGTGATAAACTGCCGATTGGTCAAAAATCCCTGGCCGTTGAAGTCGTCATTCAACCCAAAGATAAAACCTTAACGGATGAAGAAATCGAGCTGCTCTCTCAACGAATTATCGGTGTCGCCGCCAAAGCAGCGGGAGCTGAGTTAAGAAAGTAAAACAGATGGATCGTCAAAGGGCATCCTTTTCAAAGGATGCCCTTCAATTTATTTTTATTTAACTACTCATCAACTTTGAGGTTGCTGCGCCGGCGGTACTTTGACCGTTGATTGATCAAAGTTCGGATCATTTTGCAGTTCTAATTGTTGCTGACGCAAGGCATCATATTCCGGTGTATTTCCCGTGGAAGTTGACTGATTTTGTTGAATAGCACTGACATCGGACGCCATTTGTTTATACATTTCCGTCATCGCAACATTCTTTTGAGCCTCTGTCATGGTAGTATTTGCCAACAGAGCTTGAGCCTGTGCCGTATAAGTATTGACGACAGAATTATAAGCCGACGGTATGTTTGTTGAACTCAACGGCACAGCTGTTGGAGTAGAACTGCTGCTGCCGGTTCCCAAGAATTGATCCAAAATACTGGCACCGGAGTTTATTCCGCCCACAATCTGATTAACGGCCGAAGTAGTCGTTGTAGAGCCTGTTGTTGCAGATTCAACGGTGCGACCGGCCGAAATCAATTGTGACACGGCTGATTGAACATCTGACATAGAGCCGCTGCCGAAAGCACTCTGTGCCAAACCGCCAATACCTTGGCCTGCCGTTGTCACTGTCGATTTAATGTTGGAAATGTCATTCATCACATCACGTGCTTGATCTGCATACCCCAAATCAATACCGGTAATTTGTTCAAATGCATTTTCAAGTCCGACAGCTGTATTTGTCAGGTTTTTCATAAAACTTTCCAAACTATTGACGTTGTCTGATGAACTCCCCAAGAAATCTTTTGCACTGTTAAATGTTTCCTGCAATCTTTCACTGGTTGTTTTTGCCGCTGATTCTTTATCGGAGATTTCATCGATTTTATCAGTAATTTCACTGTATTTTTGATTGAATTCAGCTTCTTTCTGAGCCAGCATTTTATCTTTTTCCTCTTGGCTCAACGCACTTTCTTCAATTGTTTTTTTTGTTTGCTCGAACTGTTCTCTTTCAGCGGCAGCTTGTTTTTGCAAATCAAGTTTTTCTTGAGCCCATTCTTGTTTTTTCTGTTCTAAAGCTTGCTGAGCTTCCTGCTGTTTTTGCTGGACAAGCTGATTAGCTGCTTCCTTTTGAATTTCCAATTCCTGTTTTTGAGCGGCTTCGATTTCAGCTTTTGTTGCAGCCAAAGCCTCATCGACTTTTGCTTTTTCCATTGCTTTTTCTTCTTCACTCAAGCTTGAATTATTATCAATTTCTTCTTTACGCAAAGCAGCTTCTTCTTCGGCACGCTGTGTCGCCGTTTTTTCTAAAGAAGCCCTTTCTTCTTCCAAATAACCTAATTCGCTTTGACGAGAAGCTTCCAATTCATCCAGCATAAAATTGCGTTCATCTTCCGAAAGCGTTTGATCATTTAAAATATCTTCCATTTCTTCATCATAACGCTGGTTAATTTCATCTTGAGCTGCCTGGTTATCAGCGATAGCCTGCTCTTTTTCCCGCTGCTCGGTTGTTTTACTCAGCTCTCGTTCTTCTTCCTGCAGTGGGTTCAGCGCTTCTTCACGCATCCGTTCATTTTCTTCCAAAAGCAGATCGCGTTCTTCATCGGTCAGCGTCGGATCGTTCATAATGGCCTCACGTTGCTCATCATACTGCATATTGATGGCGTCTTGTTGTTCTTGGTTCGCTTCCAACTCTTTCAAACGCTGAGCCTCTTTTTGTTCCAGTTCTTTTTGCCGTTCAACTTCGTCTGCCACAGCTTTTTCATGTGCAATACGTTCTTCCTCTGCCTTAACGATACTTTGATATTTTTCTTCCTCAGCCGCGATTAACTTTGCTTTTTCTTCATCTGTCAGATTCGGATCGGCGTTAATCTTGGCAATGTTCGTGTTTTTGTCGTAAAGAGCTTTATCTGTCGTGGAGAGATTTTGGGTCATAAAGGAGGGATTGACAACAAGCGGCGTCACAGGCGTGGCAACCATATCCTTTCCGATTGTATCCTGTGTCGTGTTATGAAGACCGACTATACGTTTCATTAAAGCATCATCATAGACATGCAATTTGCCGAACTCATAGGGAATATCACTGGAAGAGCTGGAAGATGAAGTAGAAGTGGTCGTTGATGAGGTCGTCGTTGTTGTACCCAATGATTGTTGGGCCAGAACGCCTTGCGAAAATCCGATTAAACTAACCGTTAAGATTGTTGTCAGCAATAACCTATTCTTCATGTTTCTCTCCTTATTTCATGTCCTTTTTTTATGATACCGCTTTTTGAAGTTTATGTCAATAAAATCTCATATAAATAAGCCTTCTTTTACGAAAAAAGAAGGCTTATTTTGAACTACTTAGACGAAACAGGGCCTATTAACATGCCCATCGCTTTCCCCTCCAGCTTAGGCTCTTGTTCTACTTTACCGACCTCAGCCAAATCCGCCTTAATACGGTTTAAAACATCCAATCCCTGATTTTGATAGGACAGCTCACGGCCACGGAATTTTAAAGTAAATTTTACTTTATTGCCATCCGTTAAAAAGCGTTTTGCGTTTTTCAGCTTTACTTCGTAATCGTGTGTATCGATCATCGGTGTCAGTTTCAGTTCCTTGACTTCAACGACTTTTTGCTTTTTCTTGGCTTCGTTTTTACGCTTTTGCATTTCGTATTTGTATTTTCCCAAATCCAAAATTTTGCAAACGGGCGGTGTGGAATTCGGTGAGATTTCAACCAGATCCAAACCTTCGTCGCGTGCTTTTGCCAAAGCCTCACGCGTAGAAACAACCCCCACGTTATTTCCGTTGGAAAGAATTAAACGCACTTCCCGGACAGAAATTTTTTCATTAGCTCTCGGACCATCATCACTTGTCGGTTCAAAAGCGTTATTATTCTCGATAACTATTGTAGCCTCCATTTGATCGTTAACACATTTTCAGAAAGAGAATCTCTTTCTTTCGTTATAGAATACTTATTTTTTTGACAGAATCAACCTTTTTTATGTATACTGGAGCTCATGAAATGGATTTTATTATTTTTGGCGCTGTTGCTTCCTTCCTGGACGTATGCACAGGAAGAACAAGTGCCTGAGCCGATTATTTCCATCGCCGAGTTTGTCGAAAACACCAAACTGCAAATTATCTCGGCACAAAAAGCCTCTCCTGAAGAGCTTTATGCACAACCGCTTTCATGGACAACAGCGCTTTATGCTGATGAGAAATCTATCAGTCCCGTGACCGGTGCGGAAGGAGCGGGTCCTTGGGTTCAAACGCCGTTCGGCCGCATTCGGCTTCTTTCTTGCCAAACAGGTATATCAGAGGCGAATCAGCTATGGCTGACCCTGGATACGGAGATTAAAAACGGCTGGTCTGTTCATCTGCCGTTTTTATCCGTCCGACCAACACCGCTCATTAAAAATGCCCGTTTTTTTATTCCTAAACTACCGCCGTTTGATGGTCAAACGCCCAAACAATTCGTGCGAAGCGCCTCTTTCCCGCTTTACCTGGAATTAAATCAAGCTCAAAAGCCTCTTGAAGTAATCGTGGACACAAACTTCGAAGCCTGTTTTCAAAATGACTGCCGGATCATTGAAACACCCGTTTTACTGACTTTGCCGGCTGCCGAAAGCCATCCATCCCCCTATTGCGCCTATATTCGCAGATCGTTGATGTATGTGCCTGCTCAAGCTTCGGACGAACAAATGCTCCTTTATCTAACTCCTGAAGGGCAACTTCAAATTGAAGTTCATTTTGACAACAGTGTCACAGAACCTCAGGTTTTGCTGACCCAACAACACCAGATTTTCTATCAACTGATTGATAAAAAAATCAATCAAAATCAGGCCGTCATTACTGTTTTACCGGAAAACTGGATTTCATCGGAGCCCGTCACCGTGACGGTTTTAAACGGACGGGAAATTATGGAAAAGACGATGTTTCCACAACCGGGAACAGCCCCGATACCCCAAGCGGTTTCTTTTCCTGCGCCGGAAAAAGCCGGGATGTTTCTGTTGTTTTTTCTAACGACACCTTTGATGGCGTATTTATTGCATGTTTCTTTTAAAAATGAATACGCTGCACGTCGAAAAAGTCTTTTTATCGCAGGATGTTATCTTTCTTTCGGTTGTTTTTTTCAACTCTTTTTTGATCAGTTGCAAGACGGACATTTTTACGATTCGATGTTTTGGGCTTGGGCAATGGGCATGATTTTTGTGGCCTCAGCCATCTGGTTTCATCGATTGACGTTTTTTTCATTTATTGCCTTAACCTGTGTAGCACCACTGACTTATCTTTACCCGTTGACACAGCAAGCAGATGGCTGGTTATTTATGGAATTGGCTTGTGTCGCCGCTCTGCCTTATTTACTTTTTGCTTATGCTCCTTCACTTGCCGTCAGCTGGAGCAGGTTGACATGTCAATTTCCAGTTTTTTGGAAAAGGCTTGTGCTTTTGTTCAACGCGGTCTTATGGACCGGAATTTTATTATGTCTGGTATATCATGCGGCAGTTCCTGACAAAACAAATCCACTTGAAGCCAAAGCCCAAATCACACTGATAAGCCCGCCTTGGCATATCAAAGGTACCCTTTTTGACATAACGGCAACACAACTGAGCACCGGAAAAGAACTCCGAAAACAAGGCTTGCTGGCGGTTCGAAGGCTCACTCCGCAAAAAGCGGTCCTATCAGAGGAACATCCGTTATTTCCGTTTGCTGTTTTAACGGGAGATAAACTTTCCAGGCCGCTTTTGATAAAACCGACGCTGTCGACCTATCAACTGACCGATTATTTCAAAGCAGCTTTTGACTGAAGCTGTTCAATAAAACCGCGCGCCAAAGCATCAACTCGTTCATTTTCGGGATGTCCGTTGTGTCCTTTCACCCATACCCAGGTCAATCGATGCGGCTGACTGACCCTGATAAGTTCCTGCCACAAATCAACATTGGCGACAGGTTTCTTGGCTGCGTTCTTCCAGTTATTTTTAATCCAGCCGGGAAGCCACTGTGTAAAGCCCTTTAAAACATAAGTGCTGTCCGTATAAATGGTAGCGTCGACAGGCTCTTTCAACTGTTGAAGCGCCTCAATCACGGCTGTCAGCTCCATTTGATTGTTTGTTGTTTCAACAGCACCACCGGACATTTCTTTTTCCCGGCCGTTATAGCGCATGAGAACACCCCAACCGCCAGGCCCCGGGTTGCCGCTGCAAGCACCGTCTGTATAAATCTCTACTTTTTTCATGTTTTGAAGGATGCCTGATTTTTATCAGGCTTTCAAGTCTAAAAATCAAAAAAATTATATACATTGGTATATTTTTCAATTATGACCTAAGGTTTATCTTGTCTCATAAATAAAAACTATCAATATATAAGGAAGATGGGAATTTTAGATTCCTAATCTTATTGGATGGTTTTTAAAATGAAGCGCAGTTTATTGTAAATATTTTTTAAAAATATTTTAAAAATACAAGCATAAGAAGTTTCAAGAAAAGAAATAACATAAGATGATAAATAACATGACAAAAGAAAACTTTAGCAAAGTATTGGGAAATCGCATTCGGGAGCTTAGGAAGATGAATGGGATGAGCCAATTGGATCTCGCCACGGAAATGGATGTGACTCTTAACACCGTCTCCGGGATTGAGTGTGGTAAAACCTCGCCGAAAATTGAGACCTTGTGTCGCATGGCATTAGCATTGGATATTCCGTTGGAAGATTTTTTCTCCTTTCCGGAACAATTCCCGCGCGATAAAAATGTCCGTCGCAAAGTTGAAAATCTGGCGCGTCAGCTGTTGATGTATGATGAGGATTTTATAGACCTCATCATTGAAAACATTCACACAATGATGAAAATTAAAGGACCTAAAAAATAGGTCCTTTTTCCCTTTATGCCACTTTTTTGGGGGTTATTTTAGAAGCATGAACGGCTTTATGCTCGCTGAAGCAGACGCGTTCAGCATATTCGCTTTGCTTTCCTTTATTAAAATGATTAACAGGTCTGAAATATCCCATAACCCGTGTCCAAACTTCACAAACTTGGCGCTCTTCGTTTTTTAAATGAACTGCACACATTTTTTCCTCCCTGAATTTTGCTTCATTATTTAAGATAACATAAAGAAATAAAAAAATCGTTAATTTGAAAAAACAAGCGATATGGCAGTTTTTAGCAAAATAAGCTAAAATATTTTAACCAATCCAAAAAAACAAAAAGCTTTTAGTCAGAAAAAGAGCCTTTTTGCCGTCCCAAAAGCCAATCCAAAAAGGCCCTTTTAATTAAATGCTTTCCTCTTTAATCGAACCCGCTTATCCAATTTTGGCTTTTTCATAGCTAACAAAATAATAGGCCGCCCGCGCACCGCGAAAATTTCGCGGGCGGCCTTTCTTCATATTCAAACCTTCCTTTATTTAATTTATTTTAAAACAAGCGCGCTTCCTGTTTTTTCAGGAGCGCGGGCAGGAAGCGCGCAAAAACACAAAAAACTGATAAGAAAAATTAAAATAATTCATCCCTTACTTGGGCTTTTTTAAGTTGGAGTGTCATCCCAAGCCCGCCCCCTGAAATTCCAAGGGGCCCCCGGCTATTCTGTTAAATAAAAAGCTTTTCTTGATAAAAAAGGGCCTTTTTGCAGCCCCCGAACTCAAACCAAAAAGGCCCTTTTTCGCTATGAATTTGACTATTTATCTTAAAACAAGCCCGCCCCCTGAAATTCAGGGGGGCGCAGGGGGCGGGCTAAAACAAAAAACAATACACCCACTTCAATATAAATTCTCTTGTCAAAAAATAATGATGGACAAACAAATGGCCAATCTGCTTTCTTACCCTCGGAACACATGGAAGGGGTTTATTCTTGTTCACTTTAACCAAATTGCCCCCCCCCCCCCCCTGTTCTCCTCGTTAACCTAACCATCTGCCTCTGTTTTTCTCTTCCCGTCCAAGCTAAAATCATTCAAAGAAAAATGTACATGGTCTGTCAAGAACATGAGTCCGCCTATTGGGACGGGGAAAAAGGCGTTTGTTGTGACGGCAAAGTCTACATCAAAGACACTGAAGACACTTCTTACGCATGCTGCACAACCGGATATGAAGTCAGCATAGTTCAAGGAAAAGAAAACCTCAACCATTGTTGTCCGGAGGGGCAAACGGCCTACTGGAACGGCTCCGCTGCCCAATGTTGCACCACGGCAACGCATCAGATTGTCACCGACTACATCAACGGGCAATCCGAAACCGCCTATGCCTGCTGCGAAACAAAAGAGGATGTTTCTATCATTATAGATGATTTTGTCTGTAATCCTGCTGATGACCCTGATTATTGCAAAGAAGATGGACTGACAACCAAAACAAATTTCACACTCGTTGGGGCCGCAAACGGCTCTTGTTGTGGCGGATATGAAACAACAGAAGACTATTATCAAGCCTTTAGTTCGGGTCATGATGACAAAGATAACTATAGTTATTCAATTCGTCAAAATGGCGGTAGTTTTTATTGTGCAGTTGAAAGAGAATTTCTTTCTTATTCGGTTAACAGTTCTCATAAGACTTTTCTTCAATATTTAAAGAAAACATATGTCAATGACAGTCAATATTGTGATATCGAGTTAACCGAAGATGGAACCGTTATTGAAAGCTATTGTTATTGTTCTTCAAAAGGAGATCCCAAAAACGGCAGCCGGTGTTAAAGGCTTTTATATTAAAAGCCTTTTTGATCATCCAAAAAAGATTTCATTTCACATTGATAAAAAAAATCCCCTCCAAAAAGAGGGGATTCTTTCAAAAAACAGCTTATTCGTCAGCATCAGCCGTTTCAATAATTTTCAATATTTCCTCTTTTGTTTTGGCGGCACGCAGTTGAGTGCAAACATCCTCATTGCGCAACAGTTTGGAAATACGCGCCAAAGCTTTCAAATGATCTGCTCCGGATTCTTCCGGCACCAACAGGAAGAAAATCAAATCCACGGGCTTTCCATCAATGGATTCGAAATCCAACGGTTTTGTCCGCATGAACGCACAAAAGAGGTCTTTTAATCCCGGCAGCCTGGCGTGCGGAATAGCAACTCCCTTGCCAATTCCGGTTGTTCCCAAACGTTCCCGTTCAATCAAAGCATCAAAAACAGCTTGATGCTCACACCCCGTCAGAGGAGCCGACACTTCAGCCACTTCTTCAAGAGCTTGTTTTTTCGAAGCCGCTTCCACATCTAAAAAAACGAGGTTGGGCTTTAAAATATCCACGATTTTCATGAGAAATCAGCCCTTATTTTTGGGATCAACCCAACCGATATTACCATCCGGACGACGATAAACCATATTCAGTCCGCCATGAGCTGAATTACGGAACATTAAGGCCGGCAAATCTGCCAAATCCATACGCATGACCGCTCCGCTGACCGAACAAATCGGCAGTTCTGTCTGCATTTCAGCGACAATTACGGGAGCCGTTCCTTTGACTTCTTCCTCTTCCTCGGGTTCGATCACGGCAGCATCAACCATTTCAAACTTAATGTTTTTGTGTTCCGTCAAGCGGTTTTTATACCGACGCAGTTGACGTGCAATGCGATCACATGCCTGATCAAAGGCCACATACGCATCAGCTCCTTTCGCGGAGCCTTTCAACAAAGCCCCTGAACCCGGATGAACGGTGACTTCGGCCTTAATCGCATCCCCTTCGCGGGAAAAAACAATAGCCGCATCAATGGCAGCGTCAAAATACTTATCGACGACGGCAGCCAAGTTTTTCTCAGCATAGGACTGCATATTGTCGCCCAAATTCAATTGTTTTCCAGTAATTGTTATTTGCATTTTTTTATCCTTAACTATAAACCTTAGATTTATCAATCTAAAAGCCTTTATCGCAAAAGTCAAGGTTCTTCTTCAAAGGGCGCACAAAATCTTATGAAACGCGGCTCCCACGGTGTTGAAAGTATTTAATCTCATTCAAACGACGCAACCGGAACTTTTCGGTAATTTGTCCGTACAACATCCAATCATCCGGAGAAAACTCATTTTCTTTGAATTGAACTTCCCACATATGATGGTTAACATGCATGACATGCGATGTTCGAATAAGAGAAGCTTTGGTGGCACCGATATTTTTGGCTTCTATTCTATACCACATAACATCGGGCTTCATCGCTGCATCCAAGACAGATTGGATTCCATTGTCTCCCAAAGGGTTGTCCGAAAGTGTCAAGCGTCCGATTCTTTTTGATGAGAGTGTTTGAGCCAAAACAGCAGCCGAATCGGCTGTCATCCGACAATCTTTTAAATCAATGGTCGTGCAGTTGGTGTTTTCCTTCAAAGACAAAGCCAGCTTTAAAATCATTTTATCTCCCACTTTTTGTCCGGCCCAATTCAAACTATCCAAGTCCGGATCATTGTGAGCCAGCTGATTGAGTTGATATTTTAATTGTTCTGCTGACAAATGAAAAACATAACCTTCAGGACATCCTTGACGTTTATGCAACTCTTTTATTTCATCATCTGCTTTTTCTTTTTTCAACAGGGCTTCCCGCTCAGCCCGGGTCATGTTGCTCATGTATTGAATTTTTAATTGATTTGTCATGCTGTTCCTCCTTGATAAAAAAATAATTATAGCAAAAAATTGACAAAAAATCAATTGATTTTTACATCAAGATTGATTAGGCTGAAAGAATGGAAAAATTCGGAATTTACATTCATTGGCCCTTTTGTTTATCGAAATGTCCGTATTGTGACTTTTTTTCGATGCCGGTGAACAAATGGGACGAATCGCTTTTGGAAGCCGCCTATATTCGAGATTTAAAGCGACTTCCCGTTCAAACGGTGACAAGCGTGTTTTTCGGCGGCGGTACTCCTTCATTGATGAGTGCTCGTCTGATTAACCGCTTGATCACGGTTATTCGAGATACTTTTCCCGTTGCGCCGGACATGGAAATTTCGTTGGAGGCAAACCCGGATGCTATTGACAAGCCCAAAATGGAGGCTTTACGGGCGGTTGGCGTTAACCGGCTGTCAATGGGTATTCAGGCCCTGAATGCCGCTGATTTAAAGTTTTTGGGAAGAAGACACAGCTTAGAAACAGCCTACCGACGAATCGAAGAAATGAAAACGCTTTTTTCCAACTTCTCTTTTGATTTAATTTACGCCCGTCCCGGACAAACCTTGCAAGCATGGCAAAAAGAACTGAAAGAAGCTCTTTCTTTTCATCCGCCTCATTTATCATTGTATCAACTGACAATCGAAGAAGAAACCCCTTTTTTCCGACGCGGCATGGAAACATTGGATGATGAAACAGCCAGAACGCTTTATGAATGGACGTTAGATGCTATGGCCGCCGCCGGCTGTCCTTTTTATGAAGTTTCTAATTTTGCCAAACCGGGTTTTGCTTGTCGACATAATCTTCTTTATTGGGAAGGAGATGATTATGCCGGGATTGGTCCCGCTGCTCATGGTCGACTGGGGTTGGTCGCAACCGAAAATCCCAGGGATTTAGCTACCTGGCTGAAAGGTGAGACCATAACAACCCTTCTTTCCCCAAAAGAAAGACAAGAAGAAAAAATAATGATGGGATTACGCCTTAAAACGGGCATATCAGATCAAGGATTATCTTTATCTGCGATCCAAAAGGCTGTTGAAAAAGGTTGGCTTACTCACGAAGGCGGCCGTATTTTTCCGACTCGAGAAGGCCTGATCATGCTTAATCAGCTTATTCTTGAACTGGTGTAGTTTCTGATGCTGCTTGAAGCCTTTCCATTTCCTGACGCAATCGTTCCCTGGCAAGTCGTTGTTGCTCCCGATAGGCATTTAAAATCTGAATATCCGACATATGCTCTTTCATAAAGGCTTCTTCTTCAAAGGAAGCTGCTGGTTCTTCCACAACACGGAAGTTATTTTTTCCGGCAATCTGTAAAACGCCCAACAGACGTTCGGAAGAACCGTCCTTACGCAAACGGAATAGGCCATCCGTTCCGATAAACCCTCTGGCATTTGTCAGACTTTCCTCTGTCAAACCGAGTGTTTGCGGCAATACTGACGCCAATGCGACGGCATCATAAGCCAACGAAGCCAATCGAACAGGCGTCCGACCGTATGTTTCTTTGTACTTAGCCGAAAAAGTTTCAAATCCGGATGACGGCAGCGCCGAAAAACGACCTCCCAATAAAGCTCCTTCATTTGTCAAAGACGGCTCATACCAAGTTGACATACCCAAAAACATAACTTCACGCGGCGTGACGTCATAAAGTCCGAACAAAGCAGCAATGGATTTTAATCGATTGCCGTCATCGGCAATAAACAAGGCATCAAAATCCAATTGCTCTGCAACAGGGATTTCATTTTTTTCTTTTTCAGTCTTTTTTTCTTTTTCAGTCTTTTTTTCTTTTTTCTTTTCATCGGCATATTTCTTCTTACCGGCGAAAGAATCAGGCAATACAGACAACACATATGGTTCAAAGTTAATAAAAGTCGGATTATAAACAGCCAGACGTGTCACTTCCATTCCACAAGCTGCTGCTGTTTTTCGTGCTGTTTCAATGGCAATGTCACCGGCTTTGTTATCCGGTGCCATAATGGCCAATCGTGTTTTCTTTTGATCACAAGCATGACGAATAATGCGTTCTGTTTGTTGCGTCAACAACAGCGCCATTGTATAAACCCCGTCTCCGACCGAGTCGGTGTCTGATGTAAAAGAAATAATCGGAATGCGCCCCGAAGATTTACGAACAGCCTTTACTTCATCGGCGAAAACGGGTCCTAGAATCAGTTGAACATGATCGGCTTTAGCCTTTTCAAAAGCCTCCCGAGCCCCTTCCGGTGTTCCTTTTGTATCATAGAACTGAAGCACTAACTGATCGTTTGCCAAGTCAAACTGAGCCAGCATGCCGGCATTGCGCAACTCTTCTCCCAAACGTTTGGATTTGCCGGTCAGCGGCAGCAACATGCCGACACGAACGCTGACGTTTTGTTTGGAAGATTTCAGCAAATCTTCATACTGCGGTGCACCGACGGCACCTGCATAATAAGGGATAATAGATGCCGGCAACTCACCGGATATCGGTTGATCATATTGATCACGCCCGGTGCATGCGACCGTCAACAACAAACATCCCAGACAAGCCAGTTTGAAAAAAAGTGTTCTTTTTTCAGTCATTGCATTAAAATTGTTTTTCTTCTAACCTTCTTTTGATATAATCGAAAATAATGAAAATTTCAATAAAAAAGAGGATTCTTTTATGACAGCGACACTTTTTCTTGTCTCAACGCCGATCGGCAATCTCGGAGATTTTTCCGATCGAGCTCGAACGGCTGTTCAAAGCGCGAATCTGATTGCTTGCGAAGATACCCGCAATACGAAAAAATTGATTGGGCTTTTAGGGTTGGAAACACACGCTGATTTTTTGTCTTATCATGAATATAATGCTGACAAAATGCGCCCGATTTTATTGGAAAAGTTGTCACAAGGCGCCGACATTGTTTTGGTTTCCGATGCGGGAACGCCGTTAATTTCCGACCCGGGATACAGGTTGGTGCGTGACTGCCTGAATGCCGGCATAACCGTTGTTCCTATTCCGGGCGCCAATGCCGTCTTACCGGCGTTGCAGCTGTCCGGTCTTCCTTCCGACCGTTTTTTATTTGCGGGCTTTTTGGATAGCAAAACAACAGCTCGGCGAAAAGAACTTACAGAATTAAAATCCGTGCCGGCAACGTTAATTTTTTATGAATCTCCCCACCGCGTTTTAGATACACTGCGTGATATGCTGGCTGTTTTAGGCGACAGACAAGCTGCCGTCGTGCGTGAGCTGACAAAACGATTTGAAGAAAGTAAAATCGGTCTTATATCAGAACTGATTACCTTCTATGAGCAAAACGGCGAACCCAAAGGAGAAATCGTCATTTTAGCAGATCGCCCGGCTGAAAAAGCACCGGCTTCTTTTGACATTCATGCCATGTTGGTGCAGGCCATGCGTGGAAAAACACTTCGTGATGCCGTGGATGAAGTAGCTGCCGGAACCGGACTAGATCGCCGCAAAATTTATAAAGAAGCGCTTGAGATTAAAAATGGATAAACATACACGCGGACAAACAGCCTATATCAGTGGCCATGCGGCCGAACAAGCGGCTTTAAACTTGTTGCGGAAAAAAGGATATAAACTGGTGGCGCAAAATGTCCGTATGCCGCGGGGAAGCGGTGCTAATGAACTGGATTTGGTGGTTTACCGCCAAAATATACTTGTTTTTGTGGAAGTCAAAAAACGCCAAAGTTTAGACGAAGCTGCTTTTTGCATTACACCGCGCATGCAGCAGCGCTTGTTAAACGCCGGCGCCGTATTTTTATCCTGGCATCCTGAATTTGAAAACTTTGACTGCCGTTTTGATGTCATCTTGTTCGCACCGAATGAACCGCCCGTCCACCTTGAAAATGTCTTGTGGGAGGGGACATGAAACTTTTCCTGCCTTTTCTTTTGCTGTTGACAGGCTGCCAAATCATCGGAACAACCTATAACGTGGGTAGTAAAGTCGGCTCTGTTCTGATGGATGAACGAGAACTGGCCGATGACTGGAAAGATACTCAAATTAACTTGACTCTACGCAAAAATTTGATGATGGAAAAGTTTGCTTATGTTCTGGACGTCGAAATAACCGTTTTTGAAAGCGAAGTCATGTTAAACGGAGCTATTCCGACTGTCGAAGATATGGAACGCGTTGTGGAAATTGCCTGGGCTACAGAAGGTGTCAGTAAAGTTTACAACCATATTCGAATGGAAAAACCTTCTCAAATCGTTGATACATCCGAAGACGCATTTATCGCAGCATCCATTCGAACACAATTAGCCTTGACGCAGGACGTTTCTTCTGTCAATTATAAGATAACGGTGGATGACAATGTGCTGTATGTTATGGGTATTGCCAAAAATCAAGCAGAGTTTGACGCCGTTATGAATGCGATTAAAAGTACAAAAGGAGTAGAAAAAGTTATTTCTCATGTCAGAAAATCATATGAACAGCAATGAATTGTTAAAACTGCTTTTGTCTTTTATTCCGCCGGGAAATGAGGCATTAAAAGATCGTGCTCTTTTACTGGCTACGTTTGATAACCTAAAAGACGCCATCGAAGCAATGGAAACTTATATCGCCAATGCCGACCCGGACGAAGATACTTCAAAAGAACGCGATTTTTTGGAAAAGATGAAAAACCATTTGAATTAAAAGATCCCTCTTTTAAAAAAGGGAGCTTTGGCTCCCTTTCTTTATTACACTACAATATTTAACAGCCGCTTAGGCACATAAATCACCTTGAGGATTTGTTTGCCTGACAGATAATCCGAAAGCCGCGGTTCAGCCTGAGCAATTTTCAGAACATCCTCTTGTTCGGCATCCACCGGAACCGAAATCGTCGCCCGCTTTTTACCCATTATTTGGACAACGATCTCCATTTCATCTTCTTGCAACATAGCTTCGTCATAAACCGGCCATTTTTCATAAGCCAGAGTTGATGTATGGCCCAATCGCTGCCACAGTTCTTCCATCATGTGCGGCGCAATCGGAGATAATAAAAGCACAAAAGCTTCCATAACCGATTGATTGACTTTCTGGGTTTTATAAATGGCGTTGGTCAATTCCATCATTTTGGCAATTGCCGTATTAAACGACAACTTTTCCATATCTTCGGACACGCCTTTGATTGTTTTATGAATGAGCTTATCCAAACCGGCATCTCCGTCCTCAGCCACAATTCGGGGAGCCAGTTTGTCATCGTCATCGATAAACAGGCCCCAAACACGTTTTAAAAAACGCGAAGCACCGTTAATGCCCTCATCCGTCCATGGTTTTTCGGCAGAAACAGGCCCCATGAACATCTCATAAAGTCGCAAAGCATCGGCCCCGTAATCACGCACCACGTCATCAGGGTTTGCCACGTTATACCGAGACTTACTCATTTTTTCCACCTGAGTATTGACTTTAACACCTGTTGCCTTGACAAAATAGTCATTACCACGGCGTTCCACATCGGTGGGATGGTAATATTTCCCGTTGTCATCCCGATAAGAATAAGCCGTAATCATGCCTTGATTAAATAATTTTTGGAATGGCTCTTTGGTAGAAACCAATCCGGCGTCAAACAAAACTTTATGCCAAAAACGCGCATACAACAAATGTAAAACAGCATGTTCAGCCCCGCCGATATAGGTATCCACCGGCATCCAATATTGTTCGGCTTCACGGCTCCAAGCTTCCTTATCATTGGTGGGGTCACAATAACGCAGGAAATACCAACTGGATCCGGCCCATTGCGGCATAATATTTGTTTCCCGTTTGGCCGGCAGGCCTGTTTCTTCATCCACCGTATTTACCCAATCGATAGCTTTGGACAAAGGCGGTTCTCCATCCTTTGAAGCATTAAAGTCCGTCATCGGCGGCAAAAGCACAGGCAAATCTTTTTCCGGCAGAGACTTGATTGTCCCGTCCGCACAGTGGATAATCGGGAACGGTTCGCCCCAATACCGTTGACGCGAAAACAACCAGTCGCGCAGTTTGTAATTAACCGTGCCTTTACCTAAACCCCGCTCTTCCAACCATTCAGTCATCTTCTTTTTAGATTCGGCAACATGCAATCCGTTCAAAAAGCCGGAGTTAATTAAAGCACCGTCTCCTTCCCAAGCTTCCCGGGTAATATCGCCGCCCTCAATAACTTGAATAATCGGCAAATCAAATTTCTTGGCGAAGTCATAATCGCGCTGATCATGCGCCGGCACAGCCATAATTGCACCATAACCGTAATCACCCAACACATAATCGGCAATGTAAATCGGGATTTTGCGCCCATCAACCGGATTGATCGCATAAGCTCCCGTAAAAGCACCTGTTTTCTCTTTGGCTTCTGCAAGTCGATCTTGCGCCGATTTTTTGGCCGTCGCAGCAACATAGGCTGTCACTTTTTCCCGTTCGGCGTCCGTTGTAATGATCGGCACCAAAGCATGTTCGGGGGCCAGCACACAATATGTCGCACCGAATAAAGTATCCGGACGAGTGGTGTAAACCGTAAATTCGGCATTCGACCCGTCAACCTTAAAAGTGACATCGGCCCCGGTCGATTTTCCGATCCATTCCCGTTGCATGATTTTAATCCCCTCGGGCCAATCCAAATCATCCAAATCCGTCAACAACCGTTCAGCATACTTTGTAATGCGCAACATCCACTGACGCAGAGGTTTTTTTATGACTTCATCACCAGTTTCGACATATTTGCCGTCTTTGACTTCTTCATTCGCCAGCACTGTTCCCAACTTCGGACACCAGTTCACAGGAATTTCAACTTCATAAGCCAACCCTTTGTCAAATAACAGTTTAAAAATCCACTGTGTCCATTTATAATAAGACGGATCCGATGTTTTAATCAGTCTGTCCCAATCATAGGAAAATCCGACACCTTTCATCTGCTGCGTAAAATAATCACAGTTTTTATGTGTCACTTCACTCGGATGAATGCCTTTACGTTCGGCATATCGTTCTGCCGGCAGACCGAAACTGTCATAGCCCATGGGATGCAGCACGTTAAATCCTTGCATTCGTTTGTAGCGAGCAATAATATCGGAAGCCGTATAACCTTCCACATGGCCGACATGCAATCCGTCTCCTGACGGATACGGGAACATATCCAACACATAATATTTTGGTTTGTTTTTATCGATTTCAGCCTTGAATGTTTTATTGTCTTCCCAATATTTCTGCCATTTTTTTTCAATCGCTTGATGATTGTAGTCCGCCATTTTAAACTCCTTTGTTAAATATGGCCAAAAATAACATAAATTCAGATAAAAGGCAACAAAGAAGTGTGCTCTTGAAAAGGAATTCAAATACAGCTACGGCATCTCAAACAAAGAAAGCAATCATTTTCATGTCTTGGCAGAAAATCAGGATTGTATTGCAAAAAACCGCCAACTCAATCACCGTTTCTTTATCGGCTGGGACACGACAGGCGTATGCGTTTGTCTGTCCCGATAAGTTGCTTTTACACGATTTTCAAATATTTTGACCTCTCTTATCTGTTTGTCCTTTGATAAAAAAGGTAAAAAATCTAAAACTCAACAAAAATTTTTTCATTGATATCTCAATGCTTCGATCGGATCCAGTTTCATGGCTTTGACAGCGGGAAACAAACCGGAGGCCACACCAACCACGACGGCGACGGAAAAAGAAATAATAACCGTCCATAAAGAAATAGGAACATCTTTATCAAAAACCACACCGCCGATCTGTGACAAGCCGATTCCGATCAACAAACCCATCATGCTGCCCATAAAAGAGATTAAAACAGATTCCACCAAAAACTGAACCATAATCCATCTATTCGGAGCTCCCAAAGCTTTGCGCGTACCGATTTCGCGCGTCCGTTCTGTCACGGAAACCAACATCATGTTCATAATGCCGATGGAACCAACGACCAAAGAAATCGACGCAATGGCCGCCAACAACAAAGACAAATAAAAACCGACCTTTTTTACCTGTTCGACTAATTCAGCCATATTGCGAATGGTGAAGTCATCCTCATCTTCATTTTTCAAATGATGCCGAGCTCGGAGCAAATAGCTGACTCTTTGCTGAACAGCTTCGATTTTGCTTTCATCGGCAACCTTAACGAAACCGATGTTTACCATCTGTGGCAAACGCGCTCCGCGGATTTTCTGACGCAACGTGGTAAAAGGCATTAAAATCAGATTATCCTGATCATCGCCGGTCAACCCGGGACCTTTAGCCTTTAAAGTGCCGACAACCGTAAACGGAATATTTTGCAGCCGAATAATCTTTCCGATCGGATTTTCAAAACCGAACAGTTCATCCACAACCGTCTGCCCCAAAAGAACATGAGACGCCGCCGATTTTAAATCTCGTTCAGTTAAACCGACACCTTTGTCAATTTCCCAGTTGCCGACCGTCATATAATCAGGCGTTGTTCCCCTGGCCGACACATTCCAGTTATTTTTTCCGTAAACGGCCTGAACCGTCGCATGCGTTGCATAAGAAGTCGTCAAAACGTCTTTTAGTTCTTTCATGGCGTCCATATCCTGCCGACTGACGGTGGGTCTGCCCATCGCCGTCCGAACACCGCCGCTGACCGAAGCACCGGGCAAAACAATCAGCAAACTGCCGCCCATAGATTCAAAGCTTTCATCTATGACATTTTGAACTGTCTGTCCGACCGCCACCATCAACACAACGGCTGCCACACCGATCATAATGCCAAGCGTTGTCAAAAACGTCCGCATTTTATAGGCGGTAATGGAAATCCAAGCTTCTGAAAAAATCAGTCTGAACATTTTTTATTCTTTCTTACAAAAGGCATCATATAAAGCGCTTTTTTTAAAGGGTAAATAGAAAACAGAATAAGCCAAAAGCCTGATTGTTTAGATATCATCTTCTTCATCCGTTATTTTTTTGAATTCTTCATAGGCTTTTTTATCATAAATCTTTGGTGCGTCTTCGGTCCCTTCGGCAATCAAATGACCATCTTTATCGTATAAATAAGTATAATCCTGTGTTCCCACGACTTTGTAAAGGACTTCTTTTGTTTGATAATCCGAATAAACAGCTTGCATAGAACCATCCGACATGATTGTTATTTCAGTTTTTATGCCGTTTTCGACTTGTGAAAAGGTCCCGACGACTTGACCATTGGAAAATTGAAAATCAATGCTTTCATCTTTTCCGCTGTATTTTATTGTTCCGGAAAGATCTTTGTCACCTGGTCCCGTTTTTTTAAAATGAATTTCGTGGGATGTATCGCCCATTTGCTGGACTGAATCAATATATTCTCCTTCTTTGGCCGAAAGATGAGCCAACTGTTTGCCGGTATTTTGGTCATAAACAGTTGTCTCAATGACATCATTTGATTCCGTTCTTTTTATATTGACAACGGCTTGTTCAGAACCTTGAGGGTTTGATACGTAAAGATTGGCTTCATTCTGGTTCACCTCCTCTAAGGTAATGTCTGCCTGATGTTCGCCATATACAACATGCTGTGTCGCGCGAGTTTGCGCTTGAGCCGTCATTGCCAACAAAATAAAACCAGTTGTCATTAAAAATATTTTTTTCATTTTTTTTCCTCCATATATTTTTTAACGGAGCCATCATATTCCACAACACCGTCCGCAATTCGAATCAGACGCTTGGCATATTGCGCCACATCCGCTTCATGCGTCACTAAAATAATCGTAATTCCGGTTTCATTCAGTTTTTGGAAAAAAGTCATGATCTCATCAGAAGTTCCACTGTCCAAATTACCGGTCGGTTCATCTGCTAAAATAATCTTAGGATTGTTAATCAGAGCCCTGGCAATGGCAACACGTTGCTGCATCCCACCGGATAATTGATTGGGAATACGGTCCTGATAACCGGCCAGTTTAACTTTTTTAATCATTTCCACGGCGCGCTCATAACATTCTTTCTTACCGCAACCCTGATAAATCAGAGGCAAAGAAACATTGTCTGCAATGGTGCGTTTCATCAACAGGTTAAAACTTTGAAACACAAAGCCCAACGTTTTACCGCGCAATTCGGCAAGCTCATCATCGTTTAACCGAGAAATAGCATGACCGGCTAAAATATACTCTCCCGAAGTCGGTCGGTCCAAACAGCCTAAAATATTCATCAATGTTGATTTACCCGAACCGGAATGCCCCATGATGGAAACAAACTCACCTTCATGAATGGTAAAGTTAACATCTTTTAAAACCTGCTGGCTTAACCCTCCCGGCATAAAGTAGGTTTTTTTTAAGTGTTTAACTTCTACAACGGGTTTTGTCATTAACGTCTGAAGCCCCCGCTTGAACCGCCGGAGATAAATTCGGAAATAATTTCCTGCCCTTCCGTCAGTCCCTTTAAAACTTCGGCATAAATCACATCACTCAATCCGATTTGAACGACATGCGGCACCAATCCGCCGTTTTCAAAAGTATACACGACGGCTTGTGAAGGCTGCACATCCTGCGGGCGCGGCCCTGTCAGATGTTGACGTAAAAACGCATTCGGTTTAAATTGAACCGTTGTGTTGGGAATACGAAGCACCTTGTCTTTCGCAGCCGTCACAATCGTCACAAAAGCCGTCATTCCGGGCAATAATTTTTTATCATCATTGGCGACCTCAATAATAACCGTATACATAACCACGTTTTGTTCCTCGGTCGGGTTCAACCGTATTTGCTGTACCGTTCCCGTAAAGATCTCAGCAGGATAAGCATCTACCGTGAATTCGGCACGCATACCTTGCTGAATTTTTCCGATATCGGCTTCGGAGACGTTTGCTTCGATCTGCATCAAACGCAGGTTTTCTGCAATCTGAAACAATGTCGGTGTTGAAAAAGAAGCGGCCACGGTTTGTCCCTGTTCGACCTCTTTGGAAAGCACGGTTCCGGAAACGGGGGATTCAATTCTGGCATAATCCATGTTTTGTTTTGCTTTGTTATAACCGGCCTGTGCGCTTTTTAAATTAGCCTCGGCAGTGGCCAAAGAAATTTCCGCATCTTCCATTTCCGCTTTGGCAATCAGCTTTTGCGCATATAAATCCTTATAACGTTGATAGTTCATTTCAGCAACTTTATATTTGCTTTGAGCCAGTTCCAATGCAGCCTGATTATCCATCAAACTTTCGTTCAACAGAAATTTATCCAATTCTGCCAACAACTGCCCTTTTTCCACTTCGTCATTATAATCCACCAATACTTTTTCAATAATGCCGGAAACCTGGGTTCCTACACTGACAACGTTAATGGGCTGCAGCGTTCCCGTTGCCGTCACTTTTTCAACAACCGGTCCTTTTTCGACCTTAACGAATTCAAATTGACTGCGGTTAAGCCGACTTGAGGGCTTCAGCCAAACATATCCTCCCACGCCCAACAGAACGACAATCCCCAAAATAATCAATCCTTTTTTCATCCGTTTTACTCCTTTAGTTCATCGGTCGTTTTGGTATTACCTAAGAACGCGCCTCCATTTGACCCAGTACCCGCATCAGATTGTTTTTCGCAATCAGAAAATTATAAAAACTGGTACTGAACTCAATTCTGGCTTCGGCCAGCTGAGCCTGAGCGTCCAGAAGAGTCAGAATATTGACACGCCCGACTTTATAAGAGGCAAAAGCAACCCGTTCCGATTCTTCAGCGCTTTTTAAAAGCGTCTGAGAAATCGTATGTGTCCGAAAAGAGGTTTTATAATCCTGAACGGCTGCCCAAACTTCATTCTCAATTGTGTTTTTCAAACTTGTCAGCTCATTTTGAGCCTGTTCATACTGATAAACGGCTTGACCGATTTTATATGATTGCTGGAAACCCGTAAAAATTGGAACAGACAACCGTAAACCGGCAGATGAGTTATATTTTGTATCCCGACCTTGACGCAAATCATCTCCCACACCGGCGCCGGCATTGGCGGACAGCGTCGGTAATCCGTCGGATCGAGCAATTTCGATATCCAACTCAGCCGCTTTTTTAGCGAGTTCTCTTGCTTTGTAATCGGGCCGGTTAGCCAATGCTTTTTCGATCAGCTTTTCAATTTCATCCACGTTTTCCGTGTCTTGGATTTTTTCGTCACGCCTATTCAGTTTTAACGGCGTGTAAGGCGGCAAATTCATTAAATGAGCCAAATTTCCACGCTGAATGGCGATTTCTTTCTGCGCCACGGTTGATGATAGTTTGGCCTGGGCATAAGCCGTCTCGGCCTGCAGCTTATCCGACAGCGGCACCAATCCGAGGTTAAATCGACTGGAAGCTTCTTCATAAGCTTTTTGAGAAGCTTTTTCGCTTTCCAGCAATCCCTCGTAATTTTCTTCTGCGGATAAAACGCTGAAGAAGCTTTCGGCAACATTGTAAAGCAAAGTTTGCAGACTGTTGTCATAGGTGTAATAAGCACTGGTCAAATAAGCTTTAAATTGATCCGCCGTTGCAGAACGTCCCCCGAAATCCAGTAAAAGCCAGTTTAATGAAAGAGAAGCCCCCACATCCGTTTGATCATCGGACGTGCCGCCGTCAACTTTTGTATTGCTTTGCGTCAAAGAAGCCGTTCCGTCCAAACTGGGGAGATAAGCTGCCAAACTTTGTCCATACTCGGCTCCCGAAACTTTTGTCGCCAAATAACTGACCTTCAATGATGGATTTTGGCAGACGGCAATTTCCATCACTTCCCACAAGTCCAAAGGCTCCGAAAGACTTTTTGTACGACAGGATGGTTCATCCCTTTGCTCATACACACCGAAAGGGTCCATGGCCGCTGCCGGCAAAGCAAAGCTGATCCAAAGTAAACTTAATCCTATTTTTTTCAACACCTTCATAGATAACTCCCGTTGACAGAATACACCCTTTTTCCTTAATAAAATATAAAAAAAACGAAGAAAAAAGCTTCATTGCTCCCTTCCTCCCTTCTTGTTTTATTTACTATTAGAAAAAGAAGGCAATATGAGTAAAACTGCACCGGTGCAGACGGCAGAGGATACATGCTTGTTCTTAAACAAAAAGCCCTCATAGGAGGGCTTTTGATGTTCAACCGAAAATATCAGCTGTTGACAAAGAAAGAAACTTTTGGCCGGGGATCTTTCATTTCCAAGGCATCGGCACTATCATAAAAATCATCCCACATATCCAGCGCATCACATACGGCCTGTATTAGAAAATCTTGAACGCTTTCCCCATTCTTATGGGCATGCTTTTCCAGTTTGGCATACAATCTGTCATCAACATTGAGCGCTATTTTACGAGCCATCCTTCTCTCCCTGTTAAAGTAAACCGCTTCTTTCTTTGTTATAAACATGAGGTTTTGGGACTGCAACAAAAAAATTCAACTTTTTCTGCCGAGTCGCCCCAAAGATTCCCTGATACGACTCGCAAAGGCGCGGAAAGCCTTGTCTTGAACGACTCGAAAAAAATTTAAAAAAGAGTCTTTAAATTGCCTAATTTTTAAGCACCATCTTTTTTTGATAGGTGATTTTTACATTTTTCCGATTCGAATCGATCTTATCTAAAAACATATTTTTATCAAAAGCGCAGAAATAGACTAAATTTTCATTCTTAACCTTTTATTGAGGATGATCGATTAAACTAAAGCTATAAAAAAAGGAAAAGCTTATTTGTTCTTTTTTCGTTCTGATAATCCCCCTTATAAGACATAAAAAATGACTCATTTCCCAGTTAGATTCCCATTGACTCCCATCTCATCCCATGGTATCCCATAAGAAGGAAATTAAAAGGAATCGAGTCGAACAAAAACAGGGGAACACCATGGTCAAGAAAAGCTGTCTTTTCCTTGATACCATTCAAAACAAAATCGATGCCAAACTACGTGTATCGGTTCCCGGTTCTTTTCGCGCCGTGTTGGATGAAATGAACACGGAATTGATTTTGTATGCTTCGTTCAAACACCCCTGTCTGGAAGGCATGACCGGAGACATGTTGGAAGTTCTGGCCCAAGGAATTTATGAACAATATGATATGTTTTCCGAAGAAGAAAGCGACCTGACCAGTCTGATTTTTGCCGAATCCCGTGTTTTTCCGTTGGACAGCACGGGACGTCTGACGTTGCTTCCAAAACTGATTGAGCATGCTGAATTGACGGATACGGCCTTATTTGTCGGCAAAGGAAAAACTTTTCAAATTTGGAATCCGGACTTGTTTGCCAAAGAACAACAAAAAGTCCGCGAGAAAATGAAGACACGGCCGCTGACATTCCGCCTGAAAAAGGAGACAAATGAATGAGCCGCCATATTCCCGTTTTGCTGAACGAAGCTGTGGCAGCCCTTCAAATTCATGATAACGGGGTTTATGTGGACGGCACGTTCGGAGCGGGCGGCTATACGACTTGCCTCTTAAATCAAAACACCTCTGTTCGCGTTTATGCTTTGGATCGGGATGAAACAGCAATTGAAGCCGGACAGTCTTTTGTAAAAAAATATGCGCCGCGCCTGAAACTGATACACGGATGTTTTGGCCGCATGGCCGAGTTGGTGCCACAAGCGGTTGACGGAATTGTGCTGGACATCGGTGTTTCTTCGATGCAAATTGACATGCCTGAACGCGGCTTTTCTTTTCAAAAAGACGGCCCGCTGGATATGCGCATGGAACAAACTGGGCTGACGGCAGCTCAGGTTGTCAATACCTTCAAAGAAAACGAGTTGGCAGATATTATTTTCCAATATGGAGAAGAGAAAAAAAGTCGTCTGATTGCTAAAAGAATAGTCGAACGACGCCGTGAAAAACCATTTGAAACGACATTGGAGCTGGCTCAGGTCATTCATGAATGCATGCCGCATAAGCCGGGAGAAATTGACAGTGCAACCCGCACTTTCCAAGCATTAAGAATATATGTAAATGATGAATTGGGAGAATTGGAACGCGCTTTGACAGCCGCCAAAAGTTTATTAAAACCGAACGGTATTTTGGCGGTTGTATCATTTCACTCTTTAGAGGACAGAATTGTAAAACGTTTTTTCCAGGAGCAAAGCGGTCAAACGCCCAATGCCAACAAACATTTACCGCCCATGACGAAAGAAAAACCGAGTTTTGAGCTTTTAACTAAAAAACCGGTGATACCGACTGCTGCGGAAATGACCGCCAATCCGCGTGCCAGGTCTGCCAAATTGCGGGCAGCCAGGAGGCTGGCATGAAACGTTTTTTATTTAACATGTTTTTTGTTTTGCTTGCTTTTGTCTCTTCGGCCGGTATGTTTATTTTAAAGTATCAGGTTATCGACCAGGAAGAAAAGCTGGCAGCGCTTCAACATGACATTCTGAGAAACCAACGCACCATTCATGTTTTAAAAGCCGAATGGTCACACCTGAACGATCCGGAGCGTATTCGGGCTTTGATTGAGGCACATACAACACTGGCCGTGGTAAAACCCGCTCAGATCATTCGATTGGAAGACGTCGCGATGAAAGAACTGCCGGCACCGACGCGCAAACCGCAAATTGTTCCCGTTGCCTATGAAAGGCCGTAAGATGCCTTTTAAAAAGAAAAAAGAAACCTGCTTTTACGTCGGCCAGGAAATCCCCGTCTCAAGCGGAGATCGCTATCGTTTTTTGGACAAAGCCACCGTTTCGGCATTAAAAACCGGACGATTGCGTATGTTGTTCGTTGCCTATGTTTTTTTGGCGGCTTTTTTAGTGCTGGGCGGCCGGCTTTTTGAACAAACGATTTTAAAAAAGAATATCAATCCGCCGCGTCGTCAAATCACGCAGGAAGACTTACCTGTCAAACGGGCTGATATTATAGACAGGAACGGCACTATTTTGGCAACCAGCCTGCCGACCGTCGATTTATACATTGACGCACGTCATGTTCCGCATCCGCATCGATTAGCCGAAGACTTGGTACGTGTCCTGCCGGATTTAGAAAAAGAAACCATTTTAAGACAAATTGCCACCAAAAGCAGCTTTCGTTTTATCAAACGAAATTTAACCCCGACAGAACAATATGCCGTCAATCGGCTGGGCTATCCCGAACTGAACTTTATTGACGGCGAACAACGTATTTATCCTCAAAGCCATTTATTTTCGCATTTATTGGGGTTTACAAACATTGATAATAAAGGTATCGCCGGTCTGGAAAAAGCATTTGATGAGCGTTTGACACAGGAAACGTCCCCCATCCGTTTGTCGGTTGACACAGGCATTCAAAACATCGTGCGTTATGAACTTGCACAAGGTATCCGCAAGTTCAGCGCGACCGGCGGCGCCGCCGTTGTCATGAATGTTAAAAACGGAGAAGTGCTGGCGCTTGTTTCATTACCTGATTTTGATCCGAATCGGCCTTCGACACGCACAAGTCACAATTTATTCAACAAAGCGACATTAGGCGTTTATGAAGTCGGTTCCGTCATGAAATTATTTACCGTCACGATGGGGCTTGAAACAAAAACCGTCACGCCCGACGACAAAGTAGACGCGACGGAACCCTTGAAATACGGTCGTTTCCGTATTACGGATTATCGGGGGAAAAATCGTTTTTTAACCATTCCGGAGGTTTTGATTTATTCATCAAACATCGGTTCGGCCAAAATCGCACTCGCCATGGGCGCCGAACAACAACGCGCTTTTTTGGAACGCTTCGGTCTGTTGACGCCCTTGTCATTTGAACTGCCGGAAAAAGGCCGCCCCATGTATCCGGAGCCTTGGCGGGAAATTAACACGGTGACAATAGCTTACGGATACGGGCTTGCTGTTTCACCGCTGCATGTGGCCTCTGCCGTCGGTGCGGTTGTAAACGGGGGATTGTATCATCATCCGACCGTTTTAAAAAACGGCAATCGTGAAGAGCCTGCGACACAAATTATTTCTCCGCAAACATCTCGAACCATGCGTTTTATGATGCGAGCCGTTGTCGACATCGGATCCGGTAAAAGCGCCAACGTCAAAGGCTATCTGGTCGGCGGTAAAACAGGATCAGCAGAGATGCAGGATGAAAGCGGCCGTTATGTCAAAGGGACCCTCAGAACCTCTTTTGTCGGTGCTTTCCCAATGGATGATCCCGAATATGTTGTTTTTGTCATGTTGGAAAACCCGGCCAAACGTAAAGAAGACTCGTACTTCAATACGGCCGGCTGGAACGCAACCCCAACGGGAGGGCGGATTATTGAAGCCATTGCACCTCAACTTGGCATTATTCCGAAAGAAGAACTTGATAAACCGGCCTATATTGAGGTAGCCTATAGTCAGTACAAAGAAAAAAAGTAGGAAGAGAATATGAAACTTGCAGAATTACTAAAAGCCGCCCGCGTCGCAACACCGTTTGAAACGGACATTGACATTCGAGGAATCGTTTCCGATTCGCGCGAGGTCGAGGATGGATATTTGTTTGTTGCCTTACCCGGGACGAATAATGACGGTTCAAAGTACGTTTCCGACGCCATTGCCCGAGGCGCGGTCGCCATTTTGACACAAGAGCCGATCGAAGCCACCGTTCCTGTTTTCCAAACAAGCCGAATTCGCGAAGCTTTATCGCGGATGTGCGTGCTGTTTTATGAACCACACCCGGGAACGTTGGTCGGTGTGACGGGAACAAACGGCAAAACCTCAACTGTTTTTTTCACGCGACAAATTTTTGAACACGCCGGATTATTGGCTGCCAGTATGGGCACGCTGGGGGTTCAATCCAAAAACTTTCATTCTTACAGCGGAATGACAACAACGGATTCCGTTCGACTGAATCAAGACTTACAGGCTTTGGCCGAAAACGGCATCACGCATGTGGCAATGGAAGCCTCCAGCCATGGGTTGGAGCAACATCGCTTGGACGGTTTGATGTTTAAAGCTTCGGCTTTTACAAATCTAACCCGGGATCATTTGGACTATCATTTGACGATGGAAGCTTATTTGGAAGCTAAATTAAAGCTTTTCACACATTTAACCAGCGAAGTAGCCGTGTTAAACGCCGACGTTCCTGAGTTTGAAGCGATTAAAAGCGTCTGCGCCGCCAAAGGGCTGCGTATTTTCAGTTATGGCAAAAACGGTGAGGAAATTCGCTTGATGTCACAGCTTTTACATGAAACGGGGCAAGAATTAACAATAGAGTTGTTTGGGCATGTTTACACGGCGAACATTCCGGTTGCCGGTCACTTTCAGGGAATGAACATATTAGCGGCACTGGGACTAGCCATCGCTGTGGGGGTAGATATTGAAAAAGCGGTTGAAGCCTTAGGAACACTGAAAAGCCCGGACGGGCGAATGGAACTTGTCGGCCGAACGCAAAAAGGAGCCTCTATTTTTGTTGACTATGCGCATACGCCGGATGGTCTGGAAACGGCTTTAAAATCACTCAGGTTGCATACACAAGGCAAATTATACGTTGTTTTCGGTTGCGGCGGCAATCGAGATACGGGTAAACGGCCGATGATGGGGAAAATTGCGTCTGAATTGGCCGATACCGTGATTGTGACGGATGATAACCCACGTTTTGAAGACGCCGGCCTGATTCGTTCTCAAATTTTGGCGGCAGCACCGAATGCTATTGAAATCGCTGATCGTGCCAAGGCTATTTTTTACGCTGTTTCGCAATTGGAAGAAGGCGATGTGTTGCTTTTGGCCGGTAAAGGACACGAAGAAGGACAGCTCATCAACGGATTTATGCACCCCTTTAACGACAAAATTCAGGCAATTCTAAGTTTAAGAACATTGGAAGAAAAACCGTTGTGGACAAGCGATGAATTGACAGAGGCCACTTCCGGTAAAGCTTATAAAACATTTGTAGGCTATGGCGTATCCATTGACACACGCACGTTAATCCCGGGTGATATTTTCATTGCGCTGCACGGAGAACGACTGGACGGACACGACTATGTTGCCGAAGCACTGAAAAAGGGAGCTGCAGCTGCCGTTGTCAGTCATGATATTCCTGATGTTCCCGATTCGGCAAAACTCTTTTTTGTTGTGAACACCGATGAAGCTTTGCAAGACATGGCACGTTATGCGCTGCGTCACTCTCGGGCATTAAAAATCGGCATTACGGGCAGTTCGGGAAAAACAACAACAAAAGAAATGCTGGCGCTTGCATTAAAAGGGCAAGGCACAATTCATGCGACTCAGGGCAACTTTAATAACCAATGGGGCGTTCCGCTGACACTGGCACGCTTGCCCAGGTTGGCCGATTATGCCATTATTGAAATGGGGATGAATCATACGGGTGAAATGGAATATTTATCTCATTTGGTGGAACCTGACATCGCCATGATTACCATGATCGGCTCGGCACACCATGAGTTCTTTAAAACATTGCAAGACATTGCGGCGGCCAAAGCCGAAATTTTTATCCACATGAATAAGCAAGGAACCGTCGTTCTGCCCCGTGATTCAGCGTATTACGAATTTCTGCAAGCCAAAGCCATGGAAAACGGTGTTGAACATCAACTTTCTTTCGGACAAAATCTGGATGCTGACGTCAGATTGCTGAAAGCCGAACAAACACCGGACGGAACATCTGTTTCGGCCAGCTTGGCAGGAGAGCTTATCACGTTTTCCTTACAAACGATGGGAGAGCATTTTGTCATGAATGCTTTGGGCGTGCTGGCGATGGTCAAAGCGTTGGGGGCAGATGTGAAAAAAGCATGTCAAAACTTGTCTCGAATGAAGCCGTTAAAAGGTCGAGGCGCACAAATTCAAACCATCATTGACGGAAAACTGATTACCTTGATTGATGACAGTTATAACGCGAATCCTTCTTCCATGAAAGCGGCTATTTCTGTTTTAGCTCAAAAAGAAGGACGAAAGCTGGCTGTTTTAGGAGATATGCTGGAGCTGGGTGAACAATCCCGCCCTCTGCACACGGCTTTGGCCGATGATTTGACGACAGGTGGCATTGATCGACTCTACACCGTGGGACGGGAAATGCGGGCGCTGTTTGAAACCGTTCCGCCCGAAATGCGCGGATGGGCGGCACAAACAGCATTAGAGCTGTTGCCGATTTTAAAACAGGACTTAAGAAACGGAGATGTCGTTTTATTAAAGGGTTCTAACGGCACTAAAATCGGTCGCCTTGTCGAAGCCCTGCAAAATTAGGAAAGGAACGATATATGCTTTACTGGCTTTTGCTTCCTCTGGCTCAAGATCACACGGTCTTCAATTTGTTGAAGTATCAAACTTTCCGATCGGGTGCAGCCTTGCTGACGGCATTGATTTTATGCCTGATAATCGGTCCCCGCCTGATTGTTTTCTTAAAACAAAAAGGTCGACAACCCATCCGTAAAGACGGCCCACAAACACATTTCAAAAAAGAAGGAACGCCGACTATGGGCGGTCTGATGATTTTAATCAGCCTGTTTATTTCTGTGCTGTTGTGGGCGGACTTAAGCAGCCCATATATTTGGATGTTATTAACGGTGACCGGCGTATACGGTCTTTTGGGGTTCAGAGACGATTATTTAAAAGTCATCCGACATAATCCCGAAGGCGTTTCCGGCCGCAAGAAACTGTTTTGGCAGTCGATAACGGCAGCCGGTCTGGTTTTTTGGATTATGGCACTGGCACCGGCTGAAATGGCTACTGAGCTTGCGTTTCCTTTTTTCAAAAATCTTTTTATCAATCTGGGCATGTTTTATTTGGTGTTCGGCGCCGTTGTCATTGTGGGATCATCAAACGCGGTGAACTTAACGGACGGTTTGGACGGCCTGGTCTCTGTTCCGCTGATTATGGCTAATTTGGCATTTGTTGTGATTGTTTATGTTTGCGGCAATGCTATTTTTGCTAACTATCTTCAAATTCCTTACGTGCCGGGCATCGGCGAAATGACAATTTTCGGATGTGCCGTCATCGGAGCCGTGCTGGGATTTTTATGGTTTAACGCTCCGCCGGCAGAGATTTTCATGGGGGACACGGGGTCCTTGGCTTTGGGTGGTGCGCTCGGAACCATGGCTGTTGCCGCCAAACACGAGCTGGTTTTAGCGATTGTCGGCGGCTTGTTTGTCATGGAAGCGCTTTCCGATATGATTCAGGTCGGCAGTTATAAAATGCGCAAAAAACGTGTTTTTTTAATGGCTCCTATTCATCATCATTTCGAAAAAAAAGGATGGCCGGAAACAAAAGTTGTTATCCGTTTTTGGATTATTTCCATTGTCTTGGCTTTAATCGGGCTTTCCACATTGAAAATCAGGTAAAAAATGCGACTGAAAAAACATCTTCAAAAAACACAGCTTTTTTTGGCCGAATGGTATCGAACAATGGATACATGGCTGCTGTGGTCAATCGCAGCTTTGATTGTCTGCGGGATTTTCCTGACCTTTTCGGCCAGCCCGGGAGTTGCCGAACGGATTTTAAAAACACAGGACACATTTTACTTTGTCAAAAAACAACTGTTTTTTTTAATTCCTTCTATCGGATTGATGCTGGGTGTATCCATGTTGTCTCCGAAACAAATCAGACGATTGGCCTTTATTGTTTTTGCCGGTTCGTTGATTGCTTTGATCTTGACGTTGTTTGTCGGCATGGAAGTGAAAGGAGCCAAACGCTGGCTGTATTTTCCCGGTTTTTCCATTCAGCCTTCCGAATTTATGAAACCGGCTTTTGCAGTGATTTGCGCTTGGATTTTTGCTTCGGGACGTTTAATTGACAAGTTTCCGGGTATTCGCATTGCGGGTTGCGTTTATCTGATGACGATTGTGTTGTTGCTTTTACAGCCGGATATCGGACAAACCCTGACCATCAGCACGATTTGGGGGTGCCAGTTGTTTTTGGCGGGCATTTCTGTTTTATGGGTCGTGGCTTTACTCGGAATCGGAATTGTAGGGGTGTTGGGCACTTACTTTGTCTTTCCGCATGTCCAAAGCCGCATTGACCGTTTTTTAAATCCACAAACCGGTGATGTGTTCCAGGTCCGCACGTCATTGGAAGCTTTTCATAACGGCGGTTGGTTCGGACGCGGTCCCGGAGAAGGAATTATCAAAGGAAAATTACCGGATGCGCACACAGACTTTATTTTGGCCGTCGCCGCGGAGGAATTCGGATTTTTTCTATGCGCATTTTTGATTTTTTTGTTTGCTTTCATTATCTTCCGGGGATTTTGGATTATGAGCAAAGAGAAAAATCTGTTCAATATGCTTGCAGTGGCTGGACTTTTGACGCAATTTGGTGTACAAGCTTTCATTAACATGGCATCAACTTTGAACCTTATTCCGACAAAAGGAATGACATTGCCGTTTATTTCATATGGTGGTTCATCGCTTTTGTCATTAGCGTTCGGTTTTGGAATGATCTTGTCCCTGACAAGACGCCATCCGACACAAGGAGGATTGGAATGAAAAAGAAATTGATTGTATTGACAACGGGCGGTTCGGGAGGACACGTTTTCCCGGCAGAAGCTCTGGCCACCGAAATGAAAGGCAAAGCATACGATCTCGCCTTTATAACGGACAAACGCATCCAAAATAAAATTCAAGGGACTTTGGCAACTTTGCCGATTTACTATGTCAGCGCGGAAGCCGTCACCGGAAAAGGCTTTTTCGGCAAATTGGCCAGTGCATTGAAATTACTTACCGGAACTGTGCAATCTATTGTTCTGCTGATTAAATTAAAACCTGCGCTTGTTGTGGGGTTTGGCGGCTACGCTTCGATTCCCGCGACATTGGCGGCTCAATTGCTACATATTCCCGTTGTTTTACATGAACAAAATGCCATTTTGGGACGTGCCAACCGTTTGCTGGCCCGCCGAACACGCTTAATCGCGACCTCTTTCACCCCGACTCAGCTGATCCCCGAAGGCATCAGTACCCGACAAACCGGCATGCCTGTTCGACCGCAGATTATGGAAAAGAAAGCAACACCCTACCCGACCGATACGAATGAGTTTCGTTTACTTGTCATCGGCGGCAGTCAAGGGGCCCGTGCTTTTTCAGATATTGTTCCCAAAGCTTTGGTCAGTCTAGCTCCGAATCTAAAAGCTAAGTTGGTTTTAACACAGCAAGTTCGTCCCGAAGATGAAAAACGTGTTGAGGAAGAATATCGTAATTCCGGCATCAAAAGCGTCACTTTATCTTCGTTTTTTAATAATATTCCCGATTTATTGTCAAAAGCACATTTGGTCATTTCCCGCTCTGGTTCCTCCAGTTTGGCGGAATTATCCGCATTGGGTCGACCGGCTTTACTTATTCCCTTACCCACCTCGGCGGATGACCATCAAACGGCCAATGCCCGCGTGTGGACGGCTGACGGCAGCGGATGGCTGATGATTGAAAAAGACACTTCGCCGGATAAATTAGCCGGACGTTTGACGGAGTTAATGGAAAACCCGCTGATTTTACAAAGAGCTGCCGCCTGTGCACTCGGCAAAAATCAAACACGAGGTGCAGAAGATTTGGCTCAAACGTTGGCGACTATTTTAAAGGAAAAAGAATGAGCTATCTTTCGAATAAAACCATCCATTTCATCGGCATTGGCGGAATCGGTATGAGCGCCATTGCTGAATCACTCCAACAAATGGGCATTCGCGTCCAAGGTTCTAACAATGTCGAAAACGAACATGTAATCCGGTTGCGTGAAAAAGGCATACAAGTTTTCATCGGACAAAAAGACGGCAGCTCTCTTTCGCATGCCGATATGGTTGTGATTTCCTCGGCCGTGCCTCAAGACAATCCCGAATTGATGGCTGCCAGAACTAAAGGTCTTCCGGTTGGTCATCGCTCTGAAATGCTGGCTGAGCTGATGCGGCTGAAACAAGGGATCACGGTTGCCGGCACCCACGGCAAAACAACAACAACGGCCATGATTGCCGATGTATTGGAAAAAGGCGGATTGGAACCCTCTTATATCGTCGGCGGCATCATGAACGTTTGCGGCAGCAATGCCAAAATCGGCAGAAGCGACTGGATGGTGGTGGAGGCTGACGAATCGGACGGCAGTTTCTTGCGATTACCTAAAATGATTTCCGTTGTCACGAATATTGATCCCGAACATTTGGATTATTATGGCACGTTTGAACAAATGAAAATGGCTTTTGTTCATTACTTGCAAACAACTTCTTTTTATGGTTTCTGCGTTGCCTGTTTGGATCATCCGGTTGTGCGGGAAGTTATTCAACATGTGCCGAATCGACGTATCATTACTTATGGGTTTGACAAAAGCGCGGAGATTCATGCCGAAAATATCCGGATCGAACCCGGGAAATTGCACTTCGACGTTGTGATTAAGGGTGAAGTCTTGCCGGGATGGACGCTGCCGATGTTCGGCACGCATAATATTTTAAACGCGCTGGTGCCGATTGCCATTGCTAAAGAATTGGGCATGCCATTGGACAAAATTCAAAAAGCGCTGTCTTATTTTGATGGCGTTCAACGACGTTTTACGAAACGCGGCATTGTCAACGGTGTGACCATTTATGACGACTACGCCCATCATCCTGTCGAGATTTCTGCCGTTCTCAAAGCAGCGCGGGAAGCCGTCGGTTCACATCAAGTTGTTGCCATATTTCAACCGCATCGATATTCTCGAGCAAAAGACTTGGCAGACGCCTTTGCCCAATGTTTTGAAAAAGCGGATCAAGTCTATGTTGCTGATATTTACGCCGCCGGGGAAAGCCCTTTACCGGACATCAGTCGGGATATTCTGGTGGATAAAATCAAACAAGCCGGGCATCGGGCTGCTTTTGCGCTGAAGGACAAAAGCGATTTGAAAAACATTGTATTAAATCACATGAAAGCCGGTGATTTAATGATCGGCCTGGGTGCCGGAGATATTTCCAAATGGATGAAAGAATTGCCGGAAATGATGAATGAAAGAGAGGCCGTATGATTTTTGATAAATTATTAAAACTGTTAACGTATCAGGGACCTCGATTCGTCATGCCCAAGACCAAAAACGAAATTAAAAGAAATGTTCCACTGGCCAAAAAAACATGGATGGGTGTTGGCGGTACGGCTGAATACTATTTTGAACCGTTTGATGAAAAAGATCTCAGTTTTTTCATCAAAAACAAACCGGGCATGCCGATGACGATTTTAGGCGGCGGATCCAACATCATCATTCGTGACAAAGGTGTACCGGGGGTTGTCATCCATCTTGGAAAAAACTTTGCGAACATCAGCCGTAACGGAGATATCATTACTTGCGGCGCGGGGCTGTTAACCATTGACTTAGCCAAATTCGCACAAAAAGAAGGACTGTCCGGATTCGAATTTTTATCGGGCATTCCGGGTTCGGTCGGCGGAGCGCTGCGAATGAATGCCGGTGCTTATGGCAATGAGATGAAAGACATTTTATCTTCTGTTCGTCTGATTGATGGCAACGGCTCTGTCCAAGAGTTTTCACCGCAGCCTGATTTTTTTCAATACCGCCGCAACGCTTTACCCGATGATTGGATTTTTGTCGGCGCTTCTTTCAAAGGTATTCCCGCAGACCCGGCGGTCATTCAGGAAAAAATGAACGATCTGAAAAAGAAACGTGAATCGGGTCAACCGGCTGGTGTGAAAACATGTGGGTCCACTTTTAAAAATCCGGAGGGTCTTAAAGCTTGGCAGCTGATTGAGAAAGCCGGTTGTCGCGGGTTGGAACGAGGGGATGCTGTCGTATCGGACAAACACGCTAATTTTTTAATCAACCGTGGGAAAGCCACGGCCGAAGATGTCGAGGAATTGGGCGAAGAAGTCCGCCGGCGGGTTTTAAAAAAATGTGGCGTTCAGTTGGAATGGGAAGTCAAACGTATCGGAATTAAAGGAGACGAAGAATGAAAAAAGTCGCTGTCGTCGCCGGCGGTTTATCGTCAGAACGCGAAGTTTCTTTAATGACGGGGCAAGGCGTTTTAGAATCTTTGCTTAAACAAGGTTATGATGCTTTTTTGTTGGAACTGACTGCCGATATTTTTGATTTTGTCCGCACGCTTGAAAAAGAAAAACCGGATGTTATCTTTAACGCTCTTCATGGACGCTATGGGGAAGACGGTAATATCCAAGGGTTATTCAACCTGATGCAAATCCCCTACACACATTCGGGTGTTTTGGCTTCGGCCATGGCGATGGACAAGAAAATGGCAAAACTTTTATTTGAAAAAGAAGGACTGCCGGTTGCCAAGGACAAAATCGTCACGCTTTTTGATTTGAAGGAAGGCAACCATTTACCCTATCCTTATGTCATAAAACCCATCAACGAAGGTTCTTCCGTCGGCGTTTACATCATCACAAGTGCCGAAGATGAAGAAGCGCTGATAAACCGTTGGCCTTTCGGCGGCGCCGCCGTGATGATGGAAGAATATATCCGCGGTCGGGAAATGAGTGTTCCCGTTATGGGCGGAAAAGCACTCGGCATTGTTGAAGTTGCTCCGAAAAAAGGTTTTTACACTTATGAAAACAAGTATCAGGAAGGTCGCACGGATCATCTGATACCGGCACCGATTCCGCAAAAGCAGACTGAATTGCTGATGGATTATGCCGTCCGGGCTCACAAAGCCTTGGGTTGCAAAGGGGTATCGCGCACAGACTTTCGTTATGACGACACCAATCCGGACCAAGAACCACGCCTGGTGGCCTTGGAAATCAACAATCAACCCGGCATGACACCGCTTTCATTGCTGCCTGAGGTGGCAAAAAAGGCTGGCATTTCCTACGACGAGGTGGTATTATCTTTGATTGAGGAGGCTGAATGCGAAAAATAAAAAAACAAAAAAAGAAAACAAAACTGACCTTTCGCCAACTGATAATGCGAATAGTCAAAACGTTTTTCTTTCTTGTTTTTTTATGCCTGGCAGGAGCCGGTGTTTGGGGCTTTAAAACAGGTTTTATCCAAAACAAATGGAAAGAAGCAAAACTTTCTTTCCATCAAACTATGGGACAAGCCGGTTTTTCCGTTGATGAAGTCTTTATTGAAAACCGTGTCCGCACCTCTTTTGCCGCATTGCAAAAAGCGGCTGCCGTTGAACAAGGTATGCCCATGACGCAAATCGATATTCACGCCATGAAAGAACGCATTAAAGTTTTACCCTGGGTCAAAGATGTGACAATTGAACGTAAATTGCCCAATCAGTTGTTTATTCGACTGACGGAACGACGCCCCATCGCTTTATGGCAGAAAAACGGACAACATCATCCGCTGGACGAAGACGGCAATGTGATTGATGTTTCTCCGAAAGGATTGGAATACCTGCTGATTACAGTTGGAGAAGATGCACCACACCAGACACCCGAATTGATCAACGAGTTAATTAAATATCCCGAATTAAACCGACGGGCCATGTCTGCCGTCCGAGTCGGCGGTCGACGCTGGAATCTGATTTTGGACAAAGTGGATAACGGTTTGGAAATCTATCTGCCTGAAGACGGTGTTGCCGAAACATTGGCTCGCTTGGATCGGCTGAACCGTGAGCACGATTTGCTTAATCGCCAATTAAAACGAATTGACTTACGGCTGCCTGACCGGTTAATCGTTCAAACGATTGACAATCAGCCGATTGAACCGCTGCGTCCTAAAATGAAGCCCATTCAGGGAGGGCATGATGTCTAATTTGATTAAAAACGGTTTTGTGACAGCTTTAGACATCGGTTCAACCAAAATTTGTTGTTTAATCGCGAAAGTTTTATCGGATGGTTCTTTTCATATTATCGGTAGCGGATATGCCCAAGCCAAAGGCATCAAGAACGGCGTAATTGTCCATTTAAATGATGCGACCGCCTCGATACAAGACGCCATTATGATGGCGGAAGAAAAAGCCGAACGACGTGTTGAATCCGTCATCGTCAATATTTCCTCCACACACTTAAAATCCACTTTTGCCAAAGCCGAAATTGAAATCGCGGATAACAAACCCGTTGCATCAAGCGATGTGCGTAAACTGATTGACCTGGCCTTACAAAAAGCTGAATTGTCAGACCAGGAAATTATTCACCAGCTGCCTTTGTCTTATGACTTGGACGGGCAAAATGATATCGCGGAGCCGTCGGGACTTTACGGCAAGAAACTGAGTATTGTCTTACATGTTATTTCCGTTCCGCTGACACAGATACGCAATTTAACATTAGCCCTGGAACGCTGTCATGTTTCCATTGCCGCCAAAGTCGCCACGCCTTATGCGTCGGCACTTTCTGTTTTAAGCGAAGACGAAAAAGAAACCGGCTCAACTTTGATTGACATCGGCGGCGGCAACGCGTCAATAGCCATTTTTGCCGGCGGATTTATTCGCTATGCGGCGGCATTGCCGTTGGGTGGCTTATTGATTACCAAAGACATTGCACAGGTATTGAAAACACCGTTGGCGGATGCGGAACGCGTAAAGACCTTGTATGGCAGCGCTTTTTTATCACCGCAGGATGAAAAAGAAACATTGAGTGTTCCGTTGATCGGTGAAACCGAGGAAGGCACATTAACGACCCTGCCACGTTCGTATTTAATTTCCATTATGGTTCCCCGCATTGAAGAAATGCTGGAGCTGACAAACGGCTACTTAAAAAGCCAGGAAACGGATGACTATGCCACACGGCGAATTGTGTTGTGCGGCGGCAGCAGTTTAATTCCCGGATTAAGGGAAAAAGCCGCTTCTCAGTTGGAAGCACAAGTGCGAATCGGCAAACCGCTGATGATGAAAGGACTGCCGGATTTTATGCCCGGCACGACGTTTTCGACGGCAACGGGCCTCTTGCGTTATGCGGCGAATCGGCGTATACATTCAGAAGACAAGCGGATTAAACCCGCCTCTTCCTCAACCAGTTTTATGAAAAGGGCAACAAAATGGCTGATGCAGAATTTTTAAAAACAGAAGCGGACACAGACTTGGAAATCGGATTGCCGGAGCAAGGACCTGAGATCCTGTTAACGCCGAACATCGGCGTTATCGGTGTCGGCGGTGCAGGCGGCAATGCTGTCAATAACATGATCAGCTCTCATTTGGCCGGTGCCTCTTTTATCGTTGCAAACACCGACGCACAAGTCATGTCCAAATCGTTGACGCATGAACGCATCCAGCTGGGTTCGACATTGACGCAGGGCCTGGGAGCAGGCTCCAATCCCGAAATCGGAAAAGCCGCGGCAGAAGAAAGCGCCGAAAAAATTAAAGAAGCCATTCAAGGTTTGCATATGCTTTTTATTGCTGCCGGCATGGGTGGCGGAACCGGAACGGGAGCCTCGCCTGTTATTGCGCGTATTGCTCGTGAAATGGGGATTTTAACGGTCGGCGTTGTCACCAAACCGTTCCGATTGGAAGGATCCAAACGCATGCGCACGGCCGAAGCCGGTATTGAAGAATTGGCGCAATACGTTGACACTTTAATTATTATTCCCAATCAAAACCTGTTCCGCATTGCCAAAGAAAACACCTCATTCGTTGACGCTTTCAAGATTGCCGACGACGTTTTATACCAAGGCGTTCGCAGCATCACCGATTTGATGATGACACCGATGCTGGTGAACCTGGATTTTGCCGACTTAAAAACCGTTATTTGTGAAATGGGCAAAGCCATGATGGGATCCGGCGAAGCAGAAGGTGAAGGTCGGGCCTTGGCGGCAGCGGAAAAGGCTATTTCTAATCCTTTGTTGGATGTTTCCATGAAGGGAGCAAAGGGCATTTTGATTAACATTTCCGGCGGCAAAGACCTAACTTTGATGGAGGTAGACGAGGCAGCAGAACGCATCCGCGAAGAAGTGGATGAAGACGCCAATATTATTTTCGGTGCCAGCTGTGATGAAAATCTGGAAGGGAAAATCCGTGTCTCCGTGGTTGCAACAGGATTGTCAGGAGAAACAAAGTCAAAAGCGCCCGAGACGGAAAAAATGTTAAAAGAAGCCCAGGAAATCGTGCAAGTGACACCTCCGACAGCGGAAATAATTATTCCGGATCCAGATGCTTTAAGCACGACGGTCAGTCAGGAAACAACCTTGCTGGACAAACAAGACAATGTAGTGGCCTCTTATGCCTCTGAAACCACCATTACCAAGCATGATGAAGGACAAACAATTGATAGTATCTCGCTGGAAGAAACATTTATTCCGGAACCGGCGGTGATGTCTAAACCGGACGTGGCGGAATTAGAAGAAGAAACAGAAGAAGAATTTATTCCCTCTTTGGATGATTTTAAAGACGAGCCGATTGAAACAACACCTAAACGATCTTTTTTAGGAGACGGTTTTTTGCCCGGCATTTTCGGCGACAGAAATTTTTCCAAAGACAAAAAACGGATAAAACGCATGAAAGAAGAAACGGACAGAGAGCTGCCCGAAATCAATGAAGAAGACTTGGAAATTCCTTCTTTCCTCAGGCGGAAAAATGACTGACGTTCTTTTGTGTCGCAAAGCGGCCCTCCGCATATTTGAACAAACGGCGCGAAAAGGCCAAAGCTTAGAAGATGTTTTTGACGTTGAAACACATGGTTTTGACAGTCGAGATAAAGCATTTATCCGCATGCTGACGTCCACGGCTTTCCGCCGTTTGGGACAAATAGATGATTTATTGTCGAAACTGTTGAAAAAACCGCTCCCCCCACGAGCGCAAAAAGCAAAAGATATTCTGAGACTCGGCATAACACAACTTTTATTCATGGAAACACCGGCACATGCTGCTGTGGATACTTCTGTTGAACTGGCCCGCGTTACGGGAGAAGCGTTTTATGTTCCGCTTATCAACGCTTTACTGAGAGAACTGACACGCCACGGCAACAGCCTTTTAAAAACTCAAGATGCCGCTCGACTTAACACGCCGTCTTTTTTATGGAACAGCTGGGTCAATGCTTACGGAGAAGAAAAAGCACACAACATTGCGGATGCTCACCTAACGGAACCGTCGGTGGATATTTCCGTTAAAGAAAATCCGACCAAATGGGCCGAAAAATTGGGCGGTGTTTTGCTGCCGACAGGATCGGTTCGTTTAGCCCCCAACAGTTATATTCCCGAATTGCCCGGTTTTCAGGAAGGCGCTTGGTGGGTGCAAGACGCAGCGGCGGCATTGGCCGTACGTCTGATGGGGGATGTCAATGGTCAAAAAATAGCGGATTTATGCGCAGCACCCGGTGGTAAAACAGCCGGGCTTTTGGTGGCCGGCGCAAACGTAGATGCTTTTGACATTTCCGAAAAGCGGCTGGAGCGGGTCCGGACAAACTTGTCCAGACTGCATTTGCAGGCACGAATAACGGCCTTGAACGCCAATGAAATTGAAGGTCAGGCAATTTATGATAAAATCTTAATTGATGCCCCCTGCTCTGCCACCGGCACCCTCCGACGGCATCCCGACATTGTTGTTCATCGAACGGCTCAGGATATTGAACGTTTGCAAGTGGCACAGGAACGTTTGCTGAAAACGGCTCACCGTTTACTGAAACCAAAGGGAATCGTTGTTTACTGCACCTGCTCTTTGCAAAAAGAGGAAGGAGAAGACATCATCGAAAAAGTCCGCTCATTGTTTGATCGTGTCCCCATTACCGATTCGCTGCTTCAGCCGTACTTGACACCGGCCGGAGATATCAGAACTTTTCCCATGAATGGAACAGACGGATTTTTCATGGCCAAACTCATAAAAAAAGGAGATTGAGATGCCCAAAACCATTGCTTTTCTATTTTCCGGCAGAATTGAAAGTCCGACAAACCTGGCACTGTTGGCCGGCATGGACGCATTGGACAAATCCGAATACAGACCGATTGCCCTTGTGGAAGATATGAACGGCGACTTTGCTAAAAGACTGCAAAAACAAAAGCTGACGATTGTTCCATTTCAACTGAAATGTCCCGTTGATCCCACGGCCTCCCGGTTGAAGGGAGCATGGCAGACGTTTCGAAATTCGATAATGGTTTTAATGTTGGTTAAACAGTTTCAAATTGATTGTGTTGTTTCGGCCGAAATGGGATTAACGCTGGCTTTTTCACCGGGCGTTTACGCAGCACGCAAAAAAATCATCTGGATGCAGGAGTCGTTGTGGGAAGACTATCCGATTGCCGAGTTGTGGTCCGGCTATATGGGCGGGCTTTTTGTCAGTTCCGAAAAGGTTTTAAAATCAATTCCTTATTCCTTACAATACCATGCGAAAGTTTTAGAACCGCCGCCTTTTGAACAAGCCTTGAAAAATAAGAAAATTGCAAAAAATTACATGGAAGCTCTTTTTAAAGATTGCAATTAAATTTCTTTCGTTGTAAAACTAAAAATAGTTAGGCAATCACAAAGGAGAGACGAATGAAAAAAACTTTTTTAGCGATATTGGCCGGCATTATGATGCTTTCTGCCCCCGTTTTAGCCCAAACAAATAAACGGTTAGAAATGCTGGGAACATTTGGATCCTGGACGGCATATAAAATGGATGAAAAAGACGGCAAATTGTGCTATATGGCTTCTGTTCCGCAAAAGTCAGAAGGCAAATACAAACGCCGCGGCGATGTCGTTTTGATTGTCGCGCACCGTCCCAATGAAAAAACATGGGATGTGGTCAGTCTGACGGCCGGATATACCTATAAGAAAGATTCATCGGCATCCATTAAAATCGATAATCAAAAAGCAATCAGTCTCTTTACTCATGAAGATACGGCCTGGGCCAATTCGTCCAAAGCCGATTCGCAGTTGGTTCGAATGATGAAAGCCGGTAATAAGGCTGTTATCCAAGGAAAATCATCGTTGGGCACATTAACGACGGATACTTTCTCGCTGTCCGGCTTTACCAAAGCCTACAATGCGATCAGCAAAGCTTGCGGTAAGTAATTGATGAAAGATTTGGTGGGGTTATCCCGCGAAGCGCTTCTTGCGGAAGTGACGGCTTTCGGTGAGAAGCCTTTTCGCGTTAAACAACTTTGGCAATGGATTTACAACAAAGGCGTGACGGATTTCACGCAAATGACGAACATTGCCAAACCCCTGCAAGCTCAATTAGCGGAACATTATTTTATCTCTCGTCCCGAAACGGTGACGGAGAAGAACTCTGCAGACGGCACGCGTAAGTGGCTTTTTCGTTTTGCTGACGGCAAAGAAGTAGAAACCGTTTACATCCCGGAAGAAGACCGCGGCGCCGTGTGTTTATCCACTCAGGTCGGTTGTCAAATGGGGTGTCGCTTTTGTCATACGGGAACTCAAGGCTTTACACGCAATTTAACGGCCGGTGAAATCGTCGGACAGTTCATGGCAGCCCGTGACAGCTACGGTGAATGGCCTTCTCCGACGGATGAAACACGTTTTTTATCAAACGTGGTTGTTATGGGTATGGGTGAACCTTTGATGAATTATGATAACCTGGTGACAGCCATGCGGATTTTAATGGACGGTGAAGGCATTGCTTTGTCAAAGCGCCGAATCACCGTTTCTACATCGGGTATTGCTGATAGAATCCCTGATTTAGCAACGGATTTGGGTGTTAAACTGGCTGTCAGCCTACACGCCCCCACGGATGAGATCCGCAGCCAAATCATGCCGATTAACCGACGCTATCCGCTAAAAGAGTTAATGGCCGCCTGCAAAGCCTATCAACAGAGATTGGAGCATCGTCAGTATATTACAATGGAATATGTTATGCTGAAAGGGATTAACGACTCCGTCGAACAAGCACATCAGCTGATTGATCTGGTAAAAGGACTCGAAGTCAAATTCAACTTAATCCCCTTTAACCCGTGGGAAGGGTGTCCTTATGAATCTTCCTCCAACAATGCAATCCGCCGCTTTCAAAAAGTTTTGGAAGACGCATGGTTTCCGGCGCCCATCCGCGTTTCACGCGGACAGGATATTATGGCGGCTTGTGGTCAGTTGAAATCGGTTTTTCATCAAAGTCAAACAAAATAAGCCGATTTTTTACATGAAAAGGTATGTTCTTTTACCTTTTATTAAGAGATTGTATCGTAATTTAACCTCAAGAAGAAGAAATTGCCCTCGGGCAGTTGAATTTTCTTGTCTTCCGAAATCAGCTATGCTAGTTTTGGAATCGGTTAATTAACCTACAACTTATAAGAAAGGGATTTTTTAAAATGCAAAATACTCAACAAGGTCGTTCGATGATCGAAATGCTCGGCGTTTTGGCGATCATCGGTGTTTTGTCAATCGGCGGCTTGGCCGGTTATACAATGGCTATGAATCGTCATAGAGCCAACCAAATTTTGGACTATGTTTCTCGCGCTGTCGTGATTGCCCAAACAAAGGGTGATGGAAGTCAAGCGATCTCAAATGAAGACTGCTCGACTATTTTGGATGGTGAAGCTGTTCCGGTTGCCAATATGACTTGTACCGTGAATCGAAGCGAAGGTATTGATAAAAATACAACCGTTGCAGTCGGCAGCATTAACAGCCGTATCGCCGCTGCTTTGGAAAACCGTTCCGGCAACCAAGTGACGATTACGTCAACATCCAACAGTGCTTCTTTCACATTCATGAACTAACGGGAATGAGGGTTTAAAATGCAAAATACTCAACAAGGTCGTTCCATGATTGAAATGCTGGGCGTTTTGGCCATTATCGGCGTGCTGTCTATCGGCGGCTTGGCCGGTTATACAATGGCTATGAATCGCCACAGAGCCAATCAAATTTTGGACTACGTCTCACGCGCAGTTGTGATTGCTCAAACAAGAGGGGATGGAACCCAAGCGATCACGAACAAAAACTGCTCGGAAATTTTGGATGGTGAAGCTGTTCCGGTTTCCGGTATGGGTTGCACGGTGGATAAAACCATCGGCTACAACAACATTACTGTTTCCGTGACAAACATCAACAACCGAATTGCCGCTGCGTTGCAAAATCGTTCCGGCAACCAAGTGACGATTACGTCCACAACGAACAGTGCTTCTTTCACGTTTGCAAGCTCATAGTTTGCAAACTGCGAAAAAAAACGCTCCGAGGTATCGGGGCGTTTTTTTTATGCCCTTTTCTTTTGGATGAACGCTTGACGCAGGCTGTGAAACTTTTTATGATACATTTAAAAAAGGAAATCTCATGCAAACAGCTTCAGATCTTTTAAAAAAAGGCGTCGAATATGCGCAAAACGAAAATTATAAAGAGGCAGAGAATTGTTTTCGTCAATCTCTGGAATTGGATCCGGATAATCCGATTACCATCCGCAATTTAGGAAATGCCTGCGCTGCCGACGGCCGAATTACGGAAGGGTTGGTCTACCTGACGCAGTATTTGGATATGCGGCCGGAAGATTTAGAAACCATGGGCCATGTTCTTTACTTAAAATACAATTATTGTGTTTGGAATGGCTTGGAACGCATGCAGGAGCGTTTAAAAAAAGGCTTGCGCGAACACACGCTGCAGTCTGAACCAAAGCTGTTGTTTTTGGGGATGAGCTTTGAAGAACGTTATCATTACATGACAAAACTGGCAGCCGAGAACAAAAAACTGACCGAATTACGGTCTGAAAAGCCTTTTGCTCTGCCTTTTTATCATCATGATAAGTTAAAAGTCGGTTTCTTTACAACGGATGTCGGTCCTTCTCCTTGCGGTTTTGTCATTGCCAGCCTGTGGGATCACCTGTCGCATCAAGCGTTTGAATGGCACTGTTTTTCATGCAGAAAGTTGTCAAACAAACCCGAAGACGCGGCGTTGATTACTCGCCACAAAGCGGCTTTTGATGTGTTTCATGATGTGTCGGATATTCAGGATTACCGAACCATGGCCGAGACGATTGCCAAAGCTGAAATTGATATTCTGATAGACGTCAACATGTTAATCAATTCAATGTATCCGTCGTTGTATTACAAACCGGCGCCCGTGATTGTGAATTATTTGGGCTATCCTTCAACAACCGGTTTGACATGGTATGATTATATGATTGCGGATGCTTATGTTGTACCGACGCAAGAAGAACATTGGTTCACCGAAAAAATCATTCGAATGCCGAATTGTTATCACTGTGTAGACACGTCTCCAGAGTCGCACCCGGGTGTTGCACCCCGGTCTATTTTAGGGCTGCCCGAAAAAAGCGTGATCTTTGCCTGTCTGAATTCACCGTTTAAAATAACGCCTCGTTATTGGGACATGTGGATGCGGATTTTAAAGGCTGTTCCGAACAGTGTGCTTTGGCTCCGTTCGTTTAATTTTGAAACAGATGATAAGCTCAAAGAAGAAGCCAAAAAACGGGGTGTTGACCCGGCACGTATCATTGTATTGCCGAAGATGCCGACACATGCCGACTTTTTGTATTGTTTCAAGAATGCCGACCTATTTTTGGACACCGAGATGTATAACGCTCATTCCACTGCGCTGGAAAGTCTTTTTTGCGGCGTTCCGTTAATCACTTGTCCCGGCGAATCATATGCGTCACGCGTTTCCGCCAGCATGTTAAATGCTTTCGGCTTGCCGGAACTGATCTGTCCTAGCGAAGAAGCATACGAGCAAAAAGCCATTGAATTGGGCAACAATCCGGAAAAACTGAATTGCCTCAAAGCCAAAACGGTTGCTTTGATGACGCCGAACAATCCGCTTTTTGACATGAAACAATATACGTTGGATTTTGAAAACCTTTTGCGGCAAATGGCGTCTGAAAAAGGCCTTTAACTGGAAAAATCAGGCGGCACCATCAAAGAGGGCTTATCTAACAGATACTTAAAAAAATCGACTCGATCCTGAACTTGAGCTCGTTCAATTTCCGAGTGAACACGCGCCAAATCCTGTTCGGCACTTTCAAGACGCATGTGAATTCGATCTTTATCAATTTCATCAGCATCAACGCCCCATGCCAAAACAGAACAAATATTGCGCCGGATTTCCGCAATGCCTGTGGAAATCAAATAACATTTCGGCCGACTGCCTTTGTTGTAAACCCACATGGCCCCGTTCTGTGTCACCGTAAACAAAGGAGCGCGATCCATTAAAACCATTAAATTGCCCTGCCAAGTCGGCAACAACACTTTATCCGCCACCCCGTCCAATACCGTATGTGTAGGCGAAATCAGATGCACATTCATTTTACCGTCTACTTTAAGATTCTCCGGCATCGTCGTCCCTTCCGTCTGAAGCATTGATTTCTTTGGCTTTTTCTTCCGCTTCTTCTATTGTTCCCACCATAAAGAAAGCCTGTTCCGGCCAATAGTCACATTTACCGCCGATAATGGCTTCAAAGCCTTTGATGGTATCTTCCAGTTGGACAAAACGCCCTTTTTGTCCGATGAAGCTTTCCGCCACCGTAAAAGGTTGTGTCAAGAAACGTTGGATTTTCCGAGCCCGTGCAACGGTTAATTTATCTTCTGCCGACAACTCATCAACCCCCAAAATTGCAATAATATCCTGCAAAGATTTATATGTCTGTAAAATCCGCAGTACTTCCTGAGCCACTTGATAATGGCGTTGCCCCACGATTTCAGGTGACAAAATCCGGCTGGAAGATTCAAGCGGATCTACGGCCGGATACAAACCTTGCTCTGCAATCTGGCGGCTCAGCACCGTTGTCGCATCCAAATGAGAAAACGTCGTCGCCGGCGCCGGATCCGTTAAATCATCGGCAGGAACATAAACAGCCTGCACCGATGTAATCGAACCGTGTTTGGTGGAGGTAATCCGCTCCTGAAGCTCACCCATATCCGTAGCTAAAGTCGGCTGATACCCGACAGCCGACGGAATACGTCCCAACAAAGAAGAAACCTCCGATCCGGCTTGAGAAAAGCGGAAAATATTGTCAATAAACAACAAAACATCCTGCCCCTTTTGATCGCGAAAATACTCCGCCAGCGTCAAGCCCGTTAACGCAACCAAAGACCTGGCCCCCGGTGCCTCGTTCATCTGTCCGAAAACCAAAGCTGCCTTTGAGTTTTTTCCTTTCAGATCGATCACGCCCGAATCGATCATTTCGTAATATAAATCATTGCCTTCACGCGTCCGTTCACCCACCCCCGTAAAAACGGAATAACCGCCATGTTGTTTGGCAATGTTGTTAATCAGCTCCATAATAATCACGGTTTTGCCGACACCGGCGCCACCGAATAAACCGATTTTTCCGCCTCTGGCATACGGGCATAACAAATCGATGACCTTGATCCCCGTCACCAGAACAGAAGTTTCCGTCGCCTGTTCCACAAAAGCCGGCGCAGACCGATGAATCGGCAATTCAAGTTCGCTTTGAATGGGACCTCTGCCATCCAAAGGATCGCCCGTCACATTCATAATCCGTCCCAAAGTTGCTTCACCAACCGGAACAGAAATAGGCGCCTGCGTGTTTATCACTTCCTGACCCAAATAAAGCCCGTCCGTCGGACCCATTGCCAAAGCCCGTGCAACTGAGTTTTCCAGCAACTGCGCAACTTCCAAAGTCAATGTTCCTTCTTCACGTTCGATTTTCAAGGCATTTTGCAAAAAAGGCATTGTATCGGGTGCAAACTGCACATCAACAACAGATCCTGTCACGCGTAAAATATGTCCGATCTTTTTCTGAACTGCCATTTTTTTCTCCTTAACTTTCTGCTCCCGCAACGACTTCGGTTAAATCTTTGGTGACTAACTCCTGCCGTTTACGGTGATATTTTTTGCTGAGCTGCGTCATCATATCGCCGGCACTTTTGGATGCGTTTTCCATTGCAATCATCCGCGAGGCACTTTCAGAAGCCGTTGTATCCAGCAAAATCTTGTAAATATAATATTCCATGTAATAAGGCAAAATCCGTTCCAAAATCTTGATATCACCGCCGTCGTAATCGTACGCTTCCGGCTGACGAGTCGACATTTTCAACAAGTTGTCACTGTCAATAGCGCCCAACGGTGATTTAATGTTGCGTCCCCCGATCGCGCCAAACAAGCGAGTTTCCTGCATCCGTAAATGTTTTTGACCCAAAACATCTCGCTTGACATAGAACGGATCAGCGCTGTCAATCAGTTTTTGCCATTTGTTTTCATGAAAAAACGTTTGAAGCGGCACTAACTGTTCAACTTTAATTTTCTGATTGGCTGCCGTCTCAAACTCACTGTAAATGATGGTACAGATATCGAAAGCGCCGCGATAAAAACTGTCCATCAGTGTCGTTGACAAACGTTCTGCCTCCAAAAACAACGGCATATTTTTATCCACCCGCTTAGCGACAATGTGGATATTTAAAGTCGGATATTTTTTCTTTAAAATTTCCCCGCCGCGATAACCAAAGCACAACACACTGATTTTCTTTTCTTCTTTTTCCAGAACATCCAACACTTGTTCGAATTTGTTAATCAAACTGAGATTAAATTGACCACACAAGCCTTCGTCAGAAGTAATCAACACAACCAGATGACGTTTTTCTTCCGGTCTTCCTTTTAACAGCATGGGCAACGGAACGACTTGAGGCGAACCGACGGAAATCAATTCTTCTTGTCGCGCCGTAGCGCTTCTGACCAGTCGACGCACCATTCGGTTAATTTCATCGGCGAAAGGATAAGCCTTCATCAAAGCCTCATGAGACTGTCGCAGTTTTGAAACGGAAATCATCTTCATCGCCGATGTAATTTTCATCGTCGCCTGAACCGTATTCATTCGGCTTTTCAGCTGTTTTAATCCACTCATTTTTTCAGTTTTTTCTCCATGTAATCACTGACGAGCTCTTTTAAAACCTCATCCAAATCCCGTTCCAAAACGGCCGTTATTTTCGCAGCCTTGCCGATTTGCTCCAACAAATATGGCTGATTAAGACGAATTTGCTCCAGCATTTCACTTTCAAATGACGGAATATCCGACGGTTCCATCGAGGCTAAATAGCCCTTAACGACAGCATAAATCGAGATAAACTCTTCCTCAAAAGATAAAGGCTGATGCAGTTTTTGCTTCAACACTTCCGTCATACGAACCCCTTTGCGCAGCAATGCTTGCGTTGATTCTTCCAAGTCAGAAGCAATTTGCGCAAAAGACAGCATTTCACGGTATTGCGCCAAATCCAATTTCATGGATCCGGAAATCTTAGCTAAAAGCGGCCGTTGAGCCTTGGATCCCACACGGCTGACGGAAAGCCCGACATTAACAGCCGGTCGAACGCCTTGATGGAACAATGTTGATTCCAAAAAAATTTGACCGTCTGTAATGGAAATCACATTTGTCGGAATATAAGCCGATACATCGCCTTCCTGTGTTTCAACAACCGGCAGAGCCGTCAAAGAACCACCGCCCTTTTCATCACTCATCATCGCAGCTCGTTCCAATAAACGCGAATGCAGATAGAAAATATCGCCGGGATATGCTTCTCGTCCCGGGGGACGACGCAGCAACAACGAAATTTGACGATAAGCATTCGCATGCTTTGACAAATCATCAAAGAAAACAACTGCGTTCATCCCGTTGTCCCGGAAATATTCACCGATGGTGGCTCCCGTAAAAGGGGCCAGATACTGCAAAGAAGCCATATCCGATGCTGCCGCCGAAACAATTGTTGTATAGTTCATGGCTCCGGCATTTTGCAAAACGCGTTGCACATCGGCGACCGTTGATTGTTTCTGCCCCACGGCAACATAAATGCAATAAACTTTTTCTTTTTCGGACTTAGCTTGAGTGTTGGTTTTCTGTTGGTTTAGAATACTGTCAATAATCAACGATGTTTTCCCGGTCTGACGATCTCCGACAATCAACTCACGCTGTCCCAGTCCGATCGGAACCAAAGCATCAATCACTTTAATACCGGTTTGGAAAGGCGTTTTAACAGATTGCCGATCAATAATGCCCGGCGAAGGCGCCTCCAAAGGCATTTTGGCTTCGGCTTTGATTTCACCGGCTCCGTCGATAGGCTCTCCCAACGCATTAACAACCCGACCGATCAATCCTTTTCCAACAGGCACTTTCGGAACATCGCCCGTCTGAACCGCCAAATCGCCCTCTTCCAACGTTGAAGCGTTGGAAAGTAAGACAATATCCGAATAATCCGGATTTAAATTAAAGACAATTCCTTTTACATTATTCGGGAAATCAATCAATTCCCCGGCCCGCGTGCGTTTCATTCCGGCGACACGTGCAATACCGTCTTTGACGGAAACGACACGACCGACCTGCATGACTTTGGGATGCACGTCTTCTTCCTGAGACAATTGTTGAAGCAATTTGCCGAATCCTTCAGCTGACAGATTCGCCAAAGACACTTTATCCAGCGCTTTTTGAAGCCGCAACAGCTTTGTCCGAACGGACGCATCAATCAACGAAGAACCGATTTGAAGCTGGAACCCACCCAGTAAAGCGGGATTAATTTTAATGTTCAGCAAAACTTTCTTAACACCCAAAGAACGAGAAACCAACTCAATCATCCGCGTTTGTTGTTTTTCCGTGAGCGCATGGGAAGTCATAACATCCACATACAATTCTTCACAGCAGAACTTTTCTTGTCCGGATTGTTTCTTTTTCTTTGTTTTCTGCACTGTTGCTACCATTTTTTTCCCCTTTATAAAGCCTTTTTTTAGTTGTAGCACAAAGCCGAAAAGCCTGCAAGAAAACACTTTTATTTTTATGCGTCAGGAATAAAAATTTCCTCCAACTGTGCTTGTTTCAGGTTAAATCCCTGCCATCCGTAATGAAACGGCAGTGATAAGCGCACCAAGGATGCCGGCGGACATCCGGTCGGCATTTTGCATTGAATTTCAACAGAGTTCGGTACCAGTAATTGAACGAACTTTAACAACGCCGGTCCATGCCCGATAATCATAATCTGTTCAATGGTATCATCCACTAGATTCAACAGCTCCAACAGTGTATACTCACTGGCCAGATATAAAAAATCCGGAAAAACGACATGCGCTTCGTGACAGAACGGCATCAGTTCATCATATGTTTCACGAGCACGACGCGCTTTGGAACAAAAAACCAAATCCGGCTCAATCGGAAACCGAGACAAATGATGTTTTAACTTTTTGAGCTGCTGACGCCCCTTCATCGTCAAAGGCCGGTCAAAATCGCGCATTTGCGCTGTTGCCCGCCGCCCTTGCGCATTATGCAGCAAATACAAAATGCGTTTTTTGACCATAAAAAACTCTCCCCCAACTTTCCCTGATGGAAAAGAATACAACCAAAAATTGAATTGATCAAGATTTATTTCAACCTCGAAAGAACATTCTGCTCGATTTCTTGCAAACGTTGCCGGACTTCTTCTTGGATAAGCGGCAAAGATGGATCCTCTTCGGGGGGCATAAAAGGCTCCATATCCGGAGCAAAATCCGTCGTTTCCAACCATTCGTCTCCGGGCTGAGGTGTGGCCGGTGCCGGTTTTGCAGGTTCAATCGGCGAGGGCAAATCGGCCAAGTCGACCAAAGCGGGTGGCGGAACAGCTTGATGTTCAGACTCATCAACAAAAACGGAAGGTAAAAAATCCGATTGACGCGTATGATCTTTCACCAAATCCTTATATTTATAATGGGCGAAATACAATATAGCCGCCGTCAAAAGAATTAAAACAATCGGAATAAAATAATGGTTCAATAATAAAAGAAAAGCACCAACGCTCTGGCCAGCTTGATGCAAAGCCGGCAGCGGTGTTTTTTTCTTGTGTTTTTGGGGCATTGCGTCTCCTTATTTGATTTTATCGGACAAACGTTCCAGCTGACGATCCTCGCGTCCCATCAACCCTTGGGACGAGTTGGAAACATCCTGAGCCCCTTCAACCACGACTTCTTTTGAGGTGGAAAACAGCGACATGATCTTTCCGGGCACTTCCATCGGCTTTATTCCCCAAATCAGCCATAAAGCACCCAAAACAATCGCCAAAATGACAATCCACTCAAAAATCTGACGGAACGTCTCGCGCATTTTTCTCTCCTTATTTATGTGTTTATTTTTTTAATTTACCCAATAATCTTTTCTTTGTCATCAAATTTTTATGGTTTTTGTTGAGAAATATCGATATTTTTTCTATATTCATCAATAGAGGAAAAAAATGTTTCGTTTTTTTAAAAAATCCGCCAATGCAGACCAAAGACCCTTTTGGAAATGCAAAAAACTGAACCAAATGACATCGGCTGAATGGGAAAGCCTGTGTGATCGATGCGGCAAATGCTGTTTAATTAAAATCGGCGTTTGGCGGGTTCGTTTTACCAATATCGGTTGTCCGTTGCTGGATGTCAAAACAGGCCTGTGCCGTGATTACGCCAATCGATGGGATACCGTTCCCGAATGCATTAAACTGACCCCGCGAAATGTGCGTAAATATGCCAAATACCTTCCTAAAACCTGTGCTTACCTGTGGGTTTTAAAGAAAAAGCGATTGCCGCCGTGGCACTATCTGGTATCTGGATCGCACAAAAGCATTCATCAAATGGGCATCTCGGTCAAAAACAGAGCCGAAGCGTTCCATCAGCCCGTTGACTTAAGGGAGCATGTGATTTCATGGTCCGACCTATAACTGTCTTCGGTATCGACGTGGAGGTGATTCGCAAAACCGGTGCTCGCACGGTCAAACTGAAAATCGATCGTAAAACCGGACGACCGCAAGTTATTATTCCTTTTTTATATCCTGTTTTTATGGCGCAAAAGTTTGTAGAAAGTCATTTTGTCTGGCTCCAAGCGCAACTGAAACTGACACCGCCAAAAACCTGTTTTAGCGACGGAATGACGCTTTGTATTTTGGGGCGAACGCTTTGCATCAAACACGAAGAAAACCGGCGCGGCGGCGCCTTTATCGAAGGCGATTGCTTGATTGTGACGGGAAACGCCGAACATCTGCACCGACGTGTCAAAGATTTTATCAAAAAACAGGTTGCGGATTACGCCGTTGTCAAAGCCAAAGACACGGCTCGTCTGCTAAATAAATCAGTCACGCGAGTGACAATCAAAGACACCGTTTCGCGCTGGGGCAGCTGTACATCCGAAGGACATTTGGCTTTTTGCTGGCGTTTAGGCCTGGCGCCATTATATGTCTTAGACTATGTCATTATCCACGAAGCGGCACATTTGGCTGAAATGAACCATTCCCGTGCTTTTTGGAAAAAAGTGGCCGAACTCAATGCCGACACACGTCGCGCGAAAAAATGGTTGAATGATCATGCGGCAGAGCTGCATTCTTTTCTGTAAAAACCGCATTTTTTCATTGAAATAAAAAACAAAAAAAGATACACTCCATGGAAGGGGTAAAAAAAAGGAATTAAACATGTTTTTTTGGCTGGCCGTTTTAACATTTTTCGTGACAATCATCATTTACGGTTTTTATCCGCGTTCGGATGCTTTGAAAATCGTGGATAAGCCCGAAGCAAATGCCGCCATTTCCGAAGTCATCACACAGCACACGGCAGCCCTGCAAGGCATTACGTTGCAAAAGGGCGGCGTTCCTGTTTATGTTGATTTGGTTCCTGAAAACGGAACATTTACTTTATCGGAAGAAACGTATCGGATTTATTTGCCGGACGGTTTTATTTTTTCGGATATCTCCCCCGTCAGTCGCATTTTCTGTCTGAACAACGCAACCGGCCAACCGGCAGATACCTGCGCCGTCACGGCACCTACGGACGCTTATCCGAGCGGCACAACGGACTACCTGGTCACGTACGGAGAACCGCCGTTGCATTTCAGCGCGTATATCGCCGCTTTGGCGCCTCGATCTTTGGGTGAAAAAGTTTTTCTAACAGATTATTCGGAAAACTACCATTTGCAAACCAACTGCGGCACCGTCACTTGTCAAAACGGCGTTTGCAAACTCAATAACACCCGTTTTTTAACTGCGGACGTTCCGACAACCATCGCTCATGAAATCCCGACAGGCAGCCTTGTTTGCCTGTCACGGTTGTCGGCCGCCTATGAATTGGACGAAAACAATCAACCGACTTTGATTTCGGTGACAAACTTGCCTTAAACGAAGAGAGGATCACATGTCAAACATCACACGCAAAACACAAACAGGATCGCTGATGATCGAAATCATCGCCGTATTAGGACTGCTGGCGTTAATTACGCCCCTGCTGTTTCAACAGATTTCACGACGCAACGAAGAAATTATTAACACACAGATTGCCACGGAAATCCGAGCCGTTAAGGATGCTGTTGCCGCTTATATTCAAGCAAACGAATTTCAAATTGCGCAAAATTGCAGCTTGACAGATGAAAACGACTCTTACACGGCGACACCGGATGGCGAGATTTATGCTTGCGACGCCGTCAATACGGCAGACATTGTTCCTTTCTTCAGCGGGACCAGCGATATTCTGGCCGATTACATCTATGAATTATACGGCTATACGGTGCCCAGCCGATCTGACAGTGCCGGAAACGTATCGGATTACCGGCCGGTCATTTATGCCACTATCAGCCGGAATGTCGGCGAGAGTTTCAACCTGCGCCGAGCCGCCAGGATTGCTTCTTTGATTGGTTTGGACGGCGGTGTCGTTGTTCAGGATCCTGATGTGTCTTCGCAACGCATCATCAGCGGGATGCAGGGTGCTTGGGAATTGGACACCACTTTACCTTTAAACACGATTGTGGCCGTGACGGCCTTTAACGATGCGACCAACTCGGCGATTTTAAAAGATGTCAAGTTGGAACATTTCCAAGGAAAAACCATGCAGGCGGACACAGCTGTTGCCACACGCATGAACGTGCGGGAGTTTTTATCCATTGGTCCGAATGACATTACGTCTTGTATTGAGAATTACGGCAACAATACAGTACGCGTCAAGTATGGCCAAACCGAAGAAGATTTAACGGCGGAATCGCCTATTTCTCCTGAATGCACTCCTTTATTTGAAGTCAATGGAGATACGGGCGTTGTCTATATTGACAAAGGACAAATCCGAACGGGACAAAAGATTGAAGCCTCACAATCGACTGCCGGAGAAACGCGCGAAACCAACGCCGACGGCACAGTCAAATATGATGAATATCAACTGGATCCGGCTTATACATCCGTTATGAATGATATTAAATTAACATCACGCGGCGGTGCACGGCTCAGCGATATTCTGCCGAACTATGTGTTAAAAGACATTTTCTATGCGGTCACCGGATCTACCGGTGAGGTTTACGCCGGTATTTCTTCCGGACATACTCTGACAGGCAATCCCTGGACTGTTCCAATTCCAAGTTGTCCTGTCGGTTATGCACCGGCTGTCACGGTTTCGACTTCCATGGTTCAAGGTTCCGGTATGTTTACGGAAAAAGAACAATTGGAACAAGCCATTGCCGATCAAACACCTCATGACAGTTATCAAGGCTGGGCTCGTTTAAGCGGTGGATATCGCTTCATTATCGGGACCAAAGAGGCTGTCAGCAAAGAAAGCCCGAATGCAACGGGCAATTGGACAATTACGGCTCAACGCTACAATCCGTCGGATGACTCTTGGGTTATTTCCGATGCTTCACTCAGAGGACTGATTCATACTTATTGTGTCTATGATGAAAGCGCGTTTACGGTGCCTGAAAAGGATCGTCCGGAAGAATAGGATTTGAAATGAGACCTGAAATTGAAGAAGCTGCTCGTTTGTTGCGAGCCGGAAAGTTAGTTGTTTTCCCGACCGAAACGGTATACGGTTTAGGAGCTCTGGCAACGGATGATCATGCCGTAGCCAGCATTTATGAGCTGAAAGGTCGTCCGACATTTAATCCCTTAATCGCACATGTGGACAGCCCCGAAATGGCGGCTAAATACGTGGAAATGACACCTTTGGCACAAAAGTTGATGGAAGCTTTTTGGCCGGGTCCCGTCACGTTCGTTTTAAAGCGCAAAAAAGATTGCCGCATATCGCTTTTAGCATCTGCCGGATTGGACACTTTGGCGGTTCGTTGTCCGCAGAACCAAATTGCTTTGGATTTGATTAAAAAAACAGGTGAAGCCATTGTCGCACCTTCTGCCAATCCCTCTGGCGAAGTCAGTCCGACAACGGCTTTGCATGTTCAAACATCTTTTAAAGAAAAAACGCCCTTTATCATAGATGGCGGCCCTTGTCGTGTCGGATTGGAATCAACGGTTTTGTTGGTGACGGGAGAAAAGGCTGCAGTTTTGCGTTATGGCGGTCTATCCATTGACGACATTGAGGCTGTCAGCGGACCGACGATTCGCCCTGAAAAAGATCAAGACGCCCCCATGAGTCCCGGTCAGTTAAAAAGTCATTATGCACCACATTTGCCGTTGCGGATGAATGCGTTGGAAGCTTTTGATGGTGAAGCTCTGCTGGGTTTCGGTCCGGCCCCCAATGCGGTCCTTAACCTTAGTTCGTCCGAAGATTTAAAAGAAGCAGCCGCAAACCTGTTTTCCATGATCAGACAGCTGGATACACCTAAATACACCGGTATTGCCGTCATGCCTATTCCAATGGAAGGTTTGGGGTTTGCCATAAACGATCGGTTGAAAAGAGCCAGTTATCGGAAATAATGAAAAAGACAGCCTGTTCACACAGGCTGTCTTCTTTTATGGTATTAAGGTTGGTAAATACTAATGCACGTAGATGGTGCAATCACATGACAGTAATTATCAGCATCCTCATAACTTAACCCACACATGATTTCCGTCATCGGACAAGAGTCATCATAACCGCCCGAATAGCTCCAGCACCATGTTCCGGCTTCATAACATCCGAAAGAGATATGGTTTTCCTCACACAGCGTCCCAGAGCCTGCTGCCTGAACCCATTTAGCTCCAGTTCCCAAAAGTGCTTCACAGAATGCAGTGCCGCCACATGTATGGTTTGTGTATCCATAGTCCCAACTCTCAGAAAGTTCCCAACTCCATCCGCATTTTTCACAAAGAGTTTCATCATATTGTGCAGAGGAAGCATTACATGTTGTGCACGTTCCGACCGTATCACCGCACATTTGTCCGACATCGCAGCACCATGTGTCTGTTCCGTTTGTGCAGGAGTGTTGTATATCCGGATCGCACCCTTGTTTGCAGACGGAGCAGCCGTTATCATCGATTTCGGTATCGCAGTCGGTTGAGGTCAATTCAGCGCAGCAGGTGCCGTCGTTTCCGACACCGTTAGAGCAGCACGAACCTTTCCCGTTGCAAGTTTGTCCGGTTTCGCATTTGGATTGACATTGGTTGGACACGCATGCTTCGCAGTTGTTCGTATCACAATGACTGTCTTGGGTGCATTCCACACAATCTATCCACAATCCATTGTCGCGCT
>CALXUB010000008.1 GCA_944391565.1 uncultured Alphaproteobacteria bacterium | reverse complement strand
CCGCTAATACCTTCGTTATCGCTGCTGTCAACGTCGTCTTACCATGATCCACGTGACCTATCGTCCCTATGTTGCAGTGCGGCTTGCTCCGCTCAAACTTCTCCTTCGACATCCTTATCGCTTCCTTTCAAAGAATGGCTGCCGCCCAAAAGCAGCAGCCTGTTAATTTAACCATTTAATTTTGCTTTAATTTCATCAGCAACCATTTGCGGCACATCCGCGTAATGTGCAAACTGCATGGTGTACTGTGCACGACCTTGGCTCATAGAGCGCAAAGTATTCACATAACCGAACATGTTTGCCAACGGAACAGTCGCATCAATCACACGCGCATTACCGCGCTGATCCATGCCGTTCACTTGACCGCGGCGGCTGTTTAAGTCACCAATGATATCACCCATGTATTCTTCAGGTGTGACAACTTCGACTTTCATCACCGGCTCCAACAGCTTTGGTTTTGCCTGAGGAATTCCCTCGCGGAAGCAAGCCCGTGCTGCAATTTCAAAAGCCATGGTAGATGAGTCAACGTCATGATATGCACCATCGTGTAAAGTAGCTTTGAAGTCCGTACAGGGGAAACCGGCGATCACACCTGTTTCCTTTGCAGCCATCAAACCTTTCTCCACACCCGGAATGTATTCCTTTGGAACATTACCGCCAACAACTTTATTCTCAAACTGATAGCCGGATCCCGGAGGCAACGGTTCAAACAATACTTTCACACGAGCAAACTGACCAGCACCGCCGGATTGTTTCTTGTGTGTATAGTCACAATCGTATGCCTGAGAAATTGTCTCACGGTAAGCCACCTGAGGTGCACCGACATTAGCTTCGACCTTGAATTCACGTTTTAAACGATCAACAATAATTTCCAAGTGCAATTCGCCCATCCCTTTAATGATGGTCTGTCCAGTTTCCGTGTTTGATGAAACACGGAAAGACGGATCTTCCATTGCCAACCGATTCAAAGCCAAGCCCATTTTTTCAACGTCAGCTTTGGTTTTGGGTTCCACGGCAATCTCAATAACCGGATCCGGGAATTCCATTTTTTCCAAAATAACGGGAGCAGAGCTGTCGCACAACGTATCGCCAGTCGTGGTGTCTTTTAAACCGACCAAAGCCACGATATCGCCTGCACGAGCTTCTTTAATATCTTCACGATGGTTAGCATGCATCAACAACATACGGCCGATGCGTTCTTTATTGTCTTTCACAGTATTCAAAACATAAGAACCGGTTTCCAAAACACCGCGATAAATACGAACGAACGTGACAGAGCCTACGAACGGGTCGTTCATGATCTTGAAAGCAAGACCGGCAAACGGACCTTCATCAGAAGATTCTACGGCAACTTCGGAACCATCCTTGGCAGAGATAGCATGAGCCGGCGGAATGTCCAATGGAGACGGCAGATAATCGACAACAGCGTCCAACAATGGCTGAACACCTTTGTTTTTAAAAGCAGAACCACAGAAAACAGGAACGAACTTTTGCTCGATTGTTCCCTTGCGGATGCACTTTTTCAATGTATCGATATCCGGTTCATTGCCTTCCAAATAAGCTTCCATAGCCGCATCATCCATTTCAACGGCAGTTTCAACAAGTTCATGATAATATTGGTCGGCTTTTTCCTTCAAATCAGCCGGAATTTCTTTTTCCTCGAAACTCGCACCCAAATCTTCGGAATGCCAAATAATGGCTTTGCGTTTCAAGACATCAACGATACCGACAAAATCTGCTTCTGCACCGATCGGCATTGCCATCACAAGCGGATGCGCGCCCAAACGATCTTTGATCATATCGACACAACGATAGAAATTGGCGCCCATGCGATCCATTTTATTGGCAAAACAAATACGCGGCACGTTATATTTGTCGGCTTGTCTCCAAACAGTTTCAGACTGTGGTTCAACACCGGCAACGCCGTCAAAAACAGCCACAGCGCCATCCAAAACGCGCAAGCAGCGTTCCACCTCGACCGTAAAATCAACGTGGCCCGGCGTGTCAATAACGTTAATCCGATGCCCTTTCCAGAAAGCAGTCGTTGCCGCGGAAGTAATCGTAATCCCGCGTTCTTGTTCCTGTTCCATCCAGTCCATGGTCGCAGCACCGTCATGCACTTCACCGATTTTATGAGATTTACCTGTGTAGTACAAAATACGTTCTGTCGTTGTTGTTTTACCGGCATCAATGTGTGCCATGATCCCGATGTTTCTATATAGGTTAAGTGGTGTGGTTCTAGCCATCTTTCATTTCCCCCTGATTTACCATTTGTAATGAGAGAAAGCTTTGTTTGCTTCGGCCATTTTATGCATATCTTCACGTTTGCGAATAGCATTACCGCGATTGTTCGAAGCATCCATCAATTCACCGAACAGTCTTTCTTCCATTGTTTTTTCACTGCGTTTGCGAGCGGCGTCAATAATCCAGCGGATCGCCAAAGCTTGACGGCGATCAGCACGAACCTCCACAGGAACCTGATAAGTTGCACCACCGACGCGGCGAGATTTGACTTCCACTAACGGTTTAACGTTTTCCAAAGCATCATGGAACATTTGCAGACCATCTTGTTTCGTTTTTTCTTCCAAACGGGCAATTGCTCCGTAAACGATTTTTTCAGCCGTGCTTTTTTGACCACGAACCATAACGCTGTTCATAAATTTTGCGACAACCACGTCACCGAACTTGGCATCCGGGTTGATAACACGTTTTTCTGCTGCATGTCTACGTGACATCATCTACTCCTTTATTATTTCGGACGTTTCGCGCCATACAAAGAACGCGCTTGTTTACGATTGGCGACACCTTGTGTATCCAAAGTACCGCGGATAATGTGATACCGAACACCAGGCAAGTCCTTCACACGACCGCCGCGAATCATCACGACGCTGTGTTCCTGAAGGTTATGACCTTCACCCGGAATGTAGCTGGTCACTTCAAAACCATTTGTCAAACGAACACGCGCCACTTTACGCAAAGCGGAGTTCGGTTTTTTCGGAGTTGTTGTATAAACACGTGTGCAAACGCCGCGCTTTTGCGGACAAGCTTGCAACGCAGGAACTTTATTTCTTTTAACAGAAGCTTTACGAGGCTTTCTGGTTAATTGATTGATTGTAGGCATTTAATTTTTCCTATCTTTAATATTAAAAAAATCTTTGAACGACCCATTTCGAGCAATTCAAAGCACCAATTCCGACTCGCTGTTCAGAGTTGCCTGAGTGGCCGGAGACTTTCTATCAAAGCCGTAAGCCAAGGTCTTTATCACCTGCCCAACTTCGGAAAGCTGATGGGATCTAATCATATTTTTCTTATTCTGTCAAGGCTTTTTTAAAAGCCAAAATAAAAAAACGGTATATTTTTAAGATACTAAAACGTTCTCAACCCCCTCTTAACAAAAAAACAGCGTGTCTCTCATTCTTTTTTGTCACAACACTTGATCATTTTAAGGTTGCTTAATGATAACTCCACCTTATTCTTGGTAAGCTATTCACCAAAAAATTATTTCTTGAAAAAATGGCTATCATCCTTTATCTTGAAAAAAGAGAGGATAATTAAAATGGATAAGCTGAAAACAGCACTTGATAATTTGCATGCATCTTTTAAAAAATTAGAAGAGGCCGTTGTTATTGCAACACAACAGAAAAATGAAAACAAGGAAAAAATTGAAAGCCTGCATACAGCAATTGTGACAGCTTATGAACGAATGGATCAGGCTCTTTCACGCGTTCAAGGAGAAGGAAAATAATGGCAGTCGTCACCTTTAAAATTGCCGGCAGACCTTATAAAATTGCTTGTGCCGACGGGCAGGAAAATCATATTTTAACATTAGCCGCCTTTTTAAACGAAAAGGCTGATAAATTAACCTCATCCATTGGTTTTATTCCGGAAGGACAGCTGCTCGCCATGGTAAGCATTTTGGTGGCACAGGAATTGTTCTCTGTCAAAGAAAACGTCTCCTCCTCGCCCAAGAGCGACTCGAAAGTTGATGAGCAAATCCCTGTTTTTATTGATAATTTAGCTTTGCGAATTTCCGAGCTTGCAGAAGTTTTAAAAAAGTCGTAAGATAAAAATATGGAGTCGGGCTTTCTGGTTTGTTAGGCATCTTGAATCCGAGGGTCTATGAACACAGAAAGGGGATGGCACGAAGGCAACTTAACGACCATCACTCACTATTGAGATGCGACCTGGACTGGGTCGCCGACGGCCAAGAAGGCTGCTCCTGCATTTCCGAAGATTTCTTCTTGAAAAAATGATGACTTTCTTTTATGCTGTTCCTAAAAGGAAAAAGCGATGAAGATTTTATTTTGTGGAGATATTGTCGGACGAGCCGGCCGGGAAGCTGTCCTGACTCACTTGCCTGAACTGAAACAAAAATTAAACTGGGATTTTTTAGTCGTTAATGGAGAAAATGCCGCACACGGCTTCGGATTAACACCCAAAATGTTTAATTTATTTCGTCAAAAAGGCGTTGACGTCGTGACAATGGGCAATCATACCTTTGACAAAAAAGAGATTTTTCCGACATTAGATAATGAAAAAAATCTGATTCGTCCTTTGAATTATCCTAAAGGCACAATCGGTCATGGCAGCGGTATTTTTGAATTGCCGGACGGACGGAAAATTGCGATTGTCCAACTGTTGGGGTGTCTATTCATGCATCCCGCAAAAAACCCGTTCACCGCTATAGACGCTTTTTTAAAAAACTGCATTCTTGGCAAAGATGTTCAAGCCATCCTCGTTGACATGCATGGAGAAGCGACATCCGAAAAAATGGGAATGGGTTTTTTTTGTGACGGTCGCGTTTCTTTGGTGGCCGGTACGCACACACATGTTCCAACGGCTGATGCTATGATTTTACCTAACGGAACCGGTTATATTACTGATGTCGGAATGTGCGGCGACTATTATTCCATTATCGGCATGCAGGTAAAAACGGCTTTACCTCGTTTTGTCAAGGGGGAACGTCAACGTCTTCAGCCTGCTGAAGAACAAAGCACATTATGTGCTGTTTTTCTGGAAACAGATGACACAACGGGACATTGTCTTCAGATTCGTCCCATTCGCGCAGGAGCTCATCTGATTGAAGCACTTTGAATAAACGAAACAAAAGAAAAACTTTTCGTTTCCACTTGAAAAAAAAGCAAAACTGTGATACATTCCGGCAAATAATAAAACGAAAGGAAAAAGAGTATGTCTGGTCATTCACAATTTAAAAATATTATGCATCGCAAAGGTGCTCAGGATCAAATGCGGGCAAAAGTATTCTCGAAACTTGCCCGCGAAATTACAGTGGCGGCTAAATCCGGTTTACCGGATCCGGCTTCTAATCCGCGGCTGCGCTCAGCTATTTTGGCAGCACGCGCGGAAAACATGCCCAAAGACAATATTGAACGAGCGATTAAAAAAGGCTCTCCCGGCGAAGACAGTACTGTTTACGAAGAAGTTCGTTATGAAGGCTTTGGTCCCGGCAATGCAGCCATTATTGTGGAAGCATTAACAGACAACCGAGCACGCACGGCTCCGAACCTTCGCTCTATTTTTTCAAAAAAAGGTGGAAACATGGGAGAAACTGGTTCTGTTTCATTCAATTTTGAACGTGTCGGGCTGATTGAATATCCTTTGGCCGCCGCAGACAGTGATACCATGTTTGAAGCTGTTATCGAAGCGGGCGCCAATGATGTTGAAACGGACAACGAAACACATACGATTTATTGCAATCCGGATGATTTGTTTGCAGTGCGCGCTGCTCTTGAAAAAAAATTCGGAGATCCGACTGTTTGCCGTTTAGATTGGAAAGTTTTGGTTCAAACACCGATTGAAGACCTTGAAACAGCTCAAAAATTGATGGATTTTGTTGCTGCACTGGAAGAAGATGATGACGTGCAACGTGTCACAACCAATGCCGACATTCCGGAAGAAATCATGGAAAAGTTATCTTAATGCGTATTTTAGGCCTTGACCCCGGATTGCGCCACACTGGATGGGGACTGATTGAAAAAAATGGTCCGAAAATCAGCTTTGTTGCTGCCGGAGTTATCAATGCCGATACAACACTCAGTCTTGCCGAACGGCTGGCAGAAATTCATGCAGCCGTCACAAAGGTTATACTTGATTATCAACCGGATGAAGCGGCGATTGAAGAAACGTTTGTCAATGTCAATCCCACATCAACCTTAAAATTGGGGCAAGCCAGAGGTGCCATCATCCTGGCACCGGCGGAACATGGCATTTCTGTTGCCGAATATACACCGAATCAAATCAAAAAAATGGTAGTCGGTGTCGGACATGCTGATAAAAACCAAGTCGATATGATGGTGCGACGCATGTTGCCGACTTTACCGGAGCATATTCCGCCTGATGCGTCTGATGCTCTGGCTGTTGCTCTATGCCATAGTTATCTGAGAGCTGTTTTAAAATGATTAAAATTATTTCTTGTCCTTCTCCCAATTTTGAAAATCGTAAAGACAAAATTTCTTTTTTAATTTTACATGCCACAGCCACACGTAATTTAGAACACACGTTTTCTTTTTTAATTCACAGTCAAAAACCAAAACGCGTCAGCGCCCATTATGTCATTGACAGAAACGGCCTGATTTACCGCCTGGTTGATGATGATAAGCGAGCTTTTCATGCGGGCTTATCAAATTGGAAAGGCTATGGACGAAAAACAGGAAGAAACTCCTTAAATGACGCGTCAATCGGTATTGAATTTCAATGTGCTGTCCAAGAGGGAGAATTACAAGGTTTTACGAAAAAACAAATCAATGCCGGTTTAGAATTATGCCGACTTTTAATGGAAAAGCATAAAATTGAACCCAAGAACGTTCTTGCTCACTCTGATGTTGCACCCAACAGAAGAAAAGATCCGGGTCTTCATTTCCCTTGGCGAATCTTTGGAAAGGCGGGCATCGGGCTTTGGACGGACCGAACAGCTCCTAAAAGCAGAGGTTTGCTTTCCCTGCCATTGGATAAAATCTTGTCTGACATCGGTTATCCGATGAATTATGGAAAAGAAATAAACATCATCGCCTTTAAACGTCATTTTATGCCGCACGCCAAACCGGATGCATCCGTCACAAAACGTATTTTAAAAAAAGCTGCTGCCTTATTGGAAGCTTCACGCTAAGCGTATGCTTTCTCATTGGAGTACAATTTGCTGAAGTTTACAAAGGAAATATGACGAGAAACAACGCTGTTTTCCTGTTCTTTTACCAACTCTTGATATAATTTTATGGCCTCAATGTCAGCCTTTCGAAGCCAATCTATGCCATGGATTAAACGCGGCGGAATAATGGCTCCGGCAGTTGATATGCAGTGTGCAATCTCTGCTCGTTGATGAAAAACAGCTTCCATCCAAACGGAACGTCCTTCTTTATTTTTAATATTCAAAAGTTTATTTTTCTCTGAAAGAGAAATAACCTTTGTCAAAATAGCATGCGTTAAAGCATCCTCTTTTCGCTGAATTGCCAAATGCAGAGCAGTATTCCCATCAATTCCCTGAACAGAAAGATCTGTTCCCGCCTCTAATAAAGCAACTATACTTTGTGTTGAACCTTTAAACGCTAAAGCATGCATTAAAGGAGTGTATCGCCATACGGTGTCCGTTTGATTAAGAGGAGCTCCTAAAAGCAATAACTGTTTTAGTAAAGGAACATCCTCTTGATGATAACCGGCCATCATCGTGACCGTTTTTCCATCCGCATTGGTCGCATTCAGCTGAAAAGGTTTATCTTCAAAAAACAAATCAACTAAACCGGAACCAACTGTTTTCATTTCTTGTTTTAGCTTTAAAAGCATTTTTTCTTCGGCTGTCATGAAAAAACCTTTCATTTTATGGGGCATAATAAAAGAAGTGTATGCTTTCCCAAAGTTTTTTTCAAGCATTGTTTCATATATATTTTACATAGCAAAAGGAGCCGAAAGGCTCCTTTTTGGTATACTAAGGGGAAGGTACATAATCATTACGAACATAACAACCGTTATCGACATAACCGCCCCCCACAATCGCTTGAGGTACCGCAACTTGTTTTTCCAGCTTCATAACAACCCCACCCATAATCCGTAGAAAAACGAACATGACAATAATCATCACCGCCGCAACCATAATAAATCCAGCCTAATCCACGGCTTCCATTACTACATCCCAAAGTAATCATCCAACTTCCGGCACCATATCGAGCGGCGCAATAATCATCTCCCGTACAACCGTATTCATTTTGATCTGTACGCTCTCCACCATTGACAAATCCCCAAGAACCTGCTCCGTAAACAGCTAAACAATAATCATCCCCTCCACAGCCATAAGTTTTATTACTGCCATCTTCTCGTGTCACAACCCAGGAGCCATGTTCACAGCAATGTTCTCCTAAACAGCATTGACCTTGAGTTGAACCGCAAGAGTTTGTTTCATCACAGCACCAAGCCGTCTCACCGGATCCGCAACTGATTTCACCTTCTGCGCAAGCACTAATACACGAACCTTTCCCATTGCAGGTTTGTCCGGTTTCGCATTTGGATTGACATTGGTTGGACACGCATGCTTCGCAGTTGTTCGTATCACAATGACTGTCTTGGGTGCATTCCACACAATCTATCCACAATCCATTGTCACGCTCATACAATCCGACCGGACAACCTTCACATGACGCCGTCGTTTCGCCGGGAACATGATACACGGGATTACAAATACCACAGCTCGCTATCGAGGATGAGCTCAAACAACAATACGTCGTTCCATCTTGCTCCGTCACAATCTCAACAAGCTCTCCATCTCCGCATTCATCACACTCCGAACTCGGCGTGCATCGTTCCGTGCATGTCTCCGTCAACGGACAGCAACTGACTTGTTCTAAACAGCAAGATCCTCCTGATATTTGAACGCTTTGATCCGACGAACAAACCCGGCAGCCGTTCTCATCCGTCGTCTCTGTCGTGCAACCGGTACACTCGGTAAACTCGGGGCAGCAGGCCGGATCATAATCACACGTGCAAGTGTTATAGTTCGGGACTTCACACTCCTCACAGGTTAACCCGCCTTGACAGCAACTCAACGCTGCTCCTTCCAGGCCGCAGCAGGGATCAGGATCCGCATCACACGCACAAGTCTCATAGTTCGGAACTTCACACTCCCCACACGACGGCATATCCGGACACTTCTCCTGACAACCTGTGATACATCCGCAAGCATCCGTGCCCGTAGACGTTTGACCTTCCGGACAGCTTTCTATCTCACATGTCTTGACATGACAAGAACCATTGACACATTCTTCACAAGACCCGCAGGCAGGACTGCACTCCGCATAGTTATTACTCTCACAATCCGGGCCCGTGCATTCTCCGTCCGGTCCACAATCCCTCCCGGTGCAGCTCG
>CALXUB010000007.1 GCA_944391565.1 uncultured Alphaproteobacteria bacterium | reverse complement strand
ATCTCACAATCTTCCCTCCTCCCCTCTCAACCCACGCAAGGACTTTATTTCTTTTTCCTTTAACCACACATCCCCCCCCCCCCCCCCTGTTCTCCTCGTTAACCTAACCATCTGCCTCTGTTTCTCTCTCCCTGCTCAAGCTAAAATCATTCAAAGAAAAATGCACATGGTCTGTCAAGAGCATGAGTCTGCTTATTGGGACGGAGCTAAAGGTGTCTGCTGCGACGGAAACGTCTATCAACCAGACACTGAAGATACTTCTTATGCCTGTTGCCCAACTGGAAAAGAAGTATCCATCGTTATGGGAAAAGAAAACCTCAACCACTGTTGTTCAGAAGGACAAAAGGCTTATTGGAATGGGTCTTCCGCCCAGTGCTGTGCGACCGCAACGCATCAGATCGTCACTAATTATATCAGTGGACAAACCGATACCGCCTACGCTTGCTGCGAAACAAAAGAGGATATTCAAACAACAACCTCTGAATATGATGGTCTTATCACCTACATAAGCTCAAAAGGAAACTGGAAAATTGCCGGCGCTGTCAACGGAAAATGCTGCAGCGGATACACAACAGGCGGTAATCAAGAATATCGTTCTGACAGCGGAGAAAGCGTCTTGATGGGTGATTGTTCGGATATGACAGATTATGCTGTTAACGAAAACGGTAACGTTTACTATTGTGCTTTTAACGTTCATGCCACAGGCTGGGGAAACGGATGCGGTTGGCCGAATGCGACATGGGGTCATGTTTCATCTTCAAAATATTGTTTCACTGATATTGGCAGCGGTTCTCCTCCCTCTTGTACATGTTCAGAAACTGGAGATCCCCAGTATGGCGATCCGTGTTAAAAAAAGTGGCAAAGCTTGGATAGTTTGTTTATCCACTTGTTAAAAAACTTTTTGCAACCGTTGCTTAACAGCGGCAGTTATTATTCTTCCACCCAAATGCTGCTGAATTGGCGTGCCGGGTTGGACGGATCGCGGCGATAGCTGTTATAACGTTTATCGGTGTATGTATTGACATCGATGATATCGACTTCTTTCAGGCCGGCCCGATAGAGACGATAAGCGACATAACCCGGTAAATCGAAATGTTCTGTGCCGCGACGTTTTACAAAGAACTCCTGCACATTTTCCGTGAAAAGTTGTTTCATTTCCTCTTCAACAGGATAGCTGTTGACATGAATGCAGGGGCCGATGGCTGCCACGATATTATCGGGCCAGGCGCCCAACCGCACCATTTCCAATAGAGTTGTTTCCAAAATGCCGCTGAAAGCGCCTTTCCATCCGGCATGAGCCGCTGCCACGACGCCGCGTTTTTTGTCGGCCAGCAACACCGGCGCGCAATCTGCCGTTTTAAGGGTCAGCTTCAATCCCGGAACGCACGTCACCATCGCATCGGCCGGTTTTAAAACCGCATTCGGTCTTGTGACGCGAACCACTTCGAACGAATGTATCTGCTCCAGGAAAATCGGATCTTTCAGCTTTTTAGAATCGTTTTTGTTATAAAAAGCATGACCGATGTTATTAATCTCTGTGAGTAGTTTACTTTTTTCCATTTTTCCTCTCCTGATGCGCAGCGATTGGATGCACCACCCGATGCAACCGTTCGCGCCAATATTTGCGCTTTTCTTCTGATTTAGACTTTTTGGCCTGCCTTTTCAAGAGCCAAGCCATCGTCAGCCGATATGAAATCCAGCCCGACAAAATCGACCAGGGAATACAGCCCAGCGACATAGCCACGCCCCATTCCTGTAAAAGCACCTTACCGAAAACAGCCAACGCTTTGGGAATTTCCCAAAACGACCCGACGCCGGCAAAAGACGCATGCATGATTTTGGAAAAGCTGGCAAAAGCACTGATACTTTCCCAATCTCCCATCATCAGTTTGCCGGTCACATAAAACACGTAATACACAGGCCCCATCGTAAAAACATTGGTCACCCAAGTATAAGCAATCGCGATGGGCAGCGAAAAATGCCATTTAAAAAACTTTTTTGCCGCAAGCCAAGTCAACAGAACGGTCGTCATTTGAATGCCCACCAAGGGTGTCATAGCCCACATCATACCGACCAACACGCCGCGAGCCGTGTATTCGGGCGGATGCGGACTACGCTTCAGCGGCACGATCAAACGCATGTTCAACAGTCGGACAAATTGTTCCCACCAGCCTTTTTTCTTCATTTTTGCTCCATCATTTTTTTAAACCGCATTTTAGGAGACGAAAACGCCATGCACCACATGCCGAACAAAACCATCGGCAGACACAACAGCTGGCCCATTGTCAAATGACCCGCAAAATAGCCCAGGAAGGGGTCCGGTTCGCGGAAGTATTCCATACAGAAACGGAAAATGCCATACAGCAAAAAGAACAATCCGCACGTAAAACCAAAACGATTGCGGTATTTTTCCGATCGCCACCACACAAGGTTCAAAATCACAAACAACAGCAGCCCTTCGGTCAGGGCTTCGTATAACTGAGACGGATGCCGAGGCAAATCACCGGCTTCGGGAAACAGCATGGCCCAGGGCACCGACGTCGTGACGCGTCCCCACAATTCGCCGTTGACAAAATTGGCCAACCGCCCCAAAAACAGCCCCAGCGGCGCGACGACCGCCAACATATCCCCCACCATCCACACATTGATGTCTTTTTTTTTACAAAACCACACCGTTGCGATGATCATTCCGATTAAACCGCCGTGAAAGGACATACCGCCTTTCCATAAAGCAAAAATCTGCAACGGATATTCACAAAAATAGGGCAGCTGATAAAACAAGACATACCCCAGGCGCCCCCCGGCCACGATACCGATGGTTGCCCACACCAAAAAGTCGTCGACTTTTAAGACGGTAAAGGTCGAATGGGTAAAACGGCTCATCCGGCGAACCAACAGCCATGCCAGCAAAAGCCCCACGATATATGCCAGTGAGTACCATCGGACAGCAAAAAAACCGACCTGAAACAGGACGGGGTCAAAATTCGGAAATGGAATACCTGGATACATCTTTAAAAACCTCTTCAAGGTTATTATAACGAAGTTATCGGCAGGCGCAAGTATTTTCTCGTTTGCTTTCCGAATAATTTTGTTTTATAAAGAAAGAAAAAAGGAGGCTTTATGAAAAAAATCGGATTGATCGGAACGGGTGTCTGGGGAACGGCTTTGGCAGTGACGGCGGCACGAGCCGGGTGCACCGTTTTAACATGGGCGCGGGAAGAGGAAGTTGTCCGAGACATTAACGCTTTGCATGTCAACCGGATGTATATGCCGGACTTGCCGCTGCCGGATGCTATTCGAGCCACGAACGACATCGGAGAAGTCATGGCTTTTGCCGATGTTGTTTTAGTTTCCATTAAGGCGCAGTTTAATCGGTGCGTTTTCGAACAACTCAAACCGTTTGTTCGTCCGGAAACGCTGTTAGTTTTGTGTGCCAAAGGCATTGAAGATAAAACCGGCATGCTGTTAAGTGAAGTGGCGGCGGAAGTTTTGCCCGGTGTCAAAACGGCGATTTTATCGGGTCCCGGCTTTGCGCACGAAGTGGCATTGATGAAACCGACGGCGACAACGATTGCCTGTTCGGATTTGGCAACGGCGCAGGCTTTGACGGAAATGCTGGGAACGAAGTTTTTTCGTCCCTACTCGACGACGGATGTGATTTCACCGCAAATCGGCGGATCAGTCAAAAACGTGCTGGCCATTGCTGCGGGCATTGCCGAAGGCGCCGGTTTGGGAGACAACGCACGGGCGGCGTTAATTACACGCGGGTTAAATGAAATGATCCGATTGTCCAAAGCTTTGGGAGGACATGCGCGCACCATGATGGGCATGTGCGGATTGGGGGATTTGATTTTAACGGCGAACTGCACACAATCGCGGAATTTCAGTTTTGGCTATGAAGTCGGTGTTGCGGGCCGCGCGCAGGCTTTGATTGAAACCAACACGCGAACGGTCGAGGGTCTTTCGACGTGTCCGGCAGTTTTAAAACGAGCCGCCGAAGTAGGAATTGACATGCCGATTTGTGAAACGGTTTGCGCAGTCTTATTTGATGGCATGAACATTCAGGAAGCTATGGAAGATTTATTAAGTCGGCCGTTCAAAGACGAAGGTTTTTAATGTCAGAAGGTCGATAAGCCGGATTTTGTCGCGGGCAATCATTCATCTGGGACGCGCATTGCTGAGCGCCTCTTGCGACCTACCTATTGGGCGGGATGGGAACACTCCCTTCTGAATTGAATCAGAGCCACTTTCTTGGTCTTGCTTCGGATGGGGTTTGCCGTGCCTTTTCCGTTGCCGGAAAAGCGGTGAGCTCTTACCTCGCCGTTTCACCCTTACCTGTCGACGGACAGGCGGTTTCTTTTCTGCGGCACTTTCCCTCGGGTTTCCCCGGGCGGTCGTTAACCGTCACCCTGTTCCCAGGAAGTCCGGACTTTCCTCCAAGCGTTGAACAGCTCAGCGATTGCCTGACCTTCTGACGCAAAGAATGATACCATAGTCTTTTCAAAAAGTCCAGCAAAACAAAAACAGCCCCCGAAGGGGCCGTTTTGTTTATGTTCCGTCATCAATTGTATCTTCTGGATAGCCTTGAACTTCTTTAATTTCACTTTTGGTCGAGTGACAAGAAATACCGCCGGAACCAGAATAATACGGATATCCGCGATCCGGGCAACAGTATTCGTTGTTGACCCACCCCTTCACATCAATCCGATCGCTGGTATAGCAGCATTGCGGATCCCTTGTTCCATAAGGAAGAACAATATTGTTAAATCCGAATGTGCCGGTCCCATCATACTCCGTCCAATTTTGACAACACCGAATTTCATAATAGAACATTGCGCCTTGATATGTATAAGTCTGCATACATTCAGAGAGGTCACCGCGACATTTGTTGACAGGAACGTACCCATCATCACAACACCAAACCGGATCCCCTTGATCTGTTGTCATACCTTCAACCGGATAAGAATTTGCTGCTCCTGGTTGAACAGGCATACCGCTCGGACATAATTCGAGGTTCTCACATCCGTTTTCACCACACCGTTGTGTGGAAGAGCAACAAGTACCTTTGCAGCAGAATTGCGTTTCTGGATCACAGCATTCATTTTCGCAGACAAGGTAGCCTTCCTGGAAAACGCAGATGCCGTCAACGCACTCATAGCAGGTACCGCAATCGTCGGCCGTTTCACACACACACTCATCCGTGTTCCATTGTTGGCAGGGCAGTGTTGAACCGTCAGAACAAGTGTAAGTATAGTCTTCCAAAACAGCACCTGTACACGGCTCTTCCCCGGGATCAGGACAAGTGCAACAATCAGGGTCTGCTACGCAAGCAGGGCAACCGTTTGCGTCAGTTCCTTCGATTTCGCATTCACCGCATGGAGAAGAGAGGGGATCACAGCAAACACCGCCGTTACCGCAGGTTTGACCTTCTGAACAGCAGGTCCCGTCACAACAGGTCCCATTTGAACAACAGGTGTCCCCGCAGACATCACCGGTCGAGCAGCATTCTCCTCCAACGCAACTCTCGCCGTTAGCGCAACAGGTATCGCCACAGACTTGAGCTGTCGGGCAGCACGCATCGCCGACACAGATATTATCTTCTGAACAACATTCTCCGCCGCAGCAAGCATGACCCTCTGCACAGCAGCTATCTCCGCCGCAACAGAATTGATTGGCCGCTACACAACACTCGCTACCGCATGAGAACTGATCTAACGGACAGGGCTCACACACCGGACAGCCACAGCTATCGCTCCCGACTTGTCGAGAACCGGACGGACATGTATCTCCTTCAGGACAAACCTTTCGATAACCAGAACAGGACTGTCCACACATCTCAGAAACTGTTTCATAACAAGCTTCTTCGCCTGGAGGAACCGTATCAACAACATCCTCACAGCTGGCAGGCACACATCTCTCGCACTCCCCTTTCCATGGACAGCAGTTTTCAATCCCATCACAACATTCCCCTATTTCTTTTGTCGTCGTCTCATCCGGACCGCAGGTACCATTCACACATTGAGAACAAGAACCACAATCGGCATTACTTTCACAAACACACCCGCTTGGATTCCATCTTTGACAACTTAATGTATCACCATTTTTACAAGTATAAGAATAGCTTTCTAAACTCGCTTCCGCACACGGCGCTTCCCCCGGATCAGGACAAGTACACTCATCACATGACGGATCAGCTTCACATGAACAATCTTCTGTTAACGGACAACAGCTGACAGTCCCTTCATCACAACAAGCACCCGTCTGCTTAGTCGTTGTTTGATCCGAACCCCAGGTATAACACACTGTTCCCGGAACTGATGCGGTATCTTCCACCAACTCTGCACAACCCGAGTTAGATCCAGGATCCGGACATTCTTCAGATTGACATAGAGGACAACCACATTCATCCTGACCAATCTCTACATAGCCTTCAGAACAAGCCGTACAGCTCTTCGGTTCACACCCAACAGGACAGCCTTGGTCATTTCTTACAACAACTTCGCAAGCCGCACAACCGGCAAAAGGATCACATCCTTCTCCTTGACAGGTACAACTAACCTCGTCAAACACGTCGCCCGGCTCACAATGGGGCGCGGGATTACAACTGGTTATTTGACACCCTGCAAAACATCCTTCTTCATCATAAAGTTTGATTTCATTCGTTTCGCAAACTTCGTTGACTTCAGGACAATTCGGATCCTGACAGATACATTTGTCCGCATCAAAAACTTCCCCAGGCTCACAGTTCGGCGCCGGACAACAAGAAGAACTGGTATCCTGACAACCTACAAAACAGTTGTTGCTGTCATAGATTTTAATTTCACATGTTCCACAAACAGCATCCACCTCAGGACAATTCGGATCCTGACAGATGCACTTTTCTGCGTCAAACACATCCTCGGGTGCACAATCAGGAGCCGGACAACAACGGGTGTCCTGACAACCGATATGGCATCCTCTATTATCATAAAGCTTTATTTGGCAATAACTACAAACGGGAGCCGTCGGACATTGTTCAACAGTCCCGCACCCAGGTAAATCATAGTTTGCATGACACCGACCTTGGAAACACTCTTGACAGCTGCTGCAATCCGAATCCGACGTACAATGCTTCTCAAAATAAAATGTCATCAACGTTTGTTCCGATGCATCCGCATGCGTCGTGCATAAATCCCACGCCCCGCGCGTGTAAGCTTCTTTACTTTCCCCGATTCGTATCTCGTCTATGTCCGTCGGCTCCAATCGTAAAATCAAATTACATACCCGACGTGGAATGGAAGGAGCTTCCACTTTATATACATACCCGTATTCCGCATTCTTCAACGTGTTCAACGTATACCCCATTGTCGATAACTCATTCTGCAAATCAGGAAATTTAAACGCATATCCCGTCGGACGCGTCTGATAAAACTCATCCGTCATCGGAACGTTCGCCGCACGCAACATCACATCGTGTATCGTCTCGTTCGCTCGATGCTTGTTCATCGCATACGTGAAACCAAATAACGCCGCTACGCTCAAAACGCCTATTAAAACCAATACGCCCAGCATCTCAATCATGCTGCGACCGTTCTGTTTCTTCTTCATGTGCCCCTCATTTTTTTGGTTGTACTTGCCATAAGCATAAACTACCCCCCCCTCCCCCCTGTCAAGAGGTTTTTTTATAAATTACACATTTTTTTTCAAATAAGGAATCTGTTTTTGTTGTTTTTTAATCGGTTAAGTTCCCGATTAAGTAGGAAAACTAGGATTTTTTATCTGACTTAACAGCATATGGATTTTCACGTTTACGCATATGAATTCGGATTGGTGTTCCGTCCAAGCCGTAATCACGACGCAAGCCGTTTGATAAATAACGCAGATAAGATTCGGGCAATTCATCAGGATTACTTGAAAAAATAACGAATGTTGGCGGCCGAATACCTACCTGTGTCATATAGCGCATCGGGATACGACGACCGTTTTTAGCCAAAGGTGGCGGAGTCGCTTCCGTCATTCTTTTCAACCAATCATTCAATTTATGTGTCGGAACGCGTTTATTCCAAATTCCATAAATATGAAAAGCCTCTTTCATCAATAAATCCAATCCGGCTCCTGTCTTCGCTGAGATGGTGACGACGGGTACTCCTTTAACCTGCTGCAAAGAAACACGCAATTTTTCCTTAATTTCTGACATAACCGAACGCGGATTATCAATGGTATCCCACTTATTGACGGCGATCACAAGAGCTCGTCCTTCCTCGATCGTTTGACGAGCAATCAGCAAGTCCTGATTTTCCAATGGATTAGCTGCATCGACGACCACAATCACGACCTCGGCAAAATTTAAGGCACGTTTTGTATCCGCGGCAGAAATTCTTTCCAACGATTCGCTGACCTTTCCACGTTTACGCAATCCGGCTGTATCCGTCATTTCAATTTTTTTGTCTTTCCATGTGAGTTCAACCGAAATAGCATCTCGAGTCACGCCAGCCTCAGGCCCTGTCAACAGACGTTCCTGTCCCAACAAACGATTAACCAATGTTGATTTTCCGACGTTCGGCCGTCCGACAATCGCAATTTTTAAATCAGAAGTCGGAATATTTTCTTTTACAGGTTCCTGCTGTTCTTCTTTTGGAAAAAGAGGAAAAAGTGCCTGATACAAATCAGCCATGCCCTGCCCGTGCTCACCGGAAACGGCAATCGGATCACCCAACCCTAATCGATATGCTTCAGCAGCCGCCAAATACTGACTGCTGCCTTCACATTTATTTGCTAATAAAAGAACTGGCTTTTTTTGGCGGCGTAAATCTGTCGCCAAACGCATATCCAACGGCGTCAACTCAGACCTGGCATCAATCATCATTAACACAATGTCGGCTTGTTCAATAGCTTTCTCTGTCTGTTGCCACATAGCCTTTGCCAAAGAACTTGTTTCTTCCAAACCAGCCGTATCAATGATTTTAAAAGACAAATCGCCCAAATGCGCCAAACCTTCTTTCCGATCACGAGTGACACCGGGCATATCGTGAACAATAGCCTCCTTTTTCCCCGTCAACCGATTAAATAAAGTGGATTTCCCCACATTTGTTCGGCCGACCAATGCAACGACCGTCTTTTTTATCATTTACTTTTCCAATATAGTCTGCAACACTTCAAGCCGTTGCTTTACCTGTTCGGGAACAGATGCATTCGCAAGCGTTTCAGTTAATAATTTTTGAGCGGCGGCTTTTTTCCCCTCTCGAACCAACAGTAAAGCTGACAATTCCGCAGCGCTGCCATACCAGGCATTGCCGGCTGTCAAGTATGGATTTAACGCTTCTTGCAACTGAGCCGGATCAGCCGTATCAATTTGACGACTGACAAAACCGAAAGCCGCAACAGCCCGCAATTCAGAAGGGACCTTTTTATCCTGGCGCAGTTGATTTAAAAGAGACAAGGCCTGCTCATTTTTATTTTGTTCAAACAAAATACCGGCGATTCTAAATTGTGCCAGATATTTATAATTGGTGTGTGCTTTTTCCAACTTCGCATATTCAGCCAAAGCTTCATCCGCACGACCGGCTGCATTGTAAAGCGCTGCTTGCTCATAGATGTCCGACTCATCTAACCGAACATTCATACGCCAGGTTTTATATCCTTCAAAAGCAACCGTAGCAATAATGATTATTAAAACAAGGCAGTAAATCAACCGACCATATTTTGCCCAAAAATCTTTTAATTGCTGAGCCCTTAAATCTTCAGAAACCTCACGCATGAGCACATCTTGCGCAATTTCCTGCTGATCGCGTTCTTTTATTTTAAACATCCTTCCCTCTTCATTTAAGTTATGATTGTATAGGACTTAAAACATATTCGGCTTTTTGTCAAGGAGAATCCAAAGCTATTCGGAAAGCGGCAACTCTTCCACAACAGGTGTAGCAGGAACAAGATTTTGTGATGAGACAACAGCTTCAGCTTCACCGAAAGGCAAAGCAACGGATGGCTCGATTTGCTGTTGAGGCAGTGTCTGAGAGCCAGGCGGCTCTATGACAGAAGTTTCTTTATTCTCTTTATTCACACAAGCAACCACCCAAATGTCATAGACCGGATTTTCCATTGAAGATAGAGCGGGATTACTTGAAAACATCCATCCTTTAAAAAGTTCAATATTTTCCCCCTTCAGGCTTTTCTCATAGACATACAAAAAAGCTGAATTTTCCGGAGATTCTTCCGGCGGACGCGTAAAACAAGATTCCGGAATCACAAACGTTTTACCGAATTGTCCGACTTCTCCGACAGGAATTTCAAACGTTTGCATTCGACCTGTCACTTTGTCAAGCCCTCGCAGAACAGCCGTATTCATCGGTAAATCCGTCGCCTGGGCTGTCGCCGCACAAAGACAAAACAAAAGAGCCAGTCCTGTTTTCATTTTTGCACATCATCCTTTGTTGATAAAAAGATAAATTCACTGACGTTATCCTCCAGTGAACGATAATCTTTTGTTTGTGCAAAACGATCGCCGGCTGTCAGCATATCTTTGGATTTTCCAGGTTCCAAACGAATGTATTTATCGCCCATAATACCGGAATCGGCAATAATGGCCTGTGTATCTTTGGGCAACCGAATATCATCTTTAATCGTTAACTCAACAGCAGCCATATAAGTTTCGGGATCCAACTTGATTTTAGTCACAGAGCCGACCTTAATTCCGTTTATCCGAATATCCGCGCCCATTTCAAGACCGCCCGTCTTCGTAAAAAGAGCCTGAAGCGGATAGCCTTCCACATGTCCGACATCCACATGAGAAGAAGCAAAAAATAAAAATACACCGGTAAAAATTAAAACCACTAATCCTAAAATAGCTTCCACTGGGTTTCGTGTCATTTAATTTCCTCCTTTAACGGCTTGCGTCCCGACAATCCCTTTTTTCAAGCGCATCCACTCTAAAAAACGCGAAAGCAGTTCGTCTAACAACAAAACATCTTGTGTGTAAACAATTGTATCACCGTTTTGCAGCATTTCATCATTTCCGCCGGGGACCAGTTCAATATGCTTATTGCCGACAAGCCCGTCCGTTTCAATAATCGCCGCGGTATCATCCGGCAACTCGATCATTTCCGGAAAAGACAACGTCATTTTAATCCGATAATAAGGATCCAGCTCCATTTGAGTGACTTTTCCAACCTGTGTTCCGCTTAATCGAACCAACGATCCTTCCGTAATGCCGTCTACTTTATTAAATGTAGCAAACAGCTCAAATTGCGCATGAGGGGTCAGAAATGTTTTTCGTAAATGAACGGCGAACAACAATAAAGCCAGACAGAAGACTAAAATAATCCCTGCCCAAAAATCACGGTTTCCTGCCAACTGTTTTGCGTTCATTTTATTTTCCTTTTTTACCCTTTTAAAAGAGTTTTACCGAAAAGTCAATTATTCTTTCGCAAAACAGAAATCATATTCATGCCTTTTTCACAAGATCCCGGCTGATTGGGATAACCTTTATCACAGCCCCAGAAAACAAAGTTTTGAAGATCCTCCTGACGCGTTTGAGTCAGTTTTTTGGCCTGTTCGATCGCTTGCTGATCAATTTGACGATCGTTCATTAAAGTTCCTTCCAACATGTTCAATCCATCCACCAAACCAAAAGTCCCGACACCGGCACCAATCCAATAAACATCCGTCATATCCGGATTCGTTTGCATGACATTCATAAAATAAGAAGCATCTTTTTCCCGATGAACGGCATCAGCCAAAGCAAACCCCTCTTTCATCATTTGACCGTTTCCGAAAAGCCGCCCCATCGAAATCGTACAAACAATATTTAACCCGCTGTCATCCCCGGCAAAAAGGCCAACTCCTTTAAAATCCCGACTGTTTTCAGCAGATTGCTTTTCCAATTTCTCCAGTTTTTCACGTCCTTTGGCGCGTTTTTCGAAATTTGTCGTGTTTGTCAGATTTTTCCAAATACTATAACCGTCACTGGACAAATAAGTCGGATTAACGAAATAGGTTTTTCCTTTCACCCATGAAACATCCATTGAATCCATCCATGTTGCACGAAAAGATTTCAAACGGTCGGAAGAAACCTCCACACCTTGAGCTGTCAGACTTTGTGCTGTCTCATCTTTGTAAAGCACACCGCTGCCGGAACGAGAGACGGATCGAAGCGTTTTTGCCAAATCCTTCTGAAACAAAATGTCGCCTTTTTTCAAGGTTCGCCAAGATGAATCCAGTTGCGGCGTTGCCAAAATATCTCGTGCCAGCTGATCGGAAACGGATACGCCGTTCGTTGCTTTATGAACAGCATCCGACAAAACGGCATTCCAACGTAAAACACCATAAGCATTTTGCAATGCATAAACACCTCTGGCGAGTCCCGGAATACCGACTAAGCTTTTTTCGGCTGTTGGCAAAGACATAAAATGAAGGGTCTTAACTCGCCCTACTGACGGATCCAAAACCTGACATACGCCACCGGCGCCCAACCCCATTCGTGAAGGCAAAACAGCCGAACCCGTAAACAACATTGCTGCCATTGCATCTGCCGCATTACCCCCGTTCTCCAATACATTTTGACCAGCCTTTTGAATAACCGGGTCCGGGGCACCGACGAAACCTTTGACATTTTGAACCGTCAAAGATGGCTGTGTTGCACAAGCGCTCACAAAAGCGCACGATAAAAGAATAAGTTGACGAAGAGAGGACAGTCCCTTAAAATACGACCGAAGAATAAAGGAATTTTCAATGCGCATCATACATACTTTCATTTTTATAGGGTTAACAATATGCCTATTTATGTCACAAACTGATGCATATTGCAAGCCTTTATCTATTATTCGCGACACGGAAATTGAACAATACACCTTAAAAAATGTCAAAAAACTCTTTAAAGCGGCCGGTCTGAACGAACAAGCCGCCCGCGTTGTTTTTATTCAGGATGACAGTATCAATGCCTTTGTGGCCGGCGGATCAACCGTATTCATTCATACAGGTTTATTTACGGAAGCCGACAACTCCGACCAAGTTATGGGCGTTCTGGCCCATGAAACCGGTCACGTTGTCGGCAGTCACACTGTTCGTCTATATACCGAATTGCAACGAGCTCAAACAACTGCCCTGATTTCAACAATTTTAGGCGGGGTTGCGGCTATCGCTTCCGGCAGAGGGGATGTCGGTGTCGCCGTCATGGCGGGCGGTTGGGGAACTTCTCAGGGACTGTTAAGCAGCTATCGGCAAAGTGAAGAAAACGCGGCAGACGGCATTGCCGTTGATTTGGTTCAAAAGACAGGCTATTCCATTAAGGGATTGGCTCAAATCATGGCCAAAATCGAACAGCAAGAACGTTTGAGAATCGATGAGATGCCTTCTTATCTGCGTTCTCACCCCTTGACCAGGGACAGATTAAACTTTCTTAACCATGCGGCTTTGAACGGATTGCCTTTAAAGGATGAGCCTGAATTTTATATGTCCAAAGCCAAACTTTATGCATTTTTAAATCCGCCCGAACTGACTTTTCAAACCTATAAAGATGACAGTCTGCCGGCACTTTATGCCCGCTCTATTGCTCATTTTAAAAATACAGAGATTCCCAAAGCTTTAAAAGAAGTTGAAAAATTAATCGAACAACAACTGGATAATCCTTATTTTTGGGAGCTAAAAGGACAAATCTTATTTGAAACCGGGCAAATTAAACAATCCATCGATGCTTATAATAAAGCGGTCGAATTGGATCCAAAAGCTATTTTAATTCGTTTATCTCTGGCGCACGCTTTGATTGAAAGAGGAGCTGAGACTGATTTGGATCAAGCCGTCAAGCATTTGGAATACATCACAGCGCGGGATAATTACCTGCCGGATGCCTGGCGTTTTCTGAACATTGCATACGGCAGACAAGGGAAAAAAGCCTTGGCAGACTATGCTGCCGTTGAAAATGCCTTTATTTCCGGAAGATTTAAAGAAGCATTAACGTTGATTCCAAAAGCTCAGGAAGGTCTGAAAAATGATCCTGTTAAAACATTAAGACTTTCTGATATGGAAGAAGACATCAAACGCAACCGCCTGAAGTCCTCATGATTTTTTTGTTGCCAAGCTTTTTAAAAGGGCGTATATTCTGCTTGTTTTAAAAAAAACAAAAAACGAAAGGTTTTTATATATGGCTAAAGAAGAAGTTTTAACATTCACAGGAACTGTAGTTGAAAAACTACCGAACGCCATGTTTCGCGTTCAATTAGAAAACGGACATGAAATTTTGGCACATACGGCCGGAAAAATGCGCAAGTTCCGTATTCGCGTCATGGTCGGCGATAAAGTTGAAATTGAAATGACACCCTATGATTTAACAAAAGGACGTATTTCTTTCCGTCATAAAAGCTGACGTAAAAAGGGGGGTATATGACCATCGCTTTATTTGTTTTATTTTTTCTGACGACGGCTTTGTTAGCCTATGTTTTTACTTATCTGTTATACAATCCGTCCAAGTTTCCGGATCAAGTTAAAGATATAACGAATAAATGCGGTCTGAGCGTTATGGCCGCGATTTTTATCGGTTGGAGCGCAACCGGTTTTACGGCTTCTCCGGCTAACTGGCCTTATTCTGTTCTCGCTTTCGGTTTATTTCCTTTTTTAACAGCCGCCGTCGGGATATCACTTTACTCTGTTCAAAAAGGTCGCATTCATCGTTTTTGGATTTACTTGTTTATCACTATGTTATCCATCGCCTTTTTGCCTGAAACAATGCTTGTTTTCCAAGGTCTTCTGCCGCTGGTTTGGGATCGGTTGCTGACGGCCGTCTGCTGGGCAGGTTTTATGCACATTTATGTGACAATGGATAAACTGGACGGGATGACACTGCTTCAAACGGAAACTTTATGTTTGGGCTTTACCTGTCTGCCTTTCTTTTACTTTTATATTTTTCCGATGTCTTTTGCCGCTTACCCGCTTTTAATTATCGCGGCACTGATTGGTTTCATGCGTTATAAAAAAAACTTCCCTTATTTAGTTTTGGGAAAAACGGGAGCCGCCCCTTTAGGCTATCTAATGGGATTATTTTTGATTTTGATGGCCGGCAATGGCATGTGGATGGCTGTTTTTATCATGCCGGCATATTATTATTTTGAAATGCTTTATTCTGCCCTCTATCGTTTCAGACATCGCAAACAACCGGAGCCCATTATTTTTTCTTTCTTTATCAATGGAATCATCCGCAACCGCCTTAATGCTTCCGGTATTTTACCTTTTATTATGCGGCGTATGTTCATTTTGGCGCTGTTGGGCGTTTTATTTATTAACTATCGGCCTGAATATGTCATTGGTCTTTTTGCAGGAACCATTATTGTCTTCTTGGACATGATTAACAAGCTGAAAAATTGGGGTGAACCTAAACCTCGGCTGAGAGATTTGTTTTCGGACATGAAAAATGGAACCAAGACACTCGTTAATGATATTCAGGAGTTTAAAAGGAGGAAATAATGTTTCCTCTGTATGAACATAATACGACAGATTTAAGTCCGGCCGAGTTTGAACTTGTATCCCCTTTTCAACCGGCAGGAGATCAGCCGGAAGCAATTGCCGAACTTGTCAAAGGACTAAAAGAAAATGAGCGCAACCAAGTTTTACTGGGCATTACCGGTTCAGGAAAAACTTTTACAATGGCTCAGATTATTCAGCAAATGAAAAGACCAGCATTGATTTTGGCTCACAACAAAATCTTAGCTGCCCAACTTTACGGAGAAATGAAAACCTTTTTCCCCAATAATGCCGTAGAATACTTTGTTTCTTACTACGATTATTATCAACCGGAAGCTTATATTCCACGGACAGATACATATATAGAAAAAGACTCAGCCATCAACGAACAAATAGACCGAATGCGTCATTCTGCCACACGAAACATCTTGGAACGACGAGATGTGATTATTGTCTCATCTGTGTCCTGTATTTACGGTTTAGGCAGCGTCGAATCATATTCTGCCATGAAAATCCCCATCAAAGTGGGAGATACTCTGGATATATCAGACTTGGCTCGCGAGCTGACGGCATTGCAATACGGACGCAATAATCTTGTTTTAGAACGCGGTAATTTCCGTGTTTCCGGGGATATTGTCGATATATTTCCGTCTCACTACGAGGATTTGGCTTGGCGAATTTCATTCTTTGGCGACGAAGTGGAAAGCATTCATGAATTTGATCCCTTAACCGGTCATCAAAAAATGGCTCTCCCTGAAATTGTTGTTTATCCGGCCAGCCACTATGTGACACCGCGTCCGGCTTTGTCTCAGGCTATTCGAACCATTAAGGAAGAGTTAAAAGAGCGTTTGGCACAATTTCAAAATGAAAACAAGCTTGTGGAAGCACAACGATTGCAACAACGCACTCAATTTGATCTGGAAATGATGGAGGCAACCGGTTCCTGTAAAGGTATTGAAAATTACTCAAGACATTTGACAGGACGAAAAGCCGGTGAAGCCCCACCGACTTTATTTGAATATTTGCCAAAGGATGCTATTTTATTTATTGATGAAAGTCATGTGACCATTCCTCAGTTGGGCGCCATGTATAAAGGGGACTTCAGCCGGAAAAACACCCTGTCCGAATATGGTTTCCGCCTGCCATCCTGTAAGGATAACCGTCCGTTAAAATTCGAAGAATGGAATGCCATGCGTCCGAACACCATTTATGTTTCCGCAACACCGGGCAAATGGGAACTTGAACAAACCGGCGGTGTCTTTACGGAACAAATCATTCGTCCGACCGGACTTTTGGATCCGGAATGTATTATTCGTCCCGTCACCAATCAAGTGGATGACTTGCTCAGCGAATGTTTAGACTGCGCGAAACGAAACGAACGTGTGCTTGTGACAACGTTAACCAAGCGGATGGCGGAAGATTTAACGGAATATTTGGCGGAAAACGGGGTCAAAGTTCGATACATGCACTCAGATATTGATACATTGGAAAGAATACAAATCATCAAAGATTTACGATCGGGAATATTTGATGTGCTTGTCGGCATTAACTTGCTCAGAGAAGGATTAGATATCCCGGAATGTGCACTTGTGGCAATTTTAGATGCGGATAAGGAAGGTTTTTTGCGATCTGAGACTTCGCTTATTCAAACCATCGGACGCGCCGCACGTCATGTCAATGGTCGTGTTATTTTGTATGCAGACACAATAACAGGTTCCATAGATCGTGCCGTTTCGGAAACCAAGCGCCGCCGTGAAAAACAAATGGCGTTCAATACCGAACACGGTATTACCCCCCAAAGTATTCAAAAGCAAATTCCAGATTTAATTAAAGACATTACGGAAATGGATTATGTAGACAGTTATTTGGAGGAAGAAGTCGCCATGACCGGGCCCGAAATCGAACAAGCCATTCAGAAGCTGGAAAAACGGATGAAACAGGCGGCCGAAGACTTGAATTTTGAGGAAGCCATTGAATTGCGCGACAAAATCACCAAACTTCAAAATCAAGAATTAGGACTAAAAAAATAGCATGTATTAAGCTTTGATAAAAACAAGCTCTGGCGTGCGATCTACCAGAACACGAAAATCTCGTTCAGATAAGTAAACCTCAACCTCTATTTCATTTTCCAATTCTGTTTGACGAATCACGCGCCCCTTTTCATACAACCACGCCAAAGTCTTACCATCTTCGAAAGCAACGCGAACAATACATTGCCTGTCATCTTGAAACAAAGTTCTTTCTACTTCTGTCAAAAGTGCGGAAATCCCTTCCCCTGTCAAAGCCGAAACTGGCCAATAAAGATCCTTGCTCCGGTTTAACTCATGAAGTGCTTTTTGCTCCTCAATTGACAAAAGATCAATTTTATTTAAAACCTCCTTTAATCCGGCATCAACTTGTTCTTTCAATCCTAAATCCACTAAAACTTGTTCGACATCTTTTTTCTGCGCCTCGGTATCGGGATGCGATATATCACGGACATGCAAAATTAAGTCTGCTTCCAATACCTCTTCCAATGTTGCCCGAAAAGCCGCTACCAGCTCGGTCGGCAACTCGGAAATGAAACCAACCGTGTCTGATAAAATCACCACACGACCGCTGGGAAGCCTAATCCGCCGCATTGTCGGATCCAAGGTTGCAAACAATAAATCTTTGGCAAATACATCTGCTCTCGTCAGCTTATTAAACAAAGTTGATTTACCCGCATTTGTATAACCGACCAATGCTACCACAGGAAAAGGAACACGTTTACGTGCCGTCCGCTGCATAAAACGAGTTTTCTTAACCGTTTCCAGCTTTTCCTTAATTTTTAGGATCCGCTCATCAATCAAACGTCGATCAATTTCAATTTGTGTTTCTCCGGGGCCGCCGACGAACCCTAATCCACCGCGTTGACGTTCCAAGTGTGTCCAAGAACGCACCAAACGACTCCGCTGATACGTTAAATGAGCTAATTCAACCTGTAAAACACCTTCTCGCGTGTGAGCTCGTTCCCCGAATATTTCCAAAATCAACGCCGTTCGATCAATGACTTTGGTATCCCATGCTTTCTCTAAGTTTCGCTGTTGGATGGGAGATAAAGCACAATCCATAATCACGACATCAACTTCACGTTCTTTCAACAAAGGTTTCAAACGATCAACCGCACCCGAGCCAAGATAAGTAGCCGGCCGAATTTCACGTAAAGTAATCACCTCGGATCCTTTTACGGACAAGTCAATCGCATGCGTCAAACCAACTGCCTCCTGAAGCCGCGCTTGGGCCGAACGCACAGTTGTTTTCTCTTTTAAATCCGGAAAAATCACATAAGCATGAGAGGACAAAATACTAATCCTTTAATTCAGCTTCAATCGGCTGACCCGGCATAATGGTTGACATGGCATGTTTGTAGACAAACTGTGTATGATGATCTCGTTTGAGCAAAATACCTTCAGGATCCAAGCCTGTTATAACACCTTGCAACTTGACACCATACAACAGAAAAACAGTCACCGGTATTTGATGCTCAGCCAAATAAGTTAAAAATGGTTCTTGTATGTTATTTTTCATCTTTTTCCTTTTTTTTAAATATATCATTCTTTTAGAAAAAATACAAGCCGGCAGAGAAAAGCTTTTCAACTGCTTTAAAGTGTCCGGGTGCCGCCAAAACAATCACAATGTCATTGACTTCAATCTTTTGAACCTGGTGAAGCGGCACAAGAACGCTGTTGCGAATTAAACCACATATTTGTATGCCTTTCGTTTTTGAAACTTTTTCAATAGACGATCCGACAATCTTAGATGTTTCCAAAACCTGAATTTCCATCAACTCACCTAATTCAGAACGCAGGGAGTAAATTGATTGAACCTGACCTTTGCGGATATGTTGTAAAATCGTAGAAATCGTTAAAGCATTCGGATTGATAATGATATCAACTCCCAGCTGTGAAACCAAATTTCCATAGACAGGATTATTCACCAAAGCAAAAGTGCGTCCAACCGCATATTGTTTTGCCAAAAGAGAAAGCAATATGTTATCTTCATCCACACCTGATACGGCAACAGAAGCATCTGCTCCTTGAATATCGGCTTCTTTTAAAATATTTTTTTCAAGTCCGTTGCCCCTAATCACCAGAGTTTCTTTCAACTGACCAGCCAAATACACAGCACGCGCTGCGCTTTCCTCAATGATTGACAAGTCAGTGGAAATTCCCTCTTCCTCAATCATTTTTGCCAAGCTCATTCCCACTCGTCCGCCACCGAAAATAACGATTTTGCGTGTTCGATGTGTTTCTTGTCCCAAAGCTTCCAACACATCATTGGCATATTTTGCCGGCAACAGAAGATAGACTTCATCACCAGCTTTCAATGTTTCCTTTTCATTTAAAGAAAGAGGCTGATTATCCCTTAGAACGGCAACGGTCTGCACGGGAAAATCTGAGAATTTTTTAAAAATGCGATCGGGTTTAGAGCCGATCAATGGCGCATCTGCCAAACATTTTGCCCCTAAAAAAGCAATTTTTTTATTATGCATCTGAATGTATTCCAAGGCGCCTGGAATTTTCAAATTGCGTAAAATACTTCCGGCAATTTCAACTTCGGGAGAAATAACCACATCAATATGCATTTCCCGGATCAGTTTTTCATAAGAGGGCTCAGCATAAAAACCGGACCGAATACGAGCAATCTTCAAAGGAATATTGAACAGAGATGCTCCTTCCATACAAGCAATCATATTGACTTCATCATTGCGTGTCACGGCCACAATCAAATCAGCATCCCTGGCTCCGGCATTTTCCAAAACCTCCGGAGAAGCAGCGTATCCGTTTACGGTTTGAATATCCATGTCGCATTCTAAATCATTCAGTTTTTTTTGATCGGTATCTATTAAAACGACTTGGTGTTTCTCCTGAGACAAATAACGGGCAATGCTGACCCCGACATCACCGGCTCCACAAATAACTGCTTTCATTCTTCCCCCTTTGACAAACCGAATTTTTTCATTTTAGCATGCAACGTGTTGCGGTTAATCCCAAGCAAACGAGCAGCTTGCAGCTGGTTGCCGTTTGTTTTTGTCAAAATAACCTCAATTAACGCTCGTTCGGCTTCACCGACGACTCGATCATATAACTGCGGCGGCAGCTTTTTATCATCATAATAAGCAACATATGAACGCAAAAACCGCTCCAACATCAACCCCAACCCGCTTTTTTGCATCAAAAGAACTCCCTTATCAACGCGACAACGTTTTCTTTTTTATCTTCAGCATAAACGAGCCGGCGAAACTGTGCAACAAAAGAATGGCCCGTTGCATACCAGGCAAGATGTTTTCTGGCAATAAACAAACCTTTCGGCCCGTAATAACTTAAAAGTCGATCAAAATGCTCTAAAATAACCTCTTTGATGTCAAAAACAGGATTTACACCGTCAATTTCCGCCAAAATCCAAGGCCGTCCCATTGCTCCGCGACCAATCATAACACCATCTGCCCCTGTCTGTCTGAGACAATCTGCCGCAGTATCAGAATCTATAATATCCCCGTTTGCAAAAACCGGAATGTTGACCGCCTTTTTGACTGCTGAGATAAAAGACCAATCCGCTTTTCCACTGTAGCCTTGTGCCTTGGTTCGGGCATGGACGGTCAAAGCATTGGCTCCTGCTTCTGCCATATGGCAGGCAAAATCAACGACATTGCGTTCATTTTCATCCCAACCAAGCCGCATTTTTACGGTCACAGGTATTTCAACGGCAGCTTTTACGGCTTGAACAATTTGAAAAGCCAAATACGGTTCCCGCATTAAGGCAGCACCGCTGATATTGCTGATAAGTTTTTTAACCGGACAGCCCATATTGATATCGACCAAAGCAGCCCCGTTTTTTTGTGCCTTTTGAGCCGCGAAAGCCATATGTTGCGGATTATTGCCAACAAGTTGCAGAGCAATCGGTCCCTTCTCATCGGATAAGTCCATCATGCGTTCGGTTGTTTGCGAATGATAGACAAGCGATGTTGCTGCCACCATTTCTGTCCAAATCAAATGTGGACCGAAGCTACGAACCATTTGACGGAAAGGCTTATCCGTCACACCGGCCATTGGCGCCAAAAACGTGTGAAAAGCCAAATTAGGAAGAAATTGCATAAGGCCTCATTTTTTTCAGAAAATCATTTATTTGTGTTTTGGCTTCGTTCAACTGATCTTCGGAAAGTTGTGGCTGAAGCGCCAACAGCTCCGGCGAGACAGTAGTTAAATCTTTCACATCCGGGAAAATAAAGGCCAGCGACAAATACAGCCATTTATAAGCCTTTACTTTATCCGGTATTTTATCTTCATCGGAAATATAGATCTCGTAAAGTTTCCTTTCGGCAGGAATATAGTCTGATTCAGCTGCTTTTTCATACCAATAAACAGCTTTTTCAACATCGACTTCCGTTCCCTTGCCTTCCAAGTACATATAAGCCAGTGCCGTCATGGCTTCAATATGTCCCTGTGATGCGGCCTGATAGTACCAAGCAATGGCTTTGGCATAATTCATGGGGAGTTTCTTGCCGTCTTGATAGATACGGCCAAGTTCGTATTGACTTTGTTTATCACCATAACCGGCTGTTTTTAAAATCCACTCGACATCCCATTTGTCGTCAATATCAGGCGCACTTTCCATCCGATACGCCGGATTTTGACGCACAATTTCCAAATTGCGCAAAGCTTGTTTATCCCCCTGTTCCGCGGCTTTTTCATACCATTTTTCCGCCTCCTGCAAATCGGGCAAAACGCCCGGTTTCCCGAACTGATAGATTTTACCGAGCGCAAATTGAGCCTCCAAATATCCTTTTAAAGCGGACTTGCGCAGCCAGCGGACAATCTCCGGATAATCTTTCTTTTTTTGCGATTCGTAATAAACGGCCAGCTTAAATTGAGCTTCGGGGATACCGTCATCCGCCATGGCATAGAGATCGGTTTTTTCAATTTCCTCTATGGGAACGGCAGGCGTAAAGGGACGCAAAACTGAAGCTTGCGCACCGCCGAAAGCCAAACAAACCCAAACAAAAGATAACAGTTGACTTTTACGCATATTTCCTTAATATTTTGGTTAAACATAAACTTGAGTTATCTTATCATTTTTAAAAACAAAGGTTAAGAAAAAAATGAGAAAAAAAGCGCGGGTCATTGGTGCAGGTCTCGCCGGCAGCGAAGCAGCATGGCAGTTGGCAAAGGCTGGCTTTGAAGTTGAGCTGATTGAAATGCGGCCTTCCGTCAAGACACCGGCGCACACCACAGATAAGTTTGCCGAGCTTGTGTGTTCCAACTCTTTTCGTTCCGATGACGCGCAGACAAATGCTGTCGGACTTCTGCATGAAGAAATGCGCCGGCTGGGCTCTTTGATTATGGAATGCGCGGATGAAAGCAAAGTTCCCGCCGGCGGAGCATTGGCCGTTGACAGAAATGCATTTTCCGGATTAGTGACACAAAAGATTTCGTTTCATCCCTTGATTACCATTCGTTATGAGGAAGCAGGATTACCGAATGATGATATGCCCTGCATTATTGCCACAGGCCCTTTGACGTCACCCAAAATGGCTGATGCACTGCAACGTCTGACCGGTGACCAGCATTTGCATTTTTTTGATGCGATTGCCCCGATTGTATATACGGATTCCATCAATATGGAAAAGGCTTGGTATCAATCTCGGTATGACAAGGGGGATAAGCTGGATTACTTAAATCTTGCCATGGATAAAGCTCAATACGAAGCCTTTGTTCGAGTGCTTTTAGCCGGTGAGAAAGTCGCGTTCAAAGACTGGGAAAAAAACACGCCTTATTTTGAAGGCTGCTTACCGGTTGAAGTCATGGCTGAACGCGGACTTCAAACGCTGGCGCACGGACCGATGAAACCGGTGGGACTGACCAATCCGCATCTGCCGGGTATCAAGCCGTATGCCGTTGTGCAGCTACGCAAAGAAAATAAAGTTGGCACATTGATGAACATGGTGGGTTTTCAAACAAAACTGACCTATGGCGCACAAAAAGAGGTTTTCAGAACTATCCCGGGCATGGAACATGCAGAATTTGCACGCTTGGGCGGTATCCACCGCAACACGTTTGTCTGTGGTCCGAAAGTTTTGGATGAACGGCTCCGGTTAAAGGCCTGTCCCAGTTTAATGCTGGCCGGCCAAGTTTCAGGATGTGAAGGATATGTTGAAAGTGCGGCAATGGGACTTTTGGCGGCCTTGCTGTTGGCCAATCCGCAAAAATCACTGCCGCCTGCAGAGACAGCTATCGGTGCCATGCTGCGGCATGTCACGACCGGCAATCCGGAAACTTATCAACCGATGAACATCAATTTCGGCCTTTTCCCCGAGCCGACGTTTGATAGCAAACGACCGCCCAAAGGTGCTGACCGCAAACGACTCTATACGACACGTGCGTTAAATGCTTTGGAAAATTGGATGAAAGAAAACTCAGCTTCCCTTGATTAAAAGCTGTATCCGAAAGCGGTTCCTGGCCGATTATGGCCCTTTCAGAAGCTTCCGAGAAACAGAATCCGACTTTCAAGATTGAAATTCACTGTTCCCTTCTTGTAATGATAAAAAGAACGCTCAAATAACTTCAGTCGGAAAAACCGATAAAAAACCAAAAAGAAGTTTTGTTGAAGCTTTTTTATTCGATACAGCAATCTACTGCTTTTTTAATAACAGCCTTCATTTTTCCGAAGACAGTTGCGGGTTCGACCTCGGACGTTTTTTCTTTTGATGTTTTAGTTTTCAATGCCGGTGTTTTTTCCACCGCCGCCATTTCAGCCGTAATTTTTTTCACTTGTTCTTCATCATTTTTGATCCATTTGACATCGTCCACATTCACCAGGTTCATATTCAATCCCCAGAAAAGACAATACAAATCATAAGCCTGATTAAACAGCTGATAAGCTTCTTCTTTATGGCCCAAACTTTGCTGCTTGGTGCCGACTTCCATCAATCGCATGGAAGAGGCGAGCAAATGTTTTGAAATACACCACACCTCTCCTTCATAGGCCGGAATAATTTTCTGCATCAGGTTTTTGCGCAGCTCGCGAATATCCTGAACCATGTCGTAAAAAGAAGTCTTGCTCGTCTTGGCGCCCGAGAAAACTAAATGTTCCTCGATTGAAATCAAATTCATAATCGCAATCGTCAAATCCTGATCCGACGACAAATCCTTTGGATTTTTCTTTTTCATCGAATCAATGCGTTCCACAAACTCCTTCACACTTTGAGCTTTTTTCATTTTTTTCCCCTTTAATCAAAACCCGGCACAATGTCCGCCGTCACCGGAACAACACCACTCGAGCGAGCACAATTACAAATCGGATAATATGCAATCAAAACACTGGTTGCCAAAACCAAAACAATCGGCACAACGACCTTTTCAAATGGAAAATGCGCATGGCCGCCGTTTTTGGCCTTCATCCATGCATAAAAATGCATGCTGAAAATCAATACTGCTGCTCCCAGCAATGTCGTAAACAAAAACGAATCCATATAGAAAATACCAATCACGTCCGGTGTATACGTTAAATCCTTGACATAAACAAACCCGACCAACGATAAAGAAACGGCCATCCAAAAAGCTTTATAGCCTTTAAACGTCCACTTTCTTTTTTCCACGAATCGAATGCTCCAATAACCGATCATCGCCAGCATCGCCCCGACCCAAACACCGACGACACAATCATCAACGCCCAGCTTTCGCGCAATTGTCAACGAACCGGCAATCGCCACCGTGCACACCGCACAAGCCGGATTGGCAAAAGCTTTACCCGCCATTGCAGTTAAGAAGGCAAATGTCCATAATAACAGTTTCATTTTTTTCTCCTTTGTTTAATGTGTCCTCATCATAAACAAAAACATATATTATGACAAGCGCTTTTCTTCATCCGATAAAACTATTCTTTTGCGCGAAGCCATTACCAGCCCTTTGTCCGTCGGCAATCGCAAAGACAGCTGTTGATAAACAAAAGCACCCGCCGCAAATCCCAAAAACAAACCGACCCATTTCATCAATCCATCCATGAACGGTCCCAAATATACAAAGAAAGCTCCAAACAACACCCAACCGAACATGGCACCCAACACCGCAGCTCCGATTCCATACCAAGAAAGATCAATAGCCGCCACCGGGCAAAACTGAACACATCTGAAACATCCAACGCATCCCTTTGACCAATGAGGACGACCGTTTTTCATTTGTATCACGCCTTTGGGACAATTTCGGGCACATCGGTCACAGTGAATGCACGTGCTTTTGGAAACAAAACACAATCCCATGACATGGCGAATCCAATACAAAACCGGAAAATAAACTATTGCTGCTAAAATAAAAAGCGGTAAACTTTCCGTTTTTAACGGCGGTAAATGGGTTAAAACCTCCAAAGCGGTTTGCAGTTGTTCATCAGCTTGCTTTAAAACCTGGCGACGTTCCTCCCCTTCTGTTTGAGATTTTTTTAAAGGCAAAAATGTGTCAGGCATTACAATTTGCGATGTGCTGATAACCTCGTAGCCTCGACCTTTCAACAAAAAAGCTCCATACCGACGAGCCGTTCCGCTCCATCCGCCGTCAACAGCCAGCAAAACCGCTTTGCGTCCTGCCACAACCGGCAAATGATTCAAATAATGAACAACATTGGCGGAAAGCCCGAAAAAATAAACCGGCATGATAAAAAAATCAACATCTGTTTGTGGCAGCTCGGCCGGTAAAGGACGTTCAATATTTTGCATCAGCACAACTTCATGCCCGGCAACCTGCATTTTCTTTTGTGCTTTCAAAGCAATCAGCTCTGTATTCCCGCAACCTGAAAAATAATAAACAGCTGTTTTCATAACGGATAAACCTCTATCAAGTCTGAGACCGAAGGAACGGACGGTTCGACAATCTCTTTGCAACGCCCATAACGAAACTGATCAAAATTCTCCCCGGTTTGCAACAGGTTATAATTAAACATTGCATCCATAAACGGCCTTGAAGAAGCATCCATGGCTTTTGTAAACCACTCGGCTGCCAATCCTTCATTGGCTACAACGCCTTCTCCTCTGGCATACAAAATCCCCAGCATGTTCATCTGCTGCGGATAGCCTTCCTTTGCACCGGCCTCAGCCCAGGCAAAAGCCTGTTTCGGATCATAATAAGGTTCCTGCATATGCAAAGCTGTTTGAATGCAGTAAGCTTGTTCTTTTTTTAGTGCCGACAATGTATCTATCGGTTTTTGCTGCATGACAAAAGTCAGCATTTTTTCAACGATTTCCATCTGTCGCCTGTTGGCGGGATCATATAACTGTTCGGCTTGATCCACAAAGGCCGGCAGATAACTGGAAGCCTGAATATTGCCCAACAAATACAAATGCTTGTTCCTTTTTTCGTTGACTGCTCCCTGCCCCCATGTTTTCCAATCCTGAAGTCGACATTGTGTCATTCCGTTGACGGAACGTGTAATATCATTCAAGTTTTCCAACGAGCGAGCCAGTTGCAAACAGTCTGTCTGCGTAAAGGTTAAACGAGATGGTTCAATATCATTGATATAGCGTGTTGGTATCAAGTTCGGGTTCTGGCACAATTCTATACAATCTTCATCAGGCTTCAATAACAGAACATGACGCTCCCGACTTTTTTTTACAATTACGGCGGTAGGTCTGATTTCATCCACTAGATAGCCAGCCTGCGTCATGTCTCCTTCCGATACTTTTTCCGTTTTTCCGTTTGCCTCCGAAAGCACGGCTTGTTTGTCTGAAATGGATAAAAGAGTATAAGGTTTACTTTCTTGAGAGCGAATCCAGGCCAACGTTCCGGCACAATCGCACTCTTGCGCTGTTTTAATATGTGCTCTCGGACCAGTCGTTTGAGATGCATCACAAGTAAACATCCGTTTTTCCATCAAATATTGCGCATCGCTTTCACGCAATCGGCCTTGAGTGTATAGACCCAGATAGCCCAGGTTTTCTTCCGCCGCCGGACAACCTAAAAGCATGGCTTTCCACCAATACAGTGTCGCCATGGGCAGCGTTTGCTTATCTCCGCCCCAATACAGGGCAATCCCCAAGGCATGTGCTGCCTTGGCATAGTCTAAATCAGCTGCTTTCTTCAAATACTGCAAAGCTAACTCCAGATTTTGCGGCACAAGCTCGCCCTGAAAATAAACAGCGCCCAATTCGGCATAAGCTTCAACAGCGGCTTTATCTTCGGCCGTCTCAATAACAAACTGCTCTTGTAAGGGATGCTGCGCGATGATATCCGACAATGCCTGCACATACGCTTCCGTTTTGCCGTCCTGCCGCATTTTGCGAGCATGCTGCAACATAGCGGGTAAATAGCCTAAATCAGCTGATTTTTGACAATAAAGCGCTGAATAATCGTTATCAGGATGGCGCATGCATAATTGATATAAAGCCTTCGGATATTCAGCTTTTGAAACTTGTGGTGCCCATGTGTACCAAGCAATTGTTTCATTATCGAAACCGCATTGAGGATAAATCCAATCAGCTTCTTTTAATTCAGCGATTTCCAAAAGACGCATACAGTCCTGCAACTGTTGATCCTCCAGCCGCGTTTGCCCAGACTGGGCAGCTGCACCTGCCGACCAAAACAACAGAAGACTCAGAACAAAATATTTCCCCTTCATCCGTTTTCTCCTCTCTTTTTTGCTAGACTAGCTCGAAAATAAAAACATCTCAATAAAAAAATCAGCATTTTTTCCTTGATTTTCGACAAAATACCTTATACCTTTAAAAAGTTGGTTCATTAAATATTGTGGGTAAAATGGTAGAAAACAATGTAAACGCCCCCCATTTAGGGGATTACTTTTTGGAAGTCACGGATACATTCTTTTGTGTCATCAAAGATGAAAAAGTTTCTTACCTGAATGAAGCGGCTGTTCGTCTTTTGGGCGGAAATAAGCAGGCTTTGACCAATCAGCATATCTTAAATATTGTTGCCGAAGCAGATAAAAATTTAATTGACGAAAAATTAAAAACGACAACAAAACGCAGTGATTACTTTCCTTTAAGACTGCGGACCCCAACCGAAGCTGTCGTCCATATCAACGCTCGACTAATCCCTATTTTTGTCGGAGATGATAAGATCTTTATGCTGGAAGGTTATAACCAAGCCGACGTTATGGTTCTAGAAAAGAAAAACAAAACGTTGGAAGAACGTCTTTCCCACATGTCGCCCATTGATTTGGAAACACATTTACCGACTCCGGTTCTTTTTAATGACCGAGTGGATCAAGCAATCTTACGGGCTTTACGTGAAGCCAGAGGTGTTTTGACAAACATCTCTTCCTTCTTAACGGTTGTTGTCGTGAATGTTTTAGATTTACAAGACATTGAACAAAAATTAGGACCAGATGCCAAACGGTATGTTTTGGATATTTTGGTTTCCCGCTTTAAGTCAACCATCCGTAGCGTTGATACCATTGCCAAACCGCCGGAAGATTCTTTCTATTTCTTATTTGAAAACATCAAGGATAAAAACAATATTCAGATCATTATTGATCGGCTGAAAAATTGTGCCAACATTCCGATTTTATATAAAACACAATCCATCGCCTTGAAAATCAGCATCGGTGTTTCCATTTATCCGGATAACGGAACAAGCCCGGTCACTTTATTGAAATGGGCAAAGCTGAACCCGACGCTGGATCAATAATAAGTTCGAGGATAAACACAGCCTTCGGGTGTTTTCGGACTGTTCATACGTCCGCAAGAAACTGCCGACAGGCACAGAAAAACCAAAATAATGGAGTATGTTAACTTTTTCATTTTTTCCCTTTTCATGAGGCTTTAGATGTTTTATCGTTTTCTTTTTCTTTTAGCGCTTTTTATTTCATTTGACAAGCCCCTGTCGGCTCAAAATAAAACAGAAGCTGTAAAAACAGCTTTTGAAATGATCGAAACAGAGTCTTTTGTTCCCGCACAAGCATCCTTTAAAGATAAATACGGCCAGGATGTCTTTTTGTCTTCCTTTCAAGGAAAAATCATTGTGCTGAACTTTTTTAAACCCACTTGCCGCCCTTGTTTAATTGAACTTCCGGGATTAAACCAACTGGCTGAAACGCTGAAAGACATGTCTGTTATCATATTGGCGGTTGCCGAAGGAGAGGAAACAGCAGATATTGTCGAAAAAGTTTTCCACGAACGCCGTTTGAACAACTTAAGTGTAGCTTTGGACCAGAATGGAAACCTTTTGAAGGCTTTGGGCGGAGAAAAGGTCCCGCGAACTTTGCTCATCAATGCAGAAGGGAAGATAATCGGTGCTCTCCAAGGACAAGCGGATTTTACCTCACCGATTTTGCTGAAACAAATCAAAGACGTTTTTTGAAAATTCAGCAGTCAGAAGATCCCAATCGACCGATGACCATTTCTTCGTTTACATGCACGCATTCAATAAAACCGAAACCGGCCATCAGAACCATCATCGCCGATCCTCCGTAAGAAACCAAAGGAAGCGGCACCCCGACAACCGGTAAAAGCCCCATCACCATCGCCGTGTTGATAAAAACGTATAAAGAAAAATTAACCGTTAGTCCTAACGCTAAAATTTTCCCAAAAAAATTACAACTTTTTAAGGCCATCCGAAATCCGTAAAAAATAATAACCATATACAAAAAAAGCAAAACACCGGCGCCAACCATGCCAAATTCCTCTGCCAAAACCGTAAAAATAAAGTCTGTATGTTTTTCGGGAATAAAGTTTAAATGACTTTGTGTTCCTTCTAAAAATCCTTTACCGAAAACGCCGCCCGAACCTAAAGTAATTTTTGATTGTAGGATATGGTAGCCCGCCCCTAAAGGATCCCGTTCGGGATTTAGAAATGTTAAAACACGTTCTTTTTGATAATCATGCAAAAACTGCCATCCGATCGGAATGGAAATCAAACCCAGCACGAACAAAGCCGCAAACTTCCACCATTGTACACCGACTAAAAAGAAAATTGCCAGCGTCACAAACAACAGCATAGACGCAGTTCCCAAATCCGGTTGAATTAAGATCAACCCGACCGGCACTCCCATCATCAGCGATGGAATGATAAGATGTCGCCATCGTTCAACATCTTCTTCATCGCTGCCATGAAAATAACGCGCTAAGGCCAGAACAAGCGTAATCTTCATCAACTCGGAAGGTTGAATCTGCATAAATCCCAAATCCAGCCATCGCTGAGCCCCCATTCCGATTTCTCCGCGAATTTCAACAGCAATCAACAACAGCAGCGATAAACCATAAAGCACATAAGCATACTTCATCCAAATCCGTAAATCCGTCAAAGCAATAAAGAAAAAAACACAGCATCCTAAACCAAATCGATAAGTTTGCTTAATGGCCCAGGGCTCCATGCTGCCACCGGCAACAGAATACAAAAGCAAAATGCCGATCCCGACAACCAATGCGATTAAAATGAAATAAGACCAACTTATATTCAGCAGTCTGTCTTTAAATGACAGCTCGTAATCTTTAAAATAACAATTCCTGTCAAGAAAAAGGCTCATTTTAATTTTTTCCTATCTTCTTTATCTAACTCTAAAGCCCGCTGCATTATCATCGCTGCGATTGGCGCAGAAATAGAACCGCCCCCTCCGCCGTGTTCAACCGCCACACTGATGGCATAACGTGGTTTGTCTAACGGAGCATACGCCACGAAGAAAGCGTGATCCCTATCCTTCCATGGCAATTCGTGTTGTTTTTTTAAGCCCTCTTCCCGCTCGGCCAATGAAATACGCCGAATCTGTGTACTGGCTGTCTTGCCTGCCATTTTTTGACCATCTACGTTAATCCGCGCATGATATGCCGTCCCACCGGGTTTATTAACAACAGCTGTCAGACCTTCCCTGATAATCCTTAAATGACGTGGAGAGATTTTCAAATTACTTGGTTCTTTCTGCGCATTCACTGATAAAACAGGTGTTAATTTTTTACCACCGTTAGCTATCTGTGCCATCATCAGCGCCATTTGCAAAGGTGTCGCCAACAAAAAACCCTGCCCAATCCCCAGATTCATCGTGTCTCCCAACCGCCAGGCATCCCCGAAACGCCCTTCTTTCCAGGCACGTGAAGGAAGCAAGCCATCCTTTTCTCCGGCCAAGTCAATACCGGTTTTCGTTCCAAACCCCAACCGATCGGCCACTTCAATAATTTTATCAACGCCGGTCTGACGCGCAACTTCATAAAAATAAATGTCACAGGAGTGCTGAAGCGCCTGTTGAAGTGTTAACGGACCGTGACCTGTCTTTTTCCAACAGTGAAAAGGATGATCTCCCACAAACAAACGACCCTCACAGTCAATTTTGGTCTGTTCGTTAATAACTCCGGCTTCCAATCCGGCCAAAGCCACAACAATTTTAAAAACAGAACCGGGAGAATACAAGCCGGAAATTGCTTTATTCAACAGAGGATGCCGCTCGTTTTTATTTAATTTGTTCCATGTTTTGGAATCAACCGGATAATTAAACATATTTGGATCAAAAGCCGGCGTCGAAATCATCATTTTCACCTCTCCGGTGTGAACATCCAATAAAACAGCCGAACCGGATTCGTTTTTTAAAGCGTCATATCCGATTTTCTGGAGACGTGAATCAAGCGCCAAAACTAAATCTTCACCAGCAACGGCATCCTGATTTTCCAATTCGCGAACTTCCCGACCAACAGCATTGATTTCTATTTTTTTATTCCCTGTTTTTCCATAAAGCGCTTCCTGATAATATTGTTCAATTCCCGTGCGACCGATGCGAACATCCGGCATTTTAGACAACAGGTTTGATTGTTCCAAATCCTGATCCGTGATAAAAGAAACATAGCCGACCGGATGCGCTGCCAATTCTTTTTGAGGATATACCCGCATCAGTCCGTCTTCAATAGAAACACCGGCAAGGTCCGGAATATTCAACTGAATGGCCGCCATTTCATCGAAACTTAAATCATCTTTGATACGCACGGGAACAAAAGACTTCTTACGTTTAACTTCTTTTAAAATCCGTTCATATTCTTCATCTTCCAACGGCACCAATTTTCCAAAGTTTTGCAAAGTTTTACGTAGTTTCCCGCCGGTTTCTTCCGCAACCACAACCGCCCGAAACGTTTTACGATTACTTGCAAAAGGAACGCCGTTTCGATCCAAAATTGCTCCGCGCGGAGGCGGTAAAAGTTTTAAACTAATTCTGTTTTTGTCCGCCAGTGTTTGATATTTTTCAGCCTCCATAACTTGCAGATAAAACATCCGGCCGAATAAAACAAATGCCAAAGCCAGCTGTGCTCCGCCAACAACAAATGTTCGGCGTGTCATTTTTTTTATTCCGTCGGCCTGCCAAGTCATTCATCAACCTCCAGAAAACGCCGGTAAAGCCAAGCACAAACGCCCGCGACAAGCGGAAAAACACCAATAACCAAAACGGCCTGACCGATCATTGTCCAAAAACTCAGAAAATGCATAAAAAGCAATGAAGCCAAAAGCCACTCCACTATAAAAAGCGGGATTAAAAAGACCACAAAAGCACTCCATAAAAAAGAAAAAGATCGGCTGGTTAAAAAACGACGTTGGCTTTTGACAACCAAATAAAACAACAAAAAACTAAAAGCATGCAGTCCCAACGGATTTTGATAAAACAAATCCGAACATACCCCCAACAAAAAGACAACGACAGGTGGTAATAAATCCGGTCGAAAAATAATCCAATAAAATAAACTGATAAAAACTAAGGGCATGTGCAACTGTGTCAGAAATGAAACACGGACCGGAAACAATCCGATTAAAAGAAGAAAAAACGAAACCAAAAAAGGCGTCCCGTTTTTTAAAAGATGCAACAACCATGCTTTATAACCGGCACGAATCATGGTACTTCATCCTTACAAGGATCTGTTTCAAGCAAACCAGCCAACCCATAATCCACCAACTGCACGAAACTGGTATCTTCTCGCGAGACAAACGGTAAAACTTCTATTCCCTCCGATGAGATTTTAGAAACAGATCCGATCGGTAAATCTGGAGGGAAGACGCCGGCATAACCTGAAGTGGTAATATAATCGCCAAGTTGAACTTCTGCCCCTTCCGGTAAGGATGTCAAATGCAAAATTTGTGTATTGTTCCCCTGCACAATGCCGAGCAGTCGTTGTTCTCCGACAAAAACAGGAACCCTTGAAGCAAAATCCGTCAACAACAGTAAACGACTGGCCGATGTCCCCACATCTACAATTCGACCCATAACACCTTCATTATAAAGAGCAACAAAGCCTTTTCGAATACCATCTTTTTCCCCGGCTCTGACCAAAACGGAACGAGAAAAAGAACCTCCGTTATCTGCTGCAATATAAGCTGTCCAACGGTGAACTCCTGCCGGTTCGACAAAGTGAAGTTCTTTTTTTAACCGCTCATTTTCTTGTTTCAGCTTCTGAGCCCGATTGACCCAATACAAAAGTTTCTCATTATCCTGTTTTAAACGCACATTCTCAGCATGCAAGTCACCAAGTTCCCCCAAATAAGAAACCGCATATCCCAATCCTTCAAAAGGTTTATATAAAACAGATACGACAGAAGACGTCACATTACTGATTCCCATACGCATTTTTTGGATAACCGGATGCTGAGAAACGCCCAGCAAAATCAATGCTGCCGCCAAAAAAAGATAAAAATAGACGGCATATTTGCGATAGAGCCCTTTGAAGACACGGATTCGTCCCAGCTTATTTTTCAAAGGCCTCTCCTATTTATCAATACATGCTGGTTAAAATGTTTTCAAACTTATTGGCTTCTTCCAAAGCACGACCCGTTCCCATGGCGACACAAGTCAGCGGATCCTCGGCCACCGTCACAGGCAAACCCGTTGCCTGACGCAACACTTGATCCAAATTCTTTAACAAAGCGCCACCACCGGTCAACACAATTCCCCGATCAACGATATCCGCAGCCAGTTCAGGTGCCGTATGCTCAAGAGCCACCTTAACGGCCTCCACGATTTGACTGACAGGATCGGCTAAACTTTCTGCAATTTGACGTTCTGTCACAATAATTTCTTTCGGCACGCCATTCATTAAATCGCGTCCTTTAATATCAATTTTTGCACCTTCTCCGTCTTCCGGAATAGAGGCAGAACCGATTGCTTTTTTTATACGCTCTGCTGAAGCTTCTCCGACCAAAAGATTATGATTGCGACGGATGTAAGAAATAATAGCTTCGTCAATTTTATCACCTCCGACACGAACGGAGCGAGAATAAACAATTCCGCCTAACGACATCACAGCCACTTCCGTCGTACCGCCGCCGATATCCACAACCATACTCCCCGAAGGTTCATTGACCGGCAATCCGGCACCAATAGCAGCCGCCATTGGTTCTTCAATCAACAAAACTTTTCTTGCCCGCGCATTTTCGGCCGCATCTTGGATGGCACGCCGTTCGACAGCCGTTGCCCCGCTGGGGACACAAATGACGATCATAGGCCGTGTCAATGTGTTGCGACCGACAGCCTTATAGATAAAACGTTTAATCATTTCTTCCGAAACATTAAAGTCCGCAATGACTCCGTCACGTAAAGGACGAATCGCTTGAATTTGTCCCGGAGTTCGTCCCAACATCTGTTTGGCTTCGTCACCGACGGCTATGACATGCTTTTTCCCTTTATTTTCTGCAATTGCCACAACAGAAGGCTCATTCAAGACAATACCGCGGCCGCGAACGTAAACAACGGTATTGGCCGTACCTAAGTCGATCGCCATATCTGAAGAAAAAAAGTTCATCAGCTTTGACAAAGAGTGTGATAATTTCATTTTCAGATTCTCCATTTATAAAGGTTTATTTTTTCTTATTCTTACACTAAATCATTTTGAAAGACAATAAAAATACGTCTTTTTTTTCATTTTTTTTCATGTTCCTCTTTCTTTTTAAAAAAACGAATGCTAGAATACTTTAAAATAAACAAAGGAGAAAAAAATGGCTTCTTCAAAAAGCAAAAAAGAGATACAACCTGCTTCAGCCCAACCAAAGGCTGAAACAGAAATAAAAAACAACGGAAAAGTCGTGAAAAGCGGTATTCTATTTCTGATTTTTGTCCTACTTTTGGGAGCATGGCTGTATTACGCTCTGGAGAAGAAACCTCAAAAACCGATTATTCCACCCCGAGTACAGACAGAGCGTGTTTTAAAGCCGATTGCACGACCGGCAGTTCCGGCGGTTTCCGCTCCCAAAGCTGAAGAACATGCTTCTCCTACTGCCGAAATCAGCAAACCTGTTGTTGCAGAGCCGAATCGTCAGGCATATATCAAATCTCTGCAGGCTGAAATCAAGCAATTAAAAAATCAGATTGAAACGCTTTCTCATCAAAACATAGAAGAAAAAAAATACGCTGATGCGCTGTTAGGACTTTATGACGCCGTCCAAAACGGCCGTCCTTTCAAAAAAGAACTGGGCCGTGTTTTAAAAATCAATTCGGCAGATCCTTTAGCATTATCGATTGAGGAAAAAGCAGGTGTTTGGGCTGCCACAGGTATTCCGACGCTAACAGAGCTTCAACGCATTTTTAATGAAGAAAGTCACAATGCCGAACAATCCTTTTATATTCATCCACAAATGAGCTGGCAGGATGAAATAATTGCATTCTTTAAATCTGTTATTCGCGTGCGCCCGCTTCAGGTTTCCCAAAAAGAGTTAAAAGGCGTTGCTCTTTTATATGCTGCCTCTGATGAGTTAAAGGCCGGACATCTCGACTTGGCCGTCACTTATTTGAATAAACTGCCGGCAGCTGAAAAAATGCTGCTGCGCACTTTTATCCGTCAGGCTGAAATGCGCCTGCAAATGAATACTTTGCTTCAACAATACCTCAATCACTCAGGAGAATAAACATGGCACAGTTTCTTCGTTTTTTCATTTATGTTCTGATTTTAGGCGTTCTGGCTCTTTGGTTGATGGATAATCCGGGAATGGTCACTCTGACTTGGTTCGGATATGAAGTGAAAACCAGTGTCGCTTTTGTGATTGCATTATTGATTTGCATTTTTTTGGCAATTTACATTTTACGCATGCCGGTAAAGTTTATTCGATGGGTCAAAAAATCTTTTGATGCTCAAAAGGAAAAAAGCAAAGAAAACATGCTGGTTCAAATTTTAAATGCTATTGCCTGCGGCGATGAAGCGTTGTGTCAAAAATTAGCCGGACGGCTGGATAAAACTTTTGACGGAAAAACACCGACTCCGCTGTTATTAAAGGCATTATTAAACCCATCACCGGAAATTTATCGCAGATTGGCGGCTGATCCTTCGACTGAACTGGCCGGATGGCGGGGTTTAATTGCTGAACATCAAAAACAAGGCGACTTAATTGCTGCTTTGGATTTGGCTCAAAAAGCCTTCCATAAATATAAAAATATTCCATGGGTCGTTTTAAGCACTTTAGAACTGCAAGTTTTAAATGACCAATGGCAAGACGCGCTTGAAACACTTGAAGTCGTCCGAAAACTTAAACTGGAAAATGAGCGACTTTACAAAACACAAAAAGCAACTTTGCTCATTAAAACAGGCAAAAGTCTGGAGGCTTTTAAAACAGCGCCTTGGTTGCCCGAAGCTGCGTTGAAAGCAGCTCAAGATCATCCCAAAAAAGCCGAATCTATTCTGGTAAAAGCTTGGGAAAATCAACCTGATTGGAATATTTACAAGGCCTATATTCACCTTTTTTCAAAAGAAAATACGTTGGCCCAATATAAACGAGTTGAAAAATTAGTCTCTATGCACAAAACGAATCGTGTCAACCATTTGGCTTTAGCGGATGCTGCGCTTCAAGCTAAATTATGGGGACAAGCTCGAAAAGAATTGGAAACTTACATTGCCAGCTACAGCCTGACAATGCAGGTTGCGACGATGATGGCTTTTTTGGAACAGGAAGAAAATCACGACCTGAAAGAATCTCAAAAATGGGTTGATCAGATGAAAAACCTGGAACCAACGGTTAATTATTTCTGCACACGATGCGGCCACGAAACGGATTTGTGGTCTCCTACATGCCCGGTATGCAACGGTTTTGCTTCACTGGAGTGCCTGTAAACATGCGAATTGCCCTCTATCAACCGGATATTCCGCAAAATACGGGAACAATTATCCGAATGGCGGTTTGTTTCGGCTTGCCGGTTGACATCATTGAGCCCTGTGGGTTTATTTGGAATGACAAACAATTAAAACGCGCCGGAATGGATTATCTGGATAAAGCGGACATCACACGGCATTTGGCTTGGGAAACATTCATAAACAATCGAACGTCAGAACGGTTGATTTTGATGACAACACACGGCAGTGTTCCTTTTACACAATTTCAATTTAAGCCGGATGACATTCTGTTGTTCGGACGTGAAAGCTGTGGTGTTCCTCAAAATGTCCATGAAATGGCAAACGGCCGTATCCGGATCCCCATGCAACCCAACGAACGTTCGTTAAATCTGGCGGTTTCATGTGCCATTGCTGTTTCGGAGGCCATGCGTCAAACAGGCCTTTATCAAAAACTATTCTAAACAATTGATGAAGCTATTGATTTAATTTTTTCAACCATGGCAAAAAAACCGTTCCGACGTGTCGGTGATAAGTTCATATCCAATCCCAAAGTTTTAAAAATCCCGTCAATATCGACTTTCTGAATTTCATCAGCCGTTTTTCCGGAATAAGCGGCCAAAATAACAGCAATCAGACCTTTAACAATCATAGCATCACTGTCTGCAGCGAAATGATAAACCTCTCCTTCCTTTGAGGGATAAAGCCATACCTGACTCATACAACCATCAACCTTGTTGGCTTCAACCTTCAAGGCCTCAGGGAAAGGCGGAAGCCCTTCCCCCAGCTCGATCAAATAGCGATATTTATCTTCCCAGTCATCCAGATAAGAAAAATTATCTACAATTTCTTCTACTGTCATCATTTTACGGTATCAAAGGTTTCTTTTGGGCAGTTGTATCAGAAACGTCATTCTGTGTCTCAGTATCGAAGCCTAATTCTTTTCCGTTAATATACCAAACACCGTTTTTATATTCCACGGCAAATTGAACAGTCGGTTTGTCCATTTCGTCTTTAACCTGTTTTGCTGTTGCCAAATAAGGTCTTAAAAACTCCAAGAATCCAGCACCGTCATCACAAGCGGCAGACGCAGCCGCGGAAGCTTTGCGCACCTCCGGGTCACTTTCATTGCCTGACTTTTGGATAAGCGCGCGCGACCAAGCTTCAGTAGCCGTTTGACAAGCTTGCGTATCAATTGCTTTCGGCGCCGGAGATAAAGCATCAAAGTTAGTAATCGTCAAAGTCCCCGTGAATGCTTCTGATTGAGGATAAACGGCACCACGCAAAGCAACAGCATAGTCATTGCCACGCAGGCTTAAATTATTTAAAAAGAAACTGGTTTTAGCCATAAGTTCATTTGTCTTAGTTTGAACCTCATTTTCCAAGACACGCAAAGCCTCCGGCCGCGTAAAAGGAACGGAACGCGCTTCATTTAAATGATTTTGCGACTGTCCCAAACTTTGTAAATCAGCATAGGTAAAACCTTTCATATTCATGTCAAATATCAAAGAAGTCGGTAATTTTGACACAAACTCTGTTTCCGGAGAAATAGCCGCAATATTGGAAGCTTTCCAATCAATATTCATATCAACAACTTTTGTTGACATATCCTGTTTTAAGGTAATACCGAATGCGGAATCAAGCCGAAGTTCCTGCACAGGCAAGAAAAACGAAGCTGCTTTGATACCCGTCATATCTATTCCCAACCGAATTTCGGGTGCATTCAAAACTTGATCCAAATCCGTTGTTCCCAACGTCGTTTGAGGAATAGAAATCTGCGTATCCAATTGGTCCATTGCTATTCGCAGGAAAGGATGGTTAATCAAGACATCTTTTAAAACAATATCACCTTCGGCCTTAACCAGATTTCCGCTCAAAGAATCCAATGTGTCTTGGACTAAGAAAGACCCGACACGAATGATGTCATCAACTTGGGGTCCGGCCTGGAAAACCAGATTTTTCCCCTGCCCCATTTGGCTGGTAATCAGTTTCAAAGACGGCACGATTTTACCCTGATATGTAAAGCTTTCCAGACGAACATTCTGTGTATCCAAAATTTGTTTCAAGGCCGGGCTATAGCTTTCCAAGCTGTTCAACGTAAATTGATATTGAGCTGCGTCTTTAAAAGGAGCTTCCTTTGACAGAACAAAAACATAGGCCGGAACCTTCGTTTTTTTATCAGTTTTTAATGTTCCTTGCGGGATATTCACGACATAACCGGCAGCTGTTGTTTTAATGGAAACCGGCGTTTCATAAGAAACTTCTTTCGGCAGAACTTTTTGTTCGATCAAATCCAAAATAGATTGCTCAACATCAGTCTGAGCCAAAGCCGGCGCCACACTGACCGAACACATTAACAATGCATACAGCGTTTTTTTCATTCAAATAATCCTTTCATTATAAATCTTCTGCCAAAATGGACATATTAAAGTCATAAGATGTCTCCCCCTCATCCACATCTTTATAAACGACGCCGATAAATTGTCCGTTGATCGCAACCTCGGCCGGTGCCTCTTTTCCGGTTCCTTCTTTAAGCGTAATACCCGGATTTTTAAACAGTTTTTGAAAATATTGCTCCACAGATGTCATTTCTGATTTCGTAAACATAGGTTCCCCCTTTGGTTTAAACTTTTTTTATCATAGAACAAAAAATACTTTTTCAAAAGGATTTTTTAACATATATTAAAAAAATGATGAAAAAAGAAGTAGCCATTGCACCGATGCTGGATTGGACCGATAATTTTTTTCGTTCTTTTATTCGGTTAATTTGCCACCATGCCTTACTTTACACAGAAATGATCACGGAACAAGCTTTATGGCACGGTGATCCTTCACGTTTGTTGACATTTGAAGACCATCAGCATCCTATTGCCCTTCAAATCGGCGGATCAACGCCTCAGAAAATGGCGCATGCCGCTCGGTTAGGAGAAGACTTCGGTTATGACGAAATCAACATCAATGCCGGTTGTCCTTCAGAACGTGTCCAGGCCGGAGCTTTCGGCGCCTGCCTGATGGCAGAACCTGACCTTGTTGCCCGTTGCGTCGAAAAAATGCTGCAAACAACACAAAAACCCGTCTCCATCAAAACACGCCTTGCTTTAGAAGGGACTTCAAACGCTTATCATGATTTGAGGCATTTCGTTCAAACAATCTCTCAAGCCGGATGCCGTAAGTTTATTATTCATGCCCGAAATGCACGGCTGAAGGGATTTACGCCAAAAGAAAATCGCGAAAAAATGCCGTTAAATTATGAGCTTGTTTATCGTTTAAAACAGGATTTTCCACATTTATTTATTGAAATCAATGGCAATATTTCTTCTTTAGACGCCCTTCGGCAACATCTTCATCAAGTTGACGGTGTCATGATCGGCCGGCGCGCCTATGCCGAACCTTACTTCCTTGCCGACATCGACCAAATGCTTTATCACGATCCGCATCCGCTTTTAACGCGAGAAGAAATTGTCCGTCGAATGCTGCCTTTGTTGCAAAAAGAAATGGAAAAAGGCCGACCTCCTCTTTCTATGCTTCGGCACATGATTGGTCTTTATTGGGGAACTCCTTTTTCCAAAAAGTTCAAACACGCTGTGATGGCGAATGATATGACAGCTCTTTACACTTTCTTGGATGAAACAGCTTCATCCAAAACACAGTAAATCGGAACATGATCCGAAGGCTTTTCAAAAGCACGGTATTCTTTCAGAACGCCAGCATCCATCAAACACCCCTTCAATGTTGGTGACACATATAATGCATCCAACAGAATACCGTGATTGCGCGGCCAAGCTCCTCCTTGGAAATCCCAAAAAGTATAAAGCCCGGACTGCGGATGAAACTGCCTGATTGCATTGACAACGCCGGTTTGATGCAACTGCGCCAATTTTTCACGAACAGAAGGCACCATCAAAGCATTACCCTCAAATAAAGCCGGATTATAAACATCTCCATCCTGAAAAATCACATTAAAATCCCCGCCCAAAATAAACTTTTCCTTTGCCGTTATTTTTTGAGTTACGTATGCATTCAACGCCTGCATCCATGCTAATTTATACTTTAGTCTCGAAGTGTCTTGAGGCATTTTTTCAGGGGGCTGTCCATTTGGAACATAAACAGAAATCAATGTTGTTCCATCAGACAGCACAGCTTCGACGAATCGCGCCTGATCAGCAAAGCCGTCCAAACATGTCATTCGGGTCTCAAGAGGCTTTTTAGCCAAAACAGCCACTCCGTTCCAAGATTTTTGTCCGCACAAAACGGTGTAATAGCCTTGTTTTTCCATTTCTTCAAATGGATACTGGTGTGCTTCCAACTTCATTTCCTGCAAAAGCAAAACATCCGGATTTTCCTTTTCTATCAACATTTTAACCAAAGGCAGCCGAGCCCGAAAAGAAGCAACATTCCAAGATATAATTTTTTGCATGACTTTTCTCCGCTTTTTCGTTATAGTTTTATTATGAAATACTATAAAATAATTTTAAATCTTGTCATTCTTTTTTTTACAGTTGCATCAACTGAAAGTTTTGCACAATGTTCGTCCTATCAAAGAACCCCGACCGTTCGCGTTAATTTTAATTACGGTCAGGTCGTTTATGATAATACAAAATCCAATAAAGAATTTCCGGCCATGCCTTATGATTCGACAATGGGACTGACTTCCGCCCAGTTGGTCAATCAGGTTAGTGCGACTTCTTATAATATACAGCTGCCCAACGGAACGGTATGCGTCGGATTGGATTCAATTACCGTACATATCGGATATCCACAAATCAATGTTTACATTGATAAAAAATATCGCCCCGGTTCATGTAATTACAACGTTATCAAAGCCCATGAAAATTACCATGTCCGTGTCCAACAGGAAGGCCTCAAGTTCTTTTCCGGCAAAATCGAAGAAGCCTATCAAATTGCTGCTAAAAAAACAAAAGTCAAAGCTGTTTCTGCCCAAAATGCGCAACAAACGCTTAATAATATGGTTTCTCAAATCAAAAATGAAGTAGAGCCGCTGCTTTCCTATGTTGAAAAACGCATGGTCGAAGAAAACTTAGCTATTGATACTCAAAGTTCTTATCAAAAAGAAACTGCAAAATGTCCTAAATGGTAGAAAGGTCTTATATGTCTGATATTGAAAGTACCTTAAAAGAATTATATCAAAAAGATAATTTCAGAATAATTGATACACCTCATGTTCAAGGGGAAAACACTCCGAAAAGAGCTGTTATTTATTTTTCGACGAATGACATCTTTAAAGAAGGAGACTGGAACGATTTAAATCTGAAAATTATTCAAAAGGATCGTTATGAATATCATCGCAATCTGTTGAAAAATGCAGATCGACATATTTTTGTCCGCGACTTATTGCATTTATGGTACTTAAAGGGTATAAACGCGCGCATCAACTCTATCCCGAGGTTGGCCGATTTTTTGAAAGAACAAACCAAAGGCTATGAAGTGACAACAATCGGTCTTTCCGTCGGTGGTTTCATTGCCATGCTGATGGGCAGTCTACTAAAAGCGCATATGGTGATTTGCTTTTCTGGTATTTTTGACTGTTGGGCATACACACGCAAGTGTATTCCAAATCATCCAAGTTTACCTTTTTTAGAAAAACATCCCTATCGACAAACGGAAGAAATTATTCGAAGAAGCAATGTCCCTATTTATTTTTTTGCAGCGACACAATGTCTCAATGATGCCGAAGATTTAGCGAAAGCTGAAGCTTCTCCCAATATCCGAGTTTTTCGCATGAATAATGCAACGCATCATATGCCGATTGATATTTGTTGTCTGACAAATATTTTAAACTTGGAAAAGGAAGAGTTTGAACAACTCTACAAAAAAATGAAAGGAAAAGACATATCAAAAGCGAAAATAGGTCGATATTTCTTTGGCTTATCTTATTATTTTAAAACACCATTAAAGCGCCTTGCCATTCGCTTTGTCCCGCTCAAAAGCTGGCGGAAAAAATTACGTAAAAAATATCTGTTTAAATAAAGAAAACGGGCGATGCCGATATGACATCCGCCCGTCTTAATGCTTCACCTGCAAAACATTAAAATTTAAAACCAATCCTCATCATCTTCATCGTTGCCATTGAGGGCTTCAACCATTTCACAAAAAGCCTCGTCATAACAAACAGCTCTATCAGAATCATCTAACGCGACCATTCCCACTTTTTTGTTAACATCCAAAAATTCAACTCCATTGGCGGTCGGACGAATATAGAATGCAACAGCACCCGTGACCGGATGATAAACGGTCGAAAAAAATTCATTGTTTGTTTCAGAAACGGTTCTTCTATCATTTGTTCTATTTGTCCATGTTCCGGCAAACATATCCACTTCCGTATAGCCTTGCGGATTGTATGAACGAAATTGATGTCTGGAAAGTCAACTAAAATTTTAAATGAAAACAGATGAAAAAATGGTGCCGGTTAGGAGACTCGAACACCCGACCCACGCATTACGAATGCGTTGCTCTACCAACTGAGCTAAACCGGCACACACCAAGGAAAACTTGGCTGTTTGATTATATATCTCAAATTGCATCAAAATGCAACACTTTTTTTATGATTTGTGCGTCAAAGTGTTTAAAACACCATGCAACGTCCGAACTTCTTGTTCTGTCAAACCGGCCTTAACAAAAATATTATTTAGATTTCGGCGCATTCTGGGCTTCTTGAGAGCCAAACGATAATAACCGCGTTCATCCAAAACATTTTCAAGTCGATCCAAAAACTGCGTCAACTCTTCCTTTGTCGCCATTGCCGGTTGCGATTTTTCAGGTTTAGGCTGACTTGTCTGAAAAGCCTTAAGCCATTCATACCCCGTCAAAAGCACGGCTTGAGACAAGTTTAAGGATGTATGAGCCGGATTCAAAGGAATTGTCAATAATTGGTCCGCCAAAGCAAGTTCATCATTTAACAGCCCTGTTCGCTCACAACCGAAAAGGATGCCTCCTTTCTCACCGCTTTTTATTCGCTGAACCAACAAAGGCATTGCCTCTTGAGCCGTCAAAACCGTCTTTTCCATATCTCGTGCCCGAGCTGTTGTCGCCAACAAAAAATTCAAATCAGCAACAGCCTGTGATAGTGTTTCAAAGATACGAGAACGCCTCAGGATTAAATCAGCCCCGGATGAAGCGGACAGTGCTTTTTCATCCGTTGGACTTTCCCGAGGTGCAACCAAACGCAAATCAAAAACACCACAGTTCATCATAGCCCGAGCAGCCATTCCTATATTTTCTGCCATTTGCGGGCGAACTAAAATAAAGCAAGGGGCATTCAGCCCCTTGTTTTCAAGAAAACTTCCCTTCTTATTCATTTTGAGATGCTGACTTGGTCGGCACAACTTCCCCTCCCAGAATCGTATCAGGCTGTAAAAGTTCCTCCCCTTCCAATTCTTCTGCGTTATCCGCTTCAAGTTGTTTTTCAAATATTTCCTGATATTCCTCAACCGTAAACCCTGTCAGTCCTTTAAATTGACTTTTTAACCGTTCCAACATTTCTTGTTTTTCTTCCAAAGTCAATTCTTCCGCATTTTGATACTCAAGCCGAGAAGAAAGCATCAGCATGGCTGTTTCAGGTTTTTCATTGATCAATTTGTTCAACGCAGCATCATCGATATTGACATCTTTAAATCGGACCGGTGTCTGCCTGTCCATGTTTCTTTTGATTTGCTCACGCTGTGCTGTATTTTGTTCGGGTACATCCTCAAGCGCTTTAGCCTGAGCCCGTTCAATTGCTTTATTGACGCTTTGCATTTGGGCATAGAAATATTTAACCTGCTGAGGATTTTTAAAAATGCGCGTAGACTTAATGCGTTCTGCCGTTAAAGCCACCGTTGAATCTGGCGCAAACTGAATAGCCGTTTTTGCCGGCTCATTGGTCGGCGCTGCAGTCGGTTGAGCTGTTCCAGCCATTTGCATTCGGTTATCCAATTCTGATTGAGCCCATGCCGGCAAAATCATCATTGAAATCACTATCCCTAAAAGCGCCTTTTTCATTTCCCCTCCTATTTTCCTTCAATAACATTAAAGGAAGTATTGACGAAGTTTTCAAGTGACAAACCGGTTTTTTCTTCTATAAACTTTCTAAAATTTTGGGCTATGCCCGTAATTGGATTCTTATCCATAGTGGCTGAATTCAACTCCTGCAAAGCCGACAAATATTTTTCTTTATACCAAGTCGGCGCTTCTTTAATATAATCATCATACTCCGCCGGAATTTGATAGCCGACTTTACGCAAATGATTAGTCATCAACAGAATATTAGAAGTATTTACCTCCGGCGCAATCATTTCCTGCCCTTGTGCTTCACCCCATGTTGTTGCTTCACCCGTAAATTGAGTTCTGTCAATTTTATACTGATCCCTTTCACCGGGTGAATCACCAATACCTTGCCGAACACGAACAGCCTCGCTTTCCCGTGTCGTGACAATAGAATTATTCAATCGGTCCTGCACGGGGGATTGTGTCGCCCAAGGATTAGACGGCAGCTGTGCCAACGCGGAAAAAGAAAACAGAGAAAACAAACAAATGAACATATGTTTCATAACAAGTATCCTTTTTTGAAAATGTTGTCTTTTTCCCAGTATAACAGTTTTTTTAACTTTTAAAAACCTTATTTTGCATTTTTCTTTAAATAGAGAAAATAAACAATACCAAGCGGCAACATAACCAAGTAAATTAAACCGACAATACTGGCAAAAATCCAAAAGTTTTTCAACATCATCGTCACCGACAAAGCAATCACGGCCAGCATGCACACAACTGCCAACTGTCGATAAAACAAGTTGACCCGCGGAAAATGAATTTTCTTAAAAGAAGGAGTCGGAATACGACTGGCCATTAAAACGGCGCTGACAATCATAAAAACACTGACAAGATCTGGATTACGGAAAATCGGATCATTCGTCCACAAGAAAAACACCAATGGCATTAAAGCAACATAAGCCCCGCCCGGAGCCGGCAAGCCGACAAAAAAATGTTTCCAATAATCAGGCATAGGTTCTTCTTCCAGCATTGTGTTAAAACGCGCCAAACGCAAAGCACAGCACATTGCAAGGAATAAAACGATCACCCAAGGCACCCCGACGGCCAAAGGATCTTTACTGCCGACGGTAATGGCTTGAGCCCGAATAACCGGATCCATTGTCCATTGATACATCAAAAAACCGGGAGCAACACCAAACGAAACCAAATCCGATAAAGAATCAAGCTCTGCTCCGAATTTGGAAGAAATGTTCAAATATCGTGCCACACGTCCGTCTAAAGCATCAAAAATTGCGGCTAAGGCAATACAAACGACTGCAAATGACCAATTTCCCCAAAAAGCAAACTGCATGGACGATACGCCGCAGGCCAACGCCAACATCGTCACCATATTCGGGAAAAGCGGACGAATATCACGTTCTTCCAAGTTTTGTGTCTTTTTAATCATCTTTCTTCTCCTTTTAAAATCGTTTGCTCTCCGGTTAAATCAGCTAAAATTGTTTCACCGGCAACAGCCGTTTGTCCCAAAACAACTTGCGGCATTACACCTTTCGGCAAAAATACATCTAACCGGCTGCCAAAACGAATAAGCCCGAAAACTTGTCCCGCTTTTAACTCGTCGTCTACTTTAACAAACGAGACGATGCGGCGCGCTACCAAGCCGGCAATTTGGACAAATCCGACTTTTTGTCCCGAAGCCGTCACAATACTGTATTCTTCACGTTCATTGTCTTCACTGTCCTTTTCTGCAACACTGACAAACTTACCAGGACGATAATGAATGTGTGTAATTTTTCCCGTGACGGGAGCCCGATTGACATGCACATTAAACACACTCATAAAAATACTGATACGTGTCAAGGGTTCCGTCCCCATGTCAATTTCCGACGGAGGAACAACTTCGGTGATATTGCTGACAATTCCGTCCGCCGGTGAAATAATCCAGTTGTCACCGACAGGAGTGACTCGCTTCGGGTTGCGAAAAAAATAAAAACAAAAAACAGTCGCCAACAATCCCAACAATCCCAAAGGCACAAACATCACCCACAATAAAAGAGTGACGGCTGCCGCAATTAAGACAAACTTTTGTCCTTCAGGATGAAGTGGAGGAAACAGATAACGTTTCCATGATAAATCGACAGTCGGATCTTCGTTTTTTGTATTCATTTTTTGACTCCTTTTTATGTGATGTTTTAATTTACGCCAAACTCATAAAAGAATCAAAGCCTTTTTTTTAACAAAATATGCATAAGAGACTTGCCAAAACATTTTTTTTGTGGCATAAGATGGGGCATGGTTTTTAGTCCCCATCGTCTAGAGGCCTAGGACACTGCCCTCTCACGGCAATAACCGGGGTTCGAATCCCCGTGGGGACGCCACATTTCTAACAGAGAAAATCACTCCGAAAATGATTTATCCCCATTTCTTAAAGCTTTAAAAGTCAAAGCGTTATTCCTAAGAGCAATATTTCAAAAAAATCTTTCACTTTCCTATTCTGTAGGCTTTACATATGACAGGTTTTGTGATATTATACAAAAATATAGCGAAAAAAAACAGGAATAAAAATGTCAACAGAACCTCAAACAATGCCGCAAGAGGACGGTCCTTCTATTTACGGCCGATATTTCTTTTTACGGGATAAAGCAGAAATAAAAAAACTGGTGGAAAAGCAAGAATCGGATTTAATAAACCGTCAACAAGTTGTTTCCCGCATTTTAGAGCTTGAAAAAAGACGTCCGAATGATCCGTTAATTATAGAAACCAGTCACATTTTTGCTAAATTAAAAAAACAACCCGTCTCAACCCCCCAGGATTATTTGAAAAAAATTCATCCTCAGTTGAAGTACACACCTGATCTGATGAAGCTGGGTTTAAGCATTCACAGTATTTGTGCGATTTACTCGGCTTTTTTCTTTCCTGATTTTGTCAAAAACTCTTATCAATTTTATGATTTGAACGCTGATCATCATTTGCCCGAAAATGTCGTCCAATCTGCTCGAGCATACGTTTATTTTTTATTTGATTTATATAGTTATGATTTTAAAGCTTTTCATCAAATGATGAAAGAAACGCTTTTGTTGCACACTGCAGTTTTAAAAGAGGATGAACTTCTGGTCTCTAAAGCTGTTGAAGTCTATTTTCCTCAGAATAAAAATAAAGATGAACATCCGGCTGAGTGGGCCGAGCTGCTTGAATGGCCAATTTATGAAAACAATCCCAAAGCTATTCATAACAACATTCCCGAAATGCATGCCCATTATTTGGAACAGCCCTGTTTTATGCGGGAATATGTCACTCATTTAACTGACAGAAAAGGTCAGCTTATTCCGCTTATCCATGAAATTCCATTGGAAAACGGAGAAATTGCGTATGGTTTTTCCACAACTGCAACACTGGCCGTTGTAAAAGCTTTTTACGCCAGCCGAAATGCTCGGCATTTAAAAACTCTTTTCGCCAAATACAATTTAAACCCGGATTTGATGGCTCGTATTCGAGAAGACTTTTTAAACGACCCTCAACTCTTGGATCAAATTTTTAAAGCCTCGACCGATTCAAATGCAACAATGCGCGAACTGTTGCCATTGGCAATAACATATCATTTTGAAGAAGAATTAGCCGTCATTTTGACTTATTTTTATGACAAAGATAAAACAGAGGCTTTACTGAACTCCCTGTCATCCAAACAGCTGGAAAACTTCTATCAAGTCATGTCCTCCAGACAAGCATCTCAAACATACCTGTGGACGCTTAACCTCACTTACGAAAAAAACGAGCAACCTCTTCCTTTTGCCTTGTATCGAGCCGGGATTTTAGACAGTCAGAAATTGGCGAACATGATCATGGCAGTTGCACAAAATACACCGGATGATCATGTAGGACTTCAAACGCATTTGCTTAAGTTCAAAAACAACTGGCGAGCGGACAGAACTGTCGAAACGGCGATTTTTCAAGCTTTTCAGAAAAATCCGACAGCGTTGGTTGATTTTATACAATCTTTAGCCCAGAAAAAAGACCGTCAGGAATTGATCGAACGCAATATGGATGCATTCTTAAATGCCTTTCATCACAAAACAGTATTGGCACAGTCTTTGCTGAAACAAAATGATATGATTTCCTTTTTGGCACAGAAAGGCGATAAAAACGCCATTTTAAAGATCAGAGAACAAAAAATCCTGAAAGACAACACTTTATACGCTCTCTTTTTTACACATGATGCGGACGGCATGACGCCTATTCATTATATTTTTCAAAAAGGTCATAAAAGTCTTTTACAAGCTTTGTCCAAATTGATTCCAAATGCAATAGACGATGCGTGTGAAATGATCGTAAACTTGCGCAATATTGAGGAACAAACTCCCTTTGACCTAGCCGGAACACGTTTCTTAATGATTGCCGAATCATCTATTCCGGCATTGGCACCTTATATCAGACAATACCGATTGGAAAATGACACATCCGTTAAAGAGCCCAAAAAACGACTCCGTATTGTTCAGAAAGAGACACTGTCTCCATTAACGGATACACAAAAAATCGCAATGCCGTTTGAGGGGCATCCCTATCTTGTTTTTCCAAAACTGATCCGCCAGTTAAAAAAATACCCCTCCTCGCTCAGAGAGCAAGTCAAAAAGGCAATTACAACACTGACACACACTCGTCAGGTCAAAGAAATGTTGGATAAGAAAAACGGTTATGATCACATTTATACTTATCGTATTTATGATGAACAAGGCAATTCTTATCGACTGGTGATTCGAATCGAAAAAGGGACGATGATCTTTAATGCATTAATGAGCAGAGGTGATAAAAGTCTGTACGGAAATTGGTTGCGGCAAAACGTGCACCAGGCAGGAAATAAAATCAAAGAGGCCATTTTAAATAATGAACGACAAGCCAGTTTAATTAAATTTTAAAAAGAGCTTGACTTTTGCACACAGAGATTGTAAAAAGAAGGCCATTCCATGGCGGATGTAGCTCAGTTGGTTAGAGCGCTGGTTTGTGGTACCAGATGTCGTGAGTTCGAGTCTCATCTTCCGCCCCATAAAAAAACACTCCTGTTGGGGTGTTTTTTTACAAAATAAATGATGTCATCAGAAAAATTTATAAAAAAACTCTAACTATACGAATATGTATTCAATATCCAAAAAATGAATAAAATCAATAAAAACCCAAAAAACATCTCAACACAAAAAATTAAAAATGATCGTATTCCGGAAAAAAGAGAATGTTTTTTCACTGTCCCTATTCTATCTAATTCATTGCCAATATTTATAGATAAATTTACTTTTTTCTTTCGTTTTTGTGCTAACTTAATCAAACAAGAATTAAGGGCAACAAAAAGCATCATATCTCTTTTTGAATTTTTATTTTTTTCTAAGTTTAAAAATAAATCAATCATTTTCATTTTTTAAAATCTCCAGAAAAGTTTCTTTCCACTTTTCAAATTTATCTTTATCAGAAAGAGACGTATTGGCTGAACTAGTAGAAGGTAATTTAAAACAATTTCTTTTTGACAGAAATAACGCATTATATTTAAAAGAATACTTTGCTGCCTTTTTACCATTAAAGATTACATATTTTATAGTTTCGAAGGGAGTAAAATCATTAAAAATCTCAGCTTTTATCTTTGAATCACTATTCCCCTCTCTTTCACAAAAAGCCAACGAATCCCAAAGACCTATTTGACACTTCTTCAAAAAACTCTTCTTTTCTTCGATAGAGCAAAGTTTATTCCCATCATTCAATATATTTGTAATATATTCCCAAAACTTATTTCTTGGATTCGCATAATAGGTTTGCTCATTTAAAGACTTTTCACTTGGCATTGTCCCCACAATTAAAATACGAGCATTTTGATCAATCCAAGGTTCTAAGCATTTTCTTTGCAAAATTGTTCCTTTCTTAGGTATTAAAAGAGTGCTTTCTAAAACGCGAAACTCAGCGAAATACCGTATCCCATACCGCCGTTGCGGGTCATTATCGGTTGTGCCTGAAGAGAAAATGCATGTTCTGCCAATTCTTTTTGCTCATCTTCATCCCAGATATAATTTGTAATTTCCGTCATAGGATCCATTAAAAATACTGCCGTACTGCCTAAAACCTCGGAATTCATCAGTTTTCCGTCATTTTCATAAATATGTCTTTTGGCCAAATAAAAACCTTCACCGACTATTGCCCCCCCAACCGGTGTCACGATTAAATCCTGAATGGAAGGAACTTCTGCGAAAGACTCGATACCATACTCCCAGAAAAATGTCGATAAAGCAAAAGAATATAAAAAAGATTCAAACGCATTCGCACCGGCAGAACGAGCCCCCATGTAATAAATAGCTCCACAATACGGATGAGCAATGTAATTTAAAAATAAATCATCTTCATCCCAAACAGGACCGTCGGTCACATTATCCCACCATTTGCTGAAAGGATTCTTACCGTCATCTTCCCAATTCGTAAAGCTGGACGGCATCAGGTACAAGATTCCCATTGTTGCAACACCGGCTCCCACCAAAAGAAAGGTATTACGTTTTAAAAGCGTTTTATCAATATTGCTTTCCGTCAAAGAATAGGGACGCTCATATATGCTCTTTACTGCATAAGATGGTGCCTGATACGCCGTTTTTTCTTTATCAGCGGCATAAACAGGTCCCGCCAACGCAATGCAAAGAGCCAGAACACCCAGCGTATAAGTCATGAAATTAAGTCTCATAAGCAGCCTATTTAGTTCTTAATTGAATTCTTTTTTGTATCATTTTATATACAGACACAGCATGCTACCCATTTTTCTATGTTTTGACAACATAAAAATGTAGTTTTTTCAATTTCAGGTCTTTTCTTTTAACAAAAAGAACTTATTTATTCCCCAAGGAACAAAGAAAAAGGAGAGAAAAATGCCATCGATTAAAGGAACACAAACTGAAAAAAATCTACTGGCCTCTTTTGCTGGTGAAGGCCAAGCCAGAAACCGCTATACCTATTGGGCCTCTGTTGCCAAAAAAGAAGGTTATCATCAGATTTCTTATATTTTTGAACTAACAGCTAATCAAGAAAAAGAACACGCCGAACGTTTTTTTAAATTTCTGGAAGGCGGAGAAGTTGAAATCCAAGGCACTTTTCCAGCCGGCGTCATCGGAACGACATTGGAGAATCTTCAGAAAGCGGCTCAAAATGAACACGAAGAAGGGGATGAACTTTATCCTCGTTTTGCCGAAATAGCGCAAGAAGAAGGTTTTCCAGAAATTGCGGCCCTTTGGCGTTCGGTTTCCATTGCCGAACGCGCACATGAAAAACGGTATTTAGAATTGGCAAACAACATCATTACGGGAAAAGTCTTTAAACGTGAAGAAAATGTTGTCTGGCAATGCCGAAACTGCGGCTATATCATGACGGGCAAAGAACCGCCCCAAAAATGTCCTTCCTGCGATCATGCTCAAGGCTATTTTGAACTTATGATGAAAAACTGGTAAAAAAGGGAGCTTTCGCTCCCTTTATTAAAAGTGTTCGGCGCATAATTTTAAACACTGATTTTGTGTTAAAAAATCAAGTTGATGTTGTGCTGCAGAACGAACAAGTCTGATTTTTTCCTGATGACGACGAATTTCCTCGTCTGCTTGTTTTTTTAACATTTCTTTCTGATGGGCCAAACGAATACCCTCTTGCGTTTTCAACATTAAAAAAAGCGGAGCAAGCATTGATTCATTTTGATACAATTTCCCTTCTAATTTTGTCAGGAAAGCGTTTTTACGCTGAATTTCCAAAATCTGCTCAGGTTTGGCTTGCCCATATTTTTCCAAATCAAAGAGCATAAAATCAGCCAATTCTTTTTTGACATCCCCGAAAGAACTTTTATCAATACCGGCAACTTCGGTTAACAAAAAAGCGGCCGATGAGGCATCGGATCGTAAAGGATTAAGCACTGTTTTCAAAAAAGATCCTCTCAAATTCGGATAAGTTTTAAACACAGCAGAACGAAATTGAGCTGCCGAATCCGACAAAGACAACCACAATGGATTTTCATGCATATCAGAGCGATAAAAATCCTCTACCGAGTAGTTTGCGGTTGAACCACAGCGTGCAGCCATAAACAAAACAGAATGTGCCTCAAAAAGTTTTTTCCCAAAATTTTTCTCATCTTTCAGACTTTCGGATACAAAATCAAAAGCCAAACCGGGAAAATCAAAACCTTTCCCCTTCCAAACAGCATATTTCTGGAAAAAGCTGAGCTTTTTATCCGATAACAACATTTTTGGCGGATAACAAATATTGGCTGTTTTACAGGCTTCTCCGAATTTTTCCAAAAAAGTTAAAGAGCACATTGGCAACAAATCAGCCACTTTTTCGGCATGCGCCTGACCGGCAGGTTGAAAAACACTAACCGAATTCAAATTTCTTTCGAGTACTTCTTGAACAAACTGCTGAACTTCTTGTTCGGCAGCTGAAAAATATTTTCCTTCAGCGTCAATACGTTCTTTTTCCATTTGAAATCTCCACTTTATGCGTGAATTAAAAATAGAGTATAGATACTTTTTTCTATTTTGTCAATATTTTTATATAAAATAATTTTTTTAAGGAAAAGTTCGATCGATACCGCCGATACCAAAGACACATTTTAAATTATATCTGTTCTTTTTTTGAAAAGAAATGCCGGTTGTTGACAGGACAAAAACGCCTTTTAAGATCCAAATACGCAGATAAAAACGACGCGGCTTTATGGGAATAAAACCGCGCACACGTTTTTCTGTCCCATCCGGATTTTCAATCTCAGAGCTAACTCCTAATCCGAAGGGATTGTTATCAAAATCCAAACCGATTTCTATAAATCGATTATTTTTGGATGGGGCGTTTTTCAAATGCGTCTTTTCCCGCACCGCATAACGGACAGACCCATGTATCGGGCAGTTCTTCAAACGGTGTTTCTTCATCATACACATATCCGCACAATGTGCAAACCCATTCATATTGTTGTTCTGTCATTTCCTTCTCCTTTAAATAATTTTGAAAGGCTTTAAACACATCTGTTTTAAAACCGTTTTGATAAGCCTGATAGGTCAGACACGTTCCTGTCGTTCCCGACCAGGCATTTTCCACTTCGGCCAAATAAAGTGTATGGCTTTCAAATGGATGAACTGATAAAATTCGGCAAATAAAACTCGCCGGTGTTTCCTTTAAAAAAGGCAATCCGTCTTTTTGCACATAATCCACATTGGCCCATTTGTCGACAAGACGGCTTGTTTGGAAACCGAAATTAGCGATAATAAAAGGCGGCAAAGCTTCGCTAACAACAGATAAGCTAAACCGTTTTGTTCGATCCAAAACGCTTTTTGTAAAACCTGAGTTCATACATGACAACGCAATAACCGGTGGTTTTACGGAAGCTTGCATAACAGCATCAACTGTGCAACCGACCAGCCTTTCACCGTCAGCAGCGCCCAGGATATAAATTCCGTGTGTAATTTGAGCAAATGCCGTTGTTTCCATTTTACCCCCTTTGTTTCGGCGTAAGTATTGTAATACAATTCACCGTTTTGACAAGATTTTTTTAATTTTCGCTAAAAATGTTTTAAAAGGTAAAATTTTTTCAAAAGAAAAAATCCTTTAAAATTAAATAGTCATATGGAGCGGGTGAAGGGAATCGAACCCTCGTCTTAAGCTTGGGAAGCTTCCGCTCTACCATTGAGCTACACCCGCGATGTTTTCCTTATACATCAAACCGTTTTAAAGGTCAATCAGATTTTGCTGAATTTCTTTAGTTAACTTTTCATCCAGTTGGTTCTCCATTTCTCCCAATAAATTCATAAATAATGTGTCCCGTTCCCGTTCGCTGGCATTTTGCGGTTGGCTTTCGGAAACAAAACCTGATGCTTCCGCTGTTTTCAACACAGCCCCTTCTTCATCTTCAACGACCAAAGCAACTTTATAGCTTAATGTATACTTGTAATTATCCAAAACAAAAAAACGATCTTTAGGATCTTCTTCCCGAATCATAGAAGCTTCTTCAATAATAAATTGAGCTTTATTGTTTGTCGAATAGGTGGGTCTCAAACGAATCAGAGCCCAATTCCTCAGTGCTTTTTCTGGTGTCATGGGCATCATCGATTCAACATGCGGCAAACGTTCCAATCCGCTGACATAAGAAGTTGTTTCCACCCGACGAACCGGCAATTCCAACAACGGCACTTGCGTATAATCTTTCATTTTATAGGGATTCGAATACTGTGGCACACACGCCGCCAGTGCAAAAGTCATTATCATTCCGACAAAAGTTTTTCTCATTCCCATTCTCCTTTTTTAAAACAATATGTTTTGCCACAGAATTGACAGTCAACACGAATTTCACCGTTTTGATACATATCCTCAAGTTCTTGAGATGAAAACCCTCGCAGCATTTTCTTGACTTTTTCCGACGAACAGCGACAGGCGAAACGCACTGATTTTGCCGGAAACAAGAGCAAATGATCGGCATGATATAACCGAAATAACACTTTTTCCGCAGACAGATTTTCGTCAAAAAACTCTGCCTTTCGAAGACTGTCCGCCAGAACACACGCTGTTTCAAAAGCATCCGAACGCTGTTCAACAGCACCTTTATCCGAAGGCATCATCTGCACAATCAACCCGCCTGTTTGAATTGAACCGTCCAACTCTTTTGAAAAAAGGATCAAATGCGTTAATATTTGTTCAGACGCCTGAAAATAACGCTCCACCGCTTCGGCTAAAGAAGAACCGGATAATTCGACGATTCCCTGATAACGTTCTTCTTTTTGAACAGCCTGATCAACCGTAAAAACCAAAACCCCTGAACCGAAGATTTCCTGAAGACTGGCAGCTTGCTTCGGCAGTAGAGCCTCATCATATCGAACGGAAGTTCGAATCGACCCGTCGCCGGTAATATCAACAACCAACAATGTCACCGGACCCTGTCCTTGAATTTGCAAAGTGAAAAGGCCGTCATACTTCAAGAACGAAGACAACATCAAACCGATTGTGACCGCCTCTGCCAAAATCCGTTCGATCAGCTGAGGATGACGACGATGACACAATATATCGTTCATCAGACTGCTGAGTTTGACATAGCGACCGCGCAACAAACCATCATTTAAAATAAAAGGCAAAATAATATTCATTTACAAACGCTCCTTTTTTAGATACGATGCCAGGAAAGAAGAAAGATGTCAATATGCCCAAAAAACTGACACAAAAAAGATTATATAACATTGCCCTTTATTACTTGTCGCGCTATGAAAGCACAACGGAAAAATTGCGTGCTGTTCTAGAGCGCCGCATTTATAAAGTAGAACGCGACGGAGGCGATGTACCGCCCGAAACCGGTCAATGGATAGACTCTGTTATCGAAGAAATGGTCCGACTGGGATATATTGACAATCGACGTTATGCCGAAAATACGTTCAGACACTTGAGCGAATCGGGAAAATCCGTTCGAACCATCACAAACAAGCTGAAAACAGCCGGCCTGACGGATGAGTTAATCGAGGACATTTTCGAAGCACAAGATCTTTCGACCGGAGAAATGGATCTGGAAGCTGCCCGCAAACTTGTCAAGAAAAGAAAACTTGGTATTTGGCGGCCGAAGGAACAACGTCAAGAGATGTATCAAAAAGATTTGGCGGTGTTAGGCCGAGCCGGTTTCAGTTATGAAACAGCTCGAAAAGCCTTAGAAAACGAAGATCCATAATTTAAAGATAGATAAAATGAACTATCCGTCTTCCAAATGAAGTAAAACGGAAACAGCCACGAAAATCATCACAATCGACGGGCCGAATGTAGCCAAAATAATCGGCAAACCGCCCGATGTGCCGAGAGCTGCCGTTAATTTTGAAACAAAGAACAACAGAAAACCAAACAAAACAGCTCCCGAGACTTTCATTAAAATGCCACCTTGCCGTTGATTGGGAGACAAAGCAAACATCGCCGCAATAAATACCATTGCCAGCAAATACAGCACAGAAGACAACACTGTATAAAAATGCATCTTATGACGAATGGATGAAAACCCTGATCGGTCCAAAAGTCTGATAAATGAAGGCAGCTCCCAAAAAGATATTTCTTCCGGCTCCTCAAAAGTCTGCATGATTTTATCCAAGTTCAATTCCGTTGGTAAACTAAAAGCCGCCGAATCCTTCTTTTGCCCATCCTCCGTAAATAAAATCCCCTCGGCGACAACCAAAGTGTTGCCAGTCAACCGACCTGCCGGCGATTCAACCTGAACCGATAAGGTTTCATTCGGATTCAAAACCAAAACAGATACATCTTTTAAATACAAATCTCGTTCCCGCTGATGCACCGCATCTGCATGCACGACAATGGGGTTGTCACCTTTTTTTTCTCTCAGCCACAACCCTTTCGAACTCCAGGAAAAACCCGTTTGATTATCAAATTTCAATCCTTCCATCATATCATATTTCTGACGCATTGTGGCCGAAAAAGGATTAAAAACCGTCACATTGAAAACACCGATTAAAAATGTGACCACAAAAACCGGCATAAGAAAGTTCCAAACAGATAACCCCGCAGAACGTGCAATAACCAATTCATTGCTTTTACTCAACCGATAAAATGTCACCAATGCCCCGATTAAAACAGCAAACGGCAGAATAACCGGCACCATTTGAGGAAGCTTCAATAGGCCAAGCCCCACAACATCACCGAAAGTCATACTTTCCTCGGACGAAGCCCGACGCAGCAAATCAATCACATCGAATAATAAAATAAGTGCGATCAGCACAAACAGTGAGCCGAGAAAAGCCAGAAAAAAATTTTTCGAAATATATCGACTTAAAATAGACGGTAAACGCATCTCTCATCCTTTTTTGGTACCTCGGATGTTATATCCGAAAAAAACAAAAAAGTCATCTCTTTTTTCTCAACAGCACATCGGGCAAGACGGATTAAAAACGGACAGCCCCTTCTAACAAGAACTTTTCAGCGCTTAACGCCGCAATGCAGCCTGAACCACAGGCAATTATGGCTTGCCGATAAATAGGCTCTTGTATATCGCCGGCAGCAAAAACACCGGGTATACTGGTCTCCCGCGTCTCATGATTAGTGACAATAAAGCCTTGAGGATCTATTTCAAGTTGCCCCTTAAACAAAGCCGTATTCGGCGTTTGACCGATGGCCACAAAAGCCCCATCCACAGGCAAATCTGTCACTTCGTCTGTCTTTAAATTTTTTAAAACCACTTTTGTCAGTTTTTCATGTCCCACGAAAGATTCGACTTCCGTATTCCATAAGATATTGATTTTAGGATGTCTCATAACCTGATCCATCAAGGCTTTTTCACCGCTCAGTCGCTCATTACGATGAATAACCGTCACGGAAGCAGCAAAAGTCGACAGGAAAATCGCCTCGTATAAAGCCGTATTTCCGCCACCGATAACAACAACTTTTTTACCACGATAGAAAAAACCGTCACATGTCGCACAAATGGAAATGCCTTTGCCTTTAAAACTTTCTTCCCCGGGAATACCCAACCATCTTGGAGAAGAACCCATGGCAATAATCACCGCATTGGCGGTTATATGTTCGCCTCCTGACAAATCCAAATGAAACGGTCGACTGGAAAAATCAACTTTCTCAACAGCCTCATGCGTAAAAGAAACGCCAAGACCTAAAACTTGCCGATCAAAAGATTCTATCAACTCGACACCGGGAACATTCATAAACCCCGGAAAGTTTTCAATATGATGCGTGTAAACCAGCTGACCACCGGGCAACGGTCCGGTGACGACAACAGGATTCAATCCGGAGCGGGCAGCATAAAGCGCTGCCGTATAACCAGCCGGTCCGGCGCCTAAAATAACAACTTGATGATGCATTTTATGTTTCCTTATACAAATCTTACCTTTAAGATTTCGTATGTCTTCATTCCTCCGGGGGTCGAAAATTCCACAAAATCACCGACCTCTTTTCCGATTAAAGCACGAGCCAGCGGCGATTGCAAGGAAATTAAACCTTTATCCAAATTGGCTTCATATTGTCCGACAATTTGATAAGTTGTCTTGATATCCGTATCAGCGTCATTTAAATCAACCGTCGCACCGAAAACAACTTTATCCCCTGATAAAGATTTGACATCAATAATTTGAGAACGACTCAAAGCAGCCTCCAGCTCTTGAATACGCCCTTCGACGAAGCTTTGACGTTCGCGAGCGGCATGATATTCCGCATTTTCAGACAAATCACCGTGAGAACGTGCTTCTTCAATTGCCGCAATAATCTCATGTCGTTCATTAAATTTCAGGTTCTTTAATTCGTCTTGTAATCTTTCGTAGCCATCACGTGTCATCGGAATTTTTGTTTCCATTTTTTTAATCTCCTTTTTAAATAAAGTAATAAAAAAAACGCAGCATCTGAAATGCTGGTTTTTTTTTGTGTGTATAAAGTCAGTGTAAGTCTTCTTTTTTTAAATTGCAAGTTTTTTTTCACGCATTTTCATTATGGATGCGAATATAGGTGCGAAAATATTCAAAAACTATTTTCTCTGAACACTTCCGGTGCGAATTATGGTGTCAAAATAATTTCAGACTGTCACAAAAAAGTCACGAAAAAAGGTTTGCTTTTTTGATTTTTTTATGTTTATTTAGCTATAACTTAAAATAAACATAGAGGAAAAAGGATAAAAAATGACTGATTTGATGAAAAACAAACGCGGCCTGATTATGGGTGTTGCCAATGATCATTCCATTGCTTGGGGTATTGCAAAAGCCGTTGCACAGGAAGGCGCTGAAATTGCTTTCACATACCAAGGAGAGGCTTTGGAAAAACGAGTTCGTCCTTTGGCTGATTCCCTGGGTAGTAAAATGATTTTGCCTTGTGACGTCACAAATAAAGAAAGTATGGATTCTGTTTTTGACACATTGAAAAAAGAATGGGGAACTTTGGATTTCGTCGTTCACGCGATTGCTTTTTCCGATAAAAATGAATTAAAGGGCCGTTATGTTGATACAACGCCCGAAAACTTTTCCAAAAGCATGCTGATTTCAGCTTATTCTTTTACAGATGTCTGCCGCAGAGCGGCCGAATTGATGCCTAACGGCGGTTCATGTTTAACCCTGACATATCTTGGCGCTGAAAAATATGTCCCCAACTACAATGTCATGGGTGTCGCAAAAGCAGCTTTGGAAGCCTCTATTCACTTTATCGCTTTCGATTTAGGAGGCCAGAATATTCGTGTCAATGCAATTTCTGCCGGTCCAATTCGGACACTGGCAGCTGCCGGAATCGGAGATTTCAAACAAATTTTAAATTGGAATGAGCTGAATGCTCCTTTGGAACGTAATGTGACAATTGAAGATGTCGGCGGTACGGGGCTTTATTTGCTCAGCGATTTATCTTCAGGCGTGACAAGCGAAATCATTCATGTCGATGCCGGATATCATAAATTGGGTATGATCAATCCGAAAAACGCCCGCCAAATCGGCGAATTACTGATGGATTTCAAACTGTCTGACTGAGTTCCGCTTGACGTTTTGCAAGTTTCGTGGTATTCTTTTCTTGTTTTAATAAACAACGGAGAAGAAAATGGATGCTTTATTACAAAAGTGGGATGGCCTAATCGGTATGTTGATTTGCGAAAAGAAAGGTCGTCTCAATGAGCTGGAAGAAACCTTAAAATGGCTTGGTGCATTGTATGATAAAGATCCTGAAAAAGCCCCGCTTTTGTCAAATATTATTGAAGAAAAAGGCCCTTCTTTTCAAGGAAAACTTGCGAAACTAAAAGAAATGGGAGCAGGACAAGTGACAGCTGCAGATTTGACGGCTGCCGAACAAAAATACATGGGAAAAGGTAAATTTTTACCGAATGTCCTCCCCAAAACCGGCTTTATTATTGACCAAATGAACTTAGTTCCCCGAATGATCAAAGATGAGTATTTGGAAGGTCAAGCCACGGCTCGAACGTTAATTGCCGTAGAACAATTTAAAGAGCAGAATAAAAAAGGAGAAATTAGGCAAATTATAAATCCGAATGCTGTTGCGTTTTTGAAGAAACCTTTTGCAACTCAAATGCAGAAGCTGGAATACTTTGCAAAACTTTTGGCAGCTAGCGGTGTTTATTCTCCGCAAACTCAACAGGCAATGGATGCACTGCAAAAAATGGCAGCTCAAACCGCCAAAACAACAGCTGATAAACTTGAGAAACTTTCAGAAAAAGAGGCGGCCGCAGAAATGCATTCTCTTTACCAAAAATATAATAAAGAAAACGCGACCTATAAAATCCGTGAAATTGCCGACATTACAAAAAACACCCTGTTGCAGACAGGAAACCAAGAAGGAGCTGCTTTTGTCAAAAACCTGATGGATGACATTGTTTTCAGGAGTATGGAAAAAGCAACACGCATGAATCTGCATATATCTGTTCGAAATATGTGAGGTTAAACAAGAAGCGCACCAAAATGAAGTGCGCTTTTTTCTATTTTTCCAATTTCCTTTTGTCAGCTGCCAAAGATAGATATTTTCCCATAATTTTTCCAGCCGTCTTTTCACAAGAAAAAAATGACGCTTGTTTTATTCCTTTTTCAGCCATACTTTGGCGTAAGAACGGCTCGCTGTAAAGTCTGAATAAAGCATGAGCTGTTTCTTTTATATCTCGGCCAGAAACATACAAAGCCGCCTCTCCGCCAACTTCCGGCAATGAAGTCAAATGAGACGCCAAAACCGGCGTTTTACATTGCATGGCTTCCAAAACAGGAAGGCCAAATCCTTCACTTAAACTCAAATAAGCAAACGAAAGAGCACCACTGTATAAAACAGGCATATCCGCATCATCCACAAAGCCCGTTTGAATAATCTTATGTTGATATTTTTTGAAAGAAGCTATCGTTTGAAAAACTTCTTCTTTATTGGTCCGCTTCGGCCCAGTTAAAACCAAGCACACATCATCCGAACCGCTTTCTTTTAAAAATTGAACAAATGCCTTCAAAATAAAAGGAATAAAAAGGCGGTAGTAAGCTGTTTTTGAAATATGTGCCGATTCGTATAAAAATGAATCTCCCAAAATATTCAAAATGGAAGTCATATTCCAAAAACGCAGTGAACAATTGGAATAACTTGAAATCTGTTTTCTTAAAATATCTTTATCGTTTTCAGGAATATCTTTTTCCAAAACAACAAAATCATAAAAATTTTCTTTTGTTAAATGCTCTAAAATGGACTGCAAGGCAACACTGAACAAAGGAATATATGCCGAGTCAATCGCAAAAACAACAACAACGGCATTATCTTTTAATGGAGCTATCGTTGAAATCTTTTTTTCTAAAGAAAAAATATGTTTTGCAAATTGCCAAGATTGTTTCTGATTTAAAATAAACTGTTTTAAAAAATATATCTTTCTTTTTATTCGAAAGATTATTCCTTTTGACGGAGATAAGGCAAAGCCAGCTGTTGCATATAGCGTTTTTTCATAAGATTGGCATTTTACAATATCAAAATAAGGTTTATTAAAAGATCGATAAAGCCTCTTTTCATCCATCTGCTGCGCTTTTATCAATCGCTCTTGCACTTTTTGATAAAACGAGGAAACCGGATAAACCCCGATATACCGCCGAAGCCAAGTTAAATATTGAAACAGTTCATATCTTTTTAAAGCATATGCCAAATCCGGATACTTTTTTAAAAGATGCCGATCGGCATCCTGAACGGCGTGATAAGCGGCCATTAAATCTTTTGGCCTTTTTGTCGAAAGTGATTTTTTTTGATCAACACGGTAATAGTAATACGTTTCTGGAAGATATGATATCTTATCTGCTTGCGCCAAAGCAATTAAATTAAAAGATATATCCTCTGAAGTTTGCGTTGTTCCGAAAGAAAGATGATGGCTTATCAAAAATTGACGTTTAAATAATTTATTCCAGGGAACAAGCGGTGTTTCCAAATAAAAATCATCTTTTTCTTTTTGAGGTAATGTTTTAAAAGAAAACGTCTCCGGCAATTTTGATAAAAACGAAGAAGTCGGTTTTGAAACAAAATGATTTTGCGAATCGATGACACCCGCATTAAACAAAGTAATTTGAGCATTATTTTTTCTTGCAAAAGCAACGGCTTCGGATAGAAAATCAGGCATGACAAAGTCATCCGCATCCATAAAGAAAATATATTCACCCCGAGCCTTTGACAATCCCTTGTTCCGAGCAGCTCCGGCTCCTTGATTTGTCTGTGTTATCAATCGAATCCGCTTGTCCTTACGAACATAATTTTGCAAAATGCTATTCGTCTGATCATCAGAACCGTCATTTACACAAATTATTTCAAAAGCCTTCTCAGTTTGACAGAGCAGCGAATCTAAAGCTATAGCTACTGTTTTTTGTGCATTATAAACCGGCACAATTACAGAAACATTTAAAAAAGCCATTTTTAATTAGCTGCCCGTATAGGGATTATAACAAGCAGATTGATCATATGCTCCGGGTGTATAACATTTTCCATCTTGATCACAATACCGATAGCCGGCGGCCTCACAGGCATTGGCAACCGAAGTATTAACGCAAATCCGTTCTGCCTTTGCTTCCGAAGAACCGCGGAAAAAAGTTAGAAAACCCATCAATAAAAAGAAAAAATACCGTTTTACATATTGAGCCATTTTTTATCTCTTTCCTTTATGAAACGACATCTATGCAATATCCCTGGCAATCACATACGCCGGACGTACAAGAAGCTCCATCAGAACAAACAGGTAAGTCCGGTTCTGGTTCCGTATCGTCGGGAACATGTGCTAAAGGTCCCAAATCCCAAGCGTAAACAAAAGTCATCACCGGCCTAGCATTTGTTTCACAAATTTCCTTATTCTCTCCGGTATATGAGACGCCATCAACCTGAATATCCAAAGGAGTATAAGGATCTATCCCCAATAAAGTTTTACAAACTCCAGAGCTGATGGCATCCCCGGATAATTGAATTTCAAAAGCATCAGAAGAAATAACTTTTTGTGTCACCGTGTAATCAGCGGGGTCGATAAACTCATTTAAAATAATTGTGTCATCTAGCTGATATTGCTGGAACTATTCGGAAATAGCCATTGCCCGCATTTCAGTATCCGACAATATGTTGTTCGCCTGATGTCTGTTCATGGCAATTCGATATCCGGCTAAACCACCAAGTGATAAAACACCGATAATCGCCAGAACACCTAACATTTCAATCATGCTACGACCAACTTGCAGCATAGAATATTCTGTTTTCATCAGCAACTCCTTTAAAAGCTAACCAACTACACACAAGCCAAATCAACACGTTTGAAAATGTATGCGAGTATATTATCTGCTCTTTTTTCTTCTGTCAGTACAGAAAGATCATTTTAACTTAAAACATTCCGTAATCGTAAAACATTTTTGAATAATACATATAATATGCTTGACAAGCATAATAGTTTCTTTTATCTTTTCTCACAAAGGAGACATATATGAAATCATCACAGTCTATCAATCGCTTTTGGGGAAAGCATAATCGGGTGAAACAACGCAAAGGTAAAGTGACACTTTCCGCGCTCAGCCGGCAAATGGAAATTGATCAAGGAGGACTTTCTAAAATCTTGAATGGTGATGTTAATATCTATTTACATCGCATTGTTGAAATGGCAATACTTTTAAATTGCAAACCCGGAGATCTTCTGCCTCAGGAATGGTTAAGCATCTCAATACCTCATGCTGATTTAACTTTAGTCATAGAAGGTGTCGAAGACTGGCTGACACAACATCAGTTAACTCTTGATGCTGCGCACAAAGCTGCACTGATTACCGAAATCGTCGACTTAGTGCATGAAAGCCCGGAAGCACGAAAAAAAGAAATTATGCATCAACATCTTTTAAAAGTAGGCTAAAATGGTGAAACAGGCGGACATTTTCCATCTTTACCCGCCTGAACAAAAAAAGATTGATTTTGATAAAGTAGAACGTATCAAGAACTTATTAGACTACTGCCAGCCCATTGATTTGTCTTTATCAAAGGAAAAATCATCTCCGCTAAAGAAAAAGCGATTTCGCATCGGTGTTTTTTCATTTTTCTTTTTGTCTTTAATTGCTTTTCCTTTATTTTTTTGGTCAAATAATGATGCCGCTCCATCGACAAGCATTTCACAATGTGAACGCATTTCTGATTTGCAAGCAGATCAAATCAAATTTTATGTCAAACAGACAGCTTTATGCGAAAAACGAACCACGCAATCTGTCCATGCCGAGCTAAAACGATTGTTCCGTTATCGACGATATCGAGAAATAAATTGTTCAACTTATCAGAAAGTTGAAGCCGTTTTGAAAAAACGTCAATGCTCTATCTGATTTTTTGCTTGACTATATTATGCCTATTAAGCATAATATTTTATATAAGAGGAGCAAAATGTCTGGAAAAAATTGTCATTTTTGGATTGAAATACGAGAAAGTATTTTATTTCTTATTATGTTAATTGACTTTTTTATTTTTTTTCAAATATTGGAAATTATCGTAAGAACGCCTTAAGTCAGTCTGTCAAATAACATTTTTAATTCCTCGATTTTTTTATTTTTATCAGCTTCTGAGGCAAAAGACTGAGCAACACAAAATTGTAAATGCTTATGCAAAATATAAGACTCTACAGACTTAATGGCAGATCGAACCGCGTGCAGCTGAATCAGAATATCAGGGCAATAGCGCCCCTCTTCTATCATTCGTTTGACTCCTTCGATTTGTCCGGCAATCCGATTTAACCGAGGAATATTTTCTTCATGTGATGGATGTTTTTGTTCCATAGATCCTCCCGAAAGGAGGATGCCGCTTCGAACACGGCATCCTGTTTTTATTTTTTTTGAGCACATGTGCATGCGTCATGACACTTATCATTCTCAGAGCAATGGCACGCATCTTTGCAAGTGCATTTTTCACCGCAGTGACATTCTTTTCCGTCTTGTCCACATTGGCAGTTTTCGCCACATTGACAATCTTCACAATGACAATTTGGATTCTTGCATTTACTCATTTTTCTTTCCTTTCCTTCCATATACCCTTATTGGGTATTTTTTACAATATACCCCTATATGGTATCTGTCAATTCATTTTTTAATTTTTCTTTTTAATAAAAATAAATCAGTCTAGCAAAAAGATTGACGCTGCCGCTTTTCGAAAAACAAAAAAATAAGTCCTTGAAAAACAAGGACTTTTAATGGCGGGAGTGAAGGGGCTCGAACCCTCGACCTTCTGCGTGACAGGCAGACGCTCTAACCAAGCTGAGCTACACCCCCAAGGTGATGAATACTTGTATCAAAAAATAAAATAAATTGCAAGTATTTTTTTTAAAAATATTTTCTTTTTTTTACTTAATTCTTTTTTTAAAGCTATCATAAACTGGATAGCATTAGGTGTTTTAATCCTAAAAAAGCTGTGTCATGCGTTATAACAGCAAAAATCGGAATCCGTTTCAAATAACTGGCCCGAGCCCCTTTATCTTCAAAAGCTGTGCGAAAATCTGAAGCTAAAAACAACTCCAACACCCCGGGTTGACGAATTATACCGCCGGAAATATAAACACCACCGAACGCCCCCAAGCTTAAAGCCAAATTACCGGCGACATTTCCCAAAAAAGAAAAATAAAAATTCAATGCGTTTAACGCTGTCGTTTCTTTTTTCATCGCCCGTTGCATAACTTCTTCCGGCAACAGAGACTTTTCTCCGCCCACCAAATGATAAAGTAAAGCCAAACCTTTTCCAGCCAAAAAAGACTCGGCTGACACATGACCGAGCAGTTTTTTGGCTTTCAAGATGAGATCAAACTCAGCCGTTGTTCGAGCAGCCAACGTGACATGCCCTCCTTCTGTTTCTATTGGTTGCCATGTTCCTTGGACAGGCACAACAATTCCGACACCCAGACCTGTTCCCGGCCCGATAACGACTTTCGGATGATCCGAATAAACTTCCCCCGAACCAACAGACACAAGATCTTTTGCTGTCAGATAGGCAACAGCCATTGAACTGGCCGCAAAATCATTCACCACTTTTAATATCTTAAAATCAAACTCCTTCTTCAAAGCCGAAATGGAAAAGGACCATGGATTATTGACAAAGGTCAAGTTATCACCTAAGACAGGACCTGGCACCCCCAGCATAAAAGCCTTTGGCAAAAGACATCCTTCATCTGTCAAATAAAAACGAACAGCCGCGCTTAGAGAAGAAAAATCTGCACATTTGTAATGCCGTGGCTGGGTTATTTTTCCCTGTCGACAAAGGGCAAACCGAATATTGGTTCCACCCATGTCTGCCATCAAAAACTCTTGAGGCTGTTCCATTTCTCCTCCTTAAAATAAAATTGGTATATTAGAAAACACGCACACAACATTTCGATAAAGACAAATGAAAGCTTCTTTTGACTTTGCCCAAAACGAAAGAGAATGTGCTTGATCTAAGCATCCCAGTAGTTCATCCGAACAAGTATCCGTCACTTCCGGAGTCATAAAAACCCATGTTAATAAAGCCGCTGTTGCAACAATCGACAAATACACCCAATAACTCTTTTTCCACTTTAGTCGAGTCATTTTCCCTCCACCGTTTGTTTTTCCAATCGTGAAAAAGCCGGTATTCTCGCCCCTTTTTTGATTTGTACACCCGGACCGATAAAAACGCAAGGTTCAATAATAACATCGTTTTCAATCTGCGTATCAAACGAAAAGTAAGTTGTTTCTGGATCCATTAATGTGACTCCTTCAGCCAACAGTTTTTGACGCATCCGCTCTTGAAAGATTCGTTCGGCAATCGCCAAATCGGCTCGTGAGTTGACACCTGAAGCCTCCTTTTGATGCACAACAATGTATCCGACATCCAAACCATTTTCTTTCGCCAATCGAATAATATCCGTCAGGTAATATTCATGAGCGGCATTTTCATTTTTGATTTGTTTTAAAAGATCAAACAATCTCATCCCGTTTACACACATAATACCGGAATTGCATAAACCAATCGCCCGTTGCGCCCAAGTTGCATCTTTAAACTCAACAATCGCCTCCAAACCGTTATCATCGACGATCAAACGCCCATAACGAGCCGGATCATCCGGTTCGAACCCCACAACGACTATATCACGGCCTTTATCATACTCAGCCTGCATCCGCTCAAACGTATCCGCCGTGTATAACGGTTGATCTCCGAATAAAATATAGCAAGCTCCGTCAAAAGAACCGATTTTATCCTCAGCAGCCAAAACAGCATGCGCCGTTCCAAGCGGTTTTTCCTGAATAGCCGTCTCATACGGAGAAACAACCTGTTCAACAGCTTTCATATCAGGTGCCAAAACAACAACGATTTGTTCGAATCCTTGTTTAGATAATGTATCCAGCAAACCGGAAATCATGGGACGACCACCGACTTCATGTAAAACCTTAAATGAATCTGATTTCATACGGCTTCCTTTACCGGCAGCTAAAACAACAGCTTTTTTCATTTCTTTTCCTTTAATTAAATAACGATATCATGATCAACAGCGAACAAACGCAGTTTTTCACGCAGCGAATGAGATTTTGAGGTGAGAATCGACAACAAGTATTCTTGAACTTCTTTCATATTCATGCTGAGAACAGCCGCCTTAACGGCCCCCAAAGAAGAGGGATTCATCGACAACCGTTTGAAACCCAATGCGACAAGGGCAACCGCGTCCAAAGGTTTGCCGGCCATTTCCCCGCAAACGGAACACGGCACATTCATTTCATTACATAAATCTGCCACATACTTCAACATACGAAGCATTGGAGCAGACAACACATCATATCGTTCCCAGATATTGGGATCACTTCTATCCGTCGCAAATAAAAACTGAGATAAGTCATTTGTGCCGACAGAAACAAAGTCAACCAAAGGCAATAACTCCTTCAGTTGGAACAAAAGTGAAGGTACTTCCAACATCGTTCCTACATGAATAGATGCCGGCAGTATACCACCTTTTTCTTTTTCCCGTTCCAATTCAATTTGAAGCGTTTTTTTGGCTGCCACAAATTCATCAATATCCGTCACCATGGGAAACATGACATACAAATCATTACCGGAAACGGCACGAATAAATGCTCGGAGTTGTTGACGCAGCAAAGATCGCCTGTCCAACGTAATACGAATAGAGCGCCACCCCATAGCCGGGTTTTCCTCCTCCCGATATTGAACATAGGGTAAAACTTTATCCGATCCAACATCCAACGTCCGGAAGACAACCGGCTTTCCGTTCGCATTTAACAACGCTCGTTTGTATATTTCTGTCTGCTTTTGTGTGTCGGGCAACTGAGCCGTTGACAAAAACGGCAGCTCTGTCCGATAAAGACCTATCCCGTCTGCGAAACCGTCTCCCAGTGCCAGCATATCCATCGCCAATCCGGCGTTGATGTTAAGAGAAATCGGAACACCATCCAATGTATGACAAGGAACATTTTTTAACCGTTCATATTTGCGACGGATTTTTTCAAGCTGTGCAATTCTGTTTTTAAATTCTTTTAAAATATCTTCCACCGGATTGATGTAAAGAAAACCATTGTCTCCATCAACCGCGACAACATCTCCTTTGGCAATCCGATTTGTAATTCCCCGCAAACCGCCGACAACCGGAATGTTCAAAGATTTTGCAACAATGACCACATGCATGGTCGGTGAACCTTCCTCCAATACCAAAGCCTTGATTTTGGTTCGGTCATAATCCAGTAATTCGGCCGGCCCCATTGCTTGAGCAACTAAAACAGCATCATCCGGTAATTCTTTGTTTTTAGAAAAAATATCCTTACCCGCCAGATGTCTTTGCAACCGATCTGCTAAATCCTGGAAATCGTGAATACGTTCTTTCAAATAAGGATCCGTCATTAAGTTCATACGCTCGGAAATATCATCTCCGACTTTTTGAACGGCCGCCTCAGCCGTTAATCCGGTATGAATATAATCTGTAATTCGGCGAATCCAGCCTTTATCTTTAGTAAACATCCGATAAGTTTCGAAGATTTCGGCATTTTCTTCGGAAATATCCGGAGAAGCCAGCATGGTATTCAACTCTTTATCCATTTGATCAAGAGCCTGGTTCAACTTATTTAATTCCGCCGCTTCATTATTGGACACTAAATTAGCGACTCGTTCAGTCCGACTGTGAACGTATGCATGCCCGACTGCCATGCCGGATGTTAATCGCACTCCCTCCAATCGCGCACGCATATCTTTCGGAGGCTTCACAATCATATTCTGTGCGGTTTTAAATTCCACGGAAACCAAAATCTGTGCCAGCAGCATCGCTACCGTTTCCAAAATTTCAATTTCTTCTTCTTGATAGTCATAATGTTCGGCCGTCTGCACAGCCAAAACACCCAACAAGTTTGTCCCACGTAAAACCGGAACTCCCATTAGCGACAAAAAAGGTTTTTCCCCTGTTTCAGGTTTAAAAACAAAGCTGGGATGATGCCAAGCATCCGGAAACGAAAGTGCTTTTTTTTGAACGGCAATCTCGCCGATTAACCCCTCTCCCATCCGAAGGCTTGTTTCGTGAACCGCATCTTGGTTTAATCCGCAAGTGGCGAACAGTTCCAATATATCGCCTGGCCGCAATAAATAAAAAGAACACACTTCCGTATGCAGTTCATCAGCCACCAAACTGACAATCTTATCCAATTTTGTTTGAACGGGAATGTCCTGAAGCATGACGTCTCTGAGACGTTTCAATAAACGACGGCTGGAGACTTCTTTTTTCTTCACAGCTTCAGACATTTTGTTTCCCTTTATTTCAGCATCCTTTGCATATTTTCTAACGAAATTTTTGTTTCGTCAACCAATCTTTCGACTGTTTGCTGAATTGTTTCTTCTTTTTTAACAAGTCCGACAATCTGACCTGCCATCACGGAACCGTTTTCCACATCCCCGTCACGAACGGCTTTCCCCAAACTTCCGGCCCAGAATTGTTCAATTTGAATTCGAGCCTCCTCTAAGGGCATTTCTCCATTTTCATATCGTTCAATCACTTCTTTTTGATGAAGGCTGAACTTTTCATGTGCTTTATTTTCCAAAGAACGCACAGGGATAACAGGAAAAGTCGGTGACATCTGTGTCGTTTGAACCGCATGCCGCGAAGAGGCCCGATAGAATGCTTTTTTATAATTCTCATGAACGGGACATTCGGTTGAACCCACGAAAACTGTTCCCATTTGGCATCCGGCAGCGCCTAACAACAACGAAGCCGCTATCATCATTCCGGTTCCTATTCCGCCTGCCACAAAAACAGGCACTTCCGTTATATAAGGTAAAATCTCCTGCATTAAAACAACCGTAGAAACCGGTCCGATATGACCGCCGGATTCGCTTCCTTCAATCACCAAAGCATCTATACCATTTTTAACCAATCGTTTGGCTATCGTCAAAGCCGGTGCAAAACTCAATACCTTAACACCACCGTTTTTTAATTTTGTAATCATCTCGGGCGAAGGAACGCCACTTGCCAAAATGACATGTGAAACTTTTTCTTCAATACAAACATTCATTAAACCTTCCAGCTCCGGATGAAGGACGATCAAATTGACGCCGAACGGCCTATTCGTCAGTTCTTTTGTTTTTTTAATTTCTTCACGCAAACCTTCAGGATTCAGGAAACCCGCCGCCAAAAAACCAAAGATACCGGCATTCGCCATGGCAGACACTAACTGATGAGTTGAAATAGAAGCCATTGCCCCACCGATTAACGGGTAAGTTGTTCCCAAAAACGCCCGCCCCTTTGCAGAAAGTTGCTCAAATAATTTTTGTCCTGACATTTTATTTTCCTTTCGGCCTTCTTTGTAATCTATTTTCATTAAAAAAGAAAGCTCTTTTTTATTTGACAAACGAAAGTTTCAATCATAAATATGCATTGATATGCATCAAATAAGGAGAAAATCATGCCTATTCAATACAAAATCGGAGAAAAAGACACGCGCCCCTGGGGAGATTGGGAAGTCTTAGACATTGGAGCACATTACATCGTTAAGCGTATTCGTGTTCTGCCCGACAAAAAATTGTCTCTTCAAAAGCACCATTTCCGAGCAGAGCATTGGATTATTACCGAAGGCACCGCCACGATCACTTTGGGGGAAAGAGAATTTGAAGCTCCGGCAGATACGGCAGTTTTTATTCCTGTCGGAGAAATTCACCGTATTGAGAATAAAACAACGCAGCCGATTATTTTCATTGAAGTTCAAACAGGTGGAACTTTAGATGAAAACGACATCGTGCGTTTGGAAGACCAATACGGCCGTTGCTAATCTTTAATTAAGTCCACATTCGTCCAAGGATCGTTTTCACGAATGGTTTGCGGATAAGAAATAAATTCATAAACGTTAAAGCGATATGGATTTTTAAGCAGTGCATTACGACTTGTTATCTTGGCATCGTAAGACGCTCGGATATAAGTTTTAATTCGTTGCACTCGGGTTGCATTTTCCCGTAAACAGATCAGACAGTTTTGATCTCTTTCCAAACAAGGACAGACAGAAATGGCATTCATTGGCCGTGGTAAAAAGAATAAATCGTAAACAACGAGATATAAATTACCACTGATATGTTTAATGGAATAAACAAAAATATCCTGAACTTGCCCTTTTTGCAAATTAGAAAGCATAGCCTCTCTTTCCGGAGCGGCTGCACCAAATGTATCCGGTCCATACAAAGCCAATTTTTCATTAGGGCTCCATCGATGGCGCATTTCTTCCATATTCGGTATAACGTTAAACCGCAAAGTCATATATTCCATAATTAAACTTTCCGTCACGAGTTGTTCAAACGGAATATAAGCTCGTGCCTGATCAACCGGTTTAATTTCTTTTTGATAGGGGTCTAACTGATATAAATGCGTTTGCATGCCATTGCGCATTCTGATAATGGCTTCCACGCTGGAGGCCATTTTCATATACACAAAACCCAAAGCAAAATTCAATGCAATACTTAACAACGCTAAAATTACCAAAACCCGAGAAGTTTTCAAAAAACGTCGTTCAGGCAAAGCAGAAACATGAAGCCGTTCCGGATAGGCTTCCAAAGCATCGTTTGTCCGCAGTTCTTTATAGTTCAGAACAGATGAAAAAATGTTTTTCAAAAACGATGCCATCTTTTTCTCCTTTTATATTTTGCTTTATTCTAACAAATCATTTCAAAAAAACAAGAATGAAAAATATTTTTTACAAAATGACATTTTTTGAAAAAAGAGCTTGATTTTTGTTTTAAGTTTGTGTATAAGCATTTCTATCGTGCCGGCATAGCTCAGCTGGTAGAGCAGTTGATTTGTAATCATCAGGTCGGGAGTTCGAATCCCTCTGCCGGCACCAGTTTTTTACGGTCTTGTTTTTTTGAACAAGACCGTTTTTTAATTCTTTTTCTTTTATTTACAATAAGCAACAATGTACAGAAAATATTTGACAAAAAGAAAAAATCTTGATAAACTGAAAGCTTGTTTTTAAATTTAAGGAGATAAAGATGCAAGAGCTTCAAATTTATCTGGATGACAAACGATGCTTTTCTTTGGAAAAACGTATTAACTGCGGAGATCTGTACCTGTTTGAAATAAAAAAAGTGACAGACTTATACACAAGTTATATTGTTGAAACGACGAATACCTATACACGTACACCTTTTTCAACAAATATCCCTTATGAAACACTTGAACAGCAAAATGCTTTGAAGGTTGGTCGCTTTTTATTAAAAGTCAATAAAAATCACGACTTTAAAGGATATTTTCCTTATTATAAAGATAAACGAAGCTCACAAACGGCTCTGTGGCTGAAAACAATCAAATCTTCTCAGATTAACCAAGTTTTTTCCGAAATTGAATATAACCCAAATGTTGAACAATCTGCACAAAACTTGTGGCAAACGATTGTAGAAGATGCCAAACATATCAAGTCCGGCAATTTGTTATTAGAAGATATGACAAATCCCTGGTTAGATTCACTTACTTTCCGTAAAAGCAAAAAAGTTCCGGAAGACAAAACCAATCCTGCACAAGCCCTTTTGCAAATTATCGGTGCTTATTACGGAATGCGTAAACAACGGTTAGATGCCGGCTTAAAAAAAGATAAAAAGCTGTTTCAAACCTATTTTCAACAAGCCAATACCTTAACACCGATGGCGTATGCTCAGCAAAACCCTGCTTTCAAAGAAGCATTAAGGCATCTTTATACGGCCTATTGTATTGCGGCCAATGAAGTTTATAAAGACCCGTTCAAAAACACGAAAGCAATGCTTTTCCTGCGTCAGAAAAAAGCTCGCATGGAAGAACAACCTCAAGTTCTAAAGCTGCAACAACAAATCGAATATGTTTATTGATGCAGTCAAAAGAGGCTTTACTATCAAATAAAGCCCTTTCAAAACGGATATAAAAAAAGCCTCCCGCACAGGAGGCTTTTTAAAATTAAGGAACTTGAATTTAACGGCTATGTCCTTGAAAAAAATTCTGATAGATCGAAGTATGATGAATAGGTAATTTTACTTTTTGAGAAGCCGTCTGACGATAATACAATGAAGCTCCGTTTACATCTACACCTTTCAAAGAAGAAAAGCCTAAACGATCTTTTTCAGTAAAGTATAACGTCAACTCATCGCCTTTTTGCAAAGTCACTTGCTTTTCATCCAAGCAGGATCTTGGAATACAATAGCCCAATTTACACGGCATACCGTCAATAAAAGCAATGACATGCTTTTCATCCGATTTTGTCCAAAGCTCTATAATTTTTCCTTTTCTAATAACATCGGTCATTTGCGTTTCCTTTTCTGGATAAAAAAACAGAATACCAGAAAGTTTTTAATTTTGCAACGGATTTCGATATATTTTTTAGATGCTGAACAAAAGGATGAAAAGTTCTTTTCCCTTTTAATAATTACGCATCAACCCGATTAAGCGCCCCTGCACAGCCACACGCGAAGCCGGCAAAATTCGCGTTTGATACGCCGGATTTTCAGGTTCCAAAGCGATAGAGCTGCCTTGCCGGCGCAAACGCTTTAACGTGACTTCAAAACCATCCACCAAAGCAACGACAATTTGGCCGTTTTCCGCCGTGTCTGTTCGTTCAATAATAACCGTATCCCCGTCCAGAATACCGGCATTGATCATTGAATCACCTTCCACCGTCAAAGCATAATGTTCACCGCGTCCCAACATAGAGGACGGAACGGAAACATTTGCTTCCGGATCACGAATGGCCTCAATCGGTGTCCCAGCAGCAATTTTACCATATAAAGGAATAACCTGCTCTGCAGCAGCTTGAAAATCCGGCCGAAGAAGTTTGGCCGGCGCTCGAAGTTCGGAAGCCGGCAGCTTCAACACTTCAAGCGCACGTGCCCTAAAAGGCAGACGGCGTAAAAAGTGTCGTTCCTCCAGTGCCGAAATCAAACGATGTATTCCCGATTTTGATTTTAATCCCAATGCTTCTCTCATTTCATCATAAGAAGGAGAAATACCGGTTTCTTTTAAATATTTATCGATAAAAATCAAAAGTTGATGTTGTTTTTGCGTCAGCATGATCCCTCGCTTTTTTATTCTTCTTTCGTTCTATACATGTTCTCTTTCTGTGTCAAGCGTTTTTTTCAAAAACAGATGTTTTTTTATTGAAAAAGACTTCAAACACGGCTATAGTCACCAAAAGAAAGAAACTCGCAGAAAGGAATGATTATGGAATTTATCACGCTTGTCGGACGTGTTTTCATCCACTTTTTTGAAGCGGCAGGACGACTTGGTATTTTTACCGTCAAAACAATCTATCACTGTTTTACGCCACCGTTTTACTTTAAACAAATTTTATCTCAGCTGATTCAAGTCGGTTTTTTCTCTTTGCCGGTTGTTGCGTTGACAACTTTGTTCGCCGGTATGGTCATTGCTCTTCAGACCTATACGGGTTTTGCTCGTTTTTCAGCAGAAGGAGCCGTTTCCATGGTTGTCTTGGTTGCTGTGACCCGAGAGCTGGCTCCCGTTATGGCCGGTTTGATGGTAGCGGGCCGAATCGGGGCGGCAATGGCTGCCGAAATCGGAACCATGCGCGTGACAGAGCAGATTGATGCTTTATCTACGCTGTCCACAAATCCTTTTAAATACTTGATTGCGCCCCGCATCATCGCCGGTGTTTTAATGCTGCCCGTTTTAGTTCTGATCGGTGATATTATTGGTATTTGCGGTGGTTATTTGATCGGAGTTTATAAACTTGATTTCAATGCGACTTCTTATTTAGTCAATACTTGGGACTTCATGAAACCGATGGATATTATTTCAGGTTTGGTTAAAGCTTCAGTATTCGGTTTTATCATTACGTTGTTGGGCTGTTATAACGGCTTTAATTCAAAGGGCGGTGCGCAAGGAGTCGGTGCCGCAACCACAAATGCTGTTGTTTCCGCCTCTATTTTAATTTTGATTTTCAACTACATCCTGACTGAACTGTTTTTTAATACCTAAGGAGGAAAACAATGCCGACAGCTCAAAAATCTATTTTAAAAAGGACTGTTAACCTTCTGAAAGGGAAAGAAAAAAGCACTCCCATGATCAAACTGACAGACGTTCATAAGTCTTTTGGCAGAAAAGTTGTTTTAAACGGTGTTGACTTGGAAATTCAACGCGGGGAATCTGTTGTCATAATCGGCGGTTCCGGAACCGGTAAATCCGTCACATTAAAATGCATTTTGGGTTTGCTAACGCCGGAGAAGGGCTCTATTACGGTAGATGGAAGAGAAGTTGCCGCTGCTTCTGCCAAAGTTCACGAACAAGTGAATAGCAAAATCGGCATGTTATTTCAAGGTGCGGCCTTGTTTGACAGCATGTCTGTTTGGGAAAATGTTGCTTTCGGTCTGATGCAGGGCAAAAAAATGAGCCGCAAAGAGGCCTATCACATTGCCGTTGAAAAATTGGCTCAAGTCGGATTGGGAGAAGATGTAGCTCATTTGGATCCGGCAGACTTGTCCGGTGGGATGAAAAAACGTGTTGGATTAGCACGGGCAATTGCTTCCTCCCCTGATATTATTTTCTTTGACGAGCCGACGACCGGACTGGACCCCATTATGAGTGATATTATCAATGATTTGATTGTTTCCTGTGTCAAAAAACTGGGGGCAACTGCACTGACCATTACACATGACATGGCCTCAGCCCGCAAAATTGCCGACAGAATTGCCATGCTTTATGAGGGTAAAATCATTTGGATCGGAACAGTAAAAGAAATTGAAAAAACAAAAAATCCTTATGTTCGGCAATTTATTGCCGGTTCGGCGAAAGGCCCTATTCAAATGGCTGTAAAGGCGGATGAATAATGGCGAAACCGACAACGCGTTTTGTTTGCCAAGAATGTGGTGCTGTCCATGCTAAATGGAGCGGCAAATGTGATACATGCGGTCAGTGGAACACAATTATTGAAGAAGCTATGCCTTCTGCTGAAATGCCGAAATCTGTTTCTGCCAAAAACGGTCGACAAATTGAGTTTGTTGACTTAAAAGGTGTATCGGAAAAAACTTTTCGCATGAAATCAACAATCGCTGAATTGGATCGGGTTTGCGGCGGCGGATTAGTTGAAGGATCTGTCATTCTTGTCGGAGGCGATCCGGGAATTGGTAAATCAACACTTCTTCTGCAAGCAATGGCAAAACTTTCGACATGTGTCAACAAAAAAGGAGCCCCTGCCCGATGTGTTTACATATCAGGCGAAGAATCTATCGATCAAATTCGATTGCGAGCGGCTCGTTTGGGTTTGAGCAATGCACAGGTCGAACTCGCCTCGGCGATGAATGTTCGCGATATCGTCACCACGTTGGACACCCATGAGCCGCCTGATATTGTCGTCATTGACTCGATACAAACCATGTTTGTAGATACTTTTGATTCAGCTCCCGGAACGGTTGGGCAAGTCCGCGCATCCGGCCATGAATTGATCCGTCTGGCAAAACGACGCGGTTTTGTTTTATTTTTAGTCGGACATGTGACAAAAGAAGGAACATTGGCAGGACCTCGTGTTTTGGAACATATGGTGGACACGGTTTTATATTTTGAAGGAGATCGCGGCCATCACTTTCGAATTTTGCGCGCGGTTAAAAACCGTTTTGGCGCCACGGATGAAATCGGGGTTTTTGAAATGACGGAAACAGGCTTGGCCGAAGTTCCTAATCCTTCTGCTTTGTTTTTAGCTGAACGACGTGGCAACATATCCGGCTCATGTGTTTTTGCCGGTATTGAAGGCAGCCGTCCAATGTTGGTTGAAATTCAAGCCTTAGCGGCCCCGTCAAACGGAGCCACACCCAGACGAGCCGTTGTCGGATGGGATTCAAATCGGTTGAATATGATTTTAGCGGTTCTTGAAACCCGTTGCGGTTTAATTTTGGGCAATCGTGATATTTATTTGAATGTAGCGGGCGGTTTAAAAATTACCGAACCGGCTGCCGACATGGCTGTAGCGGCGGCGCTGATTTCATCTTTGACGCAAAAACCTGTTCCTGCCGACATGGTTGTTTTTGGCGAAATCGGCTTATCCGGTGAAACTCGCGCCGTTCCGCAGATGGATTTAAGATTAAAAGAGGCCTCGAAACTGGGTTTTGAAAAAGCCTTAATGCCGCCAATGCATACCGGCAGGAAAAAAACTGCTTTAACTTCCGCGCTGCATGTGATAGAAGTAGGTCATTTGAAAAGCATTGTTGATATTTTTATGAGGAAAGACTGATGGGACTGATTGACGCCATTGTTTTATTGACGATTCTAATCTCTGGTATTTTTGCATTGTACCGTGGTTTAGTTCGTGAATTGCTTGGATTAACCGCCTGGGTATTGGCTGCCTTTGGTGCTCTTTACGGTTTAACCTACGCTCGCCCTTTATTCCGCAAGCTGATTTCAAATACAACGATTGCAGATATTGTTGCTGCTGCCGTGATTGCTTTAGTTATTTTAGTGATCTGCACCCTTATTAACGCTCATATTACCGCAAAACTACGGCAAAGCGCGCTCAGCGGTCTTGACAGATTACTTGGATTTTTCTTTGGTATTTTGCGCGGCGGTCTTTTTATCGTCATCATTTACTTCGGTGCGTCTTTGTTAATTTCTCCGAAGCAAATGGAAGATTATCAGGAAAGCAGTTTTACATTGCCTTATGTGCAAAAGGCAACGGAGTGGCTTGAAAAAATCCTGCCGGTCTCCTTGGCTGACAAGCTAAAGCAAGTTGACGTTCCGGCGGATGAAAAAAGTATCCAAGATTTAATTAAAAAAGAAGAAAAAGCACAAGAAACGTCTAAAACAGAAGCTACGGAAGAAAACAAAAAGGAAGAATCAACATATGAGGATTCCGAACGCGAAGATTTAAATGCTTTGATTTTACAACAAATTACCGAATAAGTTTTCTCATTCCTCTGAGAAAAAGCAGCCTGCGATAAGTAGGCTGTTTCTTTAAAATGATTAAAATAAATAAAACTTTCAGAACGATGATTAAAACATGTTTTTCCTTTGTTCACTCACCTTGTCTAAAGAATAATCATCCAGGAGCAAGAAAAAAATTCTTGCTTTTTTTTTGATTTTGATGTATTTAAGGAACACCTGAAACAAGGTATGCCTTCCACCACCCCTGGAGGAGTTAGGCATTTAACAAAAAAAAGGATACAAAAAATGGTAAAAATGATCGATTTAGCCGCACAAAAGCGGGAAAAGGCTGGTAAGGGGGCCTCCAGAGCGACACGTCGCACGGGAAATATCCCTGCTGTTATTTATGGCGACAAAAAAGCGCCCGTAATGATTTCTTTGGTGGAAAAAGAATTGGTTGCTTTATTAAATAAATCGGGTTTTTGGACGCACCAATTTGAAATTGCTGTTGACGGCGAAAAAATTCGTACGGTTTGCCAGGATGTGCAATATCATCCCCTGACAGACAGACCTATTCATGCTGATTTCTTGCGTGTTTCCAAAAATGCGCGTTTGGTTATGGATATTCCTTTGCACTTTACCAATGAAGAAACCGCGCCTGGCATTAAAAATGGCGGTGTATTGAATATTGTTCACCGTTCTTTGGAATTGTCTTGCTTACCGGACAATATTCCCGAGAAATTGGAATTGGATATCGGTTCTCTTGATATCGGTGACGGTTTAACCAATAAAGACATTAAACTGCCAGAAGGAACAAAGCTGGTTGACGAAGAAGAATACACTGTTGTCACCATTGCCGAACCGGTGAAAGAAGAAGTAGAAGAAGCTCCGGCAACTTCACCTGCCGAAGGTGAAGCAGCAGTTCCGGCAGCTGAACCGGCGAAGGAAGAATAATGTTTCTTGTGGTGGGTCTCGGCAATCCCGGAAAGGAATATGCACAGAACCGCCACAATGTCGGATTTATGGCGGCGGATATGATTTTCCGCCGCTATTCTTTTAGCGATTATAAAATCAAAGCCAACGCTTTATTGGCCGAAGGAACAATCGGTCATGAGAAGGTTTTGCTTTTAAAGCCTCAAACTTACATGAACTTATCGGGCAATGCGGTGGGAGAAATCGCTCGTTTTTATAAAATTGATCCGTCTCAGATTTTAGTCTTTCATGATGATTTAGACTTAAAACCGGGGATGGTACGCATCAAAACAGGCGGCAGTGCCGGAGGACATAACGGCCTGAAGAGTATTGACGCACATATCGGTCAGATGTACACGCGCGTTCGTATCGGTATCGGCCGTCCGGAAGATAAAGCTTTAGTCGTTGACTATGTTTTGGCCAATTTTTCCCAAAAAGAACTAGAAAACTTAAATAAAATATTGGAACTTTTGGCAGACAACCTTGACATTTACGTTGAAAAAGGCGATTCTGCCTATGCACAGAAAATAGGAGTCGAAATCCATGGGATTTAATTGCGGTATTGTCGGATTACCAAATGTTGGAAAGTCAACGTTGTTTAATGCCCTCACCTCTACGGCGGCAGCTCAGGCAGCTAATTACCCTTTTTGCACCATTGAACCGAATGTCGGTCGAGTCGCTGTCCCGGATCCGCGGATGAATGCTCTGCAACAAATCGACAAAGCAGAAAAACTGGTTCATACACAACTGGAATTTGTTGATATTGCCGGCCTTGTTCGAGGCGCTTCAAAAGGCGAAGGCCTGGGTAATCAGTTTCTGGGGAATATTCGGGAAGTTGATGCGATTATCCACGTTTTACGTTGTTTTGAAAATGATGATATTACTCACGTTGAAGGCTCCATTGACCCTGTTCGGGATGCCGAAACCATTGAAACGGAACTAATGTTGGCGGATTTGGAAAGTTTGGAAAAACGAATCATCCCACTTGAAAAAAAAGCGCGTGCGAATGACCGTGAAGCCAAAGAATTGTTGCCTGTGATGCAGAATTGTCTGAATGCTTTGCGTGCCGGTAAGCCTGCCAGAAGCGTTGAACCGACAGATCCGGAACAAAAAAAATTATTCAAATCACTTTTTTTATTAACGGCAAAACCTGTTCTTTATGCTTGTAATGTGGAAGAAGACGCTGCCGCAACAGGGAACCGTTATTCGGAACAAGTCTTTGATTTTGCAAGGAAAGAAGGAAATCAAGCTGTTGTTATTTCAGCGGCGATTGAAGCTGAAGTTGCTTTGTTAACGGATCCGGAGGAACAAAAAGAATTTTTAAATTCGCTCGGTTTAGAAGAAACAGGCTTGAATCGAATCATAAAAGCGGGTTATAATCTACTTAATTTATTGACGTTCTTCACATCGGGGCCGAAAGAGGTTCATGCGTGGACCGTCAAAAAAGGAGCCCTGGCTCCGGAAGCGGCCGGTGTTATTCACTCCGATTTCGAGAAAGGGTTTATTCGAGCGGAAGTCGTTTCTTATGATGATTATGTGCGCTGTCACGGTGAAAACGGAGCACGCGAACAAGGGAAACTTCGCTCAGAGGGGAAAAATTATGTCATGCAAGACGGGGATGTTGTCCACTTCTTGTTTAACGTGTAGAGAGGAGAAATAAAATGCCTTTAGCAACCTGGCGCGACAGTATGATGTTAGATTATCCTCCGTTGGATGATGAACATAAAGCTTTTTTAAATGTTGTCAACCAGGCCTATATGGCGTCTCAAGTCGATGACTTCCCGATGATCGAAAAAGTTTTTGAAAAATGTTATGATTATGCACGTAATCACTTTTCACATGAAGAAGGTATTATGGAACGAATCCAATTCCCCGATATTGAAAATCATATGAAAAGCCACCAAGTTTTTATTCATAATGTTTCCGAAATGCGGCAACAATTTGATGTTGCTCCCTCTATTGAAGAAAAAAGAAAAATTTCCGTGAAATTGGCAAACTTTTTGAATGTTTGGCTGTTAGGGCACATTATGAGTCGGGACAAGATTTTAAAGCCCTATCTGATTCGCATTCGCAATTTGCCCCCCAGAATGAACTTTTAAACTTTGTTTTTAAAAGGGATTGTCCGAATTAAATAGGCAGTTTCCGAACAAAGCAGAAGTTTTTTATTTTTGGCATAAAATAAACTGTAGCGCATTTGGATGTTGTGTACTTAAAAAACGAGTACTCCACCTGAAAATGTTTGTTGCAGTAATGGTAAAGTTTGGGCGAGGAAACACCCATCTATAGTGAGCAAACGCTGCCAAGCCACGAAAACTGTAGCGCAAAAAAAAGATCCCCGAATGCATATGGCTGCTCAGATCCGCAAAGTTGCTGAAAAATAATACTTACTTCTAAAGAATCTTTTTTCTACTCATATCAGCTTTTCTTTTCAGGCAACCAGTATTTTTCATCCAGCAAAGTCTGCAAAGCAACCGTGACGGTTCGTTCATTTCCGCCTCGTTCGATTAACCGAACGTGCGGCGGTATATCTGTATATGTCAATAAACGTTCCACAACAAAACGTGAAATGACACGATCATTTTTAACAAAAACATCCCCCGGATTAACTGAAATTGTTGCCATTTGAATACCTCAATATTTTTTCTTGTTCTTCTTTTTGGGTCAACACCTGAGTGACCTCTTCCAATGCTTTATCAAAAAAGACTTTATTTTCGGCTAATTTTTCATCTTTTTGAATAACATCCATTGCTGTTTGAACCGCTATGCTGATGACTTGTTCCTTCAACTCGTGCAGTCCGCTTTCCCGGATTAACCGAATCCGTTCTAAAATTTCCGCTTGTTTTAAATCTTGACGCTTTTGTAAATCTTTCTCCGCTTCATTTTTTAAAATGCGAGCTTCTTTTAAAGCTTTTTGAACAATTTCTTTTTTATCTTTTTCCTGATAAAACTCTTTATGTTTTGCATCACGCAACATATCCAACGCTTCTCGTCGCAGTTTTAAAGCTTCATCCAAGTGAGCTGTAATCCGGTCGCTTCGCTCTTGCATTTTTTTCAAAATAAAACGATAAATCGGCATAACAGTCAAAACAGCCGCCCCGATAAAAGCAACACCTTTCCACAGCTCCGGATCATCCAAAAAAGTCATCAGTTCTTCCATTTCCGTTGCTCCTCAATTGAACTTGCAATTGTCTTTTCCAACAATGTCTTTTTTGGTTTGAGTCCATAAACGGAATTCAACAATATTTGAATAAATTGACTTGTCAGCAGAGCCAGCTCCTTAAAAATGGTTGCTCTTTGACGTTCGACTTCATGTTCGGCAGCCGCCGAATCCGTTTCTAATCGCAGATTCATTTTATTTTCTTGATCGGAATAAGCCGTTGAAATATCATCGTGTGCCGTCTGAACAATTTTAGCGGAATAAGCCTCAGCCGCATCCATAAAACCTTGATAAGACTGCATGATCCGATCCGCTTCCGCGTTTAATTTGTCTGCCTGGCGAAGGATAGATTGTATTTTCTGATCTCTCGCCCGCATAATGTCCTGCAGCGGCGGCAGCAAAAACCACCTCATTGCTGTGTAAAGGATCAAAAAACTGACCAGCAACCAAAAAATCTGACTGGGAAACCAAGCAATATCAAACTGCGGCATACACTTTCCTTTTTAAGAAAACAGCATAATAAATGCCAAAACCAAAGCATACAAGGCAATCGCTTCCGTCATACCGGCACCGATATATGCAAACAAAGTGACATCGTTTTTGACGCTCGGATTACGACTGACCGTGTTAATAATTGTAATCCAGATTTCTGCCAACCATTTGGCAACGGCAATCATAACCAAACTGCAAATACCGATAGACAGATATTTAGCTGCATCAGCAATATATTTCATAGATTCTGCTTCCATTTTTCACTCCTTTTGTTAATCGTTTTCGCCTTCAAAGGCTTCGCTTAAATAAATACAACTCAGAATGCTGTATATATATGCCTGCAGCACCCCGATAAACAATTCAAACAAAATCAAAACACCGGTAAACAACAGCGGAATGAAACCAGCAAGGCCTAAGGCAAAAACAAAGCCGGCGACCACTTCCAACATAATATGTCCTACCGTCATATTCATCACTAAACGCAGTGTTAAACTAAAAGGTTTTGACAAAAAAGAAATAATTTCAATCGGTATCATAATCGGTGCAATCAACCAAGGTACGCCTTTCGGAAAAAAGACATGAAACCAAGACAAACCTTTATGATAAACGCCCAACACCATGGAAAGAACCAAAGCCAGTAAAGCAATCGTCCCCACGATGGATAAATGGCTTGTAAATGTAAACATATAAGGGAAAAGCCCCAATAAATTGCCGAACAAAATAAAAATAAACAAGCTGAAAATAAAAGGAATAACAGCATACCCTTTACTGCCGATTGTGCTTTCCACCATGTTCTGAATAAATTGATAAAGACTTTCAACTATTGACTGAGCCGGATGAGGAATAATTTTCAGTTTTCGTGTCAAAGCCCACATCAAAACAATAGCCAAAACAACGGCACCAATCATTGTCACACTGGCATTTGTCAAAGAAACATCCAACGGTCCGATATGCATCGGCACATATACGTCAATTTCAAATTGTTCCAACGGATTATGCATGTTCATTGTTTTTTCTCCTTCTCTATTCTGGAGACAGACTTAAATACATTCAACAAACCGGCAAAGCCGCCCAACAAAATAAACACAGCCCAAACTGCCGGATGTGCGTCAAACAAAGCACAAAGCACATATCCTATACCGGCTCCGACCAGCAAACCGCCGGCCAAATCGGAAACAATCATGACGGACAGAGCAAAACCGGACGCATCCGCAGCTTTTGTCTTAGAACCCGAAAGCTGTTTTCGAAGCGCTTCAATCCGCGCTTTTATTTCTTTTGGATGCGTTTTCTCCCCGTCCATGTTTCTAGCTCATCCGTTTCAAAACCGAGCGAATAGCTCCTTCATCAGCACCGCCGATAATTTCTGTCTGCATTCCTTTGACAATAACGGTTGTCGGAGTTCCTTGAATATTGTATTTTTTCATGTAAGCATCCCGATCTGACACAATTTTTTGCAGCAACGCCGTATCCGCCAAACAAGCCTTCACGTCACCAGCCGTCATCCCTTCCAAAGCGGCATATCCCATAATGATGTCTTGAGCATTCGGCTGAAAAGCCCAACTGTCTTGATTTTCAAATAAAACCTCTAAAAACGGAAAATAATTCTCCGGCCGAACACAACGCGCCAACATGGCGCCGGACAAAGCCCGCCGATCAAATGGTAAATCAACATAAATCAGCTGAGCCTTTCCGGTGTCAATAAAGTCTTTCTTTAAACTGGGAATTGCAACCGTATGAAAATCTTTACAATGTGAACATGTTAAAGAAGAAAAAACATAAATCTTAATCGGAGCAGCATCTGAACCCATACTTCGCAAATCTTCCTTTTCGATCACAGGCGCAGCAGCTTCTTCGGCATGAGCAGAACGAATCAAAGAAAAAGACGGCATATTTGCCCGAGAGTCCAAAATTAACGGCTCAAATTTATCGGCGGAAGGTGCCGGACTTGTTTCGTTTTGTCCAGCCCCCGGCAATCCGGGCATCGGTTCCGGAGCTACTTTGTTCATATGATAAATAAAGCCGAAAACCAACAGGCCTCCGATTAAAATTAACCAAATCATCTTCATGTTTTTGTCCCTTTCGTTATTTTATGGTTTCATTTTAAACAGTTCTTTTTTTAAAGGCAAGCTTATTTCAAGAAAATTGTTTTTCCCAACCGATAAACCGCCTCTTTCAATGCCGGATCCTCTATATCTGCCACTTTTCGCCGCAAAGTGTTTTCTTCCTCAGTGGTTAACGAACGATGAGATGACTGAGATTTTTGAATTGGTTTATAAAAAGGAATCCCTTGGACGATTTTAATATCACTGATTGCTGCATAGCCCAGAAAAGTATTGATTTTTTCCAAAAGGATTTTCTTTTGATGCTCGACCATTATTGCAAAAGCACCGCCTAACACTTTCACATGCAGTGTTCCGCCCGTTCGTTGAGCACGAGGATAACTTATTTTATCAGGCCGTACGCCGCCGGCCAGCTGCGTCCCGACGATATCTTCCCAACAAGCAATTAAATCAACACAAGAAAAACCTCTTTTCCCCAAGACAGAACGGGCCATGGCTCTTAAATCAGAGCTGACCAAATTTAATCCGTTTTGACGGCGCTCTGTCGTGTCTTTTTTCATCAAAGCGGCCTTTTCATCGTTTTCAGACTGTCAAAAAAAGCATTGGCGAAATCTTGATAGCGATTTTCTTCAATAGCTTTTCGGATTCCTTTCATTAAGTCCTGATAGTATTGAACATTATGCCAAGTCAACAGCATGGCACCTAAAATCTCTCCTGTTCTGAATAAATGATGCAGATAGGCACGACTGTAGTTTGTACAGGCCGGACAAGAACAGTCTTTATCCAAAGGAGACAAGTCTTCTTGATGAGCCGCATTACGCAGATTGACAGTTCCTTCGCGTGTAAAAGCCAAAGCCGTTCTGCCCGAACGCGTCGGCATGACACAATCAAACATATCAACTCCGCGGGCCACGGCTCCAACGATATCCGAAGGTCGACCCACTCCCATCAAATAACGAGGGTAAGCTTCCGGCAGATGACAAGTCGTTGCTTCAATCGTTTGAAACATAATTTCCTGACCTTCTCCCACAGCAAGACCGCCGATGGCATAACCGTCAAAACCGATTTGTGTCAAAGCCTCGCAAGATTTCTGGCGCAAATCCGGAAAAACACCCCCTTGCACAATCCCAAAAATACCATACCCAGGCCGATCTTGGAAAGCTTCACGGGAACGTTTTGCCCACCGCATAGAACGTTCCATCGACTTTTGAACATTCTTCTTTTCCGACGGATATGGCATGCATTCATCAAAAGCCATAGTAATATTGGAATCCAACAGATTTTGAATTTCAATAGAACGCTCAGGTGTCAGCATATGTTTTGAGCCATCCACATGCGATTGAAAAGAAACACCTTCTTCTGTCAATTTCCGTAATTTTGACAGACTCATCACCTGAAACCCGCCGGAGTCGGTTAAAATCGGCCGATACCAATTCATAAAAGAATGCAAACCTCCTAGCTTGGCGATTCGTTCAGCTCCCGGCCGCAACATTAAATGATATGTATTCCCTAAAATAATCTCAGCTCCGGTTGAAGCGACGGACTCGGGCATCATGGCTTTGACGGTTGCAGCCGTCCCAACCGGCATAAAAGCTGGTGTTTGAATAGATCCATGTGCTGTTAAAAGCTCTCCTCTTCGTGCGGACCCGTCTGTCTTTTTAATATTAAAACTTAACATTTTATCTTCCTATTGATATTCTTTTTAAAACTGGTTATGATGTTGTTCTCTTATAACAAAAAAAGAATGATTTAACAATGCAAAAAGAACATAAAACTTGGATAACATGGATTAAAGACAATTTAAAAGCCCTCTTATGGGCAGCCGTAATTGCGCTCGGCATACGTTCATTCATTGCGGAGCCTTTTCATATTCCGTCAGGTTCCATGATTCCTTCCCTTTTGGTGGGAGATTATTTATTCGTTTCAAAATACTCTTATGGTTTTTCAAGGTATTCTTTGCCGTTCGGACTACCCCTTATTCCCGGCCGAATTTTTTATACCGAACCGGAACGAGGCGATGTTGCCGTATTCAAGTTGCCTTCCGACAATAAAACAGACTACATCAAACGCATTATCGGATTACCCGGTGATACAATTCAAGTCGTTAACGGTATTCTTCACATCAATGGAACGGCTGTTAAACGCACACCCAAAGGAAAACACACGGAAAAAACATTTTACGGTGATATAACTTATACGGTTTACGATGAAGAACTGCCCAATGGCGTTGTGCATGAAATTATGGAAGAAACGGATGATCAGCCTCAAGATAACACTATTTCATTTGCTGTCCCGGAAGACCACTTTTTCGTAATGGGTGATAATCGAGATAACTCCAAAGATTCTCGCTGGGGTGATATCGGTTTTGTTCCCAAACAAAATCTTTTGGGAAAAGCGCAATTTATTTTTTATTCCAACAACGGATACGCACCATTTCTGGCTTTTTGGAATTGGGGCCGCTCCATTCGAACCGAACGACTTTTTAAAGGAATCCGATGATGCAGAATATTCAAGAAAAAATCGGATATACTTTTAAAAATAAAAAATGCTTAAAAAACGCACTGACATTGGCACACGGTGGAAAATCCGCACCATATGAACGGCTTGAATTTTTGGGAGATCGTGTCCTTGGTCTGATTATTGCCGATTCTTTGTTGCAAGTTCATCGTACCGAAGACGAAGGCGATATCGCCAAACGTTTTACAGCCCTAGTTCGGGAAGAAACTCTGGCAACGCTGGCGCGGCAAATTCATCTGTCCGAATATATGATTACTCATGAAGATGAGATGAGAGAAAACAACTCTATCTTGGCTGATGTCATGGAGGCCATCATCGGAGCGCTGTATGTGGATGGCGGACTGGAAGCGGCTTGTGCCTTTGTCAAACCGCTCTATGCAGACCTATTGGCTCGAAAAGTCGAACCGCCGGTGGATGCCAAAACGGCTTTACAGGAATGGGGACATCGTCATAAACTGCCTTTGCCTGTTTATAAAGTTATTGAAAAAACAGGGCCGGATCATGCACCGCATTTTACCATGAACGTTTATATGCAAGGATATCCTCCCGTTAAGGGCCAAGGTTCTTCCAAAAGACATGCCGAACAGGATGCGGCAGCAACGTTTTTAAAGGAACATATAAATGACTGAAACAAAATGCGGATTTGTGGCCATCTTGGGCGCTTCTAACGTCGGCAAATCCACGTTGGTTAATTTATTGGTCGGTGCCAAAGTTTCCATTGTTTCTCCGAAAGTACAAACAACCCGTTCCCGTGTCCGCGGAATTGTTGTGGAAGGAAACAGTGAAATCGTTTTGGTTGATGTGCCCGGCATTTTTAAACCCCGACGCCGACTGGATCGAGCAATGATTGCAACGGCTTGGACCGAAGCTGAAGATGCGGATCTTTGTTTGCTTTTAATCGATGCACAAAAAGGATTGGATGAAACAACGCAAAACATTATTGACACTTTGGTTAAGCAAAAACGGCAAACGACATTGGTTATCAATAAAATTGATTTGATTGCGCGAGAAAAACTTTTGCCTTTGATTCAAAAAATAAAAGATATACCGATTTTTGATGAAACTTTTTTAATCAGCGCCAAAACCGGTGAAAACGTTAAAGAGCTCTTAGCTTATTTGGCACAACGCATGCCCAAAGGGCCTTTCATGTTTCCGAAAGATAATTTGTCAGATTTGCCGAATCGTTTATTTGCCGCAGAAATTACGCGTGAAAAACTGTTTTTAAATCTACAGCAAGAGCTGCCTTATTCCGTTGCCGTAGAAACAACTCTTTTTGAAGAAAAAGAAAACGGTATCCGTATCGAACAAACGATTTATGTGGAACGGGAGGGACAAAAAGCCATTATTATCGGTGCGAAAGGCAGTATGTTGAAAAAAATTGGTGCCGCAGCACGGTCTGAACTTAGTCGAATCTATGAAAAACCCGTTCATGTTTTTCTATTTGTCAAAGTCAAAGAAAACTGGGTCAACGATCCCGATCGTTATACCGAATGGGGGTTGGATTTTAATGCCTGATTTTAGGGATGAAGGTCTTGTTTTGGGGGCGCATCGACATGGGGAAAGCGGCATTATTCTTTCCCTTTTTACAAAAGAACATGGAAGACATCTGGGACTTTTACGCATGAAGACTCTTCCATTGGTCGGCAGTTTGGTCGAAGCCAAATGGCGAGCGCGCTTAAGTGAACATTTGGGTAATTACAACTGTGAAACAATATCCGCTTTAAGCGCAGCTTATATGGAAGACAAACACCGGCTTGCCGCCATTTCTTCATTATGTGCTTTGCTGGATGAAAGCCTGCCGGAACGAGAACCGTTACCGGATTTTTATAAACAGGTGATTCATTTTTTTAACCACTTAGAAGAAAAAAACTGGTTGACTGCTTATATCCGATTAGAGGCTTTGTTGTTAAAAGTTTTAGGGTTCGGACTGGATCTCAGTCGGTGTGCCGGCGGCGGGGACAGTCAAACACTGGCCTATGTATCTCCCAAAACGGCCAAAGCCGTTTCAAAGGAAAAAGGAGAGCCTTATCGAGACAAGCTGCTGGTTCTGCCTCGTTTCTTATGGCAAAACTGTCAAGCCGATGAAGCCGATCTGCGGGCCGGTCTGTTTTTAACGGGATATTTTTTGGCTCAACACATCCCTCTTCCTCGAACACGATTGAAACTGCTTTGATTTTGTCAACTTTTCTGATTGCTTTTCGCCTTTTTCCATGATATACTTAACTTATAGAGGTCAATTGGAAAAATATGACGGCGAAACCGATGAATGAGTTAGAAAAAACATTAGATAAAAATACCTATTATTGGATGTCACCCATTGGATTGGGCGATACATTGATTCTCGCCGGTTATCAAAAAGCTCTTGAAACAAAATTGGGCGGCCACATCCGATTTATAGTCAAACCACCTCATGCAGAAGTGATGAAAATGTATGGCATTCATGATTACATTGTTGCGGCTTATAACGGAAACGCCAAAGATCCGAATAATCCGCTTCATCAACTTGCTAAAGAATGTCCTATTCCGACAAAAGGAAAAATTTATGTTGCCCATCCGGATTTTCATCCGGCCCTAAAGACCTATTCCGATACTTTGCAAGAAATGCCGATGGGACTGAAATTTTTGGATTGGTACAAATCATTTTTGGAGTTGCCGCCACAAACAAGACTGGAAAAGCCGATTTATTTTCCAAAATTAAATAAAGAGGTTCAAAAACAAGTGGAAAAAAACGGTTCATTGGATCATACCGTTTTACTTGTTCCCGAAGCCAACACTTTGTCTGCACTGCACATGGATTTTTGGGAAAAACAAGCTGCTGATTTACAGCATAAAGGCTATCAAGTGATAACCAGTGCCACAAGACCTGAATTTAAAGTTAAAGGAATACGCAATATTGAAACAAGCCTGGAACAACTGATTGCATTGGCCATGTCTGTCAAGTATGTGTATGCGTTAAGAAGCGGCTTATGCGATTTAATAGCCCCCAAGGGTAAAAATCTGTTCGTCTTTTATTCAGGAGGTGAAAAAGCAGCCTCTATGTATAATTTGCAGGAAATGTTTAACCGATCGGATATTCACGAATTTATTATTCCGGAAACAACACCGATAAAACCCAAGCTTTTAACAAAAGATTTACGGAAAAATGCCCTCCTTTTCCGACAGAAACAACGCTGTTGAGACTGTTTTTTGACATTAAGATAAATCATCTTTAATCGGCCACGAACGTTTTTTTAAAGTCCTTTACAATTCTTTTTCTTTCCTATATAAGAAAGAAAAAGGAGTAAATGATGTTTTATGTAATCGCGCTTTTAATTGTGATCTTTGATCAACTGACAAAAGCGGTTGTTTTATCAAATTTCACACCGCCGACAGTTCTGCCGGTTTTTCCTTTTTTTAACCTTGTTCTTGTGATGAACAAAGGGGTCAGTTTTTCGATGTTTTCTTCTGAAACAACGTGGATGCCCTGGGTTTTAACGGCTGTCGGCAGTTTAATAACTATTGGCATTGCCTATTGGCTCTATATTGAAAAAAATGTTTTGATTAAAACGGCTTTGGCCTTAATTTTGGGGGGCGCCGTCGGTAATATCATTGACCGTATTCGATTTGGTGCCGTCGTTGATTTTTTAGATTTTCACGCTTTCGGTTATCATTGGCCATCATTTAACATTGCCGACACAATGATTTGTATCGGCGCAGTCATTATCATTATCGAAGCCATTTTTTCAAAGGAGAAATAAATGACAAAATATATACTTATTTCTATCTTCGCAACCTGCGCATTTTTAACTGCCTGCACGGCAAAAGACACTGTCTATCGTGCTCCGGATGAAACACAGGTCGTAAAACAAAAAGCACTGACGTTGCCGCCTGATTACGAGTTAAGACCTCCCTTGCCCGCAAAAAAGACTGATGAAAGCAAAGCAGATAAAAAGGATAACGAATGACACTGACTGAATTAAAGGCATATACTGCCTTGCAAACACATCTTTCCCAAACAAAATCTTTGCATATGCGGGACTTGTTTGATAAAGATCCGAAGCGAGCTCAAAAATACACCTTATCACTTCAAGATTTCCGCTTGGATTATTCTAAAAACCGCATAACGGAAGAAACAATGCTGCTGTTGACGGCGTTGGCGGAAGAAAGCGGTCTTGAAGCCAAACGAAATGCATTGTTTAATGGTGAAAAAATCAATTTTACAGAAGACAGAGCTGTTTTGCATATTGCCTTGCGCAATCGAAGCAATCGATCGATTGAGGTTGACGGAGTGGATGTCATGCCTCAAATTAACCAAGTTCTGGAAAAAATGCATGTCTTCTCAGACAGCGTACGCAACGGGGAATGGAAAGGCGCCACCGGTAAACGCATTACAGACATTGTCAACATCGGGATCGGCGGATCTGATTTAGGTCCTTTGATGGCTGTGGAAGCATTAAAAAAATATAAAACAGATGCCTTAAACTTTCATTTTGTTTCCAACATAGACGGAACAGCCATTGTTGAGGCATTGCGTAGCTGTCATCCTGAAACAACTTTATTTTTAGTTGCCTCCAAAACCTTCACAACCATGGAAACGATGGTGAATGCCAAGACGGCCAGAGCATGGCTTGTCAACGCGTTGGGAGAAAACGCCGTTCCTTACCACTTTGTGGCTCTGTCCACGAATACCAAAGAAGTTGAAGCATTCGGAATTGATCAAAACAATATGTTTGCATTTTGGAGCTTTGTCGGCGGCCGCTATTCCATGTGGAGTGCCATCGGTCTATCGATTATGCTGGCCATCGGTTATGATCATTTCGTGGAAATGTTGGAAGGCGCTTTCGAGATGGATGAACACTTCCGCACAGTACCTTTACAGAAAAATATTCCGGTCATTATGGGGTTGCTTGGTATTTGGTATCATGTATTCTATAAAGCCGAAACCTATGCTGTTCTGCCTTACGACCAATATCTGCATCGGCTACCTGCCTATTTACAACAGCTGGATATGGAAAGCAACGGCAAACGCGTTGATAAAGAAGGATCTGTTGTTTCCTACCCCACCGGTCCTGTTTTATTCGGAGAACCCGGTACAAACGGTCAACATTCGTTTTATCAGCTGATCCATCAAGGGACACACCTGATTCCATGTGATTTTATTGCGCCGGTTTTTTCGTTCAATGAAACGGGAGAACACCAGAATATTTTGTTGGCAAATATGCTGGCGCAATCCGAAGCACTGATGCGTGGTAAAACGGCACAAGAAGTTCGGGACGAGGGTACGCCTGATCGATTGATCCCCTTCAAAACATTCCCGGGCAACAGACCGTCTAATACGATTATCGTTGACAAAATGACCCCTCGTAATTTAGGACGACTGATTGCCATGTATGAACACAAGATTTTTGTCATGGGAACTATTCTTCAAATTGACAGCTTTGACCAATGGGGCGTTGAGCTGGGAAAAGTATTAGCAAAAAAAATACTGCCCGAACTATCAGAAAAGTCACAAACAACCACTCATGACAGTTCGACAAACGCACTTATCAACTATATTAAGGAAAAACGCTTATGACCATTCGGTTGCTTTCCCCTCATCTGATCAACCAAATCGCGGCCGGAGAAGTAATTGAAAGGCCTGCCTCAGCTTTAAAAGAATTGCTGGAAAACGCCATTGATGCTGGCGCGCACAATATTGATGTTATGTTGGGTGACGGCGGCAAAGCCTATATGAGCGTCTTAGATGACGGAAAAGGGATGTCTCCGGAAGAACTAGAGTTAGCTGTTGAACGGCATGCAACCTCTAAACTGCCGGACGATGATTTGTTTGACATTCATTTCTTTGGTTTCCGTGGGGAGGCTCTTCCTTCCATCGGTTCAGTTGCACGATTGATTATCACGTCTCGCACACAGGCAACCGAAGAAGCATGGCGCATTACCGTCGAAGGTGGAATGAAACGACCGTTAAAGCCGGCAGCTCTGCCTCAGGGAACAAAAGTTGAAGTCAAAGATCTTTTCTTCGCTCAGCCCGCACGATTGAAGTTTCTAAAAGCGGCTCAGACGGAAACCGGTTATATCAAAGATGTCATTAACCGCCTGGCAATGGCCAACCCGGATGTGGCATTTCGCTTATCTGATGAAAAGCGACAAATTTTATATTACCCCGTCGTCAAAAATCACTTGGATCGCGTTTCCATGGTTATAGGTCGGGCGTTTAAAGAAAACGCTATTGAAGTCAAAGCTGAACATGACGGCGTTGAATTAACCGGTTTTATCAGTCTGCCCACTTATACTCGTGCCACGACAAGCGAACAATATTTATTTGTCAACAATCGTTGGATTAAAGATCGAATGTTAATCGGCTGTGTCAAGGGAGCTTATCAAGGTCTGATCGGACACGAAGGACATCCCGTTTTGGCTCTGTTTCTAAAAGTGCCCTCTCGTGAAGTTGACGTTAACGTTCACCCTGCCAAATATGAGGTTCGTTTCAAAGATGCGGCCAGTATCCGCGGTTTAATCGTCGGCTCACTTAAAAATGCCTTGGCTGAAGCCGGTCACAGAACGGCAACCACCATCGGCATCGGTGCACTGGGCCATACGGAAAGCGGCGTTTTTCCCACTATTCGATCGCCGATAAGAAATACATCCTCCTGGGGAACAGGTTGGCAAGCTTTACGCGCACGCCAAAACGATACGACTGCTCAGTTGGAAAGGCAAGCCCCCCTTGATTTTAATATAAATGATACTTTTTCGGGTTCTGTCCCAAGTGTCCAAGAAACACCGGAACCGACAACCGAGGAATATCCGCCTTTGGGTGTCGCCCGCGGACAGGTTCATGAAACTTATATTATCTCACAAACACCGGACAGCCTGATTATCACAGACCAACACGCGGCTCATGAGCGTTTGACATATGAAAAAATCCACGCTGCCATGAATGATCATGTGGAAACTCAACTGTTGCTGATACCGGAGGTTGTTGTTCTGACTGAAGAAGCGACGGCTCGTTTAATTCGCCGTGCGCCAGAACTTCAAAAATTCGGGTTAGTCTTGGATGCGTTCGGAATGGATGCTGTCATCGTTCGGGAAATACCCTCTATTTTAGGGGAAACAGACATTCAAGGATTGATTAAGGACATGGCTGATACCTTGGCGGAATTCGGAGACACAACGGCGTTGACAGATAAAATTCAAGCCATATGCGCGCGCATGGCTTGTCACGGTTCCGTTCGAGCGGGAAGACGACTGACTGCTGCGGAAATGAATGCTCTGCTTCGAGAAATGGAAGCTTGCGGAACATCCGGCCAATGCATTCACGGTCGCCCAACTTATATCGAATTAAAACTGAAAGATATTGAACGTCTGTTCGGCAGAAGAGGATAAACTTCTATCTTGCTTGAATTTTATTCATAACAGCCTGCTGAAATACATGATTGGTCTTGGATGCGTCTTTATTTTCTTCTTTTATCTTCTCAGTTTGTGTATGTTCCGACAAAGTTTTTTTCAGAGTGTGCTCTGCATTTAACGGAGACATCATTTGCATTTTCAATTTGTTTTGAGTTTCCAAATAAACGAACCCTAACTGTTCAAGGCCTTTGTCTATCGAAGAAGAAGTAAAAGGATTTATTTTATCAACAAAACGTTCAAGGCTACTTTTACTTTCTTGTGCATCTAACTCTTTAATAGACTGATCAATGAAATGATGCATGTCATAGCTGTTAGCAAGAGCATCGACCATTTCTTTGTTGATTTTATTCTTTTCTCCTTTAAACAGCTCTATCATGTTATTTGGTTCCTGTGCCTCTATTTTTGATAAAAGAGGAAATAAATACGTTTCTGCCTCCTCTAAAGTGTGACCTTCTTGAAATGTCTGAACAAGTGCTGTTGCGATAATGCGTCCCTTCTCTGTTTTAAGTTGACTCGCTTGTTCATAAGCCGGATAAAAAACGGAAACCATATTTTGTGCACTTTCCTCGCGTCTTTCAAAAAAGTCTTGAGCAGAACCAGCATAAATATTCTGTTGGTTTAAAAAATAATTTGGCTGTAAATCGACTCCCATTTCATCAATAAACTTTTGAACAATCTGATTTTCTGTTTTTTCATTTCGTAATCCGACGAAATCGAAAATACTGTTTCTTTCTGCTTGAATGTTATAACCTCTATGCCACCTTTCAAAAGTATCTGTAATTTGAAACGCTTTATACCCCTTGATTGGCGCTTCCCATAAGGTTTTTACATAATTTGTTTTTGCTTGACGCTCAATAAAAGCTTCCTTCTGCCAGTCACTTAGTCCTTTAGAAACTGCTTCTTTTTTTGCATTTTCCTTCAGTAAGCGATAAAACCTCAAATCACCTGTTTTGTCTGTTTTATCTGTCAGTGTTTTTCCTTCAAAAAATTGATCCATTCGAACAGTATCATACAGCCTTGTTTCAACTTCCATTAACTTTTGACTGACTAAATCAGCATAGCCCTCAACACCGGGAATAGAAGGATTATTTGCTCTTTCTTCCTTTTTCTGAACCGAATGGCGCAACTCATGACCAAGTGTTTTAACCATATTTTGGAAATAAAATTTATCTGATAAAACCTTTTCAACCGGATAATTTCCTCTTGAAAAAGAGATTTTTTTATTTTCATGAGAGTAAGCCCCCATATATGACTTTTCATCACTCCAACCAATTTTTAGATCATCTTCAGCGCGTTCTATCAGATTCCGACCATCCGGCGTTGCGGCTAAAGCGTCCAATGACGAACACAAAAGTGCTTTTTCTTTTTCATTCATGCCACTTGTATTTTGTTTAAAACGATTTAGTCTATTTTGAAAATCTTGATCAGACATCAATGGCAGGGGTTGATTAACATTAAACATCTGCTGAACAGAAAAGAAATTTTTTCCTTTCAGAGTTTCCAAAGTAGAAGATGCTTCTGCATCCAGTCCACCCAAGAAACTACCGGCGGCAACTATGGACAAAAGATATTGATGAAAGTTTCTCACTTTGCCTCCTTTTTTTCTATTTTACCATGAAATTGCGGTCAAAACAAGAAAATTACTCTTCGGCCAAACGAACGAACGTTTCCAATATTCTTTTGACACCGTTAAGACGATCTTCGGGCTTATCCCACATGCGCGTAATTGTCAGTTTATCCGGTTTCAATTTAGCCAAACCCATTTGAGAATTGATAAAGCCGACAAGTCCTGCCGGATTGGGAAAAACATTTTCATAGAAAGAGACTGTCATTCCTTTGGGTCCAGCATCCACACGCTCGACATGAGCACGGCGACAAAGCATTTTTATTTGAACAATATCAAAAAGATTTTCGACTTCCTCAGGAATCTCTCCGAAACGATCCTTCATTTCCAGACGCATCTCGTCCAAACTAATCTCGTCTTCAATATTGGCTAACCGATGATACAACTCCATCCGAAGCCCCAAATCCGAAACATAATCCTCCGGAATAAGCACTGACAAACCCAAAGAAATTTGAGGCGACCATGTTTCGTTTTCCTCCGAAGAAATATCAGTTCCCGATTTCAAGGATGCAACCGCTTCCTCCAGCATTTTTTGATAAAGCTCAACCCCAACTTCTTTAATGTGACCGGATTGTTCTTGTCCCAACAAATTGCCGGCCCCTCGAATATCCAAATCATGACTGGCCAATGTAAAACCGGCACCAAGACTGTCCAAACTTTGCATCACGGAAAGCCGTTTTTCTGCCGTTTTTGTCAGCTTCTTGTTTTCCATAACAGTCAAATATGCATAGGCTTTAACCTTTGAGCGTCCCACTCTGCCGCGGAGTTGATACAGGGCGGCCAACCCAAACATATCTGCTTTATGAATAATCATCGTATTGACGTTCGGCAAGTCGATCCCCGATTCGATAATAGAAGTTGCCAACAGCACATCATATTTTCCATCGGCAAAATCTGTCATAATTCGTTCCAACTGCAAAGGCGTCATTTGACCGTGTGCGACAATAATTTTTAACTCAGGAACCATTTTTTTCAACTTATCCAGCAACGGAGCCATATCTGAAATACGCGGACAGACATAATATGTTTGTCCGCCCCGCAGATGTTCTCGCATCATGGCGTCCCGCAAAATAATGCTATCAAACGGCAAAACGAATGTACTAACCGCCAACCTGTCTACAGGCGGAGTCGCAATAATGCTGAGATCCCTGACGCCTGTCAAAGACATCTGAAGTGTTCTGGGAATAGGTGTTGCCGTCAGTGTCAGAACATGAACGCCCGTCCGAAGTTCTTTTAATCGCTCTTTATGAGCAACACCAAAATGCTGTTCCTCATCCACGATTAACAATCCCAATCGTTTAAACTTCATGTTTTTAGCCAACAGTGCATGTGTTCCGATAACAATGTCAAGCGTACCGTCTTCCAATCCCTTATGTGTTTCCTGTTTTTCCTTTGCTGAGACCAAACGGGACAAACGGCCGATTTTCAAAGGAAAGCCTGCAAAACGCTTGACAAATGTCTCATAATGCTGCCGCGCCAATAAAGTCGTCGGTACAACAACAGCTACCTGTTCACCGGCCATTGCCGCCGCAAAAGCCGCTCGCAAAGCCACTTCTGTTTTTCCAAATCCGACATCGCCGCATACCAGTCGATCCATCGGATGACCTTTGGCTAAATCTTCAGTCACGGCGGTAATGGTTTTTTGTTGATCCTCGGTTTCAACATAAGGGAAACGCGCGCAAAATTCGTTATACAATCCCGGCGGCAGTAAAATTCGAGGGGTTTGTTGTGCCTGACGAGCGGCAGCAATCGCAATCAATTTTTCGGCCATTTCCAAAAGTTTTTTCTTTAATCGGCTTTTACGGGCCTGCCAAGCGCCACCCCCCAATTTATCCAGCGCCACCGCCGTATTTTCCGAACCGTAGCGCGTTAACACATCCAGATTTTCAACCGGCACAAACAATTTATCATCATCGGCATAAACAACTTTCAAACAGTCATGCTGCGTTCCTCCGGCCGAAAGAGTAATCAATCCCTCATAACGCCCTATTCCGTGACTGATATGAACGACCAAATCCCCTTGAGACAGTGTTGAGATATCTTCAATAAAGTTTTCTTTTGCACGTTTAAACCGACTGGGACGCGACATGCGTTCACCCAATAAATCTGCTTCAGTTATTAACGTAAAAGCTTTGCATTTAAAACCTGTTTCAAGCGGCAGAATTAAAAGAGACGGCGTTTTTTTCAAGGCAGCCTGAAAACTGGAAACGACCGTCACGGGAAGCGCTCGTTCTTCCAACAAAGTCCGGATTCGCTTCAAAGAAACCTCGGAAAAAGCCCCGATGATGATTTTTTCTTTAGCACCGCGAATAAAGTCCGCCAAACGATCAAAAACATCCCCGGCAGCACGTACTGCTGCGAAATTTTCTCCGACACGTCCTCCCATATCCCGCGCATCCGGCTCGACAAACGGACTTAAGACAGCACCGGAATGCGTTTGAAGCAGATGTTCGGCCTCCTCCTTGGACAAAAACATTCTTTCCGCCGGAACAGGATGGTACGGTGTTCCCATATCAGTTTTATTCTGCAAAGCAATCAGACGAGCATCATAATATTCCTGAATTTGTTTCAACCGCTCTTCAATGGCTTTTTCAACGCCGAAAGCTTCAGAAACAAAAATGTCCGGCACATAGTCAAACAAAGTACTCATTTCTTTAAAAAACAACGGCAACCAATGTTCTATACCGGGAACTTTGCGACCATTGGAAATACTTTCATAGATAAAATCATCATCCGTTATACCGAACAATGTTCGATACTGTGTTCGAAACAAGGCAATCGATTCGGCGGACAAAACAAACTCCGCCATCGGTTTAATGATAAAAGAAGAAAGCGTACCGTTCGTCTTCTGGGTGACAGGATCAAATGTTCGCAGACTTTCAAGTTCATCTCCGAACAAATCCATCCGAAAAGGTTGCTCATAACCGGCCGGGAAAATATCTACAATTCCTCCCCGCAAAGCATATTCCCCGGGCTCCATGACTTGTTCTGTTCGCATATAACCGTTTTTTGTCAAAAAAACTTGAACGGAAGACCAGTCAAATCGGTCCCCGATTCTGGCCGACAAAACTTGACCTTTAAAAAAAGATGGCGGCGGCACACGTTGTAAAAATGACGCAACGGAGGCCAAAATCACCAAAGGCCGGTGTTCTTCGACATGATTAGCCAAATAAGACAACGTGTCTAACCGAACACCCTCTATGTCAGCATGGGGACTGACACGATCATAAGGAATAGTATCCCATGCCGGAAACAACAGCACATCGACATCAGGAGCCATCGCCGTGAAGCCGTCTTTAAGCCTCATCATTTGAGCATCCGTATCCGCAAGATGCAAAACTCGTCCTTTTTCTCGTGCCAAATCAGCAATGACAAGTGTGTCATAGCCTTGTGGAACGCCGGATAAAATCTCTTTTGTTTTTGTCATGGCCTTTAATATAACGCATTTTGAAATTAAAAAAAGATTTTTTATAATGTTTTCCTTACTTTCTTATTGACAAAGAACAACCACGTTGTTAGGGTATTCTGAAGAAAGGAGTCTTTATTATTTTTACCCCCCCCCCCCCCCTATTTTAGCTAATATTTTTAAATACTTAATCATCTGCCTCTGTTTCTCTCTCCCCGCTCACGCTAAAATTATTCAAAGAAAAATGCACATGGTCTGTCAAGAACATGAGTCTGCTTATTGGGACGGATCTAAAGGTGTCTGCTGTGATA
>CALXUB010000006.1 GCA_944391565.1 uncultured Alphaproteobacteria bacterium | reverse complement strand
GTGCATTTTTCTTTGTATGTTTTTAGCTTGAGCAGGGAGAGAGAAACAGAGTCAGATGGTTAGGTTAATGAGGAGAACAGGGGGGGGGGGTGTTTATTTTGGTTAAGTAGATAATATTTAATATCTTTTTGTTTTTTTTAGTGGGAGGGGAAAGGAAGAAAAGAGGGAGTGTGTTTGGTTGAAGGGGGGGGGGGGGGGGGGGGGGGGGTAATTTTGGTTAAAGTGAACATGATTAAACTCCTTTCATGTGTTCTGAAGGTATGATAGCAGATTTGTAGTTTGTTTGTCCATCATTATTTTTTTGATAAGAGAATTTGTATTGAAGCGGGTGTGTTGTTTTTGAAAGAAAGGCCGCCCGCGAAATCTTCGCGGCGCGCGGGCGGCCTTCTTTAATATCTAAGCGTCTCTTTATTTAAACAAGCGCGTTTTTTTTAAAATAAATGAGCAATTTGAGAAAGGGCCTTTTTGAATTGGGTTTAGGGGCGGCAAAAAGGCCCTTTTTGATCAAAAGAAAGGTTTTTATTCTTTGAAAAAGACAAACAGCCCGCCCCCTGTGCCCCCTGAAAATCAGGGGGCGGGCTTGGAACGAACGGATTTTTTTATGTTCCCTATCCAACTTAAGCATTTTGATAGGCCGCCCGCGGAAATTTTCGCGCGGCGCGGGCGGTCTGTTGCGTCAGAAAAGATGTCATTTAAAAGGACACCCAGCGGGTTAAGATGACACCTCAACTTAAAAAAATCCAAGTAAGAGATGAATTATTTTAATTTTTCTTATCAGTTTTTTATGTTTTAGCGCGCATCCTGCCCGCGCCCATGAAAATCAGGAAGCGCGCTTGTTTTAAGATGAATGAGCAATTTGAAAAAGGGCCTTTCCTACACCGGATTGGACAGATAAAGGTTTACTTTCCATTTTAAATCGGCTAAGATAGCATCATGATGAAAAGAGCGCTTTTATTTCTATGGCTGGCTGCACCGGCATATGGTTTCTCACTGCCCGATTCTGTTTCGCAGGCGACTTTTGTTTATGGGACGCTTGAGCCTTCTGAAAAGCTGTATTATCGTGGACAGCAGGTGCCTGTGGCCAAGAACGGGACATTTTTATTGGCTGTCAGTCGTGATACGCAAGAGTTGACTTTGACACTGAAAGACGGTTGGTTTTCCAAAAAGACATTGACTGTTCCGGTTCAACAGCGCGTTTGGCCGGTGGATCGAATTGAAGGCATGGCATCCGAAAAAGTGACACCGCCGGCGGCTTTGAAAAAACGGTTGCGGCGGGAGCAAAAGCTGTTGGATGCCGCTCGAGCACAGCGACCTTTGAAGGAGGGTGTTTTTCCTTTCTGTTTTGTAAAACCGGTTGAAGAAACACGCATTTCTGCCCCTTTCGGCGCTCAGCGGATGATAAACGGTGTGGCGCAACGACCGCACAGCGGGTTGGATATGGCTGCGCCCGAAGGGACGCCGGTTAAGGCAACGGCTGACGGTGTTGTCATTTTGTCCGAAGAAGATATGTTTTATACCGGCGGCACGGTGCTGATCGAGCATGGATCCGGCGTGCAATCGGGGTATTCTCATCTCAGCCGTCGCACAGTGCAGACAGGAGAGACGGTCAAAGCCGGCGACGTTATCGGTGCCGTCGGGTCTACAGGTCGTTCAACCGGTCCGCATCTGCATTTTACGTTGGCTTGGAACAACATTCGCATCGATCCGCAAAGCATTCTGAGCGCTCGATGTCCCTAGGGGACGATAACGCCCTGATTTTAAATATCTCATTTATCATTATTTTGTTTAACTGAAAAAGGAAAAAAAGAATGCTACAATTTTTTAATACACGTACCCATCAAATGCAGGAATTTAAGCCACTGGACGGCAGTAATCATGTCCGCATGTATGGTTGCGGTCCCACGGTTTACAATTATGCGCACATCGGTAATTTGAGAGCGTATGTGTTTTACAACCTGCTTTACCGCTATTTGAAGTATAAAGGTTTTGAGGTGACCTTTGCGATGAACTTAACGGATGTGGATGACAAGACCATTCGCGGTTCTCGAGAAGCCGGTCAGCCGATTCGGGCTTTTACCACCGTTTATGCTGATAAGTTTTTTGAGGATTTGACAACGCTGAACATCGCACGGCCGGACAAAGTCATTCGGGCAACCGATGAAATAGAGGCTATGGTAGAAACCATTCAGTTGTTGATGCAAAAAGGACACGCTTATCAGGCCGATACCGGTGACGTTTTTTTCAAGATCAGCTCGTTTCCGGCCTATGGCACCATGGCCAACATAGACACCAGTAAGCTGAAAGCCAATGCCGACGGTCGTTTGGCAGACGAGTACGAAAAAGAAGATGCACAGGATTTCGCGCTTTGGAAAGCATGGACGGAGGCTGATGGCGATGTGTATTGGGATACGCCGATCGGTCGCGGGCGGCCGGGATGGCATATTGAGTGCTCGACCATCAGTCATAAACATTTGGGTCAGCCGTTTGATATTCATGTGGGCGGCGAAGATTTGATTTTCCCGCATCATACGAATGAAATTGCGCAGTCGGAATGCGCTTACGATACCTTATTTTGCAATTTTTTCATGCACAATGCGCATTTAATGGTGAACGGACAGAAAATGTCCAAGTCAAAACATAATTTTTACACTTTGCGTGATTTGCTGAACAAAGGCTACACACCGCGAGCCATTCGGTATGAAATGCTTCGGTCGCATTATCGCCAGACGATGGATTTCAAGGAAGAAAACATGGCCGGCAACCAGTCCGTTATTGAACGGTTGAACAACTTTATGGAACGGTTGGAACAGGCGTCCGGCAACGGCTGGGCCGAAAGAGAAAATGTGACAAAGCAGGCTTTATCACGCTTTGAGGCCGGAATGGATAATGATTTGAACACACCCGAAGCCTTGGCTGCCGTTTTTGACTTTATGAGCGAAGTGAATAAAGCTTTTGCCGACTTGTCGACGGCAGATGCCGCGGCGGTGCGGGCGGTCATGGAACGTTTTGACAGTGTTTTGGGGTTGCTGTCAAAAGCTTCTGACCGGACTTTGACGGCCGAAGAACAAGCGCTGATTGATGAACGTCAGCAATATCGTTTGGCCAAAGACTGGGCCAAAGCCGACGCTTTGAAAGCACAATTGGCTGACAGGGGAATCGAAGTAAAGGATACGCCCCAAGGGCCTGTTGTGAAGTTTGTGTCATAAAAAAGAACAGCCGGCGAGTTTTTCTTGCCGGCTTTTTTGTCAGATTTAAACTTTTCTTCATATTTTTTTGGTAAAACAACATCTAACAGAAAAAAGTCGGGTGTTGTTTTTCTTCGATAAGAAAGACAAAAAAATTGACAAAGCATTCAAAATATGATATAAATAAAATATAACAAAGAAACAAGGGGAAGAAAGGATAGGTTCTTATGGCAAGTGTCGTTAGACGTTTTATCAATAACCATAAACTGTTGTCGCTGGTCGCGGGTGTTGCGATTTTAATGGGCGGCAACGCATTGGTCAATCAAATGAACGGCGGTCCGCAAGAGTCCGCGACGGCGCGTGTGCTTCGTCAGGCACAGGGATCCGGCCGCATTGAAATACGAACGGATCGTTCGGGGCTGAATGTGGCGCAGGCGCAGCAAAATCGAGTCGAAGACTCGGTCGGCTCGGCTTTTGCGCAAGTGATGGCTCAAGGACGGTTGGCTGCTTCAGGTTATGGTACGGACACGTCCGGTATTCAGGTTCAGGCTCAAAACACGGCCCCTCAAACCATCAATGATCAAATTACGGCCGCCGGTATCGGTGTGTCGGGTGGTCAACAAGCAGCGGCTTCGACCGTAACGCCGGCGCCGCAAAATCCGCAGTCTTTCGCTGAAGTCATGGCTTTAGCGCGTCAAAACCGGGCGAATGGTGTATCCGGTATTCAAACACCGGCGCCTGCCGTTGAAACCCCGGCACCTGCCGTGACGCCTGCACCGCAAAATCCGCAGTCCTTCGCCGAAGTGATGGCTGCTGCGCGTGAAAACCGGGCGCAGGCTCAAACAGCTGTTGAAACACCCGCACCTGCCGCAGAGACACCGGCTCCCGCCGTAGAAACGCCTGCTCCGACAGTTGAAACGCCGGCTCCCGTTCAAGAAGCACAGCCAATGACTCAAACCGAACGCAAAGAAGCGTTGAAGGCAATCGGTCGCTATATGGCTGAAGAACGGGAAGCGTTAAATAAATTGAACGCCATGATGGGAATGGATGATGCCGTGAATGCTCAAAAGGGCTTTGGGATGTATTTGAATGAAGACGGTGAGTATGAAATTTACGGGCTGGATCAACAAACCGGATTGCAAAAAGTGACAGACACAATTGTGGACGGAACCAAAGGTGCCTGGAATGGCACGATTGACGCTGTTTCTTCGATTCTGCCCAGCCAACAACAAGTCGGAGATGCTTTGGATGCCATCACACCGACCAAAGAAGGATTGCAAAAAATTTGGGACGGAACGGTACAAATGGCTTCCGATGCCGTGGATTATGTGACGCCGTCCAAAGAAACGGTACAAGTTGTCAGTAATAATCTGACTTTTGAAAAAGGCACCACCATGGACAGCATGTGGCAAAGTGTCAAAGGCGGCTTCAGATCCGTTGTAGATGCACTGACACCGTCATCGAAGACAGCTGATGTTCAGGTGGCCGAAACGGCTGCACCCGCGCCTGAGGTTCAATCGGCGACGGTGGAAAAAGAAACACCCGCACCGACAGTGGCTCAAGCGGAACCGACAGTGGAAAAAGCCGCGGATCCGACATTGCTGGAGGAAGCCTTGGATGCCATTACGCCGACCAAGGAAGGATGGAACCGCTTTGTGGATAATCTGACCTTTGAAAAAGGCACCACCATGGATACAGCCTGGCAAGGCACAAAAGAAGTGCTGTCTGATGTTGCGGATGCCGTCACGCCGACCAAGGAAGGGTGGAATCGCTTTGTGGATAATCTGACCTTTGAAAAGGGGACGACGATGGACAGCGTCTGGCAAGACACGAAGGAAGTGGCTTCCAATGCTGTTGACACTGTGACGACAAAAGAAGGTTGGAACAAAGTCGCAGATAATTTGACTTTTGAAAAAGGCACCACCATGGATACAGCCTGGCAAGCGACAAAAAGCGGTGTTCAAACGGCTTACACTTATGTCGGCGATCAGATGGAGCAAGCCAAAAACTGGACAGTTCGTCAATTTGAACCCGATCCGTATGTCGTGACAATTGCCACGCCGAACTTTGGCGCTTTGCCGATCGTGCTGCCGGCTGAAATGAATCCCAATCCGCGGACATTTATGGAACGAACAGGGGACCGGATTGCGGCGGCTTATGACAAGTATGTGCCGACGATGGATGAAGTGAAAGATGCCGGTCAAACGGTGGCGAATGCCTTTACGACCAAAGAAGGATTTAATAAGATGGTGGACGGCACGGCTCAGGCGGTAAAAGAGCTGCCCGAAGATGTGTCGAATTTGGCTCAAAAAGGGTGGGATTACACCAAAAAAGGCGTTCAGAATGTCGCCGGTTTGTTCCATTCCGATAAGACGGCTGACGTGCAGACGGCGGCGGTTCAACAACCGACTCAAACTCAGTCAGCCGAGACTTATACTTACGTCGGAACGGGGGCCGAGGATGTGAATATCACCATCAATGCTTTGAAACCGGCTGCCGAAAAAACGGCTCAGCAGAAAGAAAACACCGTCCGCACGGCTCAACCGCAGGAAAAACCGAAGACGTTGGCAGAATTCTTGAAAGCCAAAGGTTTATCCGATGCGGATGTCAAGGAAGCTTTATCGCTGGCAAATAAAGAAGCTGATCGGCGTGCTCAGCTGAAATGGAGCGGGAAAGGGCTTGGCTTGGAGGAAAGTGAACAAGCCGTTTCCGTGTCGACAACATCGGCGTTGAAGCAAAAATTAACAAACGGCCGCGGATAAAGTCCGTTGATGCCTTAAAAGCCGGAGCTGCTGCTCCGGCTTTTTTTGATGACGAAGATAATGCTTGAAAAATCGGCAAAATCTGCTAAGAATAAAATCACGAGTTTAACGCAGATAAAGGATAACAACATGACAAGAAGAAAATTGATCGCCGGAAATTGGAAAATGAATTGCTGTAAAGCAGACGGAACGACTTTGGCGGCCGAGGTGGCTGCTCGGTACAAGGCTTTGACGGCACCGTCATTTGATGTGTTTATGGCTCCGCCGTTTACATTGTTAGACGCGGTTGTGCAGGCGACGACCGGCTCCGGCGTTTGGATCGGGGCTCAGGATTGTGCTGTTGAAGAAAAAGGCGCACATACGGGTGATGTCAGTCCTGAAATGATTAAAGATTTAGGGTGCGGCGGTGTGATTGTCGGACATTCGGAACGTCGCGCAGATCACGGGGAAACGGATGCTTTGGTAAAAGCCAAAGCTGAGGCGGCGTTGAGAGCCGGTTTGGGCGTCATTATCTGTGTCGGCGAAACGCTGCAGGAACGCGACGCCGGACAGGCGCTGGCGGTGGTCGGAGCGCAGCTGAAAGGGTCTGTTCCCGAAAAAGCTGAAGCCGGAAAAGTCGTGATTGCTTATGAGCCTGTGTGGGCTATCGGCACAGGTAAAACACCGACGGCGACAGATGTTCAGGAAATGCATGCTTTTATGCGTCAAACGCTGGCGGATTTGCTGGGGAGTGAGACGGCACAAAAAATGCAGCTGCTTTACGGCGGATCGGTGAAACCGGCTAATGCGGCCGAACTGTTGGGCTTGCCGGATGTGGACGGTGCATTGATTGGCGGCGCCAGTTTAAAGGCAGATGATTTTTGGGCAATTGCCGAAACACAACTGTGATGAAAAAAGGGATCATGCTGGTAGTTTTATGTTGGACGTTTGCCGCGCAGGCGGAAAGCGTCCTGACATGTATGCAAAAACTGCCGGCACGCATTTCTGTTTTTCAAAACACGACGGACGGCGTTTTCGAAAAGATACCGGGAACCTTCCGCAATGATGAAAAAAGTCAACGCGGGATGGGATACACTCAATCTTACAGCAACGGTGTCTGCGTGGCAACGGCAACACTTTATAACCGAGGAAGAACCAAAATCGGTTTGGCGGACGCAGTGAATGAACAACGTCGGATACAACGTCGTTTGCGCACTCAGCCGGGGCAAGTTGCTTTTGCGGAAGTAAATAAAGTAAAAAATTACCTGTTGAAGATTCGCACGGTTTGCACGCCACGGATTCAAGATGCTGATCGAGCCTACCGGCAGGCTGAAACAATGAAAAATGCGTTGACGCGCGCGCTGACAGAACGGTTGGAAAACTGCGTGCGGTAATGATGAAAAAGAAAAGGAAAGGATAAAAAAATGTATACGGTTGTTCTTGTCATTGATATTATTTTGGCAGTCTTTTTGTGCGCTTTGGTTTTGCTGCAGCGCTCGGAAGGCGGCGCTTTGGGTGGATTGGGTGGCGGTACCGCGGCGACCAGCTTTATGACGGGGCGATCTGTCGGTAATATGCTGACGCGGCTGACGGCAATTTTGGCTTTTTGTTTCGTCGTGACAACACTGACACTGGGTATTTTGGCAAAGCGTGATTTGCAAAGAACCAGTATCGTGACCACGACTGTTCCCGTCGAAGCACCTGTGCAGGAATAAAAAATGAAACACATCGCGCTGCCTGGAGTGACTTTCGGCAATGATTTGCCGTTTGTGCTGATTGCCGGTCCCTGTCAAATGGAAAGTCGGGAACATGGGTTGGAAATGGCCTCGGCTTTGAAAGAGCTGACCCAACGTTTAGGAATAGGATTTGTTTTCAAGGCTTCGTTTGATAAAGCAAATCGGACGTCTTTGTCGGGGCAGCGCGGCATGGGATTGGAAAAAGGACTTGCCGCTTTTCGTGATATTAAGGAGCAAGTCGGGTGTTTGACCCTGACGGATGTGCATGAACCGGGGCAATGCGCCGCTGCTGCTGAAGTGGTGGATATTCTGCAGATTCCGGCTTTTTTATGTCGCCAGACCGATTTGTTGGTGGCTGCCGCACGGACAGGGGCTGTCATCAATGTTAAAAAGGGTCAATTTCTGGCACCTTGGGATATGAAAAATGTGGCCGCTAAAATTGCCGATTCCGGAAATGATCAAATTTTATTGACGGAACGAGGGGCTTCTTTCGGTTATAACACGCTTGTGGTGGATATGCGTGCGCTGCCGATTATGAAAGAAACAGGCTACCCCGTGATTATCGACGCGACGCATGCCGTTCAGCAACCGGGCGGAAACGGGACTTCTTCCGGCGGCGACAGACGATTCGCCCCTGTTATTGCCAATGCAGCATTAACAACCGGTATTGCCGGCGTGTTCGTGGAAACACACAAAAATCCGGATCAGGCGCCAAGTGACGGGCCTAATATGATCGTGTTTGCTCAACTGGAAGATCTGTTGAAAAAAATGATGGCTTTTGATCGCGTGGCAAAAGATCTGCTGTGAAAAAGATGTTTTGGGGGCCCGCCTCCGCGTCCTTTGAAAACCAGGGGGCGGGCTTCTGTTTAATAGACAGACAGAGTTTTATCTATACAAGGCTTTTACGGATCGCACGGATCACCGTTGTTCCTTGGATCACCTTTGTCACTGCAATTACAGCCCATGATGTGTTCAGGCCAAGAGATATCGTAATAACAAACTTTTGAGGGACTGACATAATAGTTTGCTGTTGTTCCAAGACAGATTTCTTCTATACGCGTTCCGTCGCATACAGGGAGTTCTTCTTTCGCACAATAGTAAGTTCCTCCATTCTCAGTAATAGCATATTTATATTTGTATCCCGTAGTTAGGTGAGTTTCCTTGTGTTCATCGTAATACGAAGCCGTCTCTGTAAAGTTATATAAGTCTGATATGTATCCACCACAGCAGCTGCCATTGATGGCGCCGGCGATTGTGTAGCCTTCTTCTGTATGAGAAGTGTGATTCGTATAATAATAAATCGTATCCCCCCAATCCGTTTCATTACTCCCTGAGTAATTATCCAGGGTATCCTCTTTTGTTTCACAGCAGGCGTAGGCGGTATCAGTTTGTCCATTGATGTAGTTGGTGACGATCTGATGCGTTGCAGTCGCACAGCACTGGGCGGAAGACCCACTCCAATAAGCCTTTTGTCCTTCTGAGCAACAGTGGTTGAGGTTTTCTTTTCCCATAACGATGGATACTTCTTTTCCAGTTGGGCAACAGGCATAAGAAGCAGTGTCTGGTTGATAGACATTTCCGTCGCAGCAGACACCTTTAGCCCCGTCCCAATAAGCAGACTCATGCTCTTGACAGACCATGTGCATTTTTCTTTGAATGATTTTAGCTTGAGCGGGAAGAGAGAAACAGAGGCAGATGGTTAGGTTAATGAGGAGAACAGGGGGGGGGGGGTAATTTTGGTTAAAGTGAACATGATTAAACTCCTTTCATGCGTTCTGAAGGTATGATAGCGGATTTGTAGTTTGTTTGTCCATCATTATTTTTTTGACAAGAGAATTTGTGTTGAAGTGGTGTTTTTTAAAGCGCGCATCCTGCCCGCGCCCCTGAAAATCAGGAAGCGCGCTTGTTTTAAGATGAATGAGCAATTTAAAAAAAGGCCTTTTTGGATTGGGTTTGGGGGCGGCAAAAAGGCCCTTTCTCTAGAGATGAAAAGATATAAACTTATAAACATTCCATCCTCTGTGCCCCCCCTGAAAATCAGGGGGCGGGCTTGTAATTAAAGAATTTTTGGTGAGCAATGGATCTTGTTATGTTCAAGCGCACTTTTGATTGATAAGCTGTCCGTGTCGCGCGAAGATTTCGCGGGCGGCCTTTCCTTCATATTTAATGTCCCTTTATTTAATAAATTAACAACTCCGTCATTTTAAAAGGGCTTTTTTGAGATTGGTTCGGGGGCAGCAAAAAAACTTTTTATAAGAAAAAAACGTTCTGTTTATCTGTAGAGACATCCAGCGTTCTCCTTGAAATTCGAGCCGTTCGTTTTGATCCAAAGAATTTTTTGAACTTCTTTGCACTCCTATCAAAAAGCTCTGTCTGTCATCTTTCTGTAAAAGGCAAGAAAAAAAACTTGAAACTTCGTTCATTTCGAGCTACAAGAGATGGTATGTTTTTTAACATGTATCGTCAGAAAAAAGGAAAAGAAAAATGACAGAAATTGTTGATATTCGTGGTAGAGAAATCTTGGATTCCCGCGGTACACCGACGGTGGAAGTGGATGTTTTGCTGGAGGATGGTTCTTTTGGCCGGGCAGCCGTGCCAAGCGGTGCTTCAACCGGTGTACATGAGGCGGTCGAGCTGCGTGACGGGGACAAGTCTCGTTTCGGCGGCAAAGGCGTCACAAAAGCTGTTGAAGCCGTGAATGGTGAAATCTTTGATGCGGTTGTCGGAATGGATGCCGAAGATCAAATGGCCATTGATCAAACCATGATTGATTTGGATGGCACGGAAAATAAAGGCCGTTTGGGCGCAAATGCGATTTTGGGCGTCTCTTTGGCGACAGCCAAAGCAGCGGCTGAGACGGTCGGTTTGCCGCTTTATCGTTATATCGGCGGCACGTTCGCTCATGTTTTACCGACTCCGATGATGAATATTTTAAACGGTGGAAAACATGCTGATAACCCGATTGATATTCAAGAATTTATGATTATGCCGATTTCGGCACCGTCAGTGGCAGACGCCGTTCGGATGGGAGCTGAAGTGTTCCAGGCTTTGAAGTCTAATTTGAAAAAAGCCGGCATGAATACCAACGTCGGAGATGAAGGCGGTTTTGCACCGGCTATCGGTTCCGCTAAAGAAGCTTTGGATTACATTGTCAAATCTATCGAAACAGCCGGATACAAACCGGGAGACGATGTCGTTTTGGCTTTGGATGCGGCTTCCAGTGAATTTTACAAAGACGGTCGGTATGTTTTGGAAGGCGAAGGTAAAACCTTTACAAATGAACAACTGGTTCAATACTATGTTGATTTGAAAAATAACTTCCCGATTATGTCTTTGGAAGACGGCATGGCAGAAGATGACTGGGAAGGTTGGAAAATGCTGACTGAAACTTTGGGCGGTAAAATGCAACTGGTCGGCGATGATTTGTTCGTCACCAACTCTAAACGACTGGCGATGGGGATTGATAAAAAAGTCGCTAACTCCATTTTGGTGAAAGTCAATCAAATCGGTTCGCTGACGGAAACGCTGGATGCTGTTGAGATGGCACATCGCGCCGGTTATACCGCTGTGTTGTCTCACCGCTCCGGTGAAACGGAAGACGCAACGATTGCCGATATCGCCGTTGCAACAAACTGCGGTCAAATTAAAACAGGGTCGTTGTCCAGATCCGATCGGATGGCAAAATACAACCAGTTAATTCGAATCGAAGAAGAATTGGCCGATACGGCGCGTTATGCCGGTAAATCTATTTTTGCCAGATTTACGAAGTAAGCTGTTTAAACAAGTCAAAGCCCCTCTTCGGAGGGGCTTTTTTTGAGGATGTATGGTAGGCCGCGCGATGCGAAGATTTCCGCGGGCATTCTGCTGCGTCATCAGTTGTTGGAAAAGAAAATGTTATTTTAACGAGACAGCTCAAGCCTCTTGCTACCTTTTGGATTTTAAGGGCGACGCTAGTTATGATTAATCATAACTGGTGAAATAGCCACAACAAGCTGCTCCGTCATCAAGACAATTCATAAATTTTCCATCTTGATTGCATCCATATAATTTGACATAAGATGGACCGAGTGTGCATAAATCTGCCAACAATACCCATTGCGAACCTGGTGTTGTGACATCACAATATCCTTGTCCGCCACAAGAATAAGTTGTTTTTTTTATGTTAATGTCGCCAACAACACTTTCTTCTTCAAGCGAGCAAGTGCAACTACCCGTTTGTTGTGTCAAAGTCCATTCGCCTCCGTTAGTGCAGCATTGTTTATTTTGCCCGTCAGCATTAGGATCGTTTGAACAACACATAACGACATCGTCCAGAATATAGCCGCTGAGGTAATCATTTGCACAGCACGTTTGATAAGGAGAACCACTGACGTTTTTGACGAATTGATTAGTTGGGCAGCACGCGTATTTGTTTTCATCTTTTTGATAGACGTTTCCGTCACAGCAGACACCTTTAGATCCGTCCCAATAAGCAGACTCATGTTCTTGACAGACCATGTGCATTTTTCTTTGAATAATTTTGGCTTGAGTAGGAAGGGTAAGGATAGAGAAGAGAATTAAGTAATTGAAAAAATTAGTTAAAATATGGGGGGGGGGGGTAATATTTGATTTTAGCATAGGGTTTCCTTTATCATTAAGAGAAAATATAAGTTCATAGAACCTAACATTGACTATAGATAATTCCCATTCTGTTGGCAAGG
>CALXUB010000005.1 GCA_944391565.1 uncultured Alphaproteobacteria bacterium | reverse complement strand
GTAGTTTATTTGTCTATCATTATTTTTTTGATAAGAGAACTTGTATTTAAATGGGTGTGTTGTTTTTTGTTTTAGCCCGCCCCCTGTGCCCCCCCTGAATTTCAGGGAGCGGGTTTGGGATGAGGAGATTTTTTTATGTTCTCCTATCCAACTTAAGTATTTTGATAGGCCGCCCGCGAATTCTTCGCGGCGCGCGGGCGGCCTGTTGCGCCGGAAAAGATGTCATTTTAAAAAGACACCCAGCGGGTTAAGATGACACCCTAACTTAAAAAAGCCCAAGTGAGGAATGAATTATTTTAATTTTTTATCAGTTTTTTTGTGTTAAAGCGCGCTTCCTGCCGCGCCCCTGAAAATCAGGAAGCGCGCTTGTTTTAAGATGAATGAGCAAAAAAGTTTTTTTTAGACAAACAGCCCGTCCCCTGTGCCCCCCTGAATTTCAGGGAGCGGGTTTGGGATGAGGAGATTTTTTTATGTTCTCCTATCCAACTTAAGTATTTTGATAGGCCGCCCGCGGAAATCTTCGCGCGGCGCGGGCGGCCTTCCTTCATATTTAAGCGTTCCTTTATTTAATTTCATCATTTAAAAAGGGCCTTTTTGGATTGGGTTTGGGGGGCGCAAAAAGGCTCTTTTTGATCAAAAGTGAAGAAACACCCGACGAGTCCCTTGGAATTCAAAGGGCTGTTTATTGATAATTCAACCACCGTCCGATGCGTACCGGTGTTGTCAGCAGTTGAAAACGGCTGTCATCGGGGTAGTGGGTTTGGATGAAGTCTTTGGGATCGCTCATAAACCAGCGGTCGTCAATGTTGCGATTGCGCCGTTTGCGTGTTGCGTCACGGCTGCCGGCTTCGCGTTTTTTTATTTCACGTTGATGTTGACGATCTGAAACGGCGTCTTGCAGGGCATTGGTATCGCCTCGCATGGCCCAGACGGGGTCGACCAATTCCCATTTTCCGTCGATTTTAACGACATTCCACACATGGCGATATTGTTCCATGTTGCGTGTAGTGACGCCTCGGCCGGCATAACCTGTCACGGTCATGGCGTCCAATCCGGCCATAGCTGCCATGCGCTGGTAAAGTTCGGCAAAATCTTCGGCGACGCCGATGCGGGTGACGAATATATCGCCGGTGCTCAGGTTCAGTTTGCGAGCGGCCCGCGGTGTATAAGCATGTTCAATGACTTCTTTGCTTTTATATGCGTCATAATCTACGTTATAGACAATCCAGGCCAGCAAAACCCGCGCTTTGTCTTCTTCCGAGGTCAATCCTTGGGTCAGGTAGTTCACAAGCTGCGGCAGCGTTTCCGTTTGGTTTGTCGGCACGGTTTGAGCTTTTCTGTCCAAACGAGAATAGCTTTTGGCGGCGACCGGCAGGGCCGTCAGCAGCAAACACAAAGCAATAATCCATTTTTTCATGATTTTTCTTCTTGTTTTTTTCGGTTGCCCGTAATGCGGATGCGGCGAATGTGAGACGGATCGGAGCTAAGGATTGTAAAGCGAAAACCGCTGGCCGGATGATGAATAACCTCGCCCTTTGCCGGAACGCGGCCCGCCAGGTTGGCCACCCATCCGCCGATGGTGTCGATATCGGGGTTGTCCCGTTCTTCCGGTGTGGCAATGGGACCTAACAGGGCTTCCACGGCCTCCAGTCGAGCTTTGGCGTCCGCTTCAATGACGCCTTTTTTGACTTCTTCGATTAAGACGGCACCGGGTTCGTCATGTTCGTCATCAATTTCGCCGACAATCATTTCCAACAGGTCTTCCATCGACACCAATCCGTCCGCACCGCCATGTTCGTCTATGACAATCGCCATTTGACTTTGGCGACTTTGCATTTCTTTCAGCAAGTCCAGGGCCCGCATGGCCGGCGAAACAAACAACACGTCCGGCTTCATTAAATCGGCCACGATGGCTTTTTTCTTTTTCATCAGCGCAAATAAAACATCCTTGACGTTCAAAATGCCGACAATGTTGTCCAATGATCCGTCAAACACCGGATAACGTGTGAATTTTTCTTTTAAAATAGACTTATTCAGCTGTGCTGCCGTGATGTTCAGCGAAACGGCGGCCATATCGACACGCGGTGTCATGATGTTGTGGACGCGCATGTCCCGTAAGCGGAAAATGTTTTTCAGCATCGGGATTTCCCGTTGATCCACCAGATGTTGTTCGCCGCGTTCTTCACGTTCGTCGATGATTTGTTCCAGTGCGTCCAAAACAGAATCTTCTTCTTGTTTATGGCGGCGATTTTCCTTCATTTTGTCGATGAATGACATGTTTTTTCCCCTTGATACGGGTCATCAAACCCGAGTTCCAGCATTTTTAAACTTTCCAGATGTTCCATTTGAACGGCCTCTTTTTCCAAGATATGGTCGTATCCCAGCAAATGCAACCCGCCATGCAGCACTAAATGCGCCGTATGGGCGGTCAAAGTCAATCCTTGCGCTTGAGCTTCGCGCTGACAGGTTTCAAAAGCCAGCACAATATCGCCCAGCGGTGCCATCGGGACATCCGAAGCCGGCAAAGGAAAGCTCAGCACATTCGTGGGTTTGTCCACCCCGCGATAAGTTCGGTTAAGCGTCTGCACAAAAGCATCATCGGCTAAAACGACACTGACTTCATGCTGCGATAAATCAATAACAGCGCTTAAAACGCGGCGCACCAACTGACGCACCTGCGGCACGGCTTGTCGCCAGGCGGGGGTTTTTATTTGCAGTCCTAATCCGTCAGAGGGCATTTTGATCTTTATTCCTTGCGTCATAAGCTTTGACGATTTTGGACACGAGCCCGTGCCGGACAACGTCTTTTTCACTGAATTCGACGATTTTGATTTCGGGAATATGCCGCACGACCTGAATAGCGTCCGCCAAGCCCGATGTGACGCCGCGCGGCAGGTCGGTTTGGGATAAATCGCCGTTAATGACCATGCGTGATCCTTCGCCCAAGCGGGTTAAAAACATTTTCATCTGCATGGGTGTGGTGTTTTGCGCTTCGTCCAAAATGACGACGGCGTGTGCCAATGTTCGTCCCCGCATGTAAGCCAACGGTGCCACTTCAATTTCACCGGATTCCAACTTTTTATCCACCTGATCGGCCGGCAGCATGTCATATAACGCATCATACAGCGGTCGCAAATACGGGTCAATTTTTTCCTTCAGGTCGCCCGGCAAAAAACCCAAGTTTTCCCCGGCTTCCACTGCCGGACGAGTTAAAATGATTTTTTCCGCGCGGCCTTCCAACATCATGGAAACGGCTTTGGCAACGGCCAGGAAGGTTTTTCCGGTTCCCGCGGGCCCCAAACCGAACACCATTTCATATTGGTTCATGGCTTCGATAAAATCGGCCTGAGTCTGTGTGCGCGGATTGATATGCCGTTTTTTGGTGCGCAAAGTTAAATCACCCGAATTGCCGGCCGGAGCGCCGCCCATGATTTTTTGCAACGCGCGACCGATGTCTTCATTCGTAATGTCGCCGGCCGTTCGTGCCCGTTCATACAGCATATCCAATAAATCCGATACCATCGGCACATCGCGGGAAGACCCTTCAATGGTCACTTGGTTGCCGCGCATGTGCATGGTGACGCCCATGTCGGTTTCGATTTGTTTCAGATGGCTGTTTTGCGGACCGACAAGGCCTGAAAACGCACGATTATCTTGAAATTCTTTGGTAATTTGCATGTTAGTTCCTCTTTGATGACAATGAAGCCGGTTCGGCAGACAGGCTGCTGGCCGTTGCACCCGTGATGTGCAAGTCGACGATGTCGCCCAGCCGGTTTTCGGGCAGGCAGACATGCACGTTTTGCAAATAAGGGCTGTAGCCGTTCAGTTGGCCTTTTTCTTTGCCGTGTTCGGTTAATAAAACAGGAAGCGTTTGACCCACAAACCGAAGATTGTAGGCCTTTTGCAATGCCAGTAATTTGGTTTGCAAAACGCACAGTCGCTCGGCTTTGACGGCTTCCGGTACCTGATTTTTCATCAGGCTGGCCGGTGTGCCGGGCCGCGGCGAGTATTTAAATGAATAACTTTGAGCATAGCGCACTTGATCCACAACCGCCAACGTTTGTTCAAAATCCGCATCGGTTTCCCCCGGAAAACCCACGATAAAATCCGATGAAACGGCAATATCGGGGCGCGCTGTTCGTAATTTATCCACAACCGCCAGATATTGTGAAACGTTATAGCGCCGATTCATGGCCTTGAGAACCGCATCGCTCCCCGATTGAATGGGCAAGTGAATGTAAGGCATCAATTTCGGAATATCACGATGGGCGGCAATCATATCGTCCGTGATATCCACGGGATAGCTGGTGGTATAGCGAATTCGCTGCAATCCGTCGATTTCGGCCAATCGTTCGATCAATCGCGCCAAATGCCACGGTTTGCCGTCCGGCCCCGCGCCGTGCCAACAATCCACGTTTTGACCCAGCAGCATTATTTCCTTGGCGCCGGTGTCCGCCAAAGCGCGTGCTTCGTCCAACACTGCTTGTGCGGAACGGGAATATTCACATCCCCGTGTGTAGGGCACAACGCAATAAGAGCAAAAATTGTCACAACCTTCCTGAATGGCCAAAAACGCCGTGCATCCGTGGGAAACCGGCGGTGCCAAAGTATCAAACTTTTCAACGCTGGTGAACTCGGCAACGGTTTTGCGGCCGGTTTTGCGATTGAACCGCGTCACAAGTTCGGGCAGTTTGTGATATGACTGCGGTCCGACAGCAATATCCACGCTGTGCGCTTTTTTCAAGACAGCGTCTCCCAACGCCTGCACCACACAGCCTGCCACGGCGATTAAAGTGTCTTGGCCTTTTCGGGCGCGCGCTTGTTTAATTTCTTGAAAGCGTCCCAGACAGGAAAACACTTTATCCGCCGCTTTTTCGCGAATGTAGCAGGTGTTGACCATCAAAAGGTCAGCCTCTTCGGGCGTTTGTGTTTCTGTCCAGCCTAAAGCCGCCAACGCGTCCAGCATGCGTGTGCTGTCATAAACATTCATTTGGCAGCCCATGGTATTCATGAATACTTTTTTAGTCATGAGATTGTCCTTCGCCGGTTAGGCGTTGTTTCAGTTTGCTGACCTCCAACAATCGGCGGGCCGGGTCAGGTTTGCCCTGACGCGGGTACAATGTGTCGGTAAAGGTCGCATATTCGCTGTCCGACAATGCGGCTTTAGCCGCCCGCAGCAGTTTGTCCTCTTTCCAGGCGGACGCCTGACGCACAGCCTGTTCCCGTGCGGATTTGCCGTATCGACTTTCCAAACCGGGCAACAGACGAACGGCTTGTTGATCCTGGTCACCGCCGGCCGGATAAAACCATTTGTTATCCGCTTTTTCCGCCGCCAACAGCATCCAGGCATAGGCCGACATTTCGCGCGCCTTGATCGGTTCCGCTGTTGTTTTTTGTGTTTCTTTCAACTCGCCGATTTTGGTTTCATAGTCCTGTAAGGCGACCCGACCCGGCGCCCCCATTCGTTCCAGATCCATCATCAGCTGTGCCAACGCCCGTTGTGCTGAAGCCAAACCGTTTTCCGCCGCAAACCGATAATAAAACAACGCGCGTTTGATATTTTGCGGTGTGCCGGTGCCGTTTTGGTACAGCTGTCCCAAAGCATATTGTGCCCCCGGGTCGTTTTGCTCTTTTGCACAGTTTTCATAAACTTGGCGGGCTTGTTCATATTGTCCGCGGGCCAGGTAAGCGTCGCCGAACAAGCAAGCCGCGCCGGCCGGCAGTGCCAGCAAACTTCCCGTCATCAGACAGCCGATCCATTTGATGTTCATGCGCCCTCCGTCTTTTTAAAAGTGACCTCGATTTGTCGTGTCAGCCGGTTCATCGGTTTTATTTTGGTTTCAAAAGGCAAAACTTCACCCGGCGCGATGGTTTCTTTGACGGGCGCCAGCGTTTGTTCTTCGGTGATGTTTCCTGCTTCGTCCGTTAAAATCAGCCAAATAAACGGCATTTTTTTGTCCGTGTCCGACACATTGACAACCGTGCCTTTGACCAACAGCGTCTGAACTCCGTCTTCCCGCATGATATCAAAAAAAGTGTCTTTGAAGTCCAATCCGTTGCCGAGCGGTTCGGTTTCCAGGCCGATCAGCGTATAAACCGGCTGTATTGCCGGAAAGTGACGAACAACGTCGTATCGACCGACAATCAATAAGGAAATCAACAGGACAACAGCGGTTAAAATCCAACCCGCCCCTTGTCTTATTCGATGTTTCGGCGCTCTTTGTGTCACGGGTTCAAATGCGTCCGGCGTTTCGGGTAAGGGTTCAGACAGGGGATTGTCCGTTAAAAAAGAGGGCAGCTTTGGTCCGAAATCCGGTCGCGGTTCTTCTTCCGAAGCGGTTGCCGCTTCTTCGCGTTCGCGGGTGTCCAGCTGATCGGGTTGTGCCGGTGTTTGTTGCGGTGTCAACTCATCGACGGGTGTTTCCTGAACGATATCGGGTTCTTCTTCGGATTGTGTTTGTTGTTCAAACGTAAAGTCGCAGGCCATGCAATGAAAGCTTTGCCGCCCGGGCTTGATTTTTTCAGCCGGGACGTCGTAAATGCGGTGGCAGTTCGGACACATCGTGAACATTAAAGTATTGCTCTTTTTTTAAAAATGTTTTACTGTTCTTCTTACGATAAATGAAAAAGAAGCGTTTGACAAGGATGAAATAGAAAATGTTGACAAGGCCCTCTTTGATGCCGGTTGTGGACTTCCATCGCGTGTTTTTAAAATATGACGACGGTCCCGAAGTGCTGAAGAATATCCAATTTTCATTGGAACGCGGCTCTTTTCACTTCGTCACGGGGGACAGCGGCGCCGGCAAAACCAGCCTGTTGAGCCTGATGTATCTGGACCAGCGGCCGACGGCGGGTCGTATTCAGTTATTCGGTCAGGATTTGTCTGAAGTAAAACGCCGCAAAATGCCCTTGCTGCGTCGAAAAATCGGTGTCGTGTTCCAGGATTTTCGATTGTTGGATTATCTGTCAACGTTTGACAATGTCGCTCTGCCGCTTCGGATTATCGGCATGCGGGAGGCGGAAATCAAAAAACGAGTAGTCGAATTGTTGGCTTGGGTCGGATTGGAAAAATGCATTGATCAATCGCCGGTCACGCTGTCGGGGGGCGAAAAACAGCGCATCGCGATTGCCCGCGCCGTTATCAACCAGCCGGATTTACTGTTGGCCGACGAACCCACCGGCAATGTGGACGATGCCATGGCCGGCCGGATTTTGCGCTTGTTTATGGAGCTGAACCGTCAAGGCACGACTCTTTTGATTGCCACGCACAACCAAGCATTGATTCGCCAGTTCGGCATGCCGCAGCTGCATTTGGCGCAAGGGCATTTGGAGTTGATTCCGCCGGCTTTGACTTATGCAACGGAGGAAAATGATGTTCACGCATAAACGGGCTTTGCCTTTTCATGATCAATCCACGCTTTTTTTATCCTGGATGACAATGCTGATGGTGTTTATTGCTTCGCTGACGTTGTTTGGCAGTCTGAGCCTGACCAATATCATTCAGACCTGGAACCGGGCCGTGGCGGGATCTTTGACGATCCAAGTGCCGACTTATGACGTATCCGGCATGCCGCGCTCAGAGGCTGTTCAGGCAGATGTCGACGGCGTGTTGGCGGTGTTGCAGACAACTGCCGGTGTGGCCGGCGCCGATGTTCTGACGGATGACGACATGGCCACGCTGATGGAGCCGTGGTTGGGTGTGTTGGATAAAGTCGAAGAGCTGCCCATACCGAAACTGATTGATGTCCGGTTAAAGAAAGATCAAGCGTTTGATTTCGCGGCCTTTCAACAAACGTTAAGCGAAACTGTTCCGGCGGCGCAGGTGGATTCGCATCGCATGTGGTTGACGCATCTGATTGACATGGCGCGCGGGATTCAAAACATGATTGTGTTTATTTTGGGGCTGTTGATTTTAACGACCTCTTTTACGGTGATTTGGACGACGTTGTCCAGCCTGGCGGTTCAAGGGCCGGTGCTGAAATTGCTGCACATGATGGGGGCGCGGGACACGACGATTGCGCTGCAATATGCGTCTCGCAGTTTTATAAAGGCCTTTATGGGCGGTTGTGTGGGATTTATTTTGGCCCTGCCGATCGTGTGGGTGGTGGCCAGCATGATTAACCCGCTGCAAGAGCCGATTTTGGCAGCCGGCAGTTTTCATGCAATGCAATGGGTGACGGTGTTGTCGGTGCCGTTTTTGGCGGCAGTGTTGTCGTTTGTGACGGCGCTTATGACAGTTTTGAAAAAGCTGAAGGCCGTGGTATGAAGCTGAAATCTTATGTTTTTTACGGCGGCGTGGTGGCGTTGACAAGCTGGATTTTGGGGTTTTGCCTGTTTTGTTTGTATGCGTTCAGCCTGAAATACACGACAGTGCCGAATGTGGATGCGATTGTTGTGCTGACCGGCGGTGCTGATCGCATCAGTCGCGCGGTTGACCTGTTGCGCGAAGGCAAAGCCGATGCTTTGTTTATTTCGGGTGTCAACAGCAAAGTTTCCCTGGGCGCGTTGTTTTCGGAAACGGACGATGCTTTGGTGCCGAAGATTCATTTGGGATATTTGGCGGATAACACTTATGAAAATGCGATGGAAACCGATATGTGGATTCAAAAAAACGACGTGCGTTCGGTGCTGTTGGTGACCAGTTTTTACCATATGCCGCGCAGCTTGTTTGAAATCGAAACGCGTATTCCGCGGTTGGTGGTTTATCCCTATCCCGTTTTTCCCAAAAAGATGGATACGCAGCTTGTCCATACGCGGCATTTTTGGCTGTTGTTCGTCGAATATAACAAATTTTTGGTCGTGGTGTTAAGGTCATTTTTAAGGAGCTTATTTATATGAAAAAAACAGGCATTGTTATTCGTTCATTGATTTTCATGGTGTTCTTTTACAGTTATACCCTGTTGTGGGGCGTAGCTTGTGTCGCGGCTTTTTTCGGAACGGCAAAGGCCGCGAACTGGGTGCCGCGCAGCTGGGCGCACATGAATCGTTGGACGCTTCGGTGGATCTGCGGCATTCGCGTGGAAATCAAAGGATTGGAAAACTTGCCGCGGCAAGACGGCTATATTGTGGCCTCCAAACACGAGTCGGCCATGGAAACGGTGCTGTTTCATATGATGGTGCCGAACGGGATTTATGTGTTGAAAAAAGTCTTGTTATGGATACCGGTGGCCGGTTGGTATTTTTTCAAAACGGGCAGCATAGCCATTGATCGCAAAGCCGGAACGGCCGCCATGCGGTATTTGTTGGAAAAGTCCAAGGCTCGGTTAAAGGACGGTTTTAACATTATGATTTTCCCCGAAGGCACGCGGATGAAGCCGCGCGCGCCGACACACTACAATCCCGGTGTGGCGTTGATTTATGACGAATGTCGGGTGCCGGTTGTGCCGGTGGCCCTGAACACGGGCTATTTTTGGCCGAAGAACTCTTTTTGGCGCTACCCCGGTGTGTGCACGTTTGAATTTTTGCCGCCCATCGAGCCGGGATTGCCTCGCCGCGCGTTTTTGGCCGAGCTGGAAAAACGCATCGAAACGGCCAGCGCCGCGCTTACCCCTTGACAGCCGTTCAAAAGCTTTTTATCATAGAAAAACCATCGACATGAAAGGGAGGTTCTTATGGTTTTGAAAAAAGAGAAAAAAACTTCGTCCGTCGACGTTCGGCCGACGGCAAAAGAGCAAGTCAAAACACCCGAGCCGTCTTATAAAGGGCTGGCTTATTTGCTGGTGATTTTTCTGTTGTTTGAATTTGTGGTGCTGAGTGTGGTTTGTTTTAAATATGACGTGTCGTTCCGGTCTAAAAACGACTGCCGGCCTTATGTGGCTCAAGCATTGCGTCGTGAACAAATGCGCCGCCTGCGTCCGCCCGCGCCGATGCCGCATCAAAGGGTTCAGCCGGGAAAAGCTCATCCGCATGGCGTGCGTCCGGGACAACCGGCTCGGCCCGCTCCGGGCATGCAACGTGGGGTGCAAAAAAATGTCGTGAAAAAGCCTTTTACGGCCAAAGATATGCCGGCCGTCACAACCAAAGCGCCGGCTTGCCCGCCGCCTGTGCCGCGCAAGGCAAAATATATTGAGGCCGAATACGCTCCTTATGCGCAAAAAGGCAATGCATCCATCCAGGGGAAATTGTGTTTCCCCTTGGCAGACGGTTCGGAAAAATGCTTTGCCAATACGACCGTGTTTATCAACCCTGTCACCAGCTATTCCGATGAATGGTATCGTCGTGGCTGGGCCGGTCGCGAATATTTGGCAACGGCGGATCAACGTGTCATTCCGTTTAACAAAATGGTGAAAACCGATAAAGACGGCCATTTCGCGTTTAAAGATTTGGCTCCCGGTTCTTACTATGTGGGAACAACGGTTTGTTTGCCGAAAACAAAAGATGCCAAAGCTTGTGCTTATACGCGCTGGGCGGCGAAAGTGACCATGAAACGCATGGTGACGCCGACCTTCAAAAAGGTTTATCCGTAAACGAATCCGGGTACAGAAAAAGCCTCGCGCAAGCGGGGCTTTTTTTGATGATTGATTTTCCGCTCGGACGGCAAAAGGATCGGACGGGTAAAAAAAACGAAAAAAAATTGACTTGTTGATTTTCTTGCGCTACAAAACACTCGGGTGCATTTTTTTTGAGGAGGTTGAGATGAAGCAAACAATTTCTTCTCCATTATTGGACAATACATTGGTTTTTGATTTGTTCCAAAAGAAAATGCGGCGGGTCTGGAAACAAGTCCGCGCCGGTGTTCAACCCGACTCGACGGATTGCCAAGGATTTTCTTTGTTGCACATGGCCGTGTTTTTGGGCATGCGGTCGTTGGCGGCTTATTTAATCGAGCATGGCGCCGACGTCAATGCGCAGAGTAAAGGTCGGTTTACCCCCCTGCATCTGGCGGCACATCAAGCCAATGAACAGATGATTCGTCTGTTGTTGACACACGGCGCCCGCGCGGATTTAAAGGACAGTCACGGCCGCACACCTCGCGCTTACATGCGTTCTTTGCGTTTCGCGGGCCGAGAAGCCGAAGCGCGCACATGCATGCATTTGTTGCAAACATCAACTCACCGGCCGCGTCTGACGCCGACCGTTAAAAGAATCGTGTTCGGTCATACACGTTAAAAGTGAAGCCGCTGTTCCAAGAGTTGCAAGCCTTTGGTCCGCCATTTTTGTAAGATGGACGGGCGTTTCAGTTGTCGGCGCCGTTCCAGTTCCAATGTCAGGCGCACATGTTTGCACCGTTCAAAATACAGCTTGCGCCAGGCGGCCATTTCGGCCAGACTGTCTCGAGCCAAATCAAATGCACGGATCGGATTGCCATACATTTTTTTAACGCGTACCATGACGTCGTCGTTAGAAATCGGCGCATCAGGACTGGCACCGTTTTTTTCGACTTCTTCGGCGCGGCATGTTGAAATTTGAGCCCGCAGGCGTTTGTTTTGAGCTTGAAGCGTTTTTATTTGTTGTTGAAGATCATCAAAAGTTAATTCTTTGAGATGGGAAAGACTCTGTTGAGCCGCCGGCACAGCTTTCCCCGCAGTGGGCGGCTTTGTATCGTGTGACATAAAAACTCCTTTACAGGAATAAGATAACATCATTTCCCCCAAAAATCAAGGGGGATTTTTTTCTTTCCCGTTTCACGCGTGTTTTTATTCTTTGCGTGAGACAATGACCAGGGCTTCGCGCAGCACACGGTCGCCGCCGATGGTATAGCCTTTTTGCCATTCCTGCAGGACGGTGCCGGCCGGTTTTTCGGGATCGACGACTTCCTGAATGGCTTTTTGAAAGTTGGGATCAAACGGTTTGCCTTCCGAGTCGATTTCTTTGACGCCGTTTTTTTCCAACGCCGTGCGCAGTTCTTTTTGGGTCATGACAATGCCTTCGAACAGGCTTTTCAGGTAAGCGTTGTCTTCCAGTTCGGCCGGAATGGGCAGCGCCAGCGCCCGGGCCAGATTATCCGCCACGGGCAAAAGTGCCAGCGCAAAGTCAGCAATGGCGATTTTGGCGTTTTTTTCAATTTCCGCCTGACAGCGTTTTTTGATATTTTCCATTTCGGCATACGTGCGCATGAACTTATCGCGCATTTCGGCCGCTTCTTTTTGCAGTTTTTCCAATGTTTCCTCGGGCGCAGGGGCGACTTTTTCTTCTGCCGGTGCGGACGCGGGGGTTGGCTGCGGTTGTTTTTTTTCTTCTTTTTTGATGTGTTTTTCTTGATTTTTCTGTGTCATGGTTTATCCTTTTCAAAACAGCTTGATATGACTATATGTAGGAAAAGTTTTCACATTTTGCAAGATTTATTGTTAAAAGGATTAAAAATGAGAGCAGATAATCGAAAAGCCAATGAAATGCGACCGGTCACCCTGACAACGCATGTCAACCGATATGCCGAAGGGTCTTGCCTGATTAAATGCGGCGACACCCATGTTTTGTGCACGGCGTCACTGGAAGAACGCGTGCCGGCTTGGGTGAAAGGCACGGGAACGGGCTGGGTGACGGCTGAATACGGTATGCTGCCGCGGGCAACGGGAACGCGCACCGATCGCGAAGCCAAAAAAGGTCAAACAGGCCGAACGCATGAAATTCAACGGCTGATCGGACGGGCATTGCGGGCGGCCGTGGATTTAAAAGCCATGGGTGAAGTGGCCATCAAAGTCGATTGCGATGTGCTGCAGGCCGACGGCGGGACGCGGACGGCCTCGATTACGGGCGGGTTTGTGGCGTTGGCGCTGGCGTGTCGCAAGTTGGTTGAAACGGGCGTTTTGACGAAAAATCCTCTGACCACCACGGTAGCGGCTGTTTCCTGCGGCATTTGCGGCGGCGAAGCCGTGTTGGACTTGAATTACGAAGAAGACTCGCATGCCGGCACGGATGCAAACTTTGTCATAACGGGCAAGGGCGGGCTTGTGGAGATTCAGGGAACGGCCGAAGGGGCTCCCTTTTCGGAAGCAGAGTTTTTAACGCTGTTGGAGCTGGCCAAAAAAGGTACCGGTGAATTGGCTCGTCTGCAACAACAAGTGTTGGAGGCTGCTTTATGACAAAACAGTTGATTTTTGCCTCTCATAACGCCGGGAAAATCAAAGAGATACGAAGCTTGCTGAAACCCATGGGGGTGGAGGTGCTTTCGGCCGATGAAGCGGATCTGCCTGAAACACCGGAAACGGGTGAAACTTTTGCCCAAAATGCGGCTTTGAAGGCGACGGCTGCTGCGGCGGCCAGCGGATTACCGGCTTTGGCGGACGATTCAGGGTTGTGCGTGCATGCGCTGAAGAATGCGCCGGGCGTGTTGACCGCGCGATATGCGCAAAAGTGCGGCGGGTATGAAGCGGCTTTTGCCGATTTATTAAAAAATCTGGTTGGTAAAAAAGATCAGACGGCTCATTTTGCCTGTGTCATCGCATTGGCGTTTCCGAACGGTTCCGTCAAGACGTACGAAGGGCGCTGCGATGGTCAAATCGTGCCGCCGCGCGGCGCGGACGGTTTCGGTTTCGATCCCGTGTTTGAACCCAAAGGCTATCAACAGACATTTGCCGAACTGCCGGCCGATGTGAAAAACCGTATTTCCCATCGCGGCCGCGCCATGCGTGCTTTTTTAGCCGATTTTGAAACCCTTATTGAAACGTGACCGTCAAGGTTTTTAAGTCATCCGAAGACGTGCAGTTGCCTGATCCCGTGGAGCAGCTGACGCTGGATGCGTAGGACCAATCGCGTGTCGTCAACAGCGTGCATTCGTCGGCCGGAATGCCCGAGGCGCTGACGGTAAAGGAATCTGATGTGCTGCTCAGGCAGTATTCCCCGCCGAACGGATTGGCGTTGGGAACATGATCGGTGCAGCCTTCCGGGAAAATGTCGTTTTCGCACAGCTGTTGTAAATTAACGGCCGGATAGGACCGCCGCCAGGCGTAAAGTTTGGCTGTTTCGTCACCGATATAAGAAATCGAATCATGCAATTGACTGCTTCTGAGCTTTAACCGGGCCTGTCCGAAACCGGCCAGCGCACCGATGGCAATGAACCCGATGATCATTAAAACTGCCAGCATTTCAATCATGCTTCGTCCGTTTTGGGTGTGGTGTGTCATGTGTGTTCTCCTTTTTTTTCCAGTTTAACCTGAAAGCGCCCGAAAGACAACCTCTTTTTCACGCGGGCAGCCCAAATCCAGCCAAGTTTCGCGATAACGTTTGAAAGCCAGGCTTAAGGCTTTTCCTTCGACTTTTTCGCGGCGGATGACATCGCCTGAAGTGATGGGGAACTTGGGTTCGCGCCATTTTTTGATATCCTCAAAGCTCCGTCGTGTCAGTCGCGGGCGGTTCATCAGTTCTTTTTGCTGAACGGCTTTTTTGCCGTAAAGAAACAATGCGCGCGGTCGGTCAGGGACGGCCAGGGCTTTTCGCAGATCCATAAAGGCTCGGCGTTCTTTGTGCTGCAGCCACATCGGCGGATCGCCCTGAGGCTGAAACGCGCATAACCGTGTCACCACATGCGGGGTGTCTGTATAACCGAGCCGCCGTTCGCGGATAATGACCCGGCGCAGTGCTTTGAAATCCCACGGGCCTTTGATCAGCGGTTTCAGCACGCCCGCGCGGGCCATATAACGTAAAACCACGTCTGCCCGCGGTCCGGCCAGGATTTTTATCATTTCATCATGCCGCCGTTGCAGTGATAGTTTCGTCAGTTTTTTGCGGGCGGCACGACAGGCTTTAAGCGCGGCGGGATCAGGCTTACCCCGTCCGAAGCGTCCCCAAAACCGAAAAAAACGCAACACACGCAGGGTGTCTTCCTGAATGCGGGCTTCGGGACTGCCGATGAAACGAACTCGGCCTTTTTTCAAATCTCGTCGTCCGTGAAAAAAATCAAAAAGCGTGCCGTCCCGGTTCATGTAAAGCGCATTGATGGTGAAATCCCGTCGTGCCGCGTCGCTTTTCATGGAGGTACCGAAAAGCACTTCGGCATGTCGGCCGTCACAACGAACGTCTTGTCGAAAAGTTGTCAGTTCCACGCGATGCTTTTTATAAATCACCGTCACCGTGCCGAACGCCAGTCCCGTCGGCACAACCGTGCAACCGGTCGCTTTCAGCTTTTCCGTCACTTCTTCGGGTAAAAGCGGCGTTGCCATGTCTATATCCGTGGCGGGAGCAGCCAACAAAAAATCCCGCACGGCGCCGCCGACAAAATAAGCTTGCCCGTCCAACGCGGTTAAAATCTGCTGCGCCGCCAAATTGTCCAACATGTTTTTCATCATAGGCTTTATCCTAACGCTTTTTGCTTCAAAAGCCGAGTCGTTTTTTTGCTTTTGCGTGAAAAGACGATTTTATCTTCTTTTAAGGAGTCCTGATCATGCAAAACAGCTGTTTTTAAATACTATAGGTTGTGTGTTTCGCGTCTTAATGATACTAGATTTGACATTTCGTTAAAAATGTGTTAAGAAATAAACTCATGTTATGTCAACCTCTATATGTTTAGAAAGGCCATATCATGATTTCGATTCAGACTTTGTCTTCCGAGTTTCAACTTTTGCAACATGACACGTCCCGTTATTCCTCCGAAACGGAGGCTCGGGTGAACGAGTTATGGCAGGCGGCTCTTTCGACATCGAACAGCCGCCTTTTTAATGGGTTGGTTTTTTCGGCAGACGCAGCGGCGCCTGACCGAATTTCGGGTTCGTTTGTGGAATACCGCTATTTGATCGCACAAAGGATGGATCCGCGGCTCAAGCCTGTTTTGAACATCAATCCCGTGTCGGTGATGGGCTTTTTGACCTGTAAAGACGGCGTTTTGTTCGGCAGACGGCCGGAATGGGTGGCCACGCGCGCCAATGAGTGGGGATTTTTGCCTTCCAGCTATATCAAACCGGATGTTTTTTCACATGACGGTTGTATCGACTATGTCAAATCGTTTTTAATCGCATTGAAAAACGAACTGAACATCGACGCGGATCAGTTAAGTGATTTAGACCGTTCGGCGTTGATTATCGAACCTACCGCGGAAGGCACACATTATGCGCTGGTGATGCGGGCAGATGTTTCTTTGTCGGCTTTCGGCGTTAAATCGGCGCATTTAAATGCCGTCGAGGACGAATACGATGACGTCGTGGCCGTGGCATTTGATGAGCTGCCTTTTTTCATCGCCGGTAAATTCGGCCGCGATATGTCGATTGCTTGCAGCCTGTTGGCGGACGAAGGCTATTTAGCGCTTGAATCTGACTGCGCATAGGCGTATAACAGAAAAATGATGATTGATACAAATGAAAAGCTGGCGGCATTGTGTGCCCGTTTGGAACAGTCGCCTTTTGTCGCCGTTGATACCGAGTTTATCCGCGAACGGACTTATTGGCCCGAATTGTGCCTGATCCAAATTGCCGATGAAAACGAAGCCGCTTGCGTGGATCCGCTGGCGCCGGAATTGGACTTGACACCGCTGCTGGCCTTGATGAAAAACCCGCGCGTGTTGAAAGTTTTTCACGCCGGGCGTCAGGATATTGAAATCTTCTATCACCTGATGCAGGCCGTGCCATCTCCCGTGTTTGATACACAAATCGGCGCTATGGTGCTGGGGTTGGGGGGAAGCGTGTCATATCAAACGTTGGTGCATGCCTTTTTGAATATCGAGCTGGATAAATCCGCCCGCTTTACGGATTGGTCACATCGGCCGCTGACGAAAAAACAAATGACATACGCCTTATCGGACGTCACGCATTTGGTGCCGATTTACCGCGAAATGACACAGCGGCTGGCGCAGCGCGACCGGACGTCATGGGTGCAAAACGAAATGGATCATTTGATTGATCCGGTTTTGTATGACGTTGATCCGATGAATGTTTATCAACGCATCAAACGCACAACCGATCAGCCGTTGTTTGTGGCGTTGTTGCAGGCGTTGTGCGCTTGGCGTGAGCGATTGGCTCAAACGTTGAATCGGCCGCGGCGGCTGATTTTAAAAGACGAAGCGTTATTGGAGCTGGCAGCTTCCCGGCCGCAGACGCTCGAGGATTTGACGCAGATGCGTCAGATGCCGGCCGGTGTCGTCAAAAAGCACGGCAGTGAGATTTTATCCGTTATCTCGGCCGTTTTGGCAAGCCCTTCGGACACATGGCCGCGGGTCACAAAGCCCAAACCGCTGACGGCGGCTCAGAAAAACGTCAAAGAAATGTTGCGTTTGTTGTTAACCGTGGTGTGCGAACAGGCGGGCGTGGCGCCCAAAGTCGTGGCATCATCCGAAGATTTGGACGCTTTGGCGCGTTCCGATAATCCGGATATTCCCGCCATGAAAGGGTTTCGGTATGAACTGTTCGGTCGACCCGCGACGGCATTTAAAGCCGGCCGGTTGGCATTGGTTTTTGATCCCGCCGCTCACAAGATGGTGTTTTTGGACCGAAAGAAAGTTTAGGCTTTATTCCGTATAGGTAAAAACAAGGACCACATCTTCATCCGTGCCGCAAATATCGGTGCTACCGGTAAAAAGCGTCCCGTTCACGTGCTGCGTATGCGTTTTTTCCAGCTTTGGCAAAACCGCACGACAGACTTTCCAAGGCACCGTCGTCGCCATGCTGAACCGATAAGGCGATTCAATCGTGATGTCCAGCACTTCAACATCAGATAACCGATAAGAACTGCCGGTCTCCAAGCCGCGCCAATCATCGCGCAAAATCATTTCTTTGGTGGCATAGCTGACTTCCGAAGCAATATGGATGGCCTGTCCGCTGGTGCGCGCTTGCGCCAATCCCCACAGACCGCCGATAGACAAAGCCCCCATAATGGCTAGAACAGCCAACATCTCTAACATGGAACGTCCGGTTTGCACTTTTATTTCTCCTTGATCAATAAAATAAGCGCTTTGTCGACCGGTTGCAAGTCTAAAAAAACACCGAGCCTTCGTTTATCTGAGTTTGTCCGAAAAACATAATTACATTGTATCTACATCTTTTAGCAAAGAAAGCGAGAAATCAGGGCTTTCCAAAACAGTGTCCGCGCGAAATTGATGCCGAAACCAGGTGGCTTGCCGCTTGGCGTAGTTGCGGGTCATTTGCTGCGCATGTGCAATCGCCTCGGCTTCGGACAAAGTGCCGGCCAGCACTTGAGACAGCTCCGATACACCGATTGCCTGAAACACACCGCCGGACTTTTCCGGATTTTTTTTCAGTAATTCAGCCACTTGCATTAAGGCGCCCGCCGCCATCATTTGCGTAAAACGGTAATTACATTGTGCATACAGTTTTTCTCTGGACGGTAAGATTAAAAACCGCTGAACGGGCTCTGTCAGCAGGGGATGAGTCGGTTGTGTCTGCCAGTAGGCCAAAGTCTTACCTGTGGCTTGTTCGACTTCCAGCGCGCGGCGCAGACGTTGCGGATCGGCAAACCGCCGGTCTTGGACTTTTTGTCGGACTTCTTCCAGCGGCATTTCTCGCACGGTCCGGCGGATATCGGGCGGAATGTCGGGAACGGGAGATAAACCGTTCAACAATGCGTTAAGGTAAAGGCCCGTTCCGCCCACAAAAACGGCTGGTTGGGTTTTTGACAGGACTTCTTTGACTTTTTCCAGCCATAAAGCGACTGAACTTTTTTGAAAAGCATCCAAGAAACCATATAATTCGTGCGGGACGCCGTCTTGTTCCGCCGGAGTTGGTCGAGCGGTCAAAATCGGCACGTCCTCATAAACTTGCAACGAATCGGCATTGATGACAACGCCGCCGACGGCTTTGGCCAATCGGAGGCTGAAGGCGGATTTGCCGGACGCGGTCGGACCGGCGATGACAAACATTTTGGCTTTCATGTGCTTATTTTATGTTCTTTTTGTTTAAAAAATCCTTAAAGTCGGTTATACTGTCCGCCATGACGGACAGATATGCTTTTCGATATGTGGAAACAACGGTTCAAGCGACCTGGCGCAACAAAGGGTGGGCACAGGGTGATTCGTTGGCAGATGACGTGACGGCGCGTCTGACGGGAGCCGCTTGGACGGCTCGGGAAGCCCCCGGACGGACGTGGGGCGTGCTGACGCCGGTTTGCAAGGAACAACCGCCTTTTGAGCTGATTGACAGCTATGGCGCCGATGCGGTGCGTGTGACAATGTTGCAGCCGGGCGGTTTGTCCGATGCGGCTTTGACGGGCGCTTGGCGTTGGATGAACGCGTTGTGGCTGGGATTGCGGGATTGCGCGGGACAGGCTCCCGATTGGCGGGATCCGGCATTAGGCCCGGCGCTTCAGGCTTTGCAAAAAGACGACTTGACGGCTTTGTTGGTTCAGCTGAAAAGCCTGTTTCATGCGGGGCCGCGGCCGGCTTTGGCGGTGCTTTTATATCCTTTTGTTCCGCATTTGGTGACACATTTGGTGCCTGATGTGCATGAACGCATGCCGGCTTATCGCGCGCAGTGGCAAACCGTTTTGCCGCCGCCGGTGCTGTTTATCGAAGTCAACGGCAAACGTGTCGCGGATTTTGTGCCGGGCAGCTTGGATGCCCGACAAATTGAAAAAGAGGCCTTGTCTTTTCCCCTCGTTCAACGTAAAATAAAAGGACGTGCCGTTCGGGCCGTGAAAATAATACCGTCAAAGGGAGTGAATTTTGTCGTTTAAGTCTGTGATTTGTATCAGTGTGCTGTTGTTGACTGCTGCTTGCGGTTGGACGCCCGTTTATTTAAAAACCGAGCAAAACGCTTCCGTTGTGGATGAAACGGCGCAAATTCGGGTGGCTCGAGTGCCCGAGGAAACCGGTCGCATTTTGGTGCGGACGTTAAACAGTAATTTAAATCCCGACAACACGGATGTTCCCAAAAAATATGAGCTGAGCATTCACTTAAGCGAAACCGTTAACAGTGATCAGGGTATTTTGGGCGATAACACGGCGACGCGGGCGACGATGCGCCTGACGGCGGCTTATACGTTGAAGGATTTAAGCTCGCAGCAGGTTTTGTTGTCCGATACCGCCTATACGGTTTCCAGTTATAACATTTTAACGGCACCTTATGCGACGTTGACGGCTGAACAAACCACACGCCGCCGGTTGGCCGAACTGCTGGCCGACTCGATTGCGCTTCGAATGGCTAATTACTTCAAAGGAAAACAAAAACCATGAAAATCAAAGCCGGTCAGTTAAAAGCTTTGGCATCCGATTTAACGTCTTCTTTCAAAGCTTTTTTGATTTACGGAACGGACACGGGCGCGATTGACGAAGCCGCCTGCCGTATTCAAAAAATGCTGGCGGATCAAAAACCGTTGGCCGTGACCGATTTGACGGCAGACCGGCTGCGGGAAACACCGACGTTGTTTTGGGACGAGGTGGGGGCTTTGTCCATGTTCGGCGACCGTCGGTTGATTCGTTTTAAAAACCCGTCGGATACTTTTGTCAAAGAAATGGAAGCCTATCTGAATGCCGATACGGGAGATGCTTTTGTGTTGATGACGGCCGACAATTTAAATACCAAGTCGGCATTGGTCAAATTGGCGGACGGCGCCGATCGCATGGGCTCTTTGGGATGCTATCCTCAGGAAGAAAACGACGTTCGTGCGACAATCGCGGGGATTTTATCGGAAAACGGGTTTATCGTCGCCCCCGAAGCTTTGGTTTATTTGGCTCAAAACTTGGGTGCCGACAAAGGCATTACCTTGTCCGAGATTCAAAAGCTGATGTTGTTCATGGGGGATGAAAAACAAGTGACGCTGGCACATGCCGAAGCGGCTGTCGGCAACGGTTCCGCCGTCTCGGTGGATGATTTGATCATGCATGTGCTGTCGGGCCAGGCCGGTCCGGCGCAGCGGGATTTTGAGTTGTTGTTGCTGGAAGGAACGGCATCGGCTCAGTTGACGCGCGCTTTTGTCATGAAGTTGAACCAGCTGTTGATCGTGTTATCCAAAATGAAAAAGGGCGAGCCGGTCGACACGGCCATTCGCGGGACTCCTCCCTTTATTCCCTTTAAGTACGGTGCGTTGTGGAAACGCATCGTGCTCAGTTGGCCCGAAAGCTATGCCATGGAAGCATTGGATTTAATGCTGACGGCCGAAAAAAACGTCAAGTCGGGTCTGCCTGCCGATTTGGTGTGCAATCGCGCTTTAACGGGGCTGACGGCGGCCGGGAAGAAGTTTTTGGCCGGACGGCGGTAAGGCGCAGATATAAAAAAACGCCCCGAACGGAGCGTTTCCACCAAAATTGTCACGTTTAGTGTTTGGTTGGTCTTCCCTGACGTGCTTTATAGCGCGGGTTCACCTTGTTAATAATAAAAACACGGCCTTTTCTTTTCACAATCTTGTTGTTTTTATCGCGTTTAAATGCCGCCTTTAAAGAGTTAACGATTTTCATAATACCACCTTACTTCATTTTATCGGAAACTTGAGAGGGTAAAATACAGGATTTTGAAATGCTTGTCAACAAGAATCTTTATCGAAGGAAAATGCCCACGACTTCTATGTGTTTGGAATAAATAAATTGATCCACGGGCGTCACAGAGCAAAGCCGTGCGCCGCCGGCCGTTAAAATCGCCGCATCTCTGGCAAAGGTTTGCGGATTACAGGAAACCATGACACAGCGAGGAACCGTCGAGTCGGCCAACCGGCGGCATTGTGCTTCGGCACCCGCCCGAGGCGGATCCAACACAACGGCCTCGGCATCTTGAAGCTCGGACGGTGTCAGAGGATTTCGAAACAAGTCCCTGACTTCGGCCGCAATGCCGCTTTGCACAAGCGCAGCAATCGATTCGGCCGTGGAATCATACCCTTTGACTGTCAAACCGGCCGCGTGCAGCGGACGCGTGAATGTCCCCTGACCACAAAATAAATCCAACACGCGGCGACACCCCTCAACTCCCTTCAGCACCCGTTGTGTCAGAACAGCTTGTCCCTCTTCGGACGGTTGTAAAAATACACCGGGCGGAAATGGCAGCGGATGCGGTTGGTAAATCGGTTCGTCTCGATAATAAAACCGCGCGACGGCATGTGTTTGGCAAAAAGCCGTCAGTGTTTCCAATTTCGATAAAGGCAAATCAGGATTTTTATCTTTCCAAACAATATCGACCCCCAGCGGGGTGTCTGTGACGGCGACGTCTCCCGTCGCGTGCAGTGTTCGCGCCAGTTCGGCCAGCGGTTTAATCAGCTGTTCCAGGTTTTTTGTCAACACGGGGCAGGTCGTGACGGGAACAATCGTGTGGCTTTTTAAGGCATTAAAACCGAAAACGCCGTTTTTTGCGGCAAACGTCGCCCTGCGACGCGTTCCGGCCGGAATGGCAATCACGTCGTCAACCGGCGGCGTCAAGCCGCGATGACGCAAGGCTTCAATCACAACGTTCTTTTTCATGGCAAAGTAATCCGCCGGCGCTTTGTCTTGAAACAAACAGCCGCCGCAGCGCCCGAAAAAAGGACACAGACTCATGCAGCCTCCCGGGTTTGCGCGGCAACCGCACCCGCAAAGCGCATGAAAACAAAAAATGAATACACGCGCAACAGAAGATCAAGCACCATAAAAAGCACGTTTATGCTCCAAAACAAAGCTGCTTGATCGGGACGAGCCAGCATTCGGGACAAGTCATTCAATCCGTTGCCGATAGCTGCCAAAATCAGGCTGATAACCACGGCTGCTCCTAAAATATCCAAAACACGCAGCCAGTTTTTTCGAAAATAAAACAGTGTGTGTCGAAGCGCCGGCAGACGCCCTTCCGGTTGACGTTGAAGAAACAACAAATCATACGGCACGACAACCACGATCAAATACGCCAACAGAACCAGTGCGGCGATTTGCGGCATCGTCAGGCTGAGCGGCAGCACCAGGCAAACACCCAACACCGTTAATCCCGTTTGGCAAAACACAAACGATAAGCCTGTTTTTATGATTTGTTTCGAGGAAATCTCCGCCCAGGGATTTTTGCGGTTTTCCATGGCGCGGACGGCAAACATCAAGCCGTGGCCCAGGAAAAAAACAGAAGCCGTCCAAAAGACAAACAAGCTGATGAGTTGTTCCAAAAACAATGTTTCCATTGTCAACTCCTGAAAATACGGTCGCGTAAACAGAAACAATAAAAACAGGTTGATCAGCAAAAAAACACCCGTCCATCCCGGAACGGGGCGCCCGCAGGCATCTTTAAACAATGATTTCAAAAAAGACATGTGGCCTCCTTTACAAATGATGAAAATAATTGGCTTGCTCTTTGTTGTTGTGCGCATCCAGGAAAGTATCGTATTGGTCCTCGATGGGCTCCAGACGCTCGGGATGCATGGCTTTGACGTCATTTTTGGGCGTTTTTTGCTTTTGATACACAAAACCCGTTTGAGCAAACAAATGCGCGATGACGGCAAAATAAGCGCTCCACAAAAAGAAGATGAAAAACAGGCCGAACACACTCGTCATCAGCGGCACCACAAGCCCGCTCGAACCCGTCGGCAAATAATGATCCAGCGCCAGCCACAACAAACCGAACGGCACAATCGGCAAACAAAACCAGATGCGTGCCGGTGCAAACAACACCATCATCAGCACATAGGCCGTCATGAAAAAGAAACTGACCGTCAAATGATCCGCATGTAAGAACACTAATGCGACAAGGCCTTTTAATCCTGCAAAAATCAATGTTGTCACCAACGTCCATCCCAACAATTCGGCAAAAGTACGTCTGTTTTGAAAAACAGTTTTGATACAGACCACGCTTCTGAATGCGAAGCGTTCGGCAAACAGCGGATATGCATAAGCAAAATACAGTAAAAGACCTAAACCCGCGGCGATGAACACGCCTGCGCCGAAAGGCTGCGGCAAATGCGCCTGCGCCGCCAAAGACGGTGCCGCCGCCAGCGTGAAAATCCGTCTGACCTGTTCATCCAAAAGGGCATAAATTCCGGCCAAAACCGGAAAACTGAACAGCATGGCTTTGCCCAACAATCGGACAAAAAACCAAAAATGAATGGTCGGCGGATATTGAAACAAATCCCGTTTTGCCCGCGCAAAATAATAATTAAAGAAAATCAAATGCGTCAGTGCCATGAAAAAAAGCATCAGTGCACTGACTTGCAGCACAATAAAAATCAAATAAGTGTTGGCGGACAAAATGGCCCAAAAACCCAAAACAAACCGCACCACCGCTGCTGCGGAATCCAAAGGCAGCGCCGTCAGCATTCGAAACGCCGGTACTTTCATCAAAACACCGTGGCTGACGAGTGCCGCCAACAAAAAGAATGCCACAAAAACCCAAGTCATCCAAAATCCGCCTTGGAACGTGCGTTTGTGAACCGAAAACTTCGCGGCATCGTAAAGTGATAACATTTTTCCTCCGTTTTTTCATCACTATACTTTTTTTCGCGCACGTTTTCAACAAAATTACACGCCGATTGTCCGCTTCTGGTCAAAAGAACGCAAAAAGTCACGATGAACCCATAATAAAATATTGACGAATGTCAGAAAAATGCTAGGATAAGGCTTAACAGAAAGGAATATTTAAAAATGACAACTGAAAATATCGCCCAGGCGGGGTTGGATCAACGCGCTGTCCGTCTGGAAAAACTGAAAAAACTGGAAAGCATGGGCATTAACGCTTATCCGCCCGTTTTTAACCCCGATTTTACGGCCAAGGCTTTGAACGAAAAGTATGCCGCGCTGGCGAACGAAGAACAAACCGACGATGTCGTTAAAGTTGCCGGTCGTGTTCGAGCCATTCGCAACTCGGGCATGTTTATGGATTTGTATGACGATACCGGAAAGATCCAAATTTTTTCGTCTTTGGAAAATCTGCCGCAAAACGAAAAAGACGTCTTGGCTCTGCTGGATTTGGGGGACATTATCGGTGTCACCGGCACCGTGCGGCGCACCAAACGCGGCGAGTTGTCCGTCGCGGCCACGCATTTGGATGTGTTGGCCAAATCGCTTCGGGTTTTGCCCGAAAAGTTCCATGGTCTGCAGGATCAGGATACCAAATATCGTCAACGCTATTTGGATATGATGACCAATCCCGACACCACGCGCACGCTGGTGATGCGCAGTCAGATTATTCAGGCTATTCGCGAATTTTTAAACGGGTTGGGTTTTTTGGAAGTGGAAACACCTATTTTGCATCCGATTTTGGGCGGTGCGAACGCCAAACCGTTTATCACGCATCACAACACGTTGGATATGGAGTTGTATTTGCGAATTGCTCCCGAACTGTATTTGAAACGCTTGATTATCGGCGGCATGCCGGCCGTGTATGAAATTGGTCGCAACTTCCGCAACGAAGGCATGGATACCCGCCATAATCCCGAGTTTACCATGATGGAGCTTTACTGGGTTTATAAAGACTATAACGACATGATGGACTTGTTTGAACAAATTGTTCAATATGCGGCCATGAAAGTGTTGGGGACAACCACGATTACTTTTGACGGCAAAACGTTTGAGTTGGGCGGTCATTGGCCTCGTCGACCGATGTTGGATTTGGTTAAGGAAGAAACCGGTATTGATTTTAATGCTTTTGAAACAAGCGCCGAAGCGGTGGCAGCTGCCAAACAACTGCATGTCGAGGTGCCGGACAATGCGTCTTGGGGGCATGTGGTGGCGGCCGTGTTCGAGGAAAAATGCGAACACAAGTTGACGGGACCCGTCTTTGTGATTGATCATCCCAAGGATATTTCACCACTGACCAAGGAACATCGTGCCGATAAACGGTTGGTGGAACGGTTTGAACCTTATATCAACACATGGGAGCTCGGCAATGCGTACTCCGAGCTGACCAACCCGCTGGATCAGCGTGAACGGTTGGAAGAACAAGTTAAGGCTCGGGAAGCCGGCGATGAAGAAGCCAATATGATGGATGAAGACTTTGTCACGGCGCTGGAGCACGGAATGCCGCCCACCGGAGGGCTTGGCATGGGAATCGATCGAATTGTGATGATTTTGACCGGTTCGCTGTCTATTCGGGATGTGATTGCGTTCCCGACGATGCGTAAAAAATAAAGGAGAGATACATGGAAAAAAAGAAATTCGATTTCAAAAAAGAAGCCAAAAAAGTCGGGGACTTTTTGGGACAATTCAAGGATGTGAAAGAACCGATTTTGACCTCCAAAATCGGGCCGATGTTAAAGGCACACATCGAATTTGTTTACGTCGCTGGATTGATCGTGTTGGCGATTTATGCCCTGGTGGCCTTGTTTAAATTCCCGAACGTTTCGGCAATGCTGGGTGGTTTTTTAAGCGTTTTTGTAGCTTTTGTGGTCTTCAGAATGCTGTGTGAAATTCTGGCCGGCACCGCTGAGAAAAAAGCCGAGCCTAAAGCACTGCCCGCCGAGGCTTCCAAAGCCAAACCTGCGCCTAAGAAAAAATAAAAACATTGCGCTTTACAGCCTCCCGCCTCCGCCGACTGCGGCGGAAAAGGAGGCTTTTTCTATCTTGATCCCCCTTTTATGTCAAACAAATTATTTTTTTAAAAAGTTCTTGACTGAGAGTAAACTCTAAGTTTTATCATGACTGTATCTGATAAGATAAAGGAGAAAGCCATGAAAAGACGAGATTTTTTAAAATTAACATCCAGCTTTTTATTTTTGGGGCTGATTGGCAAAGTGGCCGGCGTTCAAAAAGCTGCCGCCGCCGTCGGTATGTTGCCGACAAACGGGACAGCCGCAGCATCCCCGAAGGCAACGGTTTATTTTTCACGTGAAATCAGTCCGGAAAGCTTGGTGAAACTTTATGATAAAATCAAAGGACCCATTGCCGGCAAAGTCGCCATTAAGTGGCATTCGGGCGAACCGCACGGACCCAACATCATTCCGCGTGAGATGGTCAAAGCTTTACAGGCACATATTCCCAACAGTGCGTTGGTGGAAACAAACACCCTTTATGCAGGTGAACGACAAACAACCAAGCAACATCGTCAAACATTGGCAATCAACGGATGGGATTTCTGTCCGGTGGATATTATGGACGAAGACGGCGCCGTGATGCTGCCTGTCAAAGGCGGTAAGCATTTCAAAGAAATGTCTGTCGGCAAACATATGTTAGATTACGATTCGATGGTTGTTTTGACACACTTTAAGGGGCATGCCATGGGCGGCTTCGGCGGGTCGATGAAAAACATTGCCATCGGCTGTGCGGATGGTCCGATCGGCAAAAAAATGGTACACGAAGCGCCGGACAACAACGATGATTATTCAAAATGGCGCACCGGCGCACGGTTTATGGAAAACATGGCCGATTCCGCCAAAGCGACTGTGGATTATTTTGCACCACACATTGTTTATATTAACGTTTTGCGCAATATGAGCGTGGATTGCGACTGTGCCGGCGTGGGGGCGGCTCCGCCCAAAACGCGAAATATCGGTATTTTGGCATCGACGGATTTGTTGGCGATTGATAAAGCGTCTATTGATTTGGTGTATCAACTGCCCGAAGACGAGTTGCATGATTTAAAAGAACGCATTGAAAGTCGTGAAGGTTTACACCAGCTGACGGCCATGAAAAACCTGGGATTGGGAACGGATGCGTATGAATTGATCGAGGTTTAAAATGGCCCGCACGGTTTACTATTTTGATGCCGGTCGGGGCATCAGCGGCGATATGGTCGTGGCTGCTCTGTTGGATTTAAGCCAAGACAAAAAGGGTTTGGAAAAAATATTGGCCGCCTTGCCGTTAAAAGGCGCTCAGATTCAGATCGGTCGGGTCAATTCACATGGAATCGAAGCGACGGATTTTGATGTTCGACTGCCTAAGCCTGCTCATGAACATGAGGCCGGACATGCACACATGCATCGAAATCTGGCAGATGTCGAATCCGTGATTGACGCGGCTCCCTTATCTGAGCGTGCTGCCGAATTGGCCAAAAAAATCTTTCGGATTGTGGCCGAAGCCGAAGCGCGCGTGCATGGCAAATCGGTGTCTGATGTGCATTTTCACGAAGTCGGCGCGCTGGATTCCATTGCGGACATTGTTTCCGCGGCTTATTTAATTGATCAGCTGGGAATGGAGCAAATTGCTTTTTCGCCGCTGGCCGAAGGAACAGGAAGCGTGATGTGTCAGCACGGATGGCTGCCCGTGCCTGTTCCGGCCGTGGCCGAAATTGCCAGAGCTTACCGTGTTCCTCTGCGTTTTTTAGAGGAACAAGGTGAACATGTCACACCGACCGGTATTGCCATTGCAGCTGCGTTGGCGAATACGCAAAAACCGGAACAAGCGACAATTACGGCTGTCGGTGTCGGTGCCGGCAAACGGGATTTCGGACAACCGAATATCCTGCGCGTTTTTCAATTAACAACAAAGGAGGAAAAATGAAAAAAACTTGGTTAGCCTTGGCAGGCTTATTAACATTGTGGACAACGGGAGGACAAGCACAAATGACACCATCCAAAACTTTGATTGCCTATTATTCCTGGAGCGGCAATACCCGCGCCGTGGCCGAGGAAATTCAAAAACAAACCGGCGGCACTTTGTTTGAAATTCAAACCGTGACGCCTTATCCGGCCGCTTATCAGGCAACGGTCGATCAGGCCAAAAAAGAAATTGCCGACGGCTATCGACCGGCCTTGGTGACGCCTTTGCCGGATGTGACGGGTTATGACGTCGTGTTCGTGGGAAGCCCTAACTGGTGGGGAACCATCGCGCCTGCTGTTTCCAGCTTTTTGGCCGCCGAAAACCTCAGTGGAAAAACAGTCGTTCCGTTTATCACTCACGGCGGCGGGTATGTCCAAAATACGGTTAAGGATTTAACGGCCCAATGCACGGGTTGTCAAGTGGCGGAAGCTTATGTCGGCTACGGCACATCCTCGCCTGATGAAAAAGACATTCAGGAATGGCTTGAAAAGCTGAGCAAATAATCACAAATTTTAAGTTGACTGAATTAACATTAAATTAAGAAAAAACGGACTGTTTTTATAAAAAAAGTCCGTTTTTTGTCTTGACATTGGGGGGGGGGGGGGGAAAGTATACTCTATTGAGTCGCCCTTTTTGGGTTGTGATGTGAAACATTTTTTTAAAAAGGAGAAAAAATGCTTCGTTTATCCGTCAAAGCCACTTTATCATCCGCCGGGCGGAGTATGATTGAAATGCTGGGCGTTTTGGCAATTGTTGCTTTGTTGACGCTGAGTGCGTTTTGGGGCATTCGATATTTTCGGGTGCGTCAGGAAGCCAATGAGCTTGCTTTTGCCTGCACGCGTTTAACGCAAGACATGCTGACCGTGGAAAACCGCAGCCATTGGCAAGAAGGGGCTTTGATCGAAGAAAGTGAGTCGATTGAGGTTTTTGCCCTTTCCTCTGAAGCGTTTGTGTTGTCACCGCCGCCTGTTTCTTCCGGTGTCTGCCGCATTTTACTGCCGTTGCTTCAAAACGATTACCGAATTTGGGTGAATGACGCGTTGTGGAACGGCGATGAAGCCGCCTGTGCTTTTGAACCTGTCGAGATTTTGTTGGAAAAAACGCTTTCCGGTACATGGGATGCGTTGGCTCCGTGCGCGGATGATAAAGTGGCTTTGTTCGCCGGCGGATGCGGATGTCCCGCCGATCGACCTTTGGCCGTTGACGGCACCTGTCAAGCAACTTGCCCGGCCGGACAAAAAGCCGGCAACAACGGGTTGTGTTGTGAAGAATTGAATGAAGACGGTGCTTGTTGTGAAAGTTTCAGTTTCACCGGTACGGTTGTCAGTATTTGTTGCGAAAAAGGGGAAACGGCTTATGCCAATGCGTTTTGCGGTACGGCTTGTTGTCCACCGTCATCTGTGTTGACACAAATACAAAGCAACTGTTGGGGGACAGCGCTGTCTGCCTGTTGTCCGTCAGGATTTCAACCCTTCATCCAAAGTTGTACGCAAACAAAATGCTGCGCCGACCAGCATTTCTATGATTTGGATAAAAGTGTCGTCATAAATGTGTGTTGCGCTGACGGATATGTCGGTTATTCTTCCGGCTATAACGGGTTTTGCTGCCCCGTTCATCAAAATTATCATTTGGATACGGTCATTCCGTTGGAAGGAAGCCAAAATTGCTGGAATACAGATTTGAAAACCTGTTGCCCCGATGGCTATCAAGGCTATGTCGTCGACAGTGAAGAGACTTACTGTTCTCGGGAAAAAAGATGCTGTCCGGTGGAAAATTTGACAGAAGCCGGTTGTTCCGGCGGCGATATCGCCAGTTATGAAGGTGTTTCAAACGGTCATCTGATCAATGGATGAACGAAAAGAAGCTTGTAAAAAAACGGCCTTTCTTTTAAAACAAAAGAAGGTTTAATAAACGCAGCCGAAGGAGGGCGGGATGCGCCGGCAAAAAGCTTACTTTATTCGATTGATCGCCGCAGGAACAGCGGGCGCTTTTTGCCTGATGGCGTTTACGGGCGTGACAAACAGTGCATTTTTTTTGAAAACGCAAATGGGCCCGGCGCTGTTGCGCCTGGCTGCGCATCCCGCTTGGTCAACCGCCGCCGTGGTCGGGGGATGGGTATTGGTGACGTTGCTGTTCGGTCGGTTTTACTGCGGTTTGGTTTGTCCGCTCGGGTTGTTTCAGGAAGTGGAAATGCTGCTGTTGCACAGGCGGCGCGGTGTATCGTGGGCCGGTCCGCTTTTCCGCTGGGGTGTGGCTCTTGCCTTATGGGGCAGCCTGTTAGGCGGAACAACGGCTTTTTTGCGCTTGGTTGAGCCTTATTCGATGACGGGAAACGCGCTGACGCTGGGGATGACAGGCCTGATCGGGATTGGCTTGATTGCCCTTGTGACGGTGCCGGCGGGGCGCTTTTTTTGCACACATGTGTGCCCCGTCGGGGCAGTTTTGGGGGCGTTGTCTCGTTTTGCGCGAGTGCAGATTCAGATCACAACAGCGTGTGTGCATTGCGGGCGGTGTGAGCAAAACTGCCCCGCGGGTTGCATGCGCCCGGCTGAAGGACAGGTGGATAACACGCGCTGTGTGCGTTGTTTAAAATGTCTTTCGGTGTGTCCGGTGGGTGCGGTACGCCTGGCGCCTGCAAAAAAAGCGCCGGTTCAACCTGTTTTTCAAGCAGATCGGCGGCGTTTGCTGAAAGTCGTTGGTTTAGGTGTTTTGTGCGCCGGTGCTGTTGCGGCGGGACGATGGGTTCGACAGACGGCACAGGCCGTGACGGCGCGGATTTTACCACCCGGTGCCGGTAGTGTGGATCGATTTTTAAATCATTGCACGAATTGCGGCGCATGTGTTCAAAATTGTCCGCAAAACATTATTCGCCCGGCAGATGAAAGCTTCGGGGTGCCGTCGGTGCAGTTTAATCACAGCTATTGTCGATTGGATTGCCATCGTTGTTCACAGGTGTGTCCGACCGGCGCGCTGCAGCGATTAAGTCTGTCTCAAAAACAAAAACTGCGAATCAGTGTGATGCAGTTTGACCGCCTGACCTGCATCGGGTGCTATGAATGTGTGCGCGTGTGCCCCAAAAAAGCGTTGTCCGTTGTTCGGGGACAGCGTGTGCCGGCTTATGACGTGCTGAGTTGCATCGGCTGCGGTAAGTGTCAAAGCGTTTGTCCCGTCGGCGCCATAACGGCCCAAGCCGTGCCGACACAAATGACAACACTTTCTTGAAGCTTTTTTCAAAAGAAGGAAAATACGAAAACGCTTTTTTCCTGGACAATCGGTGATTTTTTCTTTTATGATAAGAAAAAAGGAAAAAAGAATGACGCCAGTAAAGCTTTTTGATTTGAATATGGGGGAATTGCCGACAAAAATACCGTTGCTCAGTCTGCCGGGAACGGTGCTGATGCCGGGAGGGAAATTGTCGATCCGACTGATTGACCCCAAACAAATGATGATGGTTTTTTGGGCCTTGGCTCACGGACGCATGATCGGCATTGTTCAAAGAAAAGAACATGGCAAGGGGATTTACGGTGTCGGCTGTGCCGGCCGGATTGCCGGTTTTATGGAAGGCGAAACAGACTCATTGATGCTGCATTTGGCTGGTGTGTGTCGTTTTCGGGTTTTGGAGTGTTTTTCAAAAGACGGGCATGAAATGGCAGATGTCACTTATGCGCCGTTTCAAAAGGATTTTCAGGACACGGAACCATTGTTTGACACGGGAGCGGTTTTATTTGCGCTGGATGTTTATGCGCGGGCAAAACGGTTGGATATTGACTCGGCATTGTTTCGGGGTTTGTCGGCCCAACGGCTGGTCGCCGTTTTGGTGTCTTTATTGCCATTTGACCCTTCGGAAAAACAGGCATTGATGGAAAAAGAAGATTTAAACGAGTGTGCGGCGACGCTTTTGACGATTTTAAAAATGGAAGCCGTTCCGGATTCCGGTAAAGGACGCGGCTCATGTTAAAACGAATCGAACAGTGGTTCAAAGCGGGTTTATGGCTGGCCTTGGGGATATTTATTGCCGCAGCTCTTGCCGGTTATCATTCGACGGATCCGTCTTTGAACACGACCAGCACGGCGCCCGTTCTGAACTGGGCCGGTCGGGCGGGAGCATACACGGCAGATTTTCTGTTCCAAGGATTGGGACAAGCTGCTTGGCTTTTGGCATTGGGCTGTTTTATTAAAAGTTTCTGGACTGCCGTCGGTCATTCGAGTGCGCATCCCGTTTGGCGAGGCTTTGGTTTTGCGGTATTGGTGTTGACGGCTGCCATGTTGCGCGGACCCATTGATCAAGGCGGTGTCGTTGGTTTTTTCAGTTTTCGGCTGATGCCTCCCGTGCCATGGGGCGGGCAGGTGATTTTGTGGACGGTGTGGGTGTGTTTGGCCCTGTGGGTGTTCCGTGTGCCGGTCGGCGCGGGTCTGCGTCGCTTGACGGGATTGCGACTGCCGCACTTTTCCTGGCCGCATCGCGTTCGGGAACCCGATCAGCGGCTTGAACCGAAACCAACACCGGCGGCTTTACCCAAAAAAGCCGTGAAAGCAGCTTTAAAACCACCGGCACCCATGAAAAAACGCCATCAGGCGAACGGCTTTAATTTACCGCCGGCTTCGTTGCTGGATGAACCGAAAGCACAAAATAAAGAGGCTCTGACCAAGGATATGATGGACAACACGTCTCGTCGATTGGAGGCTGTTTTGGCGCAATTCGGCGTAAAAGGTTCTATTCAACGCGTCAGTCCCGGCCCTGTTGTCACTTTGTATGAATTTGAACCGGCTGCCGGTGTTAAAACCGCACGGGTTATCGGGTTGGCTGAGGATATTGCCCGTGCCATGAGCGTGGTTTCCGTTCGAATGGCCGTTATTCCCGGTTCGTCCGTCATCGGAATTGAAATGCCCAATAAAAACCGACAAACCGTGTTTATCAAAGAATTGATAGATTTACCCGCTTTTGCCGAGCATACGGGCGCTTTGCCTTTGATTTTGGGAAAAAATATCGGGGGCAGCCCTTATTTTGCGGATTTGGCCAAAATGCCGCATTTGTTGGTGGCGGGGACAACCGGTTCGGGAAAATCCGTCGGTATCAATACCATGATTTTATCATTGCTGTATCGTTTTACGCCCGATGAATGCCGCTTAATCATGGTTGATCCGAAAATGTTGGAGTTATCGGTTTACAATGGCATTCCGCACCTGCTGACGCCCGTGGTGACCGAACCCGGCAAAGCCGTAGTGGCTTTGAAATGGACTGTGCGGGAAATGGATGATCGTTATCGTCAAATGGCAAACTTGGGTGTGCGTAATATTGAGCTTTACAACAAAAAAATTGCCGAAACTCTGGCCGCCGGCAAAACATTGACACGACAAGTTCAAACCGGCTTTGATCCTGAAACAGGGCGACCGATTATTGAAACACAGAATATGGATTTGACGCCCATGCCTTATATTGTCGTGATCGTGGATGAAATGGCAGATTTGATGTTGACGGCAGGAAAAGACATTGAAATCGCGGTCAGCCGGATAGCTGCCAAAGCGCGGGCGGCCGGCATTCATATGATTATGGCGACACAGCGTCCGTCCGTGGATGTCATTACCGGTACGATTAAGGCAAATTTCCCGTCACGAATTTCGTTCCAGGTGACCAGTAAGTTTGACAGCGTCACCATTATCGGTGACAAAGGGGCGGAACAGTTGTTAGGTCGCGGGGACATGTTGTTTATGGCGGCCGGCATGCGGCCGGTGCGTCTGCACGGTCCGTTTGTCAGTGACGAGGAGGTCGAACGGGTGGTTTCGTTCTTGAAAGAACAAGGCGAAGCGCAATATGTTGAAGCCGTCACCATGGAAGAGGAAGACAGCTTTGATGAAGGAGCCGTTTTTGATCGTTCTGAGATGGGCGGCGAAGGGGATTTATACGAAAAAGCCAAAGCTATCGTGCTTCGGGATAAAAAACCTTCTATCAGCTATGTGCAGCGTCAGTTGCGAATCGGCTATAATCGTGCCGCGGATTTAATTGATCGAATGGAGGCCGAAGGCGTCATTTCCAAAGCATCTCCTACCGGTCGGCGTGAGATTTTGATAGGAGAAAATTGATGGAACCTTTTGCTTTTCGGGAATTGGAAACGGATCGGTTGTTGATAAAACCTTTCGAGGCGACTTTTGCACAGGCAGAGGCTTTTTTCCGATTGATTACGGAAAATCGAGATTTTCTGACCCGTTATTTATTCCCTTTAAACGATGTTCGTTCGGCAGAAGATGAATTTGCTTTTTTGGAGAAGGCCGTTGCTGCCTGGGAAAGTCATAAAGACGCCCAATATGGACTTTGGACACGGGAAGGCGTGCTGATCGGATCGTGCAGCTTGATACACATTCACTGGGAGGCGCAAAAGGGTGAAATCGGCTATATGTTGGCGCAAAATCAAACCGGAAAAGGCTATATGGCCGAGGCCGTTCATGCCCTGGAAAATGAATTTTTTGCGCGCGGGTTGAACAGAATACAAATTGTTATGGACGTTGAAAATAAAGCCAGCGAAAATGTGGCCATACGATGTGGCTATAAGTTTGAAGGAATATGCCGTCAAAGTCAGTTTAATACAACTTTGAATGCGTTTCGAGATCTGATGTTTTATTCAAAACTGAAATCTGAGTGGGAGAAACAATCATGAAAAAATGGATTTGGGTCGTGGGTTTGGCTCTGTGCGCCGCAACCGTGCGTGCTGATGTGCTGCCCGAGTTGCAAACACCTGAAAATAAAGCTATTTTGGGGAAAGTAGAAAAACTTTTAGACGGCATTACGACAATGAAAAGCCGTTTTTCCGAGTTTTCCTCCAAGGACGGCGATTACATGAAGCACGGAGATTTTTATTTGGCCAGACCTAATCGGATGCGGCTCGTTTATGACGCGCCGACACCGTTGGAGTTTATTGCTGACGGTCAGTATTTTATTTATCATGACAAGGATTTCGATCAGGTTTCTTATCTGGAAATCAATCAAACACCGGCCGCAATTTTGCTAAAGCCCGGCTTTTCTTTTAACGATCCCGAATTTTTGGTGACAAATGTGCAGGAAGAACTGGATGAGTACCGCATTACGGCGATCAAAAAAGACGAACCGGAATTGGGCGAATTGACACTGATTGTTTCCCAGGATCCTGTCGAGCTGAAACAGTGGGAGTTGGTGGATATGAAAGGTATTAAATCAACGGTCGGTTTGTATGAAATCGAACAAAACGTTCCGATTAAAGCTGATCTGTTCGTTTTCGTTCCGCCAAAGAATTAAAACGGGAGCAGTTAAAAAGGCTATCTTTCTTTTCATCAAAGGTCAAACTGCCTTTTTTGTTTAATCTTTTTTTACAGATCACAAAAAGTGGCTGTGGATGAAACTCTGGGATCATCTTTATCAGAACATCGACACTCAGTGTAAGAAGAAAAAATTGTGCTGTTGTGTATGGTATCGTATGAGATGCAATATTTTGAATCGCTTATATACATTCCTTTCTCACGACGAGCTTCGCTTATCAAACTGTCCAACCAGTCAGTTTCTTCAGCACAATAGTAAACACCACCGTTTTCTCTGATTTTATAGCTAGAACTATAGTCGTCAAAAGCCTGAAGTTTTCCTGAACTATTGGTAAGTCTTTCGGCTCTGATTGCAGAGTATCCGCCGCAGCAAGAGTTGTTGATGGCGCCAGCGACGGTATAACCAGTAAATGAGTTAGTGTATTTTTCATCAAATTCTGTGTCTATTCTTTCTGAATATGTATCTTCTTTAATTTCGCAGCATGCGTAAGCGGTATCGGTTTGTCCACTGATATAGTTAGTGACGATCTGATGCGTTGCGGTCGCACAGCACTGGGCAGAAGATCCGTTCCAATAAGCCTTTTGTCCTTCTGAGCAACAGTGGTTGAGGTTTTCTTTACCTTGGACAATAGAGACTTCTTTTCCAGTAGGACAACATGCAAAAGAGGTGTTTTCAGTATCAGGTTGATATACGTTTCCATCACAACAGACACCTTTCGATCCATCCCAATAAGCAGATTCATGTTCTTGACAGACCATGTGCATTTTTCTTTGAATGATTTTGGCTTGAGCGGGAAGGGTAATGATGGAGAAGAGGATTAAGTAGTTGAAAAGGTTATTTAAAGCAGGGGGGGGGGGGGTAATTTTGTTTAAAGTGAACATGATTAAGCTCCTTTCATATGTTCTAAAGGTATGATAGCGGATTTGTAGTTTATTTGTCCATCATTATTTTTTTTGACAAGAGAATTTGTATTGAAGCGGATGTGTTGTTTTTGAATGAAAGGCCGCCCGCGAAATTTTTGCGGTGCGCGGGCGGCCTTCTTTAATATTTAAGCGTCTCTTTATTTAAACAAGCGTGTTTTTTTTAAATAAATCAGCAATTTGAAAAAGGGCCTTTTTGGATTGGGTTTGGGGGCGGCAAAAAGGCCCTTTTTGATCAAAAAAAAGCTTTTTACTTATTTAACAGAACTTCCGGCGAGCCCTTTGATCAGCTTTTCAATTCCATAAAATGTAATTACAATGTAATTTCTTCTTGTCAAAATGAAAAAAGAGCGTTAAGCTGGCTTTATCAAGAAGGAGAGGCTTATGCGACAACAAGATACTTTTGATGAAACGGCTTTGAAAAAACGCTTTGCCTGGTATCGCAAACCGATTTATTGGCTGGGGGTTTTGCTGAGTGTTTTGTGGCTGTTTTTAGCGGCGGATTATTTTATCAGAACGGGATGGTGGTCAAGCCGCTATCGGTTGGTGCCGGCGGAATTTATGGGTTTGGTGCTCAGCCAGCTGGTGCCGCTTGCGCTGATTTGGTTTGTGGTGGCGTGGATTGAACGGCGGGATCAACTGCGTCAGGAAACACAAACGCTGCGCCGTTATATGAATCAGCTGATGTATCCGACCGAGGAGGGGGCTGTTTACACAAAGTCGCTGACGGATGCGCTTCGGGCGCAGATCCGTGAGTTTAAAAAAGTTTTTGCCGAAGTGGCGGATCAAACCAATGGCGTGCGAGATGACTTAAAATTGTGGATTAAAGATTTAGCAACCGTGATTGATCATGTGGATACGCAAACGCTGGCGTCTATCAAAGAGATGGCGCATCATGTGCAAGTATTGGCCAAATCCACGCAAAAAGCAAACGAAAGCACGCGCGGCATTACCGAAGATTTATCCGAACGGGCGATGGTTTTGCAGGCGACGTCTGAAAAAGTCGCGCGCACGCTGGGGGGTGTGGCCGGTGTATTGACCGAGAATATGAAATCCATTGATCGCGTGACGGATACGTTAAAGGATGCAGCGCAAAAGACGCAGCAAATTGTGACGGCGGCCGATGGAACGGCAGTGCATTTTCAAACGCACATGGATCGGCTGGAAGGGATTTTAAGCCAATATGAGGCTCAGACACAAACATATAATGATCGTTTGTTCGCCAATGCCGAAAAGATTTTAACGATCCTGAAGACACAAGGTACGTTGTTGGATCAGGAAGTGGAAAAAACCTTGCACAAGCTGACCGGTGCGGCCGAGCAGGCGGCCGAACACACGCAGGCGGTTTTTCAACTGTCGGATCAGGCGATTCGGCACTTGGGCGATGTCGGCGCGCAGTTTGCAACGCAGGCGGATTTAATGGGAGAGGCCTTGGGTTCTGTCGATGCCAAGCTGCATGAGTTGGGTACGCTCGGCCTTGAAAAACAAGCCGAAAAACTGATGGAGGTCAGTCGGTCGACCGAAACTTATTTGAAAGAGTTGAAAGCTGATTTGGCTTCGACCCAAACGGATCAGTTTATGAAAGACGCGCGGTTGATTTTGGAACATCTGTCGCTGTTTTCCATTGACATTGTGCATGTGTTTACGCCCAAAGCCGAAGAAGAACAATGGAAAAAATACTATGCGGGCGACAACGGGGCGTTTATGCGCTATTTGATGACGGCTTTGCCCAAGGACAAAATGGACAAGTTTAAGGCCTTGTATCAGGAAAATAATGCCGTTCGTGTGGCTGTCACGCGTTATTTGTCCGAGTTTGATGCATTGGCGCAAAAGGCTAAAAACAACGAGAAAAAAGACGTTTTACTGCCGGTTTTAATTGGTTCCGATGCCGGCCGGCTTTACATGATTTTAAAACAAGCTTTGGGTAAGAAAGGAGGCGCGGCATGAAACTGCCTTTAATTAAAATCGGCAATTCACAAGGGATCCGCATTCCGGCGTCCTTGATAAAACAGTGTCGGTTTGAAGACACTTTGAATGTGGAAGTCAAAGGCCGGTCTTTGGTTTTGACGGCGGCGGATACGACACGCCGCGGTTGGGAAGAGCTGTCGGTTTTGGAAAACGAAACGGCGCCGTGGCAAGAGGAGGGCGACTGGGAATGGTAAAGCGTTTTATGGTTTATGAAATGGAGGACGCCGGCGTGCAAAAACCGTGTGTGGTGGTGTCGCCTAACGAGCTGAATGCCGTGTTGCCTTATGTGATGGTGGCTCCGATTACGGGACGCGTGCGGGCGCTGCCTTATCGTGTGATGATTGAAATGAAGGGACGGGACGGTCAAATTGCCCTGGAAAAGCTTCGAACCGTTTCCAAAACGGCACTTGTTCGCAAAATCGGCGTGCTGCCCGAAACCAGTCATCAGGAAATCAGCCACATTTTATCTCAAATGTTCGCGCTTTAGCTGAGCAGTGTGCTTTCGGGCGTCAAGAAGCTTTCCCGCCCTTTTAACGGTGTTTTTAAAATCAACTGCATTGTTCGCAGCGGGTCTTTGCCTGCGACAGCAAAAAAATAATCAAACAAGCGGCCCGAATAAAAATGAACAGGTTCCGTCGGCGCTTCTTTCAGCCCCTGCATCAACGGAATATCGGTGCCGCCGCAGCCTTTCAGTTTTAACGCCGCTTCTTTCATTGTCCACAGCCGATAAAAGAACGATCGCCGCTCTTTGGGATCTAACAGAAAATAAGCCGCTTTTGCCGCTTCATCGAAGTATTCCCGCACCATGCCGTCAATATTTCGGTTTGAACGGCTGTTTTCAATGTCCACGCCCACGGGTGTGTCATCAACGGCCATCAGTACAAAATGACCGCTATGCGACAGATTAAAAAAAGGGCCGTCCTCTTTTAAAACCGGTGCGCCGCCCGCCAACAATCGCAGCTCGACCGCTGCCGGAGGCAATCCCATGATTTGACCCAATACATCCCGCACCAAGGCGCGTCCCGTTAAAAAAGTTTTGCGCCGCCACACGGACATGCGTGTCAGTCGAACGGTTTCGTCCGCGTTTAACAAAGCCGCATAGGCCTTTTCTTCTTCCTTGCCGACGGCGTCCAAATCTGCTATAAAAAGTTCCATGACAAAAGAGTGTAAGCGAAAAAGCAAACGGACGCAAGCCTGGTTTTCTCAAAAAGAGCAAAGTGCCGGCCGCTGGCGGCTGGCTGTGCTGTGGGCATTGTATCGGTTTTGTCCGCTATGGTTGTTTCGCGGGGCATTATCGATTGTGGGAACGGCGATTTGGATGGTGGCCGGACCGGCCAGGGAAGCTTCCCGTGCCTATCGAGTCGTTTTAAAGGCGGCACAAAAACGGCGGGGCTGGCCGATAACACCGTTGTCGGGACGCGCCCATGTTTTGGCGTATGTGACGGCTTTGTTCGATAAAGTTGATGCGGCGGCGCTTCGCAAACAAAAATTGTGTCTTGAGATTGATCAAAAAGGCGATTTTAATCAGCTGTTGGCTGAAATCAAAGCGCATCACGGTGTTTTCTTTTTGTGTTCGCATGTCGGCAGCATTGAGATTTTACAAAGCTTATACACACAGGTGTCGGCTTTTCCGCCACGTGTCATGCATGCTTTTCAGGACACGGCGCAAAGTCGAATTTTCTTTGATTTTTATCGGGCGCATTGTCATGATCCGCGTGTCTTTATTCATCCGACCGATGCGGTTGATGTGGCGACCGCGGCTGAAATGAAACAGTTTTTGGATAAAGGCGAGCTGGTGATGATGGCTGCCGATCGTATTTCTAAAAATGCGCCGGGACGTCAGGTGACGGTTCGAATGTTGGATCGCCGGGTGCCGCTGCCTCATGGCGTTTTTACGTTTGCTCGCTTGATGGAAAGTCCGGTTTTCTTTATCGCCTGTGTGAAAACGGCACCGGATACATATACTTTGTTTACGCGCCGTGCGCCCGAAGCCGGCGTTGCACAAGCTTATGCCGATTTTTTGGAAGCATTGATTTTGGCCTATCCCGCCGCTTTTTTCCAATTCTATGATTATTTTGGGCTTCTTAACGATAATTGAATGTCCCGAAACGGGCTTTGCTTTAAGTAGGCCAGCCACATGTCAGACAAATAAACATCTTTGTAAAGCCACGGTTTGTAGGTGTTGGTAATGTGAATAATGGCGGCTTTGTTTAAAATGTCGGCGTAATCGGTGAAATCTGTTCCGTAAAAGGCGTTCAAATCCGGCATCGGCACGGCATAACCCCTGAAATTCGGCATCATGGCGTTGTAAATAACCGGCAGTTTTTGATAGGCGTCTTCCAGCACTAAATTGAATACATCCTGATCCATATAATGCAGCCCGTCATGCGTTTGTTTATAGGTCATCATTTGTGCGCCCAGGTTTTGTCGGCGCCACACAGCCAAATCCATCAGCAAGACACCGCTGTTAAAATAAGTCGGCAAGTTCATATTGTCATGAAACAACTCGATGCAGGCATGATCTTTGACGGCTCCCAATGCTTTGCCGTCCAACGGCGTTTCATAAAGGGCGGTTAAATCTTTTTGCACCAATGTATCGCCGTCGATGTAAATGACTTTATTCAATTCCGGCAACAAATCGGGGATTTTGAACTTCAGCAGGGCCGTACTGGTCACATAAGTGTCCGAGGTGATATTTTCCAAAGCCTGGTCGGTTTGATAAGCTAAAAAATGAATGCGAACACCCGGCGCGTTTAACAGTGCGAACGCTTCGTCCAAGCCGTTGCTGAGCTGATAGCCGATGACATAAATGTCATAAACGGTATCGGGGGCTTTGTTCAGTGCGGCTGAAGTTATGCTGACCGCCGTGGGCAGCACATATCCGTCGTCTGTTATGTAAACCAAAGGAATTGACATGTTATGCTCCTTTTTTGCGACTTTTCAAATGGCCCAGTAAAGCCGTCACCGCTGCCGGTGTTATGCCGGGCAGCCGGGCGGCCGCACCGATGGTGGCCGGTCGAGCGCGCGTCAGTCGCCCGCGAATTTCAATAGAAAGCCCGCCGACGTCCTCGTAGTTTAAATCGTCGGGGATTTTAACCGACTCGTCTTTGCGGAAAGCTTCGATATCTGCTGCCTGTCGTGCCAAATAGCCTTGATAGCGGCCTTCAATCATCACCTGCTGCACCACATCGGTTCGTCGGTCCGCCAAATGGGGGAAAGCACGGCTGAGCGTCTCCCACGTGACAAAGGGATACCCCAACAGTTCGAACAAACAGTGCTTTGTCCCACGCACCGGCAAATCAAACCCTTGGGCAATCAATTCTTTGGGACTTACAAAAGTGTGAGTCATTTCTTCTTTTAACGCATCGTAAGCTTTTTTCTTGGCTTCAAAAGCCTGCTGCCGTGCTTGGGAAACACAGCCCGCCCGAAGCCCAAGCTTTGTCAATCGCAAATCTGCGTTGTCCGCCCGAATTGTCAACCGATACTCGGCGCGGGAGGTAAACAGTCGGTAAGGTTCGTCGACCCCGAAGGTGGTAATGTCGTCAATCATCACGCCGATATAGCTGTCCGTGCGATCAAGCGTCAGCTCTTTGTCCCCGCCTCCCGCCTTTAACGCCGCATTGACACCGGCCACCAAACCTTGTCCCGCTGCTTCCTCATAGCCGGTTGTGCCGTTAATCTGTCCTGCCAAAAACAGGTTTTTGATTTTTTTGGTTTCCAATGTGCGTTTGACTTCGCGCGGATCGACAAAATCATACTCAATCGCGTATGCATAGCGTAAAACACGCACTTTTTCAAGGCCGGGAATGGTGCGTAAAAAAGCGTCCTGAACATCAACGGGCAGGCTGGTTGAAATGCCGTTGGGATAAATGGACGGGCCGTTGCGTGTTTCCGGCTCTAAAAAAATATGATGACTGTCTCGTTGCGCAAAACGGACGATTTTGTCTTCAATGCTGGGGCAATAACGCGGGCCGATGGATTTAATCTGACCCGAATACATGGGCGCGCGGGATAAGTTTGCCTGAATAATCGCATGTGTCTGAGGCGTTGTCCGTGTCAAAAAACAAGGCACTTGCGGTTGGGTGATCGCCGGTGTCATAAAAGAAAAAGGCTGCGGCACGGCATCGCCCGGTTGTATGGTTGTTTGGCGCCAATCAATGCTGTCGCGATCTAATCGTGCCGGTGTTCCGGTTTTTAATCGCCCGACGGTCAAACCCATGCGCTTTAGGTCCGGCGTAATGCCCGTGCAGGCCGGGTCTCCCCATCGGCCGCCCGTTGTTTTTTGTTCCCCCTGATGCATCAAACCGTTTAAGAATGTTCCCGTCGTGATGACGACAGCGCCGCTTTTCAGTTCGGTGCCATCCGCGCATGTGACGCCTTGAACCGTTCGGGCGGCGGCATCAAACAAAATCCCTTCGACGGCGTTTTCCAAAACCGTTAGATTCGGGTAAGTCAATAAAGCTTCCTGCATCAATTGTTTGTAAAGGTCTTTGTCGGCTTGTGCCCTGGGGCCCTGAACAGCGGGGCCTTTGGAAAGATTCAACATACGAAATTGCAATCCTGCCGCATCAATGATGCGTCCCATCAATCCGTCCAAAGCGTCGATTTCACGCACGACCGTCCCTTTGCCCAAACCGCCGATAGCCGGATTGCAAGACATATCACCGATCGAACCGATGCGATGCGTGATTAAAGCAGTGCGTGCGCCGACACGGGCTGCTGCTGCTGCGGCTTCGCAACCGGCATGACCGCCGCCGACCACAATAACATCAAAATCCATTTTCTTTTCCTTCGTAAGGCCGCTATTATACGCTTTTTTGGATTTTTTTCAACCGGAAAAAACAGAAAAAGATTTTTTGAAAAGGCTTAAAAAACAAAAGGTTAATTGTTTTTGATATTTTTTTCGAAAAAAAGCTTGATTTTTACGATAAGGTGTGGCATAAAAAAGGGCATTCGGATTTGCGGGTGTAGCTCAGGGGTAGAGCGCAACCTTGCCAAGGTTGATGTCGAGGGTTCAAATCCCTTCGCCCGCTCCAATAAAAAATACCGTCCTTTGGGACGGTTTTTTTATTGGAAGTTGTGAGGGGCTTGAACCCGAGAAGAGGGGACGTGACCGAAGACGCCGAAGGTGTCTGAGGGCAGGATGTCGCTCAGGCGACAGTCCCGAGCATCAGCGATGGGATCAATCGTGCCTTGGCCGATTGACAAATCCCTTCGCCCGTTTGCCGCTTGAAGAGAAAGTCCGTCCTTTGGGACGGTTTTTTTATTGGAAGTCGTGAGGGGCTTGAACCCGATTTTGCTCACACGTATGATTTTTGTCTGTTCAAACCTAACAAAACCCGTTTAATTTTAAAGATAATCAAAATCTCAGTTGAGTTTTAAAAATCATCCGATAAGTTTGGTTTTTCAACCTAAAACATACGGTTTGACGAATAAGCCGTTTTTTGCTAAAATAAAAAAATAGGAGACAACTATGGCTTTGAAAGACCAATTGAAACGACATCTGTTAATTGCCTCGGCGGCCGTCAGTTTGGGGGCGGGTGCCATGACGCCGGATGCCGTTCAGGATGCGCGGCCGCCGGCTGCCGTTCAAAAGGTGGATCAAAACAGTCTTTTATCGTACATTCAACAAAACCGGAAAATCACTTACAACGGTTTATCGTTTGACACTCCTTTGTTTCGGCAAAAACAAAAGACAAACAAGGCGTTAAAGGATGTGGATTTTTATTTTAAAGGGGCGGAAACAGGCCTTGTTGTGAAAGATGGGACCAAAAACATATTGGTTTTAATGCCGCGGGAAGTGTTGGAAAGCCTGATCGGCACGTTGATCGCCATGGATCGGGGGGAAAAGGTTTCTTCTCAAAAACCCGACAATCCGAACGAATGGACGTTTCGTTCCTCTTATCCCGAGATTGTCGTTGAGGAAAACGGTCGGCGCCGGCCGGCACAAAAAGCGGAGCTGGATGTTGTTTTTGACAAAAGCTTGGCGGCTTTCAGCGCCTGCAACTCGGAAGACGTCATAGATGTCAAAAAAATGATTCAAAAATATGCTCAACGAATCGGTGGCGCGACAGGAAAAGCACTGGCGCTCAGTGTTCAACCTTTATTTTTAAAGAGCCTGCAAAACACGGTTGTGGAACAGTTTGCCAAGTCTTATAAAAAAGATGTGCTTAAGCATATGCAAAATCTGCCGGCGTTGGCAAAGGAAGAACGAAAAGAGTTTGATCAAAATAAAGCCAAAGCCGTGGCTCAATATCAAATTCGCGAAAAAGAACGCCAGGCACAAGAACTGGCACAGCGTCAAAAACAGCAGCTGTTGGCACAAAAAGAAGCGCAGCGAATAGCATCTTTGATCACATTTGAACGATTCTCAGATGTGGAAATCATCAAAAATCCGCACTTTAATCATGTGTGTTTATTGCTGACGCAAGGGAAAGACACTGTGGAAATCAATTCTTCTCAAAAGATTTTTGCTAATGTTTACCACCATGATGACAAAGGGGAAGTCATGAACATAAGAAGCCTGGAACCCGAAGAATGGCAGGAATTGGAGCGCAAACTGCCCCAAATGTTGACGGCTCAGCAAAAATCCGATCTGGGGGTCAATTTCTTTCAAAAGCTCAGTCAAAAAGCCAATCCGCAACTGTTAGCCATGGCCTCGGCTCGTTCCGTCCGTCGTTGAGCGTGTTTCTTCTGCATGAAGTGTTGTCAGCGTGCGCAGGACATCTCCCGGGCTTTCAATCAGATATGTGTGCATGCCGCAGCGAGCGCAGGCATTCGTCACTTTGGATGTGTTGTCAATCAAGGCAGTTTGTTCGGGCATAATGCCCGTTTTTTTAAAAAACGAATTGAAAAACAACGGCCGGTCGTTCACGCTAAGCTCTTCTTTAAAAAAGCCGATGTCGGCCGAACACAAATAACCGTCAAACAAATGGCTGAAACGCGGATAAATAAAGCGACCGAACACATCCATATGATTGGTGGCAACCCAAATCGGCAGACCGGTTCGGCGAAGCGTTTTCAGTGCGGTTTGTATCGCCGGCGCAATAAAAAGGGCGTCAAATCCTTCTCGAAAGGCTTGGTCAACGGTATCCGCGGATAAATCGGCATCAGCCATGCGGGTGCAGACCGTTTCATAAGACAAACGACCGCGCATCCAATCTTCCAAAAGCGGTCGATTGTCCTGAAACAACCTTTTCTCCAACAGCTGAAAAAGCACAGGATTCCGTTCGGCCGCCGGTCCCCAAAACCGTCCGAAACTGAGTGTGCGATTCCAATCAATAAAAAGCGTGCGGATCATACTGTCAGCATAGCGGATTGCGGTTTGTCAAACAAGTATTTTATAAAAAAACCGCCGGAAACTTTCCCGACGGTTTTCGGCATGCATGCCGGCGTGTTTTAGTCTTGGCTGGGAATCAGGTTGAGTTCTCTGAGCGCGACCCAGATCGCCGTCAAACCGACAATGATGTAGATGATGCGTGTGAATAAAGACATGGTGCCGAACACCAAAGCAATCAAATCCAGTCCGAACACACCGATCAACCCCCAGCTGAAAGCACCGATCAAGCTGATCCACAAACAAATTTTTGTAAAAATTTCCATTTTTTTTCTCCCTTTTTATTTAAAAATGAAATAGACCACTTGCTATGTCGTGTTTTTAAATTAAAAAGTCAAGTTTCTTGCATAAACTCATATTAAAAGTTGCTATTTGACGCGTTTTATGCTATACTGATGCTCATGGAGAGAAAAGCATGCTGAAGGATTTTTTGAAAAAACGAGGATTAAAACGCTGGGCGCCCGTGATGTTGTCCGGGTTGGTGAGTGTTGCCGGTCTGACCGGTCAGGCCGCCGAAAAGCCGGCGGCTCAATCCGCGCCCAAAACCGTTCAAAAAACACAAAACCTGTATCAACAGCTGTTGAAAATGAAAGCGCAGCGCCAAACGGCGTTAATCAATCTGATGAAACGGGAAATCGCTCAACATGAGGGGCAAGTGGCGCATCCTTATTTTGACACCAAAGGCTATTTGACTGTCGGGCGCGGTCTGAATATTTCCATGTGGGCCGAGTTTGACAGCTTGGACTTTCAAACAAAAGACGGCAAAATCCTTTCGCGGGAACAAAAAGCCCTGTATTTTAAAAGCTTGTATCAACTGCGGGCGCGACAAGCTAAAAAAGGCTTTAATTATCAGGCTAAATATTACAAAAATCTGTGTGTGTACGAGGCAACGCCGGCCAGTTTGGACAAACGAGAAACTCAAAAACTGCAATCTTGCCTGGCCAGTTTGGAAAAAAAATGCCGTTCGGTCGGTGTCGGGTTTTATGATTTGGCTTTAGAGGCCCAATATGCCATGATGGATATGGAATATAACTTGGGCGCGGCCGGTTTTTCCACCAAAGCGTATCAAAACTTTTGGACATTGGGAGTTGCCAAAAAAGACTATGCCAAAATGGCTGAGGAATCCGGTCGCAAAGGTATTTCAAAAGAGCGAAATGCCGCCATTGCGCAGCTGTTTAAAAATGGAGGAAAACGTCGTGTTTTGCAATTGGACACTTTAATTAACAAAACCGCCGAGCAACAGCATTTGCCCCTGCGCCGAACAATTCAACAGCGTTAGGCTTTGACAAACGTGAAAATGTATGCTAGCTTGAATTCAATGAAAGAGGATATAACAATGACGCTTAAGAAAAAAATTTTAAAAACGGTCATGCCGGTGGGGCTTGCCGCCGCAACGGCTTTAACGGCGGCCGGATGCAAAGACGCCGTTTCGAACGCACCTCAACCCGTTAAGCAAACACAAAAAGTGTCGGCCCGACCCAAAGATCCCGCGCGGGAGCATTTGCTGGCAACCTATCAGGCATTGCAAAGTTTGGACGGCCAGTTTTCTTATTATCCTCGAAAGGGTGTTTTTCAGGACAAACCGACTGTTTTAATCGGTTTCGGCACACCCATTTCCGAAGCGGACTTTGTTTCTTTGAGATCCAGCTTTGACGGGTTGGGCCGCAAAAATGTGCCTGCCATCAAACGCATGATTTATAAACACTTGTTGGAACCGATTCCGGGACTGCCCGATCGGGTGTTGGAAGAATTTGCCAACTTTAGGATCGAAAACAACGCCATTCGTTCTTATACTCTGTCTTATTTGCGTAAAAACATACCCGAGGTGGAAAAACTGGTGCCGGATTTCGCACAAAAGCCGGCTGCCGTGCGGGCCGCGTTGATGGACGTGTATACACGGACGGGCGGTAAATTGGCTTCTTACACAAATTTGGTCAAGGCAGCCAATGCGTTGTCCTTGCCCGTGTCGGAAAATGAAGAGGCGTGGCGTCAGTTTATCAACAACATGGATATTTCAACGGGGACCTTTGCCAAGGTGAATCCGACCATTGATCCTCAACAGGGTGTGCGTGAGCAAACCAACAAAGACCGTCGTCAGGCTTTGGAGCTGGTGATGCGCGGATTGACGACGCCGCGAACAGTTGTGTGGTCAAGGGATCAGGGCGGTCGACGATAAAGCCTTTGTTTCCCTTGACGACGTTCGGAAGGTTTGGTAAAATCCAAGCCTTCTTTGTTTAAGTAGAAAAGGAAAAAAGAAAAATGATTAACATTCAATTACCGGATGCCTCGGTCCTTTCCTTCGAGGAACCCGTCTCGGGGCGGGATATCGCTATGAAAATCAGTAAAGGGTTGGCTGATGCCGCTTTTGCTGTCACAGTCAACGGAAAATTGCAAGATTTGACAACGCCGATCACCACGGATGCAACGATCAAAATTGTGACCGCAAAAACGACAGAAGGGCTGGAAGTGCTGCGTCATACGGCGTCTCATATCATGGCGCAGGCGGTACAGGAATTGTTCCCGGGAACTCAAGTGACCATCGGGCCTGTGATTGAAAACGGTTTTTACTACGACTTTGCAAAAAAAGAACCGTTCAGCACGGATGATTTGGCTCGCATTGAAGCGCGTATGGCCGACATCGTGGATCGCAATCTGCCGATTGAGCGGGAAGTTTGGTCGCGCGATAAAGCCGTTGCTTATTTTTCGGGCAAAGGCGAGCATTACAAAGTGGAAATCATTAACGATTTACCGCAAGATGCCGAAATATCCGTCTATCGTCAAGGAGATTACATTGATTTGTGCCGCGGACCGCACTTGCCGTCAACGGGCAAGCTCGGCAAAGCATTCAAGCTGATGAAAGTCGCGGGTGCTTACTGGCGCGGCGATGCCAAAAATGAAATGCTGCAGCGCATTTACGGAACGGCTTTTGCGGATCAAAAAGAGTTAAAGGCTTATTTGACCATGCTGGAAGAAGCCGAAAAACGCGATCATCGTAAAATCGGCAAAGACATGGATTTGTTCCATTTTGAACCCGAATACGCGCCCGGCGCCGTGTTTTGGCATGACAAAGGTTATAAAATCTACCGAAAATTGATTGACTATATGCGTAAACGTCAAGAAAACAACGGCTATGTCGAAGTCGCAACGCCGCGGATTATGGATCGTTGTTTGTGGGAAACATCGGGACATTGGGATAAATACGGCGCGCACAACTATTCGGGCAAAACCGAGGACGACAAAATGTTCTGTGTCAAGCCGATGAACTGTCCGGGCGGTTTGTTGATTTATAAACAAGGCATTAAATCTTACCGCGATTTACCGCTACGCATGGCAGAATTCGGAATGGTCAACCGGTATGAGGCATCGGGATCATTGATGGGCTTGATGCGGGTGCGTGAGTTTACTCAGGACGATGCGCACATTTTCTGCACTCCCGAACAAATGGAAGAAGAATGCGTTCGCACCATTAAACTGATTTTGGATATTTATAAAGACTTCGGTTTCAAGGATGTTAAAATCTATTTGTCAACGCGACCGGACAGCATTTACCGGATCGGTTCGGACGAAGTGTGGGATATGTCGGAAAAAGCATTGGCTAACGCGTTGGAACATCACGGCTATGCGTATGAAATCAATCCGGGCGAAGGAGCGTTCTATGGTCCGAAGCTGGAGTTTATTTTAAAAGACGCTATCGGTCGGGAATGGCAGTGCGGTACCGTGCAGATGGATATGAACCTGCCGCAACGGTTTGATATTTCCTACATTGGCGAGGACGGTGAAAAACATCAGCCGGTTATGCTGCATCGGGCTTTGTTCGGGTCAATTGAACGGTTTTTGGGGATTTTGATCGAAAACTACGCCGGACATCTGCCGCTGTGGTTGTCTCCGGAACAAGTAGTGGTCGCTCCGATTGTCTCGGACTTTGACGGATATGCACTGGAAGTCGTCGAGGCTTTGAAAAAAGCCGGCTTGACAGCATCCGCTGATTTGTCGAATGAAAAAATCAACTATAAAATTCGGACGCATTCGCTGGCCAAAGTGCCGGTTATTGCTGTGGTCGGCGGTAAAGAAAAAGAAAACCGGACAGTGACAGTGCGCCGTTTGGGCTCTGATAAACAGGAAGTCATGACGCTGGATGCGTTCGTGGCTGCTTTGGCAAAAGAAGCTCAAATGCCCTCACAAGATAAATAAACAGATCGTGAACTGTCCTTTACCGGACAGTTCACATCAACAATGTTTTAAAAACAACTTCTTGACCATTGGGACGTGGGGCCCTCACCGAAATCCATATAGGTTTTTTCACCGATCGTTTTGCCCGTCGGACAACAGTTGTAGGCAAAAATAAACCCATCACTGTCATCTCCTAAGCTGGCAAATACGGTTCCTCCCGCCGGACAGCACGCATATTGATGTTCACTCCAGCCACCACACACCTCACCGAACAAATTTCCTGTGCAATAAACAGTTCCGGTACAGCAATCTACTTCACCGCAAGTGGCACAATCCGAGTAAATATCTTTGTAATACGGTTGAGCGTTTTCTTCCGTGCAGCATTTGTGTGCCGGTGTCGTGTTTGGGTCTTGGTTGCAGCAAACGACGGCGTTGTTGTAAAGATAAGCGTTTTGCCATTCTTCGCAGCAAGCATACCTGTTTTCATTGGCAACTTGTTTGATTGATTTGTCACAGCAGACACCTTTAGATCCGTCCCAATAAGCAGACTCATGCTCTTGACAGACCATGTGCATTTTTCTTTGAATGATTTTAGCTTGGACGGGGAGAGAGAAACAGAGGCAGATGGTTAGGTTAACGAGGAGAACAGGGGGGGGGGGGGGGTAATTTTGGTTAAAGTGAACATGATTAAGCTCCTTTCATGTGTTCTGAAGGTATGATAGCAGATTTGTAGTTTGTTTGTCTATGATTATTTTTTTGACAAGAGAATTTGTGTTGAAGTGTGTGTGTTGTTTTTGAAGGAGAGGCCGCCTGTGAAATTTTTGTGGCACGCAGACAATTATATTATTTAAAAAGGGCCTTTTTGAATTGGGTTTGGGGGCGGCAAAAAGGCCCTTTTTGATCAAGAAAAGCTTTTTATTTAACAGAATAGCCGGTGGGCCCCTTGAAAATCAGGGGGCGGGCTTGGGATGACACCCCAACTTAAAAAAAGCCCAAGTAAGGAATGAATTAATTTAATTTTTCTTATCAGTTTTTTGTGTTTTAGCGCGCTTTCTGCCCGCGCCTATGAAAAACCAGGAAGCGCGCTTTTGATAAATGTTGTTTGAGGCCGCCCGCGCCGCGCGAAAATTTTCGCGGGCGGCCTGTGTTGCAGCTTTATTTAATAAATAGGCAAATTCATAGCGAAAAAGGGCCTTTTGCTGCCCCCGAACTCAAACCAAAAAAGCCCTTTTTCCAGAGATAAAGCAATATGACTCGCCCGCCCCCTGTGCCCCCCTAAAAACCAGAAAGCCTGCTTTTCATAAAGGTTGGCTCCGCACGAAGATTTTTGTTAGCCGTCTTTGTTTTAAGATCATTCATCTCAGTATGCGGTTTTGGGGCATCGTCCGGTTCGTTTGTCTTCAGAGTAAAAAACTTGACAAAACAACGGTTTTGGGATATCTTTTCTGAGAAAGGAAAAACATGTATTCGGAATTTGACACGCTTGATGCTTATGTTTCTGGTGATTTTTATAAGCGCCGGGATGATTTTTCTTTCGTCGAGAAACATTTTTTGAAATGGATGTTGTTTGAATTTTACACGCCTCAGCTTTGCCGGATGATGGCGGAGCGGCAATCGTCTTTGCCTGAGGATTTTGTAGCCGGATGGCCTTCGTTTATTCAGGAAAGTCCGCATTTGTCGGATTTGGTGCTTCAGGACAAAATTGATACGTTTTGGGTCAAAAGGGCGTTGCGCGTGTTGTCCGGTTATCAAGCCTGTTCTGTCCCGTTGCCGGCACATTCGACGGTTGCATGCAAAACGATGAATTTGCTGTCACCTCGGGGAGAAAAGCTTTTGCATCGGCTTCAAAAAGCCGTTCTTCATCCGCCGGTGTCTCAAACGTTAAAGCGTCAAGCTTTTTATGCAGCCAACAAGTTTTTGTTGGATTTAAACAATTTTATTTCTTTTCCTGAAATTGAAAAAGCACCTTTTACAGCCCTGAAAGCGCGCATGACCGTTTCGCTCAGCACCGGTTGTTATAATCAATGTGTTCACTGCGGCTATGAAGCAAAGCCTGTTCTTTCTCACATGCCGTATCCGATTTTTTTGCGTCTTGTGGAAGCATTCGGGCATCAATTGGGTGGAAAAGGATTGAACGGCCAGATGATTTATGCAGACTCCGATCCGATCAGTTATGAAGACCCTATCATTGGTGCCGATGCGGCAGACGTGGTTTACTTTCTGAAAACGACGATTCCGTTGCAAAATCGCGAACCCGTTTTTTTCCTGACCAAAGGGATTGCCACAAATCGAGAAGTGATTCCCATTGCCAAAATGGCCATGAGCCGGTCTCCCATTTCGTTGTCGGTCGTGTTGTTGCCCGGAGAAAATATCCAACGCAATGTCCGCCGTGTTTTAAATACCATCAATATTTATCGTCGTTATGGCGGCTCAATAGATCAAATCAGCGGACGATATTATTCCACAAGCGGTCTTGAGACCGTCCCTCAAATTGAATGCCAAGGCCTTCATTTTCCGTCGGCAAAACCATGTTTGAATGGTCGTTGGACGGCTTATGTCCGTCAACATTCGCTTGACGGCTCTTATCAAATAAATGGTTTTGCCGAAGCCCGCAACCTGGTGATTAAGTCGGATGGTCGGGTTTGGCTGAATTGTTTAAACGAACAAACCGGCCGATTTGATTGGCAACAAGTGGATGATATTTTCCGTTATCAAAGCACTTTACCTGTTCAAAGAGCCTTGAAAACCGTTCGACCGGTCATTCGACCGGTCGCAACACCAACCTTGCCGACATTAGGACGGCTGAAAGAAATCATACAGGGAATCGAGCGTATTTAAGCCGCTGTCGCCTTTGTTAAAACGACAGCGGTTTATCTTAATCAGCCAGTTTCTTTTCCAAAAGCTCATTAGCTAAAGCCGGATTGACTTTACCTTGGGACGCTTTCATAATCTGTCCCACAAACCAGCCCTTCAGTTTTTCTTTACCTGCCTTGATTTCGGCCACTTTATCCGGGTTAGCAGCCAAAATTTCATCAATCATTTTTTCAATGGCGCCGGTATCGGAAACTTGTTTTAATCCTTTTTCCTCCACGATTTCGGCCGGATGGCGTTTGGTTTCGAACATGATTTCAAAGACTTCTTTAGCGATTTTGCCGGAAATCGTGCCATCTGTAATCAAGTCCACCAATGCGCCCAAGTGTTCGGGAACGACAGGACTGTTTTCAATGGCAATATAGTCTCGGTTCAGGGCGGCAAATAAATCCCCCATGACCCAGTTTGCGACTTTTTTGGCATCCCGCCCTTTGGCGGCCGCTTCAAAATAAAGCGCCGTTTCACGGTCAGACACCAAAATCCGTGCATCATATTCTGGCAATCCCAATTCATCCATAAAGCGGGCTTTTTTGGCTTCCGGCAGCTCCGGCAGATTTTGACGGATGCGTTCAATGTATTCGTCCGTAATATCTAAAGGCGGCAAATCTGGATCGGGGAAATACCGATAATCCAATGCGTTTTCTTTACTGCGCATGGCGCGTGTTTCCATGTTTTCCGGATCAAACAAACGTGTTTCCTGCGGGAAGTCCAATCCTCTTTCATATAAATCAATTTGACGATGAACTTCCAGATCAATGGCTTGCATGACAAACTTCACCGAGTTGACATTCTTAATTTCCACACGGTGGCGATAGCCTTCTTCTCCGACTTTACGGACGGAAACGTTAATATCGCAGCGCATGGAACCTTCGTCCATGTTGCCGTCGCACGTACCCAAATACCGCACGATCGAACGCAACTTGCGCAAATAATCGCCTGCTTCTTCCGGAGAACGAATGTCCGGCTTTGAAACAATTTCCATCAAGCCCACGCCCGCTCGGTTAAAGTCCAGGTAAGAACGCGTGGGATGCATGTCATGAATAGATTTTCCGGCGTCCTGTTCCAAATGAAGCCGTTCGATGCCGATCCGGCTGATTCCGCCGTCTTCATTGGTGACATCCAAATACCCTTCGCCCACGATGGGATAAAACAGCTGAGTGATCTGATAGCCCGTCGGTAAGTCGCCATAGAAATAATTTTTGCGGTCAAAAACCGAATGCTTGTTAATCTTAGCATTCAAACCAAACCCGGTTTTAATGCACTGTTCCACGCACTTTTCGTTTAAAACAGGCAGCTGTCCCGGAAAGCCGGCGTCCAAAAAAGCCACATGATCATTCGGTTCGCCGCCGAATTCGGCCGAAGCCCCGCTGAAGACTTTTGAATTGGAAATAATTTCACAGTGAACTTCCAGTCCGCAGACAAGTTCCCAAGTTCCTGTTTTCCCTTCTACATGATATGTCATTTGCACATCTCCACAACATCCAAAACTTTTAAAACCGTCGCATCATCCCACATCCGGCCGATGACCTGAAGCCCGTTGTTGGCGCAGCCTGCCGGCACGCCGGTTAAACAAGACGGCATCAGGTAATTGTCGTTAAAGCGACCTTTCGCAGCGCCGTGTTTGGCTTCTTCAATCGTAAAAGGCTCAATGGGGACGGCCGGGCTGAACAACACATCGACTTTTTCAAAAGCTTTGTCAAAGTCTTGCTTGATTAAGGAACGCATTTTTTGTGCCGGAACAAAGTAATCGTTATATCCTTTGGCCGACGTAAAGAAGGTTCCCAAAATCATGCGGTTGCGCACTTCCTGTCCAAAACCCTTCATGCGCGTGTTCATGTACATTTCGTCCAATGTGGCCCCGTCTTCCCGAACACCATAGCGTGCCCCGTCATAGCGGGCCAGGTTGGTTGTTGCTTCCCCTTGGGAAATGACGTAATACACCATGCCGGCTTCTTCGGTGTGCGGCATGTCGACGTCCATTAAAACGGCTCCTTCATCTTTTAAAAATTGAACAGCTTTTTCCCAGTTGGGCGGCAACAATTCTTGATACTCTTTCGGAATGCCGATTTTCATGCCTTTGATGTTCTTGTCCAGCATTTTATGAAACTCAGGCACTTCCCGATGAGAGGAGGTTGAATCTTTGGGATCATGTCCGGCCATGACTTCAATCATGCGGGCGCAGTCTTCTACGCTGCGGGCCAGCACGCCCGGCTCATCCAAGCTGGACGCATAGGCAATCACCCCATATCGGGAGCAACGTCCGTAAGTAGGCTTAAATCCGGACACTTTGCAAAACGACGCCGGATGGCGGATAGAGCCGCCAGTTTCTGTTCCGGTTGCGCCGGCGCACATGTGTGCTGCGACAGCTGCTGCCGATCCGCCCGAAGAACCGCCCGGCACTTTGTTTTCATCATGCGGATTGTGTGTCACACCGTAATAGCTGGTAATCGTCGAAGACCCCATGGCGAACTCATCGGTATTGGTTTTGCCGAGCATGACGGCACCCGCGTCCCACAAACGTTGGGTTGTCGTGGCTTCAAACGGGGGGACAAAATTGGATAAAATGCGCGAGGCCGCTGTTGTTTTGGTGCCTTTTGTACAGAACATGTCCTTGATTCCCAAAGGAATGCCGTCCAGTTTGCCGGCTTCACCCCGGGCGCGGCGGGCATCCGATTTTTCGGCCATGTCCAGCGCTTTTTCGGGGGTTTCCGTAATATATGCGTTCAAGCGGCGCAGCTGTTCCATTTTGGTTAAATAAGCCTTTGTCAGTTCAACGCTTGAAAACTTTTTTTCTGCCAGACCTTTTAAAGCGTCTGTTAATGTCAATTCAGTTAAATCAGTCATTTTTTACTCCACCATTTTGGGAACTGAGAAAAATTCATCGGTCGCATCCGTTGCATTGGATAAAACGGCTGCGGTTTGATGTCCTTCGGTCACGATGTCTTGTCGTAAAGGGATTTGCTCGTCAAACGGAGTGACCATTGGTGGAACGGTTTGAATTTCCGGGTTTTTCAATCTTTCCCCGATCCAGGAAAGTGTTTCGGTAAACTCTTTGGCCATGACTTCGGCTTCTTCATCGGGAATGCGAACACGCACCCAAAAAGCCATTTCTTTAATGGTGTCTTTATCAATTTTCGTCATTTTTGTTTAATCCCTTTCATAAAACAAGGCTTTTAACCTAACGCCGTTTTATGTGTTTTGTCAAGGGTTTTTAACGAAAATCATGTTGTTTCACAAACATACTTTGTCCCATACCAGCCTGTAAAAAGTGCAACCATGCTGCACGAGAATTTGTACGGGTAAATAGCATTTTTATTTGATGTTTTTAGAAAGATAAAATAATGCGTTATTTTTATCGACCGAATAAGTCAATATGCTTATTTGTTTGGTCTATGCTTTTTCCAAAAATTGCAGCACTTTGTATAAGGAATAAGCGTTTACGTTTCCTTTTGCCTCTTCCAAGTGCGACAAAATTTCGGCTGAAACGGGGACTTGTTCTTGCACTTGTTGGCGGGTCAAGCCCTTTTTTTCACGCAGAGAAACAATATGGCGTGCCATGGATTGTTTCAGTTGGCGGACTTGTTCTTTTTGTGAAGGTGTCATGCGAAATCCTTTACTTCAAACTTATGCTCTGAGTGCTATTATATTCATTCATTCCAATAAAAGCAAATAGAATTTTTCATAAATACCTATTTTGTTGGGAACAAAAAGACATACACGGGATATGCACGGCCTCATCGGCGGGTATGAAACGGCACAAAACGGCTTGCAAAGCGCCGTCGATCGCCCTATGTCCCTTTGGGAGAAAAGGGGGAAAGGCAGATGAAAGGCATTCTGAAGGCCCTGATCGGGCTGGTTGTGTTGATTGCGGCGGCGGCGCTGGTATGGGCAGTATGGCGGCACGAAAGCCGCTCAAAAGCGGCACAAAGTCCGCGGTCGGTCGAAGAACCGACGGTTGTGGTGCAGCGGATCGAAGCCGCGCCGTTGGTTTTGACACGGACCTATATCGGCACGGTTATTCCCATTCATTCAGTGAATATTCTGCCTTTTATCAGCGGGTTCGTTGATGAGGTGCGTGTGTCGGGCGGTCAAAGTGTTCAAGCCGGTGACGTGTTGTTCGTCCTGCAACAGGATGAATACAAAGCGGCTTTGGATGCCAGATACGCAGCGATTTTACAGGCCGCAGCGACTTACACAAATGCTGAAACTTATTACAACCGCATGAAACAAGCAGGGGCCAAGGCTGTTTCTCCGTCGGAATTGGACCAGGCCAAAGCAAATTATTTGTCCGAAAAAGCGGCGTTGGCTTCGGCGTTGGCGAATTGGGAACAAGCACGGGTGAATTATGATTACACGGTGGTCAAAGCGCCCATCAGCGGGTTAGTCGGCAATATTGATGTCACCAAAGGCGATTACGTGGGACCGTCGGGTCAGGCTTTGGCGTATTTGGTGCAAATGTCGCCAATTCGGGTAGTGTTTTCGATAACGGATAAAGAATACTTACAGGAAAAAAGATCCGATTCGTCGACTTTGTTTCAAAAAGACGCCGTGCGGCTTCGGTTGGCGGACGGGGAATTGTTCGATATTCCCGGCACGGTGCAGTTCATGGACAACCAAGTCGCCGAATCAACCAGCTCCGTTCAGGTGTATGCGGACTTTAACAATCCCGACAAAGAACTGTTGTCCAATGCGTATGTGGACGTTCTGGTCGAAAAACAGGTACCGAACGGTATTTTGGTGCCGCAAAGCGCCGTCACTATGAAACAAGACGGCAATTATGTGTCCGTCGTGAATGAAAATAACCGTGTTGAGGCGCGCAAAATCGAATTGGGACCGGTCATTCAGTCCAACTATGTGGTGCTTGACGGATTGGAAGACGGGGCGTTTGTGGTGTTGGAGGCACCCGCACGCCTTAGTCCGGATAAAACCGTTAAAATGAAATTAAAAGCCGTTTCCCGTCCGCCGGCCATGAGTTATCCCGGCAAAGAGGGGGATTCATGAATTTTTCAGCGTTCTTTATTCGCCGTCCGCGTTTTGCCATCGTGATTTCGGTGGTGATGATTTTGCTGGGTTTGATGAGTTTGGTTGTGCTGCCCGTGGCGCAGTATCCCGACATTACGCCGCCACAGATTATCGTGCAGGCCAGTTATCCCGGCGCATCGGCTCAAGTGCTGGTGGATACGGTGGCGGTGCCTATCGAAAATGAAATCAACGGCGTGGAAGGAATGCTTTACATGAACTCGACGTCGGACGACGCGGGGGATTATAAGCTGACCATCACGTTTGATATCGGCACGGATCCCGATATAGCTCAGGTCAAGGTAGAAAACCGTCTGCAGCAAGTGACGGCCGATTTGCCGGCCATCGTCACCAAAGAAGGCATCAGTGTTGATACGCAGTCTGCCAACATTTTGGCGATGCTGGTACTTCGTTCGCCCGGCGGCAGCCAAAGTGATTTATTTTTAAGCAATTATGCTTATACGCAGATTTTAAATCCGCTCAGCCGTGTGCCGGGCATCGGCGACGTGCAGATTTACGGTCCGCAATATAGCATTCGGGTGTGGCTGAATCCCCAGAAAATGACCAGCCTCGGCTTGTCCGTTTCAGATGTCATTCAAGCCATCGAAAGCCAAAACACCGAAGCTTCCATCGGTGAAATCGGTGCGGCACCCAGTCCCAAAAGCAATGAATTGGTGTTATCGCTGACGGCCAAAGGATTGCTGAATGATGTGAAAGATTTTAATCAAATTGTCGTGGCAACCGGTAAAAACGGCGGAATTGTTCGATTAAAAGATGTGGCGCGTGTGGAAATCGGGGCCGACTCGTATAATGTGACGGCCGCTTATGATGATGCGCCGGCCGTGGTGATCGGTTTGTCCCAAACACCGGGGTCAAACTCGTTGTCCATTATGAAAGCCGTGCGCAAAGAAATTGAAAAGCTTTCCAGAACCTTTCCGGAAGACATGGAGCTCGCGCCTGTTTACGACTCGACGACTTTCGTGCGTGCCTCCATTGAAAGCATCGTGGATACGTTGTTTGTCACCTTTGCTTTGGTGATTGCCGTGGTGTTTATTTTCCTGCAGGATCCCAAATCCACCTTGATTCCCACCATTACTATTCCCGTATCTTTGATTGCGACATTTGCCGTGATTTATGTATTGGGATTTAACATCAATATTTTGACGTTATTCGCCATGATTTTAGCCATCGGTTTGGTCGTGGACGATGCCATTATCGTGGTCGAGCGCGCACAGTATCTGATGGTCAACGAAGGGTTGGATGCCGAGGCGGCCGCCATCAAAGCCATGCAGCAAATCGGCAGTGCGATTGTAGCCACGACGTTTGTGCTGTTGTCTATTTTTATTCCGGTCGGCTTGATGGCCGGTATCACGGGCAAGATTTATCAACAGTTTGCCGTCACCATTGCTACGGCAGTTGTGTTTTCGGCATTTAACGCTTTGACGTTGTCGCCGGCTTTGTGCGCTATTTTTCTGAGAAATCAAAACCGGCCGTCCCGCCGTCGGTCGTTTTTTGACGGCTTTAACCGCGTTTTGGATAAAAGCCGGGATTGGTATTTAAAAGGTGTCGGTTTTTTGTCGGCGCGATTGGGTGTTTTAGCGGTATTGATGGCGGTTGTCATCGGTTGCATCGGAATGATGTTTTGGGTGACGCCGACGGCGTTTTTGCCGCAAGAAGATCAAGGCATTGTTTTTGCAAACGTTCAATTACCCGAAACGGCCAGCATTAACCAAACCGAAGCGCTGTTGACCAAAATGGGCGCCGAAATCCGACAAATTGACGGAGTGTCTTATTTCATGTCGGTGGCCGGTGCCAGCCTGTTAGGTGGCAGTGGTGAAAACATTGCGTTGGGCGTTATCGGGTTGGAAAATTGGTCCGAACGGAAAACGGCGGCGTTGTCATTACAAGGAATTATGGCTCGCCTGAATGAAACGTTTGCCGATCAGTCCGGTGCGCAGATTGACTTTTTTGCTCTGCCGGCCATTCCGGGTGTCGGCAACAGCGACGGTTTGTCTTTTGAAGTTCTGGAGCTGAATCAAAATCTGTCTGCCGAGTCGTTTTTTGCCGTTTTGGCGCCGTTCTTGGAAAAATTGAATCAAAATCCGGATTTGTCTTATGCCTTTACGACCTTCAGTTCCGGCACGCCGCATTTGTTTTTGGACATTGACCGCACCAAGTTGGAAAGCTACGGTATTCCCGTATCGACTTTGTTTGATGTGCTGCAGGCGAATCTGGGGTCGCAATATGTCAATAACATTACATTGGAAGGTCAAATTAACCGCGTGATTGTCCAAGCTGACTACACCCATCGCAAAAGCATCCAGGATGTGTTGGATTTGCATGTGCCAACGGCTGACGGAAAATATGTGCCGGTTAAAAGCTTTGCGCGCGTCGAGACGGTTTTATCGCCTAAAATCATCTATCGCTATAACCAATACATGTCCGCTTCGGTGACGGCGCAAGCGGCTTCTTCAGTCAGCACCGGCACGGCCATTGACACGGTAGAACGATTGGCGGCGGCCGATTTGGGACGGCAAAACGAAATTGCCTGGACGGGATTGTCGTTGCAGGAAGTCGAAACCCGCGGGTTGGCGGCGATTTTAATCAGTTTGGCCGTGGTATTCGGTTATTTGTTTTTGGTCGCATTGTATGAAAGCTGGCTGATTGCGCTGGCGGTGATGTTTTCGAACGTGTTTGCCATTTTGGGAGCGTTGCTGGGATTGAAAATCATGGGGCATCCGCTCAGCATTTATGCGCAGCTGGGGTTAGTGCTGCTGATCGGGTTGGCCAGCAAGAACGCGATTTTGATTGTCGAGTTTACTTTAGACTTCCGTCGGCAGGGGATGAGCATTTTGGAGGCCTCGCTGAAAGGAGCCTCTGAACGGTTCCGAGCCGTTTTGATGACAGCATTGACCTTCATTTTGGGTGTGTTTCCCATGGTGATTGCTTCCGGGGCAGGGGCCGCCAGCCAGCGGGCCATCGGCACGTCGGTGTTTTTTGGCATGATTTTGGCAACTTTGGTCGGTATTGTGTTTATTCCGGCATTGTTCGCGCTGTTTGACACGTTTGCAAGCCGGTTTGCGCCGCCTCCTGCTGTTTCAAAAGCTCGTTCGGGAGGTCGAAAATGATGAAACGTGCGCTGATTTTGCTGATGCTTCTGACGGCCTGCACGGTCGGTCCGGATTACGAGCAGCCGGCTTTCTTTGATGATAAAGCGTTGGAACAATCGTTGGATTTAAAACCTGTGGCCGCCAAAGCGCCCGAGATTTCTTATCTGGCCTTTCAGGACAAGACGTTGAACAAGCTGTTGGAAGAAGCCATGCGTCAGGCGCCGACAGTCCGGATTGCGCTGACACGGTTGAAGCAGGCACGAGCCAGCCTGTCCATTCAAAAAGTGGCGGGGCTGCCTACCATCGATGCCAGCGGGAAATACAATTATGTAAAAGAAAGCCGCAACTTGGGATTGGTTTATGATGAAGATACATATCAAGTCGGATTGGACGCATCATGGGAAATTGATATTTTCGGATCCATCCGTCGCCAAACGGAAGCTGCCGCCGCCAATGCGCGTGCCGCTGTGGCGAATTTGCAAAATGTGTATGTTTCCCTGGCCGCCGAAGTGGCCGATCAGTATATTTCCTATCGCACGGCCGAACAGTTGTTGAACAACGCGCAGGAAAATCTGAAACTTCAATCCGACATCTATCAAACCGTTCGGGTAAAATTCGAAGCCGGTTTGGCCGATGAAATGACGTTGGATCAGACCGGTTATGCCGTTCAAACGACACAAATGCAAATTCCTGAGTATCAGACTCAAAAAGAAGAAAGCGCCAATGCGCTGGCGCTGCTGTTGGGACGATTGCCCGGCGATTTAAAAAACGAATTGGCCGGCGGGCGCAATTTAACAGCCAAACGGTTTCAATACAACTTGGCGCATTTGTTTGAATTACCGGCTTCCGTTGTTCGCGACCGACCGGACGTCAAAGCCGCCGAAGAAAGCTTGATTGCGCAAAATGCCTTGGTCGGTGCGGCGATTGCCGATTTGTATCCCAAAGTGTCGTTGAGCGGTTTGTTGGGCTTTGAGTCTTTTCACATGCGGGATTTGTTAAAAAAACGAAGTTGGACCTATTCTTACGCACCCGAAATCAGCCTGCCGATTTTCCACTGGGGCGCTCTTAAAAACAATGTTGCGCTGCAGGAAGCCAAAAAAGAAGAAGAGCTCGTCACTTATCAGCAAACGTTGCTGCAGGCCGCTCATGAGATTAAAAACGCCATGACGGCCATTCAAAATGAATATCGCCGCAATACCTCGGCCGAACGGGCTTTTCGACAAATGGACAACGTGCTCAGTCTGACACGCGGAAAATATGAACAGGGGCTTGTGGAAATGAGCGATGTGCTGGACGCCGAACTGCGGCGATTGTCGGCTCAAAACGACTGGGTTAACAGCAACGCAGCCATTTATCAGAATATCATTCAATTCTATAAAGCCACGGGAACCGTTCAATAGCGCAAGACTTGCTTTTCCGAAAAAGCCGTGTTAAGGTGCCTTTCCAGGAGATAAAATGAAAGCCGCACAACTGGAATTATTGGAAAAAACACCTGTTCCCGCCGCTATTTTGCGACTGGCGCTGCCGTCTATGTTTGCCATGCTGGTTCAGGTGATTTACGGCCTGACGGACACGTTTTTTATCGGTCGAATGGGGGATGCCAATATGGTTGCCGCCATTGCGCTGGCCATGCCTTTTGCCATGCTGATTCAAGCCCTCGGCAACATCTTTGCGATCGGCGGTGCCTCTTATATTTCCCGTCAGCTGGGCGCCAAAAATTACGATGAAGCCAAACGAACCACCGCAACCGTGTTTTACTTGTCTATGTTATCCGGTATCATCACAACCGTTGCCGTGTTTTTTCTGATGAAGCCCGTTTTGACTTTGTTGGGAACGTCACCGGCCACGCGCGGTTATACACAGGCTTACTTGTCTATTTTAACGTTGTTCAGTTTTGTGCAGATTTTACAGGTCGTTCTGGCAGGCCTTATTCGTTCGGAAGGCGCCACGCGGCAGGCTATGAACGGTATTTTCATCGGAACGGGACTGAATATCGTGCTGGATTATTTGTTTATCCTGAGATGGGGCTGGGGAGTCGAAGGCGCTGCTTGGGCGACTTTGGCCGGCAATGCCTGCGGCGTGGTGTATTATCTGTTTTATTTTAAAGGTAAACGAAGCCTGTTGAGCTTGTCTTTACGCTATTGGGGACCGGACAAGCATATGATGTTTGAAGTGCTGGCGATTGGTTTGCCGGCGGCTTTGAATGCCCTGATTATGAGTGTGTCGCATATTCTAACCAATAACATAGCCATGCGCTACGGCGATGAAACCATTGCCGCCAACGGCATTATGATGCGTATCGTTGGTATTGTTTTATTTCTGATTATGGGGATTTCACAAGGATATCAGCCTTTTGCAGGGTATAATTACGGCGCCGGAAATATCAAGCGGCTCAAAAAGGCATTTTGGGTGACACTCGGTTATGCGGTCGGTGTGGCCGTGTTTTTCTGTTGCGTGTTTTATCTGCTGAGCAACCAGGTGTTCTTGTGGTTTTTGGATAACCGGGAAGTGGCGCGCATCGGGTCTTTGATGCTTCGGGCGTTTTTAATCGCCATTCCGCTGTTCGGTCTGCATTTTACGATTGCCATGACGTTTCAGGCAACCGGCAAGGCGCTGTTGGCTTTTATGATTGTTTTGGCGCGGCAATGCGTGCTGTTTATCCCGTTTTTATTTTTGTTCAACGCCTGGTGGGGCTTTGAAGGCTATATTTGGGCTCAGCCCGTCGCCGATGTGACAACTGTGCTGTTGTCCGTCAGCTTGTTCGTGTATTTTCTGCGCACACTGCCTAATTCGCGTACTGCAGCCGAGTCGTTCCGTCCGTCGTAATCAGCAACACTTTGTCTCCGACACGGAAGTTTAACTCGTTCGATTGCACCACGGCGGTTGTCTGGCCGTTTGACAAACGCACTAAAAACTGCATTGCCGTGTCTTTGGTAATGGCTTTTTCAGCTGTGTTGCCGATCATGCCGCCCAAAATCGCACCGGCCGTGCCGCCGATAATATTGACAGCCGTGTTGCCGCCGATCATTGAACCGGCCGCACCGCCCGCAACCGCACCGCCGATGGTGCCGACTGCCGCCGTTCCTTCCACATTCACCGGTGTCATGGAAATTATCACGCCTTCCCGCACAATCCCCGCTTGGCCGATATTGCCCCGCGAATACGTCGTGTTCGTGTTGCCCACTCCGCATGCCGTCACCGCTAAACAAATACATAAAATGACTCCCCACTTTTTCATGTCGTCCCCCCTTGTTTAAAAAAACCTTTGCCTTTTGTTCTTTTTCCCGCTATAAAAAACATATTCCCTCATGACAAAAGAACGGAACTATGTTTGTAAAATTATATAATAAAACTATTAAGAGAATATATGATTGGGCTTTGCATATTTCAAGTAAGCCTAACGCCGTTTGGCTGTTGATTGCGATTTCGTTTATGGAAAGCTCGTTTTTTCCCATTCCGCCGGATGTTGTGTTGATTCCGCTGGTGCTGGCGCAACGTGAAAGAGCTTTTCGGCTGGCGATGTATTGCACGGTTGCCAGTGTGTTGGGCGGTTATTTCGGATACTTTATCGGCTGGGTACTGGACGAGTCGGTTTTAAATCCCATTTTAGTGCGTTATGGGATGATGGATGCGTTCAACACATTCAAAGGCTGGTATCATGAATTCGGTGCCTGGATTGTCTTTACGGCCGGACTGACGCCGTTTCCTTATAAAGTAGTGACGATTGCTTCCGGCGCAGTTGATTTAAATTTAGGTGTTTTTACCATTGCCTCTGTTTTATCTCGCGGTGGCCGCTTCTTTTTGGTCGCTTGGTTGCTCTGGAAATGGGGTGCACCGATGAAAGCGTATATTGAAAAGAATTTGGGATGGTTATCTATTTTATTTGTCGTTCTTTTAATCGGCAGCTTCTTTTTAATTAAACTTATGTAAAGAATTTTTAACTTTTTTGTTGACATTTTGTTTAAAAGCGTGTAAAAGGAACGCCTAGGTTTTATTTAATGAAAGGATTTCATGATGGCAAAACGTTGCCTCGTCACCGGGAAAGGTGTACAAACTGGAAATACGGTCAGTCATGCAAAAAACAGAAAAAGACGCCGTTTTATGCCGAACTTGCAGAATGTTTCTTTGATGAGCGAAACTTTGGGAAACGTTATTCGCCTTCGGATCTCAACCCGTGGGCTGCGCACGCTGGAACATAACGGCGGATTGGATGCGTACCTGTTGTCAACGCCGAACAGCCGTTTGACAAAAGAAGCTAAGGAAATCAAACAACGTATTCAAAATGCTTCTGCTCAAGAAACAGCGTAGTCTGTTGCAGATTTAAATTTAAAAAGCCTTCCTTCGGGGAGGTCTTTTTGTATTTGTACTGAATTTGATAAAAGTTAAATTTTATGATATAATAACTAAGTTCACTATTAGTAAGACAAAAAAGGAGTTTTCTATGACGGATTTAGAACGAGCTCAGATGAAAATGAAACAAAGCGAGCAAGAATTATTATTAAAGAAAATAGCATCTAAAGAAAAGCAAACCTCTATCAACTTAAATATTTTTGATGCTATGAAATCTGTTTCTGAATATGATGAGAATGGGGATACCCCTTTTGTTCGCGATTTTAGGCAGGGAAATTATAAAGAAAGTATTCAATATGTTAATGCTGGTGCGGATGATTTTAATTCTGAAACTAAGGCTGATTCTATTTCACTTTGTCCCTCTATTATGGTTGCGCATCATTACCAAAATATATTATCTAAAGTACATCAAATTGAGAAAGAATATCCAGAAATACATTCTATGATGAAAGATGAAGCGATTTCACAGAAAGGTGTATGTGCAGAATATGGACAGTGCTGTGAAAAATTAAATGATTGTTTATATATTTATCGGAAGTTAAAAACATCTTCTAAAGGGTTGAATATGGCATGCATTGATAAGTGGTGTAATGCTTATCCAGAAAAAGGTGCACAAGTTAAAGAAGGCTTAAAAGATATGGAAAAAATGCTCCCAATTTCAGAACAAGAACGGTGGAAAAGGACAACCGAAAAGAAGATTGCTCCTTCTTTTTTTCAAAAAATTTTAGGAAAGGGATTGAAGCGATAAAAGTGGACTAGCTTTTTATAATAAAAAAACACTCTTATTAGAGTGTTTTTTTTGATTGGTAGCGAGGGGGGGATTGTCAATCGGCCGTTGGCACGATTGCTCCCGTCGCGTTGCTTGGGACCGGCCTTTGGCCGTCGCGTCGTCGCCGCCCAATGATAGCGCGGCTTGCCGCCGAACCCCGAGGGTTCTTTGCCCCGCCCCCCCAAACCAAAAAAACACCCCCGAAGGAGTGTTTTTTTAATGGTAGCGAGGGGGGGATTCGAACCCTCGACACGCGGATTATGATTCCGCTGCTCTAGCCAACTGAGCTACCCCGCCACAAGGATAACCGACTTTATACCGTTTCTTTTCCGAAAAGTCAACACTTATTTTAACTTCTTGTGCAAAAAAGCTGAACACGACTCTTGCAGACATGTTTTGAATTTTGTTTCATCTACGGATGGATAAATCTTTGTTTTTCTATTAAAATCAATCACTTCTCAGTTTTTTCTTGATTTTTATCCCTGTTTTGATGTTATGATACAACAACATCATGAAAATAAAGGAAAGAAAATGACAGAACTCTTTTTTAACGGTCCGGCCGGTCGAATGGAAGCCAGGTATCATGCAGCGGAACGCCCCGATGCGCCGGTTGCTTTGATTTTGCACCCAAATCCGCAGTTGGGCGGCACAATGAACAATAAAGTCGTTTACACGCTTTATCAAGCTTTTGCCAAGTTGGGTTTTTCCGTTTTACGCTTTAACTTCCGTGGAGTCGGTAAATCGCAGGGTGTCTTCGACGGCGATTCCAATAACGAGCTGGCAGATACGCTGGCGGCGCTGGATTTTCTCAAATCAATGAATCCCGAGTCCATGCATGCCTGGATTGCCGGGTATTCTTTCGGCGCTTTGGTTGGTTTGTCGGTTTTAATGCGTCGACCGGATATTAACGGCTTTGTCGCGGTTTCTCCGCCGGCTAACGTGTGCGATTTTTCATTCTTGACACCGTGTCCGTCTTCGGGGTTGATTATTCAAGGCGGTGCCGATACCGTCGTGTCCGAACCATCCGTGGCGGCTTTGGCAGAACGGTTGGACGCTTCTCGCAAAGTACAGGTTGATTATGTGCTGTTGCCGGATGCGGATCATTTGTATACGGCACAGTTGAAAGGCGTTTATGATGCTGTTTTGACACATGTGCCGGAACTGTTGGCCCCTAAAAAGAAACTTCTGAAAAAGAAAAAAGCCGCCGTTGTCGCATAGAAAATTTGATAAAAAAAAGAGCTGCGACGGGCAGCCCTTTCGTTTTTTGTCTTCCCAATTAACGTTTGGAGAATTGGTACGAACGACGTGCTTTTGCTTTACCGTATTTTTTACGTTCCACGGCACGGCTGTCGCGGGTCAGGAAACCGCCGCGGCGCAGAGTCGTGTGTAAATCGGGTTCAAACAAGTCCAAGCAACGAGAAATACCGTGACGCACGGCACCAGCTTGGCCGGATAATCCGCCGCCGGCAACGGTGCAGACGACATCGAATTGACCGACTCGTTCGGTTGCGACGAACGGTTGGTTGATAATCATTTGCAACACGGGGCGAGAGAAATAATCTTTCACATCGCGACCGTTAACGGTGATTGCGCCTTTGCCGAGTTTTAACCAGACACGAGCAACGGCGTCTTTTCTTTTGCCGGTTGCATAGGAACGCCCTTGTTTATCTTTTTTAGGTTCGCGTTTCACAGCTTCTTCAGGAGCAGCAGTTTGTGTATTTTTCAAATCTTCCAATGTACTCATTTTTCAATGCTCCTTTTGTTTTTTCTGTTTTTGGCCGCGATATCCAAAGCGACAGGGTTTTGAGCGGCATGCGGATGTTCGGTGCCGGTATAAACGCGCAGCTTTGTCATCTGAGCCCGTCCCAGTTTATTACGGGAAATCATGCGTTCCACTGCTTTGTAAATTAAATCTTCGGGATGTTTTTCCATCAATTTAGCCGCATTGACGGACTTGATGCCGCCGATGTAGCCGGTATGATGGTGATACATCTTGTTTTCCATTTTGTTGCCGGTCAGCGCCACTTTTTCGGCGTTGATGACAACCACATAATCGCCGCAATCCATGTGAGGCGTATAACTCGGTTTATGTTTGCCGCGCAAAAGGGTGGCAATTTGGCTGGCCAAACGGCCCAAAACCAAGTCCGTCGCATCAATCAAATACCAAGTTTTCTTGATATCGGCGGGTTTTGCACTTGTTGTTGTTTTCATCTTTATATCCTTTTTATTAAACAGAGCTGCACTATATCATAAAATGCATCTTTGTCAACTGATTTTTTGCGCTTTTGAAAAGAGGTATTATATTACCGCCTTCAAAAAGACTTGTTTTCAGGCTTTAAAAGAAGATTTTTAAGAAAATAAAAAAATACCACTTTTTTGTAAAAACCTCTTGACAGGGGGGAAGGGGGGTAGTTTATACTTATGGCAAGTATAACCAAAAAAATGAGGGGCACATGAAGAAGAAACAAAACGGTCGCAGCATGATTGAGATGCTGGGCGTATTGGTTTTAATAGGCGTTTTGAGCGTAGCGGCATTATTTGGTTTCACGTATGCGATGAACAAGCATCGAGCGAACGAGACGATACACGATGTGATGTTGCGTGCGGCGAACGTTCCGATGACGGATGAGTTTTATCAGACGCGTCCGACGGGACATGCGTTTAAATTTCCTGATTTGCAGAATGAGTTATCGACGATGGGGTATACGTTGAACACGTTGAAGAATGCGGAATACGGGTATGTATATAAAGTGGAAGCGTTAGCGATACCGTATCGAGTATGTAATATGATTTTGCGGTTAGAGCCGACGGACATAGACGAGATACGAATCGGGGAGAATAAAGAGGTTTACACGCGCGGGGCGTGGGATTTATGCACGACGCATGCGGATGCATCGGAACAAACGTTGATGACATTTTATTTTGAGAAGCATTGTACGTCGGATTCGGATTGCAGCAGCTGTCAAGAATGTTTCCAAGGCCGTTGTAAAGCGAACTATAATTTGCCTGGTTGTGGATTTGTCCCACCGGATCCACCATTACCCGTTCCGGATGAGAATTGTTTAGAGACGGTTGAATATCAGTATGGGGACAATTGTGAATATACAGGGGAATGTTGTATTAATCCATTAGTGGAAGGTTGTCCGCCGGCGTGTGAAGGAAAGACGTGTCCTGTTGCGCCTGTCTGTGGAAGCAACGAGATTAAGGTGTATGACGAGGACGGATGTCATGTCAGCTGTCAGGAGACGAGGTGTGATCCGGCGCCGGATTGTGGTCCCGAAGATGCGTTTGATGAAACAACGTGTACCTGTGCGCCGCGGGCGTGTGTTTGTCCCGAGATGGGGTCTCGTTTGTGCAATGAGGCGGTGACGGAAGAATATACCTATGCTTGTGCTGATGGTCAAAATTTGACATGTCAACGTTGGAGCGCTTGTCCGTGTGAAACAAGTGATGATTGTTTGGGATGCTCGGCTTGTGAGGACAGTTTGTGTGTCAGTAAAGTTGTTCGAAAAGATTATTCTGACTGCTGTGACGGCAGTGCGACGGCAGCATGCTGTTCTTTGGATGAAGATTGTTCGTGCACGGCGGGCTCGTGTTCTGATATTGTCACTTCGATTCCAAGCGGGGAAAGCGCGGCTTGTTATGACAGTGTATCGGCCGGCGAAGAAGTTTGCGGCACGGTTTGTCAACAGGGCGGGTATCGCAAAAAATCATGTGAACCTTGTCCGAGCGGATCAGCGGAAATCGGCAAGGACGCGTGTGGGTGTCCCGATTGTTGTTCATGCCCGGATCCCGGAGCTTCACCGTGTGAGGAAGGTTCGTTGGTCAGTTATTTTTACACGTGTTCAAATGGCGAACGCCTGACGTGTGAACGGTGGGACTGCGGCACATGTCCGGTCACGACGGTGACAAAATACAGCGGCGATTGTTGCGAGACGGCGGCGTTTGAAGGTTGCTGTCCGACTTGGGAAGACTGCGGATGTACACCGCAAGAAACGTGTGACACGTGTCCTGTGGAGACGGTTGCAAAAATGACGGGCAAGTGCTGCGATATAACGGAAAATGCCGCCTGTTGCCCGCGTTGGGAAGACTGTTCTTGCACGCAGGCTACATGTGACGATCTTTTGAGTGAGGTGCCGAGTGGGGAAGATCCGTTGTGTTATGAAGAAGTGATCGGTGGTTCCGGCGAGGTTTGCGGGGAGGTCTGTCAAGGCAGCGGTTATTATAAGAAGTCCTGCACACCCTGTTCGGCAAATGAACAAGAAACCGGGACGGACACATGTGGCTGCCCGGTGTGTGAACCAATCGTTTCTTGCGAAACGGATGCCGATTGTGAGGGCTGCCGTCAGTGTTTAAGCAGTGGCGTGTGTAGTGCGGATTTAAGTGAACAACAAGATGTCTCACAATGTTGTGACGGCTCCGTTGTTCAATCTTGTTGTCCGTTGGATGGCAATGATTGCCATAGTTGCACGCAGGCTACATGTCCGACGGTCAGTGCGACATGTGAGTCGGGTTGTTGTGAAGAAGTGTCGGCCGGCACAACGGTTTGCGGAGTTGACTGTCCGAGCGGATACACCGAAATCGGATATATTGAAATAGATATCTCGGAGTGCTGCGACGGATCGGCTGTTCAAGCATGTTGCCCGGCAACTTCTTCTTGTGAAGTAGATTGCAAGCCGGCGGAAACATGCGTCTGTCCGGTCGAGACAGTGACAAAATACAGCGGCGATTGTTGTGAAACGGTGGCGTCTGAAGGCTGCTGTCCGGCTTGGGAAGACTGCGGATGCACACCGACCAAAGAAAACTGCGAATGTCCGAGCGGAGAAACGGACATGTACAGTGGCGAGTGTTGTGATGAGTTCTTAGGAACTTGCTGCGCTGCATGGGGAGAGTGTGGCGACGAATGTGTGTCGCGGGAATGTCCGGAGACGGTGCCTGATCTACCCAGTAATCCGGAATGTTATACACAAACAAGCGGCGATCAAATTTGCGGTATTGATTGTCCGGCAGGATATGTGAAAAACGCATGTCCTGAAGGAGATACATGTCTGTCCGGTTCTCGACAAGTCGGGAGCGATAGCTGTGGCTGCCCGGTGTGTGAACCGTGTGAAACGGATCAGTTCTCATGCGGTAGCGAGTGTTGTGTAGCGGCCAATCAATTCTGTTGCGGCGGAGATAGCTGCTGTGCAGTGGGTCATGCTTGCTGCGGTGGAGAATGTTGTTCAGAAGGACAAACCTGCGGTAACGGCGGTGTTTGCTGTGATCCCCTCTCTTCTCCATGCGGTGAATGCGAAATCGAAGGAACTGACGCAAACGGATGTCCAACTTGCGTAGCAGACCCTGATTGTTGCACTTGCCCTGAACCCGGAGAAGAACCGTGTACAGGCGCCGTTTTGGAAGACTATACTTACACTTGTTCTGACGATTTAACACTGGTCTGCCAACAATGGAATACGGATGAGTGTGTGTGTGAAACGGCCGACGATTGCGGTACCTGCTATGAGTGCCTTGACGGCATCTGCGTTTTCCAGGAAGGCTACCTTGTCTGCGAAAATGAATGCTGTGATACAGAAACGCATTTTTGTTGCGGAGAAACTTGTTGTCCAACGGGACAAGATTGTTGCGACGGAATCTGCTGTGGTGAAAATGAAATGTGCGGAGATAACGGATGTGAACCCAAAGGTAGTCCTTGTCCTGAAGGTTTAGCACCTGTTCGTCCGGGCGCTGCAAATGCTTTTGACTCAGGAGAAAAGGCTGATGATACGGGTATCGCTATTTGGTGTTGCAATGAAGGATATGCCTCCGTTCATAAATGCCGTGGTAACTTCTCTGATTGTCTGCATCCATTTACATGGCGCGGTATAAGATGGTATGAAGAAGAAAAATGCTGTCAAGATTGGACTGAATACGGCGGCGACGGAACATTTGCTCATGCTAACATTATGTTGGCTTATGGTGCATCCGAACCAGAATGTTGCTATACCAGCGATCATTTGGATGTCATCGGTTGGGCTAACCATGAAGCTTGTTGTCCGGACCGCGGATATCCGTATTATACCGGCAGCGGGGGAGTTTCCTGCCATACGGTCAAAAGAGAAATTAAAATTGTTCAAGGTCATCCAGAAGATACAATTGAGGATGAATGAAAGACAGCCCCTTTTCGAAGGGGCTTTTTTCATTGGTTCGAATCCCTTTTAGAAATAAAAATCCCCGCCATAGGCAGGGATTTTAAATTGGCTCTGGCGGTAGGATTACGCCGCAATGCGGCTCTTTCTCAACGGCATCTAAACTCGCATTGTCTTTTTTTTAAAAAGCCATGCTCATTAAGATGTTGCGTTGGGCTTGCAGACGAAAATCGTCCCCCGGACGTTTTTCGCTTAGCGCCCCTTTCGGTTCGAATCCTTTTTTAGAAATAAAAATCCCCGCCGTAGGCAGGGATTTTAAATTGGCTCTGGCGGTAGGATTCGAACCTACGGCCGATCGGTTAACAGCCGATTGCTCTACCACTGAGCTACGCCAGAAAACGATAGAATGAATCAATACTCTTTCTTAAAATAAAAATCAAGTACTTTTTTCATTTTTTTCTTGGAGGCCGGTACCGGAATCGAACCGATATAAAAGGATTTGCAGTCCTCTGCATGAGCCATTCTGCCAACCGGCCAAATCAAGATGCTCTTTTTGTAGCATATTTTGAAAAAGCGTCAAGAAAAAAATGTATTTAACACAAAAAAAAGTTTACAATTTTATTAAAGTTGCGTATAAGATACTTATATTTTAACAAAAATTGATGATAAAAGGAAAAGAAATGAATAAAGGATTGAAAGTTGCTTTCTTAACCGGTGTAATGGTCGTTTTTTCATGCGTTTCTTACGCAGCGGAAACGCTTTTTGATGCATTGGCTTATACGTATGAAACGAATCCGGCTTTGGAAGCTCAGCGCGCTTACTTACGATCTGTCGATGAAAGAGTGGGACAGGCAAAAGCAGGATGGCGTCCGACCATTGCTGCTGAAGGAAATGCAACGCATGTGGATCAGGAGTATAAAAATTATCCTCAAATGGATGATTTCAGTTATCGGGATGAAATGTATGATGCCGGTATTACGTTGACCCAACCCATTTTTTCGGGATTTAAAACGACTTCCGGTGTTGATTATGCGGAAACGGTTGTTTTGCAGGAACGTGAAAATATGCGGGCAACGGAACAAAATATTTTGCTTTCTGCCGCGACTGCGTATGTAGACGTTATTCGTGATCGTGCTTTGCTTGATTTGCAAAAGAATCAGGAACAAGTTTTGGCGCGTCACCTGAAATCTTATCAGAAACGTTTTAAAGTCGGTGATTTAACAAAAACGGACGTTGCACAGTCCGAAGCACGTCTTGAAGGAGCCAAAGCAAATCGCATCAATGCGGAAGGAAATTTGGAAACTTCTATTGCAACTTATGTCAGTTTGGTCGGTAAAAAACCGCCTCAGAAAACGGAAATCAATAACTTCAACAAAATGCTGCCCAAGGATTTAAAGTTGTCCTTGCAAGAGATGGAGCTGCATAATCCGGCGATTAAAGCTGCCGAGTTTACAAATGAAGCTGCTAAATATAATATCACTTTGCAACGTGGTGATTTATTACCGTCATTGTCTGTGAGTGCCGGAACAGGTTATCAATGGGGACAGCCTGTGCCGTATTTGGATGACAAATATGACGGTAATTATTGGCAAGTCGGAGCAAAATTGTCAATTCCTTTGTATCAAGGCGGTGCTGAGTATGCACGCGTTCGCGAAGCTAAACAATTAGCTAATCAGGCACGTATCAATTTGGAACAGGTCAAACGAGATATCGCGCGTTCAACAACTCAGGCTTGGGAACAGTATCAGTCTTCAAAGGCTTCCATCGCTTCAATCGAAGCACAAATTAAGGCTTCTAAGATGGCGTTGGATGGTGTGATTCGGGAAGCTGATGTCGGATCTCGGACTGTTTTGGACGTTTTGGATGCCGAGCAGGAATACCTGAATTATCGTGTTAATTTGGTGACAGCTCAGCGGAATATGACAGTTGCAGCTTTGAATTTGCTGGCTTCTATCGGTAAAATGACGGCAGCTTCGCTGAATTTAAATGTTGCACAATATCACCCAGAAGACTATTATAATGACGTCAGTGGTAAATGGATTGGGACAGGCATTTAAAAAGGAATCACACAATGGAACAAAAAGAACCGTCTATGGAAGAAATCCTTTCCTCTATTCGTCGGATTCTGTCGAATGAAGAAGGCGATTCTGAAACAACAATTAAGGAGGAAATGTTGGCTCCCAAGGCAATTGTTCAAGATTCCCCTCTGGAGTTAACATCCGATATGGTTGTAGAAGAGCCGGTTCAGACTGAAGAAGCTCCGAAAAAAGAGCTTCCTGTGCCTTCTGACATTGTAGAAGAGGGGTTAATTTCCGAACAAGCTGCGCGCGAGTCGACGGCAAAACTGTCCGAACTGGCGCAGGTTTTATCGGAGGAAAAAGAAACGACGACCCCTGAGACCTCTTTGGAAGGAATGGTTCGTTCTTTGTTGGCGCCTTATTTAAAAGACTGGTTGAATGCCCACTTGCCTGAAATTGTGGAAAAAGTTGTTCAAAAGGAAGTCAGACGCTTGGTTGATAAGGCCGATTTGTCATAGATGAAAAGAAATTGGTAAAAGCCCCTTTGGGGGCTTCTTGCCGTTGGAAAGAAAGGAAAAAAAATTGAAAGGGATGTTTTTTATCGCGGGAGAAGCCGATACACAAAAACCCGTGATTGCTGCGAAAGCTGTTGAACTATTAAAAGAAGAAGGCAAAAAGGTTGCTTATTTTAAGCCTGTCGGTGACGAACCCGAAGCTTTATTTTCTTTGTCCGAAGCGAAGCATATGATTGTTGAAAGTCAAAAAGATACCTTAATCGAACAGGTGATTGAGGCTTATAAAAAAATGGAAAAAACACATGACTTCGTTATTGTTGATGGGACAAATTTGAAAACCCGTGACACGGTGATTGAATTTCGTTTGAATGCGATTTTGGCGGCTGCTTTGTGTCTTCCGGTCGTTTTGGTTATGCGGGCCGGGGAAGATACATTGGAATCTTCTGATTTTACGACTCGTATTTTGGCACAGCGTTTTATTAAAGTTTTAGGGATGCTGACCAGTGAAGAAGATTTGGATTTCCTTGTAAAGGAGGCAATGTCGTTTGAAGGTAAAACAATTTCACCGAAATTGTTTGAGTATTCTTTGGTTGATAAAGCTAAATCCGATATTCAGCGAATCGTTTTGCCGGAAGGAGATTCTGAGCGAATTTTAAAAGCCGCAGATATCATTAACCGTCGCGGAATCGCTCGTCTGACCATTCTCGGCAATCGAGCTGTTGTTGAAGAAAAAGCAGCTGCCTTAAATGTGTCTTTGGCTGGGATTGACATTATTGACCCCGAGACAAGTGAAAAGTTTGATGATTATGCGGCAACTTTTTATGAACTGCGCAAAGCTAAAGGCATCACGGAAGAACAGGCCAAAGAAACAATGAAAGATTCGGCTTATTTCGGAACGATGATGGTGTACAAAGATGATGCCGACGGTATGGTTTCAGGGGCTGAACACACGACGGCGCATACCATTCGACCGGCTTTACAATTTATCAAAACAAAACCAACGGCCTCGATGGTTTCAGGAGCTTTTATCATGTGCTTTAACGGGCAGTTGTTTGTTTTTGCAGATTGTGCCGTCACACCGAATCCAACGCCGGAACAATTGTCTGAAATTGCGATCACAACGGCGGAAACTGCTCGTATTTTTGGATTGGATCCCAAAGTGGTCTTTTTGTCTTATGGCACCGGCGATTCGGGGAAAGGACCCAGCGTGGACATCGTGAAATCGGCTGTTGCTTTAACAAAAGAAAAAGCACCGGATTTAGTTTTGGATGGTCCTATTCAATTTGACGCGGCGATTGATCCGGGCGTAGCGAAAACAAAGCTGCCGAACAGTCTCGTTGCTGGAAAGGCCAATGTTTTCATTTTCCCGGATTTAAACACGGGAAACTGCTGTTATAAAGCGGTCCAACGGGCTAATGATGATTGTTTGGCCGTGGGTCCGATTTTGCAGGGGTTAAAGAAACCTGTCAACGATCTTTCTCGGGGTTGTACGGTGCCGGACATTATCAATACGGTTGCTTTTACGGCTCTTTTTGCTCAAAATAAATAAAGGAAAAACAAATGAAGATTCTTGTCATTAACTGTGGCAGCTCCACAATTAAATATCAGCTTTTTAATATGGTCTCCAAGGAAGTTTTATGTTCCGGTTTGGTCGAAAAAATCGGAGAAAGCATCAGCCGAATTACACATAAAAAATTTCCTGATAAAGCTGAAGAAACAAAAACAGTTGTTGAAGAACGCTTTCCAACGCATGCAGAGGGCATGCGCAAAGCGGTTGAAATGATGATGAGCGGGGATACGGCCGTTATTCATGATGTAAATGAGATTAAAGGTGTCGGGCATCGGGTCGTTCATGGCGGCTCTTATGTTAAACCAATGTTGGTGACGAATGAAGTGATTGATAATTTAACAAAAGTCATTCCTCTGGCACCGCTTCATAATCCGGCACATTTAATTGGTATTCGTGTCGCTCAGGAAATTTTCAAAGAGGCAAAGCATGTTGTGGTTTTTGATACGGCGTTTCATCAAACAATGCCGGAATATGTCAAGCTTTATCCGCTGCCTTTGGAATATTTTGAAAAATATCAAGTTCGCAAATACGGCGCTCACGGCACAAGCCATAAATATGTTGCTAAACGTGCAGCAGAGTTGTTGGGTAAACCATTATCGCATTGTAATTTAATTACGTGCCATATCGGTTCGGGATCTTCTATTTCAGCTATCAAAGACGGTAAATGCATTGATACGTCAATGGGATTAACGCCTTTGGATGGTTTGATGATGGGAACGCGCTGCGGCTCTGTTGATCCGGCTGTTGTCGGGTTTCTGATGCGCAATGCGAATATGAGCATCGATGACGTGGATACTTTGATGACAAAAAAATCCGGTTTGCTTGGCGTATGTGGATACAATGATATGCGGGATGTTCATGCCATGATTGAAAAAGGCGATGAAAAAGCAAAATTAGCTTTGGAAATGCTGACCTATCGAATCCGGACGTTTATCGGGGCTTATTTAGCACAGTTGAGCGGCCAAGTAGATGCTTTGGTATGGACGGCCGGTGTTGGTGAAAATGATGCCATTGTGCGCCGGGATTCCTTAAAAGGGATGGAAGCATTTGGCTTAAAGCTGGATGAAGAAGCCAATTTGGTTCGTCCCGGTGAGTATGCATTGATTTCAGCGCCGGATTCCAAGATTAAAATTTATGTCATTCGAACGAATGAAGAACTTGAAATTGCCAATGAAACAATGGCTTTAATTGTTTAAAAACAAGAATGAAAAAGGAGCCCTTGCGGCTCCTTTTAATCAAAAAGGAAATAAAAGTGCTGAAATTCCCTCAAAGAGGTCGGAAAGAAGAGGAAAGTATTTATGCGGAGAAGAAAGATCTCTGGAGAGAGGCTTTAAAACATTTTTTATTTCCTATCGGGAAAACATCTTCCAGCTCAATGGGAAATGCATTTTTATATCAAAGAATGAAAAGAATGAGCCATTTGGCAGTTTTAAAAGCTTTGATAGCTGCTTTACCGCTTCCGGCACGAGAGAGGATGACAAAGGATTTGTTGACTGTATCGCAAGAAAAAGATTCTTTTCAGATTGTTTCCCTCATTTATCGTGTTTACAAAACGGTGACGGGAGGTCCTTATTGTCTGACCGATAAAACGAAATATATAACGAAATTGACACGTCAAGACATTGATAATCAAACGCTGTTTAATGAAATACATGCGGGGATAAATGCGTTTTTAAGGGCTTCGGCAGATGAACAAGAAAAGTTTCAAAATGAGCTTATCGGGAAAAAGATTCGGCATAAAAGAACATTTTGGGTGTTTTTACAAAACCAAACACGTTCAAACGGCTAAGAACGAATCACTTTTGAAAACTTATCCAGTATAGCATTTACTAAACGCACTTCAGGGCCATCATAAAAAGAACGCGTAATATCTGTATATTCGTTGATAATAATCGGCGCATCCAGATCCGGTTGGGCAAAAAACTCACCGATACCGGCACGCAGAATGCTTTGCAGCAACAATTCAATCCGTTCCTTATCCCATCCTGCGGAAAGCGTCGCTAAAATCGTATTATCAATGTCAGTTTTGTGTTTTTGAACTTCTCTGACAATTTTGGTAAACAGTTCTGTATCCGTCTCATTCAGAGGTAAAAAAGTTTCGTGACCTTGTTCATCTTCATCAATAATCCGGTTGCCGATTTCTCCGTTCAAAAATTGAAAAACTATTTTTTCAAGAGGAGTATCATTCAACTCGGAGGCATATAAAGCTTGAATTGCGTTTAAGCGCGCATTTGTAAACTTTTGTGTTTTGCTCATTTTATTTTTCTTCTTTTAACAAGGGTTTGATAAATTCTTCGAAGTCTTTTGTTTCCGTAAAATTTCGATAAACGGAAGCATAACGGATATATGCAACTTTGTCCAGTCCTAAAAGTGCTTCCATCACCATTTGACCGATTTGAGTGCTGTAAATTTCACTTTCACCCAATCCTTCCAATTTACGTTGGATGTCATTGACTAACCGTTCAACTTTGTCCATATCAACCGGTCGTTTGCGCGTTGCAATATAAACCGATTTGGCCAATTTGTCGCGATCAAAAGGAACTTTGTCATTGTTTTTTTTGATAACAGTCAATTCGCGCAGTTGGACACGTTCAAAAGTCGTAAAACGAGCGCCGCACTTGACGCAAACTCGCCGTCGGCGAATTGTTGATCCGTCTTCTGTCGTGCGAGAATCTTTAACTTGGCTGTTTTCTTGATGACAAAAAGGGCAACGCATTATCTTCTCCTATTTATTTGGATAAATGGGAAAAGAACGGCACATCTCAATAACTTTTTCGCGAACAACTTTTTCAATTACCGTGTTATCGCCATTGGATAATTTAAATCCGTCAATAATGTCAGCGATCATTTCTCCGATGTCTTCAAATTCATGTTCTCCGAAACCGCGCGTTGTTCCGGCAGGCGTGCCTACACGCAATCCTGATGTGACGCTGGGTTTTTCAGGATCGTGGGGAACTGCATTTTTATTGCAAATAATATTGGCACGGCCCAGACTGTCACAAATTTCATTTCCCTTTAATCCGCGAGAACGCAGATCGATTAAGAGCAAATGGCTGTCCGTTCCACCGGAAACCAAGTCAATGTCACGAGATAATAATGTTTTTTCCAGTATTTTGGCATTTTTGACAATTTGTTCGGCATAGTCTTTAAAAGCTGGTTTTAGGGCTTCTCCGAATGCAACGGCTTTTCCGGCAATGACGTGCTCCAAGGGTCCTCCTTGCTGCCCTGGGAAAACGGCGGAATTGATTTTTTTAGCAATTTCCGGGTTGTTGGTCAAGATCATGCCGCCTCTCGGTCCGCGCAATGTTTTATGTGTTGTTGTTGTCACAACATCAGCATAAGGCAACGGTGAGGGATAAACGCCGCCGGCAACCAAACCTGCAAAATGGGCCATATCTACCATAAACAAAGCACCGATTTCATCAGCGATCTGTCGGAAACGTTTAAAGTCGATAATGCGGGCATAAGCCGAACCGCCCGTAATAATCAATTTCGGTCGATGTTCTTTTGCCAAGCGTTCAACTTCTTCATAGTCAATCAAACCTTCTTCCGTCACGCCGTAAGGAATGACTTGATAAAATTTGCCCGAAGAAGAAACTTTGGCACCGTGCGTTAAATGACCGCCGGCGTCTAAAGACAATCCCATTAACGTGTCGCCGGGTTGTAATAAAGCCATATAAACTTCTGCATTTGCTTGAGAACCTGAATGAGGCTGAACATTCGCATAAGCGCAGTCAAACAACTTTTTTGCTCTTTCGATAGCCAAGTTTTCTACAGCATCAATCCATTCGCAACCATGATAATAACGATGGGCCGGATATCCTTCGGCATATTTATTGGTTAAGACAGAGCCTTGCGCTTCCAGGACAGCATTTGAAACAATGTTTTCAGAGGCGATCAATTCAATATGATCCTGTTGACGCCATAATTCCTGCTCAATCAAGCGTGCGATCTCCGGATCTTGTTCCTTTAAAGTGTTCTTGAAAAAATCTGTTGTATCTAAATGATGTGTACATGTACAAGTCATGAGAGTCCTCCTAATTCCTGAACGCGTTTTTCATGGCGTCCCCCTTCAAACGGGGTATTTAAAAAAACATCAACCAGTTGTTTGGCCGTTTCTTCGTCTGTTAAGCGTCCCCCCAGACACAAAACATTCGCATCATTGTGTTCTCGGGCCAGTTCTGCTGCATTTTTCTCGTAAACCAAAGCACCTCGGATAAATGGAAAACGATTGACTGCCATACAGATGCCGATGCCGGAACCGCAAATGGCAATTCCTCTTTCAGCGGCTCCTTTGTGTATCGAGTCGGCCAGTTTTTCTCCTTGCAGCGGATAGTCTACTGCGTTTTTTTCTGTTTCGGGGCCCAGATCCAGCACTTCATAACCCTTTGTTTCTAAATAGGAAACAAGTGCTTTTTTTAGGGAAAAGCCGGCATGATCCGAAACAATGACGATTTTTTTATCTTGCATTTTAACGTATTTCCTTTTCTAATACGGAATGTATTATCTATTTGTAGAGAATTTATGGAAAAAAGACAAGACATTTCGCCACAAGAGTTCAAAAAAAGTGTCAAACCGATGACGCCGCTTTACGGTATTGATTACGGAACCAAGCGAATTGGGGTGGCCGTTTCTGATTTAATGTGGATGACAGCAACACCGTTGAAAATTGTTTCTTCTTGGAATGAGTTGGATCACGTTTTACAGGAAAGAGGAATCGGCGGTTTTGTCGTCGGTCTGCCCAGACAGATGAATGGTCAGGAAGGCGAGCAGGCAGCTTTGACTCGTCGTTGGGCGGAAAAGCTTCAAAAAAAATACAATGTGCCTGTTTTGTTTTGGGATGAACGCTTGTCTTCCGCGGCTGTGACGCGCCTATTTACACAACAGGCGGATTTATCTCGTAAACGCCAAAAAGAAGTGCTTGATAAGGCTGCAGCCGCTTATATTTTACAAGGTGCGTTAGACATGCTTTCAAATATATCTTAAAAGGTTGACAAAAACTTTTCTGTGTGTTAAATTATCCTTTCGCAGAATAAAAAGGAGAAGCGGATGTTAAAAAAAGTGATGAGCTGGGTTTCTCAAAAGAAAAAAGAAATTCATACGAAACGATTAGAAAATATGATTGATCGTTTATGTAGGCCGGAGCTTCAAGCTGAATCCACAGCCTGCCGTTTTTTAAAACTGTCCTCTGACGAACAAATTGTTATTTTGAATAAATTGGAAACTTCTGCTCAGGTCTACCGAATAATCTCTTATTCCGACGAAGGGAGAATGATCAATATTTTTCACGATCTTTCCTTAGATGTTCGCAGAGAGGCTTTAAAACGTCTCTCGGTTCAGGATTTGCAAAATTTTTTAATCGAACGTCCCTATGAAAATAAAAAATGCCAACAGAGTAAACAACATCAACTCATTTTACCGCTTCCGAATTTTTTTGCCGCTCCTCAAGAATATCAGGAACACTTTTTGTTGAACATGTGTACACAACGGGAACGCATTGATTTCCTGATCATGAAAACGGGAATTGATGAAACGGCTTTTGAATATTTAACAAAGAATAATGTTGAATTGGCCGATAAAATTTTAATGAACCTGAATGATTTTCATGGGCTGCGTTCCACAATCAGAACATTTGAAAACAAGGGATTGTATTATTGGCCAAGAAACTGCAGCCCGATGGCCCAGGAGTATATATTGTCTTTAATTCCCTTTGAGGAAATGGATGCTTTCTTGCGAAGAAAGGATGATGCACAGATTTCTTTGCTTGAAAAAATGCCTCCGTTTATTCAAAAGAAGGTTATATCTTTATATGAAAATCATCCTCATTTGTTGTTGCGTTTGTTTTCAGACGGAGCTATGAAACACATGTCTTGGCCTGTTATTACCCAGGCAGCTCTTCAAATGCGAAATAAAAAGTATGTTTTGAAAATGTTTAAAACACCTTCGGATGAAACTGGCAAGAAAGCTTTTTATAAAACCCCTTACAAGGCCTTTCGTCAAGCGGTTTATAAAAAATTTCCGGAGCTGGATATCCATCCCGAAGCAAAATCTCGGCATCATCTTAAATTGAGTCAAAATGACCGGCAAAAAGGAGCTTTATAATGTTTGAATATATTTTTCGTTTAACTCAAAGAAAGAAAAATAAAGAATTAAAAGAATATCTGCTGACGGGGTCGTTTGAACCGATGCGTCAGTTTTTGGATATGGACGAGAAATCACAAAGATTTTTCTTGAAAGACATTTCCTCCAATGAAGAATTGATACAAGTTTTAACAAAACCTCACAATCCGGCCGGTCACTCTTTGATGTCCCGTTTGAACGATACACTTGCCAGAGAGGTGTTGGAACGCATGCAGACATATGATGAGTTTCGGCGTCTTTTGATTTTTAGCCGCAATAATGCGGGGCAGACAGACTTTTACTACCTTTCTCCTGAATTGCAAAATATGGTTTTGGAGCGTATAGGAAAGAATGAAAACGTCATTCATTTTATACGTTCTTTCAATGACCGGCAGCGCCATACGGTTTTTTATTATCTCGATCGAGAGCAACAAAATAAGTTGATGGATCAAATGGAACATGTCAAACAGCTTTTCAGTTTGTTGACGGGTGTTAAGGACGAATTCGGTCACACGGATTTTCATTATTTAACAAATGAACAGAAATTACAAGCCGTGATGCGAATGGAAAATCCGTACCAAGTTTTCGACTTATTCCGAAGTAATGAAGATAAGTATGGAAAATATAGCTTTTATCATATGCCATATCATAACTTTAAAAGAATTGTTTTTGAAAAATTTCCCCAGATGAATAGTCTTTTTCATAAAAAAATTCGGCATAATGCGACTTTGGAAAAACTTAAAGATACACAGCATATACATGAAGGTTAAAACATGAATTTATATCATCAGCTTATTTTTGGGTTGACAGGCCTTAAATATGTCAAGATAACTCAAGGAGAGACGATGACTGCCGGCTATGTCAATCAAAAGGGGGATCGCATCGGTAAATGGACAGAAAGAGAAGCAGGGGAAAAAAGATACGGCAGTTATAAAAAAGATCCTTTAGACGGACTTTGGAAAAAAGATGGCAAATGGTTGATTTCTACGAAAGAAAAGTGGAAAAAAGGCAACTATTCAATGGGGCTTGAGCAAGGGATTTGGGAGTATTATGATAAAAAATTTTGCCACTCTTTTTTAACAGCAAGGATTTCCTATAAAAACGGGCAAAAAGACGGGCCTTATTTTCTCTTTGACAAAGACATTGAGTTAAGTTGGGGCGGCCGAAAATTCAGCTTTCACAAAAAGGACTTTTTGGAAGAAAAAGGGACCTATCATGCGGGTTTGAAAGAAGGGGATGTTGTTTCTTATAATCTCTTAAACGAAGAAACGATTTATCATTATGAACGGGGAGAACTTCGATCCGCATGTTCTTCTTCTGATAACGGTCTCAGGATGTATTTTTATAAAAAAGGAACCATTGAAAAAGAGGGCGATGTTGTTGCATGCATTTTTCGACACAGTAAAACAGGTTTAAAAAAAGTTAGAACTTGGGTGTCCTCAAAGGGTTTCAAAAAACGATTGATTGTCATGGATAAAAAGCAAATTATAAAAACATATGAGGCCGATGGTCATATTCGGTTAAAACAGACTTTTTTTGATCCTTTTTATGCACCGGGTAAAATAAGAATCACTAAAACGCTGACAGAAAGTTTTTATCATAATGGTTCGCTTATGCGTCGTGTTTTAGAAATTCGAAAAAAACATCCCGATCAAGCTTCTCAAACAGAAAAAATCTCTTATTTGATTTTGCCGGAAGGGAAAGTTGTTGAAGCTCGTTTAGAACGGAATCATCAGGTTATATATGACGGAACGCAGGCCGGATTACGGGCTTGGAGACAACAAGAAGCAATGGAACGTATCCGTCAAAAAGCAGATCCTCTTCAGTCCGGATTGCGAGCAGATTTTGTTCTGTTATTGAAAGAACAGACGTCGTCTCGGCAACGCCGTATGATTGCACGGATTTGGCATCAGGTTAAGGCACAGAAAGAGCGGCTGTGACAATCAACCCCCTTGCTGTTCCGCTACCTTCTTTACGTAAGTCAATTTCTTCAATCGTTTGAATATCTAATCCGGCGTTCTTCAGCACGTGACGAAGGTAAGCTTCAGTGTGTAAAAAACGGCCGAAAGGATTGATTTCAAAACCTTCTTTTCGGTTGGATTTTTCAACGGTAAAAATAAAGCTTCCTTTTGGTGTTAAGTTTTGATGAACAGCACTGAAAAGAGGAGTTAAGTCACTCATGTAGCATAATACGTCTGCGGCAACAATCAAATCAAAAGGTTGTTTGTTCCGGGATAAATAATCCAGTACATCGCTGACGATTATTTTTTGATAACAACCTTTTTTTTCGGCGAGTTGTGCCATTTTTTGAGCCATATCCACACCGATCAGTGTCTCGCTGTGTTTAGATAAAAAAGGCCCCAGCGCTCCGGTTCCACATCCTAAATCCAAAGCGCGATTAAAACGTTGTTTCGGCAGTCGTTCTGCAATAGCTTGAGGAACCTGGCAGTCTAATTCTTTCATCTTTTCGTTATAACTTTCGGCAAAGGCATTGTAATATGTTTGTGTATAAGAAAACAAAGCATCTTCATCAATAATACCCTTTAACGCATTTAATGTATGACGGGCCAACGGGTTATCGTGGAAGTTTTTGACCCAACCTTCGGCATAAGTCAGTGCTTTTTCTTTTTCCGTTAAAGACCACTTTGGTAATAAAGCCGCCAAACGTAGGTGAATAGCCTCCTCATATTTTTTCATGGATAAAACATGGAAATAAAGTCCGGCAGCTTCTTCAAATTCTTCGATATCTTCTAAAATAACGGCTAAATTAAAATTGGCTTCAGGATTGTGTGGATCAATCAGGAAAACTTGCCGATACGTTTCCAAAGCCTCGTTTAGCCGTCCCATTTTGTAAAGCAAAGAGCCTAAGTTATTGTAAGCTTGTATAAAATGACGATCCCCGCGAACGGCGGAGCGGTATGCTTCTTCCGCTTCCTGCAGACGATTCAGATGTTCCAAAGCCAGTCCTTTATTGAAATAAGCATCATATGCAAAACGGTCTAACGCTATGGCATGATCATAAGCATCGACGGCTTCTTTAAGACGGCCTTGTGCATAAAGTGACATACCGTAGCTTGTCCACAACGGCGGATAAGCATTATTCAGTTTTAACGCATGTTCAAATGCTTCCAAGCTTTTTTCAATGTTTTTTTCAACTCTGTACTGAACACCCAGTTGATACCAGCCTTCAACGAAATGAGGGTTTGTTTGAACGGCATGTTCTAATAAAAAACGAGCTGTTTCTGTTTGATTTTGAGCACGTTTTAACAACGCCTTGTTCAGCATGGCCCAGGTCATTTGAGGATCCAACTGTAAAGCTTTATCAAAGGCTGTTTCGGCTTTTTCAAGTTCTCCCAGCGTTCGATAAAGATTGCCAAGATTGTTTTGACTTTCAGGTAAATCTGCGATTTTTTCATAAGTGCGAATGGCTTCTTCGGTATGTCCTGTTTCTTGTAAAGCAACACCCAAACTGTAGGTGTAATCTTTATTGTCCGGATACAAAATGGTGGCTTTGTATAAAAAATCTAATGCTTCGGCATAAACACCGCGTGTCATGGCGATAACGCCCAAAAAGTATAGAGCATCACCGTTTTGCGGTGTATTTTCCAGGATTTCACGAAAAAGCCGTTCGGATTCGTCAAGATTTCCATTACCGTACTGGCGCATTGCTTCTTTTAAAATGATTTCCGTCGACATTTCTATTTTTTTCCCTTATATTAACTTTAAGAAGGAGTATAAGTATCTTTTAAATGACTGACAACATCAATTTTAAACGAATTGAAAATGATATAGCGACGCATGAAGTGGTTTTATACATGAATGGAACACCTATGTTTCCACGCTGCTGCTCATCTGCAATGGCAGCTCAGTTTTTGGATTTTCATAAGGTTTCGTATCAATTTTTTAATTTAATGGAAGAAATTAGCCTGATGGATACATTAAAGGCCTATACAGGTTCTTCTGCGGTTCCTCAGCTGTTCATCCGAGGAGAACTTGTCGGAACGGGAGAAGAAATCCGCGAAAGTGTGGTTAAGGGAAAGCTGTCAAAAATTCTGAAAGAATACAATTTAACAAAAGTGTAATAAAAATTGACGGCTGAGAGCTTGCAATTTATGGGACTTTCGGTTATAACTGAAACTAAGTTTTAACTGAATAAGGAATAAAGAATGGAAAATATCAATAAAAAAGCAATTTCTGAATTGGCTGATTTGTTGCAGGCACATCAGTTGAAAGAAATTGAATATGAAACCGATAATACACGCATTCGTGTCGTGGCCAAAGGAACAGAAATAACGACTCCTGTCGCAGCCGTTGCCGCTCCGGCTCCTGTCCAAGCATCTCCAGCCGCTGCTTCGGCTCCGGTAGCTAAGGAAAATCAAGTGAAATCACCAATGGTAGGTGTTGTTTATCTATCTTCTGATCCGAATTCTCCGAATTTCGTAAATGTGGGTGATATGGTCGGTCTCGGTCAAACGCTTTGTTTGATTGAAGCAATGAAGACTTTTAATCCGGTTAAGGCTGAAAAAGCTGGAAAAATCAAACAGATTTTAGTCGAATCGGGAACGCCGGTTGAGTTTAACGAACCTTTGTTCATTTTGGAATAAAAGATGTTTGAAAAAGTTTTAATTGCGAATCGTGGAGAAATTGCCCTTCGAATTCATCGGGCCTGTAAAGAAATGGGAATTAAGACAGTCGCCATTCATTCAACGGCTGATGCGGATGCTATGCATGTTCGATTGGCGGATGAGGCTGTTTGCGTTGGACCGGCACCGGCTCGGGATTCGTATCTGAATAAAGCGGCTATTATCAGCGCAGCATTGATTACTGGGGCTGATGCTATTCACCCGGGTTATGGTTTTTTGTCTGAAAATGCGGATTTCGCTGAAATGGTGGAAGCACACGGTATCACTTTTATCGGTCCGACGCCCAAGATGATTCGGACGATGGGGGATAAAGTGACTGCCAAAGCAACGGCCATAGCTGCCGGGCTTCCTGTTGTCCCAGGTTCTGACGGGGATGTCAGAACAGTTGATGCAGCCAAAATTGTTGCTGAGAAAATCGGTTATCCGGTTATTATTAAGGCGGCTGCCGGCGGCGGCGGGAAAGGGATGAAAGTTGCCAATAACGAAACAGAGCTGGTTGAGGCTTTTAATTTGGCTAAAATAGAAGCAAAGACGGCTTTTGGCAATGATATGGTCTATATCGAGAAATATTTGCAAACACCGCGTCACATCGAAATTCAGGTTTTGGCTGATAACTACGGAACAGTCGTTTGTTTGGGAGAACGGGATTGTTCTCTTCAGCGCAAACACCAAAAGGTTTTGGAAGAATCGCCGTCTCCGGCTTTAAACAAAAATCAGCGAGAACACATTATGGAAGTTGTGCGTAATGCAATGGAAAAAATCGGCTATTCGAATCTTGGAACCATTGAATTTTTATACGAAAACGGTGCGTTTTATTTTTTGGAAATGAATACGCGTCTTCAGGTAGAACATCCTATTACGGAAATGGTGACGGGTATTGATATTGTTCGAGAACAGATTCGGGTCGCCAGCGGTGCGCCACTTGGCTATACGCAAAAAGATGTGCGGATCGAAGGTCATGCGATCGAGTGTCGAATTAATGCGGAAAATCCTGAAACTTTTATTCCATGCCCGGGACAAATCGGCTGTTGGCATACACCGGGTGGTTTATGGGTTCGGGTGGACAGTGCCATGTATTCGGGCTATCGTGTTCCTCCGCATTATGACAGCATGGTTGCCAAGTTAATTGTTTTCGGGCGTACACGCAATGCGGCTTTGATGCGTTTGCGTCGAGCATTGGAGGAATTTGTTATTGAGGGAGTGGAAACAACGATTCCATTGCATCAGCGGATTATAAAGGATTTTGATTTTATTGATGGTCAATACAATATTCATTGGCTTGAAAAGTTTTTGGAACGAAATAAGAAATAAAGTGATACCTCCAAGGATAAATCCCCCGTTTTGCGGGGGATTTGTTTTATAAAAAAAGTTTAAAAAACTTTTTAATACAAACTTTTATCACGATAGAAAGCTTGACGATTAAAAAATGGTCCAGTTATATCTAGAGAGTAAAACACAGACATAATGGTGTTTTTAACCAGAACAGGCTCCACAACCATAACTGACATAGGTGCCTGTATCATCTCCATCGGGATCTTGAACCCAGCATCCGCCCATATCTATTGCTTGGCAATAGTCATCTCCTGTGCAGCCATACCAAACCAAATTTTGAGAAGGGTCTGTTTTTTGAAGTCCCCAAGAACCTGCTCCATATTGATCTTTGCAGTAGCCATCTCCTGCACAGGCATAATAGTAGAAATCACCATTTTGTTGCATAAGATCCCAAGTTGCGGTGCCATATCTTGCTCGACAGAAAGCCGTTCCGCCGCACAGAGGATCATAGTAAGGCTCACCTTTCCAGTAAGCCGCGTAGGTCCAATCCCATCCGCATTTTTTACAAAGAGTTTCATCATTTTCCGCGGACTTAGCATTGCATTCATCACATACTCCTATTTTATTTCCGCACGACTGTCCGACATTACAGCACCATGTATCAGTATCGTTTGTTCATGAATGTTGAGTTTCTGAATTACAACTACCACAAGTTCCGTTTGTCCAAGTATCACCTGCGGCTTTGCAGCAGTCTTCGTTTTCGTTTTTGCTTTTGCAGCAATAACCATCACCGTAGGGATCGCCGACCCATACGTGGTTTTCAGGCTCGTCCCCGTCCATGGAGACCGCCGTGCAACACACGGAGGTAGTCTGAGCACCATCTGTGCAGAATACGCCGCATTGAGTTTCATCTGTGATTTCGCAAGCCTCAGCTGTGCAGTTTTCATCTAAACTGCAACATGTAGCAGGCTGTTCACAACATACGCCTCTCAAATAAGGGATGGTTTCTCCGCCTCGTTCTTCACAGCTGCAAGAGGTATCAGCCACACAGGTGCAAGTGTTATAGTTAGGAAGTTCACAGTTTCCACAGGTTAATCCGCCTTGACAGCAAGTCAACGCTGCTCCTTCCAAGCCGCAGCAGGGATCAGGATCCGCATCACAGGTGCAAGTGTCATAGTTCGGGACTTCGCAGTCCTCACACGTCAACCCCGGACATTTTTCTTGACAACCCATGATACATCCGCAAGTGTCGGTGCCTGTAGACGTTTGCCCTTCCGGACAGCTTTCTATCTCACATGCCTTGACCTGACAAGAACCATTGACGCATTCTTCACAAGACCCGCAAGCCGGCGTGCATTCTGGTTGATCCGGGTCCGGGTTATCCGGATCTGGATTGTCCGGGTTTGGATCATCTGGATCGGGTTTGTCAATGTCCGGCAAATGTCCGCCCGTCCCGTATTCATCAAAGTAAAAAGCCATTCTGTTTACTTCGTTCGGACATTCATCATCGGTCGGTTTGTCTCCTTCCACATAAATGGCGTCAATGTCGGTCGGATCCAAAGCCAAAATTTGACGACAGACCCGTTTGGGAACATCAGAAACCACAACACGGTAAATGTATCCGTTAATGTCGGAAACCCAAGTGTTCATGGTATAAAAAGAGCCCGTTTGCCCGCTGTCAGGCAACCCCGCGAACATCCATTCATAGTCGCCCGTTCTCTGTGTATAAAACTCATCAATCATGGGAACGTTGGAGGCCCTGAGCATGACATCGTGGATGGTCTCATTGGCCTTGTGTTTGTTCATGGCATAAGTAAACCCCGCCAATGCCGCTACGCTCAACAAGCCGATAATCGCCAGGACACCTAAAATTTCTAGTGTTGAACGGCCTGAAAAAGATTTAATATATTGTTTTAAAAGACTTTTTGAGTGGGGGGGGGGGGGACAAGACACATGAAAATAACCTCTTTAGATAAAAAAAGTTGTTTTTATTACCTAACAAATTTAATAAAATTTAATTTTTTTGGCAAGAAAAAATTTGGTTGATAATTGAATTTTTAAATTTTTGTTCTATTTCATCTTTGGGGAGAAAAAAATGAAAATTAAAGATATTTTAGAAATTTTGGAAGCTATTTGCACAATTATTGTTTCCATCGGAGCGATTTGGGGGACTGTTATTGCATGGGAAAATGGCTTTTTACATAAGGTAAAACATTTGGTTGATCATTATCATGCTCAGTTGGAAATTGAAGAGCAAGCCGTTATTCATAAAGATTTGTAAAAAGAAAATCGTAGACTTCTTTTTTAAATTTTGATAGTCTCTTTACATAGATGCTGTGAAAGGGATTTCTAAAATGACCAAAGTTGCTTTTTTCTTAATGGGTTTTTTAATGTTTGCCGGTGCAGTTCAGGCTGATTATGCCAGAAGTGTGGAGGCTCTTCAAAATGGAAATTATTCGCTGGCGGCATTGGAGCTGTCGGATTTGCTGCAGCAAGGGGATCCAAAAGCTGAATACTTGATGGGCTTTATGTATTATCATGGCATGGGAGTTGTTCAAGATTATTCGAAAGCTTTTGAGCTTTTTAAGGATGCAACGGAAAAAGGTCATATCGAGGCTCAGACATTTTTAGGCTATCTTTATGACGAGGGAAAAGGAACTGCTGTCAATAAAAAAAAGGCATTTGAATTATATCAGAAATCATATGAAGAAGGCGACATAACGGCAACAATTAACTTGGGTGTGATGTATTACAAAGGTGACGGCGTTCCGCAAAATTACGATAAAGCCTTTGAATTGCTTTCGGAAATCGAGCATGTGGATTCGGCCATTTTACAGCTGTATCTTGGTAATTTGTATTATTATGGTTATGGTGTGCGGCAAAATCCGGAAAAAGCAATTGATTATTATCTGCGTGCAGCTCAATTAGGTAGCGTGGAAGCTCATTATTTCCTGGGTCATTTGTATCAGGAAGGACGTGCGGTTCAGGAAAATACGGCAAAATCCGTTCAATTCTATACTTTTGCCGCCGAGAAGGGAGATCCGCTGGCTCAATTTAATCTGGCAACAATGTATGCAGACGGACGAGCTGGCAAGTTGGATAAAGTTGAGGCATATGCTTGGTTGACTATGGCATCAGAACAGGATTTGAAAGAAGCTCAAGATGCTTTACCCGTCTTAGCAGATTCGATGAGTTTGTCTGAAATATCCGCGGCCAAAACACGTGTGCTGGATTTAAAGAAAATCGATCCGAATACGGTTGTTTCTCCGATTCAACCGGTTGTTCAAACCAGTGTCACAGGGATGACGATTGAAGGTCAAACGACGGTTTCTGCTCCTCGTTCTCGTCGTTCTCGTCGAATGATTAGGAGAAGATAAGATGTTGAAAGTGGTTGGACGAACGATTAAACATGTTTTATCATTCAGCGTGTTGGATGTTGTAGGAATATTCTTGGGGATTATTCTGCTTTGGTGGAATACCGATGCATCTGAGGTTTTTTACACGTTGAGCAATCCTCAATTTTATATTATTTTGTTTTTAATTTTGTTTTTAATTCGTTCTTGGATTTGGTTGTTGGTATATCGGGGAGAAAGTCCTTATTTGAAGCATTCTTTAATACATGTTTTTAAAGATTATTTTCATATTATTATTTTATGTATTTGCACGATCGGGACTTATTTATTGCTTTTTTCTCTTTTATAAAAAGCGCTTTTTAAAACCCATTGAAAGGTATCATAGTCCATTCGCAGGCTTCCTTGGGGCTTGGAAAAGTAAGTGTAAATGCTTGGGTTGTGATGACGTGCCTGCTGTTTTTTCTCTGTTGTCAGTTTATTTGTGAAGATCTGGTAATTTTTAATAAAGCCGGTATCTTCGGTTGCAAGCGTGATTTCTTTAACTGTGTCAGATGATAAGGGCAACGGCTTGTTTTTTAGAAATTGCGTAATCAACTGTTGAATAAAATGAGGCGGCAGATTTTGCAATTCAAAAGTAAGTTGCGCATTCATTCCCTTTGGAATGATGAGAAAGAGAGACATTTTGCCTTCGGCAGTAATGGGATTGGTATGCAATGTTAAAGCGGCGTCTGCGGAAATGTGATCATATCCGGACAGAAAAAGGCTAATAAGTGGTTCTCTTAAAATATCCAAATAAGGTTGATAGTTTCGAAAAGCTGATAAAAGGCTGTCTTCCTCACGGTTTTGCATCCATTCGGAAAGAGAAAATTCGATCCCTTCAGCTTGGATATTTAAATCTTGGTCAGATAGTTGCTTTAAGGTTAGCTTTCGGATATGGAACAATGGAGACAAATGCACAAAATGAACATCATGCAGATTGAGTGCACTATCTAAAAGAGACTTAGAAGTGCCCTTGTATGAAATGTCTTCTAATATATTTTTCTGCGACAACAGACTACGTGTTAAATGATTGCTGCGTGTTTCCATTTCATAATTAAAAAAAAGAAAGGTACCGATGACGAAGGCACATATTGCAAAGAAGGAGATTATTCTTTTCATGGTGCATTCTCCTTTGAAGGCAGAGATTCAATCTTATCTAAAACAAAAGAGGCGTTTTGCCATTCTGCACAATATTTTGCGGTGCATGGAAAAGCTTGTTCAATGTTCAGAGTCGCAGCCGATTCCCAAAGAGGCAGTCCGCTTTTCTTTTTGTCGTAATCCGAAAGCATCGATAAGTATCCTTTAACCAGGAACCATCCGCTTTTTTCTAGATCATTTGTTCGCATCGGAAAAGGATAATCAATCCAATGGGAATCACCGGGGCGAGTATGAATGATAAAAATGCCTTCAACAGGGCGTTTTAGTAATTCGGAGGCTTTTACCAGAAGAAAAGGGGAGTCGACTTGTGTCTCGGAAAAAACAAAAGCGGCTCGATCCATCGGCGGCAACATTTCAATAAAAGCCAGCGTTTCTTCCGGTGTGGCTGTGTTTTTTTTGGTAAAAATGTTGAAAGAAGTTTCCGGATTTTGTATCCATAATCCGCTTTCATCCTGATATAAATCTTCTCTGAAAAAAATGTTTTCTTCTCGAAGGCTACGATCTTTTGACGCATCAAAAATAATACGAGAAACGGACGGGCAGATGGTTTTGGCATAGCTTTTCGCAACCGTAAAAAGATTTTGAATAGTCGCTTGGTTTTTAAATAATTCCTGATTTTCGGTCAACAAAATGATATGAAAAGGCGAACAGGCATCAAAAGCAGGATAAACATTCTCTTCGTTTAGAATACTTGTCATTTTGCCAATATAAGAAATATTTAAGCGTGTATCTTTCTCTAAAAAATAATATAACTCCTGTTGCCCGTCGACAGGAGAGGTTCGTTTTAACAGTGGCGTGTTTAAAGGGGTCCGCCCGATCCAAAAACCGTCTAAAAAATAGCCTTTCAAAGTCTCCTGAGGGATATTGACGGCATTTAAAAGCGTCACTTCATGGAAGCCGTTTTGTAAAGAATCTACGGGAGCAATCGTCCAATCTTGAGGAACGGGGATGCGCGATAAATAGTGCAGAACGGTTTTTCCATCTTGGCTTTGGATTAAATATTCGTCTAATCGTTCACCTTCATAAACCAAAGGAGGGATTTCTTCCGCCAAGGCTGCAAATCCGAATAAAGCCAAGAAACATAAAATCAGTCTTTTCATTCATCAACCTCTTCGTTCGGATAAAGCCCGAATACTTCATTTTTTTTAATATAACCCGTTAGGTCTTGTAATCGGACTTTGCAAAAGGGAGAGAGAGCTTCACATCGAATGACGGTCAAAATAATCAGACCATTTAAATAAGCCGTTGGTGCGGCATTTTCTTTTTCTTTTTTGTATAAAACAATTTTTTGATCCGGTCGTGTCATAACAGTTCGTTTACCGGACAACATTTTTTTGTGAACCCAGCCGGTTGTTCCTTCAAAGTCTTTAATTTTTCGCCAGTGTTCAAATTCATCCGTAATTTCAACCGGTAAGTCTTGACGTTTATAGACCCAATCAATGGGGAAACGTTCTCCCGGTCCTGTTCTTAAGTTAATTAAATTACTTTTTAACGAGGCAAATCGGGGAAGCGGAAGCTCTTCGGCTGCGGTCCAAAACGGCAGCAGACAAAGCATAAGACCGAAAAGACACTTCATTCTCCCTCCTTGGGAACTGTTGGCAGAGAAAAATCCGTTGTCTCTTGTGTCTTTTCAATCGGTTCAGGTGCCAAAGTGACATGTTCAACATCCAATGGAACTTGCGGTGGTCCCAAGGGTTGTTCGGTTCCTTCGTCAGTTTCGGGTATCATCGGTGGAATAACCGGCGCGGTCACTTCAGGCATATCTGCAATAAATGCCGGTGCCTCCGAGGGTGCTGCAAAAACAGGTTCCGGTTTTATTTGAAGCGTTGTTTCAAGTTGCGTTTGAATGGCGTCCGCGGCAGCGTTTAGAATATCCGTTGGTACTTCTTCCTGTGCAGGAACTGCTGGTGGTTCAGCCGTTTCGGAATAGGATTCCAGCGGTGGTATCGATGGCTGAACACCATCCATTTCAGCTGCTTGAGTAAATGGTGTTGATGTCCTCTCAGAGAGGGTCTCATTGTCGTCAATAGGTACGAAAGGCTCCTCTGAAACGAGTTCTGTATGGGGGTCTTCAAGCAATGCTTGAGCACTGTAAGCATCAGGAATGTTTTTAGTATTGATTTCTGTTAATTTGTCCAATTCCCTATCGGCATCATCTTGAATTTTTTTGACTTCTTCTTCACTAAGAATGCGACGATCATCATTTTCTTCCGGCTCATCAGAAGACAAAGTTTCGGTTGTTTGTATCGTTTCAGATACAATTTCGGTTTTGTTTGTCTGATAAGCTTCTTCTAAAGCGATTAAACGTTCACGTTCTTTATTTAAAGCCTCTTGAGTTGTAATTTCATCCCATTGAATGCGGAGAGCCGCCTGAAAAACCAGAAGAGCGATCGGTTGTCCGCGGCGGATAATGGCAGCATTGTGCCCGGCATTAAAAAGGGTGACTGTCATTTCTTCGCGATCAGAAGCATCAATGGTGAAAGGGGCATTTAAAACAACCAGTCCGGACGTTTTTGATTCTTTTAAAGAACGGATTTGAGCCTCCATTCCCATTGGTAAAGCACAGGCGAATCCTGTCGGAACAGTAATATACTGTCCGCCAATGATTTTGACAGGTTCGGAGACTGCAGCTTGTAAAATAATGCTGGTTCCGACTCCATCAGCATATCTGGGCAGAGGTAAATCCAGCGAGTCGGCTAAACGAATGATAGGAATTTGTGGCAGCATGCGTTTTCTCCCCTATGGTTTTGGTGTTTTTTCACCCCAAAGTTTTTCAATTTCATAAAAAGAACGCGTTTCCGGATAAAACAGATGAACAATTATATCACCTAAATCAATAATGACCCATTGGCCTGATCCTTCTTTTCCTTCCATGCGTGGTTTAAAACCCATTTCTTTCAGCTTTTCATACAACGTTGATGCCAAAGCTGTCACTTGACGAGTCGAAGAACCGGAGGCAATCACCAAATAATCTGCCAAAGAAGTTTTTCCTTTTAATGTAATCGGCAGAATATCAGCTGCTTTTCCGTCTTCTAAAATTTGCTGAATGATATTTAACAATTCTTCTACATTTGGTTTTTTATCAGATACGGTTGTTTTCTTTTTTATATGGTTTGTGCGCAAAGACGCTGTCATGATGGATCTTCCTCTTCTTCTTTTAATTTTGTGACATAAGAATTGGCAGCTCTTAACAGTTCTGTTAACCCGGTTCCGGCGACGGCCGAAATAATAAAGGGTTCTTTGCCAATTTCTTTTTTAAATTCTCGACAAATGCGTGTTATGTCTTCAGACGGAATACTGTCACATTTATTGATGGCAATCAGCTCTGGTTTTTGTATTAAATGAGCTCCGTATTTCTCAAGTTCTCGGCGAATGGTACGATATGTTTCAATCAAGTTTTCTTCCGTGCCGTCAATCAAATGAATAAGCACTGAACAACGTTCGATATGCTTTAAAAATTTTGTTCCCAATCCAACGCCTTCTGATGCGCCTTCAATTAATCCCGGAATATCGGCAATCAAGATTTCATGACCGTCAATCATTGCAACACCTAAGTTTGGATGAAGAGTCGTAAAAGGATAGTTGGCAATTTTCGGACGAGCTTTTGTGACAGCCGTTAAGAAAGTTGATTTTCCGGCGTTAGGCAGGCCGATCAGGCCAATATCCGCAATGAGTTTTAATTTCAGCCATACCCACATTTCTTCGCCTTCTTCACCGGGATCTGCACGGCGCGGCGCTTGATTAGTCGCACTTTTAAAAGAATCGTTTCCACGTCCGCCTTGCCCGCCCTTTAATAAGGTAATGGTTTGCCCGTCGTGCGTTAGGTCAGCTAAAGTGACATCACCGGCATCATTCGTAATTTCTGTACCGACCGGAACGGTAATTATTAGATCTTCACCTTTAGCGCCTGTGCAGTTGCGACCGGCACCGGGATGACCATTTTGGGCTTTGAAATGTTGCTGATAGCGAAAATCAATTAAAGTATTTAAATTGCGGGCAGCTTTAAAAATAATATTGCCCCCATTTCCGCCGTTGCCGCCATCGGGGCCGCCGAATTCCAAAAATTTTTCATGACGGAAAGAACAGGCACCGTTTCCGCCGTTGCCTGCTTTCAGATAGATTTTGGCCTGGTCTAAAAATTTCATGCGTTAATCCTTTGTTTCCTTTCTGTTTAGCTTAGTCGAAAGTACTCTGAAACGCAAGGGATTTTATCGTTTTGGCCAGTAATTCTCTATTTAAGAAGATTACATGCCCCGTCCGCCGCTTCTGGTTCTGGGTAAAAGGTGCGTGTGTCGAGCAACCGGACGAACTGGCGCTTTTTCTTTCCGTTCGCGGATTAAATTAATCTTTGGTTGCTCATCGGCAACAAATTGCGGCATATTACGCTTCATATTTTCTGTCTTTTTTGCATAAGAGAGAGTCGGTATTCCTTTTTTGTTCGGATCTTTCCTGGGCTTGCGTTTTTTTGGAGCCGGTTTAGAAAGAAGTGGATCCGGTTCTTCCTCCAAAGCAGGTGCATTATTTGAGACAGTCGGTATTTCTTTTTTCAGCTCGGGATAGGTTTCTTCTTTCAGTTGTTTTAAAATAGCTTTATCTTCCGTAAATAATTCACCGAAAGGAGCTTCGTAAACACGTTCAAACACCGTGACTCCGTATTTATTTTTGATTGATAGATCAAGACCGTAATAAGCCATCAAGCGAATTGTTCTGATTTTGCGATCGTAAGCCGCATCAAAAGCAATGGTCTCACCTTTTTCGTTCAAAGTATTTAAATTCGCCCATTGATATTCTTTGTTCAATTCCAACAATTCTTGTAATTCTTCATTTTCCAAAGAATGGGCGTCAAATAAGAGGGTACTCGTTTGATAGTTTGACCATGTCTTCGGAAAAGGAATGCCATGTTTTAACAACATAAGAAAAGCCGGCCATTTGTTGCGGGTGACAGCATGTTGATAAGGATGTAGATTATATTTTACTTTTGTAAAATCGTAAATTTCGGATTCTTTTTGTGCATCATATCCCCTGTTCAACAAGATTTCCAAAGCATCAAAGGCTTGACAGTGAATAGCATAAGTAATCCAAGTATAGCCGCTGGGCAAAAGTTTTGACTTGTTGATCGGCTGGTCAGTCAGAAGACGAACGGCTGCTTTATGATCTGCTTCAATAGCGGTTTCAAGGGTCTTTTCCAAATCAGCTCCGTATTTAATTAGCAACTGCAACGCTTGTATCTTATTGTGAAAAGCTGCATAAGAAGCAAGGGACAATCTTTTTTCCAATTGCTTTTCGTTTCCGTTTGGTCGACAATCTTTAATCAAAACGTTCGGATCAGCTCCCAAAGCTAATAGTTTTTGAACATTATAGGGCTTGTTTGTCTGAATAGCCGTCAATAAAGCATCTTCCAGATTGATTTGAATGCCCATTTTTTTGAATTCTTCGAGAGTTTGAAGTTGTAGTTGGTGTTTTGTTTGTTGTTTTTCCATTGTCATATTCTGCTCCTCGCCGCCATAAGAAAAGAGGATTAAGACATTGTCTTTTTCCTCCCTGTAAGTAGTATATCTTATTTTGTATCCAAAAACAATGACAAATTAACAAATCGTTAATTTTTTATAATAAAGTATAGCTGATTAAACGAAAAAACACTCTCACTCTTTTATTTCGGAAATAAAATGCACATTAGAGCGGGAATGTCTCATAAGGTATAAAAAAACCTCCCGAAGGAGGTTTTTTGTTTATTAAGCTTTTTTTGTGACGGAAACATACATTCTGTCTTGTTTGGAGCGTTTGAACTCAACGACACCCTCAGCCGTTGCAAACAATGTATGATCAACTCCCATACCGACATTTTCACCGGCACGGTATTTTGTTCCGCGTTGACGAATAATAATATTACCCGGGATAACTGCTTGACCACCGGCTTTTTTGACGCCCAAGCGACGACCTTCTGAGTCGCGTCCGTTTCGTGTACTACCGCCTGCTTTCTTATGAGCCATAATTCTTCTCCTTATCTCTTAAGCATTGATGTCAGTGATTTTCACGACGGTCAATTCTTGTTTATGACCGTTTTTACGACGATATCCCTGACGACGGCGTTTTTTAAAAACAATCACTTTTTCACCTCTGGATTGTTTTTTGATTTCGCCGACAACTGTTGCACCTTCAACCAAAGGGGCGCCGATTTTACCATCCACCATCAAGACTTCATTAAATGTGACCTTCTCTCCGGCTTCTCCATTCAGGCGTTCAATCACAATCACGTCATCTTTTGTGACTTTATATTGCTTCCCGCCGGTTTTAATAACTGCAAACATGTTCATCCTCATAGAAACTATAAAAACTTTTAAGAACTGCACTTATACACGCATTTAAAAACTTTGTCAATAAAAATCTTTTTGTTTTTTTTTACCAATTGCAAACACAAGTATCATCCCCATATTCCAACCATGGTTGCTCGCCGTTAGCGCAGGTTTCGTAAACATCACATCCGTTAATGCAGTTTTCTCCTGAAGAGTCACACCAGCAAGTCACATCTGTGGCGACATGTCGTTGGCAACTTTTCCAATTGGAAGCAATGCATCCGTAATTTGTAGTTGTTTGATGATAAGTATCACCCTGAAGAATATAAGTACGTGTTATGCCCCAGGTTTCTCCGTCTGTGCAGGCAGCATTTCCGCCGCAAGTGTATTCTGTTTTCTCACAATTTTTACCCGTGCAGGTCTTAGACGGTGTGGCAATGATGTTTTCAGATGTACAACATAGGCCGTCATACTCGTTCGGATCATTATTACAACATAAAACCCTGCCATCATAAAGATAAGCATTTTGCCATTCTTCACAGCAAGCATATCTGTTTTCATTGGCTACTTTTTTAACGGTTTTATCACAGCAGACACCTTTAGATCCGTCCCAATAAGCAGACTCATGTTCTTGAAAGACCATGTGAATTTTTCTTTGAATGATTTTAGGGTGAGCAGGAAAAGAAAAACAGAAGCAGATATTTAGGTTAACGAGGAGAACAGGGGGGGGGGGG
>CALXUB010000004.1 GCA_944391565.1 uncultured Alphaproteobacteria bacterium | reverse complement strand
TGGTGAATGCCTCTGCCGGTGTATGTCCTGATTATACGCAGACGAATTTAAGCGGTCCTTGTGGGACGAATGGTTATTGTAATAATGGAGCGTGTGTATCCTGTCCGGCCTCTACGGAAAGTTGTTCAATTGATGCGGACGAGTATGACCCTGCGACACAGTGTTTGATGACAAAGATGGTTGTGTGTGGCGATGAACAAGTCTGTTCGAATGGAAAATGTATTTGCAAAGGATTAAAGGTATTAAACGAGCAAACGGGAAAATGCGAATGTTCTTTCGTTCCGTTAAATGGAAATGAAGAAACCTGTGAATGCGATTATCCTTTGGACTTAATCGACGGTGTTTGCGTTCAAGAATGCCCTGGCGCCATAGGCATGACGGGATTTCGAGATGAAAACGGAAACTGTTTATGCGATACAAATGCTGGATATGAAGAAATCTCCATCGACAATACATGGTGTAATTGCGACCGGAAACAATATTATTTTAATGGACCTGATGGAGACTGTGGAACATGTGAGTCAATCACAAATGAAAATTCTTTGTTTTTTGCACGTTGGAAAGAACTTTATCTTCCGGAAAATTATCCTTTAAATACCTGGCGCTGCGGAAATAAAAACGGCTGGTTTAACTTAGAATGGGGTAATTATGTATACAACCCGGATCTTAATGACGGCAATGGAGGATGGTGCCCCAAGACATATCGGCTTGGAAAAAATACAGATGGCACTTTCATATGTATCAACAACGGAACAGATCCTGAATGTACAGGCAAAAGTATACGCGAATGTCTTTGCGCTTGTTATAATGGATATACTTATGATGAAACCAGCCAAACATGTCAATTTACAGCTTGTCCCCAATATCCGAATGGAAATTATTATGAGGGAAAATGTTATCAATGCCCCTCTGGACAACTTCCGAACGAAGAAGGTGTCAGCTGCACAGTAATGGAAAATTTTTGTCCAACAGGAACCTCTGTCAAATGGACACCTTTTTATGAATGGTTAGATGATTATTTAAATGGATTAGACACAATGGAAAATCTTGCAGCCAGAGCCTGTTTTAAAGTGACTGACACCCTTCCTTCTTGCTCATACGGAGAGCAAATTACGGAAAATTGCACTTGTCCAACTGGCGGAGAGGAAGGCGAGTATTGCTGTTCATCAGCTGAAATTAAAACAAGCTCTGGATGTGTTTCTTGTTCAAACAATTCTATTCCCAATCAAACACACGATGAATGCGTTGCTTGCAAACATAATGAAATCCCCTCTTTAGACAGAACATCTTGTCAAAAGTGTCCCGATGGACAAATTCCAAACCGGTCCAATACAAAATGTTATGCTTGTCCAACGGGAACAGAACCTGATAAAACAGGAACGGCTTGTATCTCAATTTCATAAAAAAACAAAAAAAGTATTGCTTTTTTTAAAAAAGTGCTGTATAAACATCCCTGCTTGATGTTAAGGGCGTGTAGCTCAGGTGGTTAGAGCGTTACGTTGACATCGTAAAGGTCAGAGGTTCGAGTCCTCTTACGCCCACCAGTAAAAACCGCAGATTTCTGCGGATTTTTTTTATTTTTTCTTTTTCTAAAAGGTTATTTAAACTACACAGAAAAACATCAAATGACAACAAAAGACATGAAAAAACATAGAGTTTCCAAAAAAAATTGGGCAAAAATTGGGCAAATTGTTTTTTTACATGAATCTCTTAAAAGGAAAAAATAAATGAAACAAATACCAAAAAATGAATTATTAGAAAAACTGGAAAATCATCTGAACATAATCGATAAATACCGTAGACGTAAACCCAAAAAAGAACCTGATTATGTCATACATGCCCTCTGTTCCGGTATTTTTATATTTGCCAAAAATATTCTTAAAGCAATAAAAGAAAATGAAATATTTACAGCCTGTTGTTTAGCATGTTCTGTATGCGAAGCAGAAATTCTACTTTTATGGATTAATCATAGTTTTCCTGAAAGAGCTCAAGATTATTTTGACTTCGGTATAGTGGAAACTTCTATAACATTAAATCAAAACAAAAAAGAAGCTCGTGCTTTAAAAAATAAGTTAGAAAAACGCAATTGCAAACGTTTTTTTAAAAAAAAGAACGTTGATAACAATCTACTAAACGAAAAGAATTACAATTCATATTGGTATAACACGGAACAAAACAGTATTAAAAACATAACCTTTATACTAACAAAAGATACAAAAGAATTTCTTATCGAACAAAAAATAATTCGTGAAGATGATGATTTCAAGGATATCTTGTATAGAAACTATCATTTATTATGTGGCTTTAAACATTTTTCTCCTCTTTATACGTTAACTTCTTTTCCTATTCATCCTTCGTTTAAAGAAAAACCATGTGAAAATTTTGCACACGCAGCACTTATAGCCACCTCAACCGCTTTAAATTCTGCATGTATTGTTTTAAATGAACATGGAGAAAACATACCAATGTTACAATCCTAAAACAGTTTATGCCAACACTCCCCAAAACAACCCCACTATTCCGCCGACAATGATTTCGGCCAGCTTGTTATGCCGATCCAACCATGACGGCCAACGCGACGTATCTACTTTCTCATAAAACGAGGCGCAAAAGCCATAAACAGGCGCAACCAACAACCCCATAAACAGGATTTCCCAACCAAAAACGGGGACGAGCAAAACACAAGGGCTTGTGTAACGCAACATCATCCACAACCAGTCATATCCAAATGAATACCATTGTTCACGCGGGACAAGAAATTGGCAAACTTTGTTCCACCATTTTTCTTCATATCGTCTAGGATCATCCGGCACGCCGGCACGAGACATGTCAAAACCCGGCCCGTGACCCGGAGACCAGAATAATCCCTCGATCACGGCGACACTATATATTGTTATCCAAATATTTATTTTACAATATATGCCCAAAAACAAAGCCATTATCAGACAGTTGACAATATGTTGTGTCACCCGTCGGTTGAACCATTTGTTTTCCCATTTGTCCCCACCAATAAAGCCGCCACCGAACCACCGCCGCCACCAGGCTTCAAATACAACGAACAAAATATTCATTATTCCTCCTATCTTCTTTTAAACAAAAAATAAACAAGTCCGACAACGACCAAAAACAGCACCACAATCACCATTTCCCGCGTTGTTATGCGTTCTTCCAACACTTGTTTTTCCGTTTGGCAAGAAAGCCCGATACTTTCAATCTGGCCGCCGATGGTTGTCACTTGCCGATTAATCGCTTCCAAATTTGCCAGAAACACATCAGTTTTGCATTCTTCCGGCGTTTGGGATTCAATCTTTTTGACGGTTTCCTGAACTGCCACCACGTCCCGCCGTGTGTTTTCGACAATAGCTTCGCTGGGGGCTTTAGCGGCGCAACCGGCCAACAAAAAAACCAGAAAAACAATAGCCGTTTTCATACCATCGTCCCGGTTTTCATGATTCCGGCCAACTTTGTTGCGCGACTCTTTACCTGACGCGCCCAGCGGCTATCAAGCATCTCGGCCGCAGCAACCGCATAGGCGCCGTTATTCAACGCCAACAGCATTTTTTTAAAGCCCATAAAACGGTTGCTCCCCAAATTAAACATCATGGAAATCAGCACATATTGCCGCGCTTCGTTCAAAGCCCCCCAACATTCAATGCGCTTCATGCATTCCTCTCGGGCAATTTGGATATCTTCTGCCAGCCATTCTCCGACCTGACGCAAGGAAACCGTCCCGCAATCCGATTTCATCAAATGCCCGACCCCGCATGTCCAATTCCCCTGCGTGTCCTGATAGGCGGTCAGTCGCAGCTCCTCTTCTTTGATCAACTCTTCTTCAATGTTCAACATTTGTTTCTCCTACTTAAACAAAAAAGTTCCCACCTCACCGACCGACACGCCGAAAGCGGCCGTTAATAAAGTAATCAGCATATATAAGAAAACTTTGTTGGATAAGATTTCTTTTAAAGAACCAACGGGTGATTGACGCTTGTTAACGGTATCCAAAACAATATTGATTTTACTTTCCAACGTATCGAATTTTTGTTCTAACGTATCCAGTTTTTCTTCTAAACTTGACATGCGTTTTTCCATCTTTTCCCAATCCTCGCATTGTTTTTCATGCAAAAACAACGCATTGTCCGACATCCCGCCGATATTTTTTTGTTTTTTGATAAAATCAAGCGCCACCCGTTGTTCGCACATGTCAAACCTCCGTTTCTTGTTCAACTGCTTCCACACTCTCTGGTTTCGGATACCGAGCTTTAACTTCATCCCGCCAGGCCATCAACGCGATCAATTCTGTATCATCTCCGGCTTTTGCCTTGCAAAAAGCGTCTATCATATCCCCGAGTGGCGGATATTCCGATGCGCGATGAAATTTGTATGACATTTTAACTGGTGTTTGTTCGACCAACACAAGTTCATCATTTTCATTAACGGCAAGAATCTTCCCTGATTTATTGCCTTCTGCCGCCAATGCCATATAATCTTGAGGATTTTCGGCATATAAATCTTGCAATGTTTTCATTTTTTTCCTCCTATTTCCAAGATCCCAAAGCGATGATGTAGACATAACCGCCGCCGCTTGTCTGCCGCCAGTTAAACTGCGCCGACGAGGCCCCAACATTGACTGTTTGTTCAGACCATTCTGCCGGTAATAATCCCGCGTTTCCCAAGCATCCGACAACAGTTGGAGCGGCAACAAAAGGAACAACCCAATTGTATGTGGCTGACAAACCGCTGACAGATGTGCCAACGAAATAGACCATCAGCACACCACTTTTAAATTTCAAATAAGTTTGCCCAGCACTGTCCGTTCCTTTTTCAATGATATAATCATCTGCGGCGGTAATCCCGCTGTTGACAGCAGCTAATTGAGCCGCCGTTAAAGCTGCTTGCTTTGTCGGATCTCGCAACGCATACGTTTGGCTGCCAACTTGTATGTGTTCGATTTCAGGCAAATTGGCCACTAGTGTCACGTTAACCGTTTCACTTGAGCTGCCCAAATGAACAGTTTGCGTCTGATATCCGTCGGCAGATACAACAACACTGGGTGATGCATCTCCACCAAACGCCAAAGAAAATTCCACCGAATAGCATGTTGATGATACCGGGGCATAGATAGGTTCCGCTGAGAACGCACACTCATCCCCCGCTTCTACCATCAAGCCGGTTAAAGGAAACGGATATACGTTAAGATAATAAGTAATATCTGATGCCATTATGAACCTCCCAAAATTAACGTTTTACTGGCGGCATCGTATGAAGCGATTGATTGCCACTGACTTTCCGAACCGGTTGTCATTAAAAACTTACCGGCATCGGCTGCTGTCGGCGTGGGGATACTCACACTTTCAGCTGCTGCCATAGCCTGTTCGGCCCAGTGTTTGGCCGAACCGTCCGGATTTTCCGTCGAGTTCCCAATTGCCCAACTTTCGGCCAAAGCAGCACTTTCGGTTGCGGCTGTGACTGCCGTACTTGCCATTGAAGCAGAAGTTGCCGCCGAGCCGGCTGATTCGGCCGCATCACTTGCCTTTGTTGTCGCCGTCTGTGCTGCGTTTTCAGAACTTGTTTTTAAATTCTCACAGCTTGTTGCAAAATCGCCTGCCAGCGTTGCCTTTTGTGTTGCAAGTGTTGCTTGGGTTGTCGCCGTATCTGCTGCTGTTCCCGCCTCATTTGCTTTTTGTGTGGCCAGATCAGCTTTTTCCTGCGCCACCTGTGCGTTTTGTGCTGCTTCAGTTGCCTTTTGCGTGACAGTCGCCACCGTTTGAGCCGCCGTTTGATTGAGTGTTGTCAGCTCTTCAATATTATCCTCAGCCAATGCATTTTGTGTTTGAAGCGTAGAAATGTGTGTTTCTGCCGTTTCATTTGCCGTATCCAAATTCTCATAAAGCGGCTCAACCGTTTCATCAACATATGTTTGCAAATCCGTTTTTTCAATTTCAATTTCTGATATAACATTGTTGCCTGCTTGTGTTATATCGGAAACCGCTGTCGTTTTGGCTGTATTAATCGCTGACAGTGCTTCACTTCCTGCTGTCGTCACATTATTCAACGCCGTTGTTGTTGTCTCGTCTAAATTTTCCAAAGAAGTCGCAATCGCTGCCAACGCATCTGTTTTCGCATTTTTAATTTGCGTCGTATATTTTTCAATAGACGTCGCATTATCAATTTCATTAGCCAGCTGAACCATCACACGCATACAGACAGCAGGTGGTTGGACGGTATCACTTTTGCCATAAATCGGATTGCTTTTGGAGGCATCAAAATTGCCTTGATATTGCCCCATTCCACGGCGTTCTCCTGTTCCCCCATTTAAAGCCCCAAGTGTAAAAGCTCCGGACCAAGATTTTTGGGTTTCTCCCCAACTGACATTCGCCCCGGATGCGAATGTGCCGGTAATATTCGGAATGCCGGCTTCTTTAAAAGCTCCGGGCGTTCCAGCCTGTAAAAATGCCGTTGTAATCGTCGGAACTTTAAACTTTCCGTTTGTTGTATCTAACGCAAAATAACCGCAGTTCCCGTATTGTGACAAAATTTCGGCATATTGTTGATAACTGACCGAAGGCAGTTGACCGGCCAACAGTTTGGCATAGGGCGTTGCTTCTCCCGTAAAATCATTTTGCGAAAACTCATCGCCGTTGCATTCAAAACCGCCGTTTTGACTGCCTGTTGCTTTTGTTCCGCGCGACATATCTTCCGTGAAATAAAAATCACCCACGCCACGTTGATAAACTGTGTTCGAAACGGCCAAAATATCAGATTCATCAATTTTTTGCTGAACAAGTGCTTTAATCGCCTTATCAAATTGATGCAAATCGTCTCCGGATGGTGTTTGTCCGGATGCCTCGATGACATTAACCATTTCTTCCATTGTTTGAGAAAATGCTTTGGCCGGTGGAATAGCACCAACAACACCCTTTTCCGGGTCAGCATCCACCCAATCTTCTCTGTTTAACGGTTTGACTTTTTCCATCCTATTCTCCTTCTGTTTCTCGTTTGTCAAAGAAAAAAACAGTCGTGTGACTTTGTTTGTTTTTCAAAATAAACGACATGACGTTTTGGACAGCTTCATCTTCGCCAGACAAGATATTGACATTCCAGTAGAAAACAATTTCCTCCGGTCCACATTGATCTACCCCGCAATAACTGACACCGAACATGAACGGTGAAAATTCGACAATTTGCACATGAACGCCATAATAATGACAAACGGCTTCGAAATAATCTTTATTCGCAATATTGCCATAGTCGCACAATTGTGGAAATGCTGTATCTGTTTGGGGAAAAATTTCATCCAATACTTTTTCCAAGTCCAATGCAATAGAGTAAAAGAAACTCCCGATTCCTTTTGCTATTTTATCCATAAAGGAGTCAGGATCTCGGCTCCAGGCCGGACCCTGCGGCATGAGATTTTGAAAAAGCTCTTTATAATCCTGCTTATCCATCACGCTGTCTCCGGATAAGTAATCGTTCCTAAAACAGGGATGTGTCCGTTTTGTGCTTTAACATCCGCCACCGGACTAATCAACTTATGATCTTCATAGCCTGCAATATTGTTAATGACTTTGTTGATTTGGGACAAGTAAAGCGTTCCGCCGGGTTTCAACGTCTGCGCCTTGAAAACTTGTTTCAACCGCTGGGTAATCGTTTCACGCATGCTCGTATTATCAGGGGCCAAATCACCGAATACGATGTCTACAGGATCCGGTATAGGTGCGCTTACAATAATTTTTGCAGTTGCCGGTCGCTTCGTGTCTATGTATTCCCGAACCCTGATAATATCTGCATCTTTCGGGATGCCGTCTTCGTAAGTATTATCCATCATGAAACGAATAGTCACTGTTCCGGCTCCGGCTTCGGAGGATGCACACCATGCCCTTGTCACACCGGCGACTTCTTTTGCCCAAATCTCATAGTCCTCGTCAGATCCTCCCATCGGTGGACTTTGTAAATGTTCCATTAAACGACCGCGGTAAGATTCTATATCTTCAACATCCGTTCCACCGGTAATACCGTCCGTATCGACATATCCTTGCGTATTAACACCGGCAATCGGTGAAAGCAAAGCAACAAGCGTTCCGCCCGAAGTATTTCCATCTGCTCCAAAATCCATACTTTCGACACGAACGGAACAAGTGCCATTACTTTTTATTGCCGCCTCTTCCGTTGTCGTATATGTCCATCCATCCACCCGTTTTATTTGCGTTCCTGAAATAATAACAGATCCGGCAGTTCCGGTCATTGAAATAAAACCGGTTGCTTTTGTCGGCAATTTTATCGGAAACTTATGTTTCTGGCCATGTTTCAACAAATAAGGTGTATCAGCCTCTTGCGGATAAATCTGTTTGATAATGTATTCGGCGCGGCGCAGGATTTCATCTCCAATGCCTGCACAAATTGTTGCAATAACATTCAGAACACGCCTGCGTAAATGCGCATCCGCCCCATCTATGGCCGAATTTAGTTCTGAAATGGCGCGTTCTTTTAAAGCTTCCAATGTCGGTTTAACGTAGCCCATTGTTTTCTCCTATAAAAAAGACCATAAATCATTAAAACGGAGCGTTTTCCGCTTATCGCCCCGCCGAATAACAATAACGGCATCAATTCGGTCGTTCGAAGCTGCAGAACGTTCGACACTGACAGTCACCTCTTCCGCAACATCGTCTGAAAGAAGCCATTTTAAAGCTTGTTCAATGTATTCTCTTGCTTTTTGAATGGTTTCTTCCGTTATTTTTTGTCGTTTTAACAGGTAAAGTTTGGATCCCATGCCATCGACACTGTCTGTTTCAATCTTGTCTCCCCACCATCCATATCGAGAAGCATTTTCTTCGGTTTCGTCTGCCTGGCATCGCCCCCATGTAAACAAACTGATAATGACTGCGCTTTCCAAATCTTCCCCCAACGCCAAATCACCGTTTCGTATTGAAGGATCGTATTCCTTAAAAGTTTCATTAAAAAAAAGGGCTATATCCGACATGTTTCGTTGTTTCAAATTAAAAAAATCTCTTTTTAAAGTTTAAAAAAACGAAAATGAAATCTTCAAAAAAAATTTTACATATTTGTTGTCGGTGTTCCTGTTTGACCACCGCTGTCTCCCGGGTGTGCGTGTATATTGAAGGTATCCCGGATCGACTGCATTGTTCCGTTTTTATCACAAACATCCCCGGATGTTTGAATAATCGGAGTTTGAAAAGAAACCTTTTCCGATGCAGTCACTGCTATTTTTTGTGCGTTTAAAACCATTTCCTGTGTGGCATTAACGGTCAGGGAAAGCGTATTTAACGTCACCTTCCGTCCTCTCTCAAACTTCAGGAAATCGCCCTCATCCGTATAAATGGCAACTTCCCCGGGTTTTAAAGATTTTAACCGAAATTGTCGATCACCGATTCCGACAATAACGCCGTTTGAACGATCTCCGCCGAAAAAAACAATGGCAGTTTCCATGCCCGGCAACGGATTGGATGTAAAACCGTAGTTTTGATAATGTTCAATGCCGCTTTTTAATTCACCTGCCAATAATGACGCTTGAATTTGTTGAATTTTTTTATCATCATTTGTCATTTTGACAATACCACGGACTACCATATTACGCACGCGGTTTGTTAACGGTGCCAAAAAACGACGAAGCTGTTCCTGCAGATCCATTCAAACCCCTTCCCTTAACTCTTTCCACCCCTGATAAGTTTTAATTGGTTGATCGGCAGAAGATAAAATAAAGGCTTCCGGCGGGGAAAGCTGCAAACTGCTGGTTGTTCCGTTTCCTGCCGACAACTTTACGCCGGAAACAAGCAATTTTCCCGAAAGTCGCAAAAAATCATCTTCTATGGTCACGAATGAATTCGGCGTCCACAAACGACCCACCCCGTCGCACCAATCCACAACTGAAACCTCTACAGGCATGCTTTTTGCACGACGTGTTGCCTTTTCCCATTCTGCCCTGGTCTGTGCCGTCTCGCCATCCATCGCGTTTTCACCCGTTAGAACGATCGGCCGATAACGCTGAACATCCGCATCCGTTGCATGACCTTCAATACCGGTTATATCTTCGCCACCGATTTCGTCTCCCCCTGACATTTGCGATTTGACATAGTAATCTTTAAATAAGTCTCTTGATGAATATTTAATTTGTCCGGACAAGATATTGTTTTGTGCTGTATCACTTAATCGATGGATCAATTTACCGACAGAAGGGCCAACGCCTAATGACGCAACAATTAAATCACCGTTTTCATTGTCTGTGAAGACGAGACCTGTTTGTTTACAGACTTTTTCAACAATCGAGCCGACAGTTTCACCTGGCTGTATTTGAAAATCAGGGACGGTTTTGGAAACTTGAGCATTGAAAATCAATTTCAGACCGAAAGGTTCGATTATTCTTTCAATAATTTCTTGAGGAGAACCACCCAAAATTTGCCCTGTTTCAATCATTGCCGAACAATCCACCAAATCGCAAGTTAAAGAACGCCCTGAAAAAGTGACTTCGTGAGATGTTGCGCTGTATTTTGGTGAGATTTCATCAAGCCACCCGGTAATAACCTTTTTCCCATCAACCAATATTTGACATTTTTCATCCAGTGGTATGTTTGATTTCATGCCGATAAAACGATCTGATACGGTCAGTTCAAAAGAAGATGCCATGCAATTCAGACTTCTTGTGACAGATGAGCTTTTCCAACCGTCATAAATTTTGCCGGCAATTTTTAGTTCAATGCTCATTCAGATAACACCTTTAAATCTGTATTGGCCGGGACAAAAGCTGGATGTTGAATTTTGTTTTTTTTGACAATTTCATCTGCACGACTGAGATCTTCGTATAAATCGTAAGCCAACACCAAAGACGGTATTTTATCCGGCATTTGAATCGTTCGTGTTCGGGGCAATTCCAGCACGATTTCGCGAACAAAAGCCACAACGGCTTCACGCAAATCGCGTAAAGTTTGAACAACCTCCGTTGTCGGTTCCATTTCTTCATTTGTTTCTATTTCCTCGACATCTTCCAAAAACATATTCATAAAAGAAGTTGCCTCTTCTGCAGCCTCGAAATCAATCTGTGTCATCAACTCTGCCTCTTTGGCAACAACGAGTTGCTTCGTTAAAGCCTCCACTTGTTGCATGGCTTTTTTCTCGGCAAGAGCTTCATCATTGCTGTCGATTGCCTTTTCGGAAGCATGACTGGCCGATGACAACTGACGAACCGTTTTAAATGAATTTGTTGATTTTCCAGATAAAGAAGAAACGGCCGAAAAAACAGCGTCTATCTGAGCGGCCAATGCATCCGGCGTATTTAAAAGGCTCTGTGCATCCGTTTTTAAGTCAAGCGCGGCCCCGGAAGCATCTACCAATTTTGAAAGAGAACTTTTTACCTCTGAAGCTGCTTCCGAAAAGGGATTCATTTGCATACTGACATCATCGATTGCAGACGAACACACATCTCCGACAGAACCGACAAGTGATGTTAATTCGTCTATTGATGAGGGGAGAACGAAATTTTGAACAAAGCTCTCTTTCGATGCCGATGCAACAGTTGAAGCGGCGGAAACAACATTTTCGCTGTAATCCATTGAAATGGATGCCGTTCCCTTTTCCCCGCTTTCACAAAAAGTTAATTCAAAAACGGCTGTTCTGCGCTGAACTGTCTCTTTGACGGAAATACTTTCACAAACAACCTCTATCGAGCCGTAGTCCGGATGCACGAGTATGCCGGGCCCTTCCCGACAGCAAGCTTCCTTTAAAGCATCACGCTGGACTTCATAATTGTCACCAATCACAAAAGCCGTAATCGGGAAACTTTCCATTTTCTTGCCAAGATCCTCAACCCAACCGACTTCTTTATTGGGATACTCATGTTTTTGCACACGTCGGCCGGATGTCCAACTTCTATCGGTCACCTCAAACTCAATACCTCGAAAAGATGCTTTGCGCATTTATATCGTTCCCCCCAACGCATATCCGTATTCAACACCTAAATCAGCAACGCCTTCTTGGCTGATTTGTTCAACGGAAGCTTCTTTCGGCATGTTGTCGAATTTAACGACAACTTCCGTTTTGGAATGGTCATTGCCGGCGTTCTGAAGTGTGCTGAGCGATGCAGCTTTTTGTTCTTCATTTTGCGTGTCCGATGTCTCCTCATCCGCACCGAAACCAAGCTTATCTGCAACCCAACCGGCAACCTTTTTCAACTGTTCCAGACGTTTCATAAAGGTGTCGATGGGGTGCATAAACGAATCGACCAAATCCCCTAACCAACCACCAATCTTTTTGATAATTTGCCAACCGAATTGAAACGCTTTAACAATTTTGTTAAAAATCGCCGCAATAAACTCTCCGGCAACACCAAAGGCCTCCTTGATATAATCCCATAAGTTTATCCAAAATTTTCGAAATCCTTCACAATTATTCCAAAGATAAATAAAACCGGCAACCAAAGCCGCTATTCCGGCCGCAATCCAACCTACAGGCGTCGTCATGATAGCTATTCCCAATTTTAAAAAACCACCGGCTAATAAAGAAAGGGCCGAACAAAGACTTGGAATAGCCATGAAAGCGAGTTTCCCAAATGACATAATCGTCGAAAGGACATTGCAAATAAGACCGGTTGCCAAAGCGGCACCGATAACCAATACCCATTTATTTAAACCGGCCAAAAGTTCGATTAAATTGAGGCAAAGATTAGCGAAACCGGATAAACCGTTTAAAACGGCTTCCAAATCAATTTTATTGATTAATTCGGCAAAATGCTGAACAAAAACATCAATCTTTGTCGCTATCAGTTCACGATTGGCATTAATCCATTCAATGACACGCTTGATAAACGGCGAAAGAACCGGAATGAGTTTTGATGCAAAAAGGTTGTAAATGCCGCGCACACTTTCGCCGAGTTCAGTCATTTGCCCGCCGAAGTCCTGTGCTGCCTTAATAGATGTTTCGTCCAAAACAAGCCCCATTTCTTTGGCTTGCTGCCTTAACTTTGCCAGAGACTCTTCTGACTGCTCCGATATATTGATCATAGCCTTTCCGGCAGTTCCGAACGCTAATTGAGACAAATAGACTTTTTTAGCCGGATCTTCGACTTTTCGCAAAGCTTTTATCATTAAATTAAAAGCTTCTTCCGTCGATTTTGCTTCTTTCATTTGCTTGGCCAACGCGGGTGAGATTTTTTGCAAATTCGTATAAAGAGAGCCTGTTCCAGACTGCAATGCTCCGTATTGTTTCGACAAAATCTCGATGGCCGATGTCATTTCTTCCGTGGATCCCGCATTCATTTTGGAGATAAAGTGTTGTTCTTGCAGAAACTTGGAACTGACGCCCAACCGATCGGCCAAATCACCGATTGCATTTGCATAATCTTGAGCACTTTTGATTCCCCTGACAAAACTGGTTCCGGTGATGCCGGCCACAATTGTCAAGGGCGCAATGATTTTTCCGACACTTTGAACAAGTCGGCTGGCTGCCCCGGTTGCTGACCTAAATTGCCGACCAAGCGCAGACGCACTTTTACAGGCTTTTTTAAAAACACCGGATGCCATATCTTTAATTTTAAAAATTGCGCTGATATTCAAAACCTTTGCCATTTTTTTGTGCCTCTTTATTAAAACGTTTCGTTGTTTTAACCATTAAAGTATACAGCCACTCAATACGCGACAGGGGCATAGCCAAAAGCTCCCCCGGGGAAAGATGGTAAAGATAGATCAGATCTCCGATTTTCTCTTCATAGTCCAACTCTCCCCGCCGGATTAACCGAAAAAAGTTAAGACACCTTCAACAACTTTTTGGAAGTCAACAACCGACAATCGTTTAATTGTTGATTTCGGCACCTCGGCCAATCGAGACGCCAGTGCAGCCAAAACAGCTACATCAATTTTGGCTTCCTGTTCTTTTTTATCATTATCCGTGTCATTCCCGATATAAACTCGAAACGGATATCCGCAGGCGACAATATCATCCCCCGTTGGTTCTCGTAATTCCAAAAAGGATATTTCTTTTCCTTCAGACTGAACAGGTTTCGATAGTTCAATTTTCATCATCAGCGCATCTCCTCAACTTTTTTTCCTTCGAAGCGAACGGAAATTTCTCCGGTCGATGCGTCATGAGACGGTTCTCCGGCCAAAAACATTTCATGGCCAATGTATGTTTTGCCGCTGACAAGTTCAAGTGTAATGGTGGCATCTTTTAAAGCTTCCAACTCTGCGATACTCATACCGCCGTCGTCGATAATGCTTCCTTCCATAAATCCCACGCGCGGAGCCTCCGTATAGCCTGCAAAACCACTCAATCCGACAACACCTGTCTTAACGGTTGCTGTCGGTGAAACACTCCAACTGCCCGCCATCGTAATTTGTTTACCATCAATTTTTAAATAAGCTGTTCCGCCAATTGCTGTAGACATTTATTCCTCCTCTTTATAAGCGAAATTGATTAACAAGTGCAAAGATATTCAATTGATTGACATAGTCCGGGGCGAACAGAACGTCCAAGCGGTTAGAATCATTTTCATTTCTTTCAACAATCAAAGCAGATTTAAAAGCGTCTGCATTTTCAACGATGCCCTCATACTCCAGGGCATCATATACCGCTATCAGCTCGGCACGAATAACTTTCGGTGTCACAATCGCCTGCCCAGCTCCAAACCGTGTTCCGTCATCAGCCAATTTATGCCGACCGTATTTTGTTGTAATTGCACTTTTTAAGCGGCGCAAAACATACGCTGATGTATACATGGTTTCGACGCTCAAGTAGGAATTATCCGCTTGACCATAAGCATTTTTCTGATAAGTCGTGACCACACGTTCAATTTGAACCGTTCCGGCGTTTACTGTATAAGTCGAAATGCCGTTATGCAGTAAAGTTTCTCGCTCTGTTCTGATAAAACGATCAGAAACACACGGGGCTTGTATCCCGGTCAACGTTAATGTTTGCAATGGCCGCGCTGGATCCGCTGCCAACGAAGTAGCCGCCGATCCCGCTAATGCCGCCGCAACAGACCAAATCGGCGACAAAGTGCCGTTTATCCCCAAAACTGATAAATGTTGATCATTTAATCCGCTGCCAAATGTCTGACATTCTGCACATGTCCCGCGTAATGCAGCCCAAACATGTCCATAATTTTGTTTGGCATACGACCATTGACCGGTTTTATCGTTCATATAATCCGATAAAATCGCCAGTGCCGACTGAGTCGTAAAACCGGAAATAATAAAGTCATATTGTTCCTCGCCTATCCGTGATGTGACTTCTGATAAATCTGAAGATCCGGTGCCTCCTGTCATGGTAGTTAAACCGGCTTCAATCCCAGCCGGTAAAACTTCACCATTCGCATCACCCATCGCGTTAATCGATAAAACAATGTCATTACCGATAAGTCCCTTATGTTTCGCCGTCACAGTGACAACAGCTTCAGAAACTGTTGCGCTGACCGGTAAATCTGTATTTGCATTAAGAGCGGCTGCGACTGCCGTTGCCACATCTGCCGCTTCATCTCCCTCAGAAACCCCAACATCTATGAGCGTGTCATATACGTAAATGGAAAGAGTGCCGTTTTCTGTTGCAGTTCCGGTGAGTGTGATGGTTGCACTTGCTGCCGCGCCGGATGCAGGATCTGCCACCGGTAAAACATACAATTCAACAGAAGTGTTATTTTTCAGGTAAGCTTCAACCATTTGTGCCATCTGTGAACCGGTGCCGAATTTATTTTTGGCCGCCTGTGCTGACGAAATTAAAATCGGTTCTTTTGCGGAAACAGTTGTCAGTGTTTGAGCCAAGATTAACGCTCGGTATGTGTTTGAAAAACTTCCCGCCTGACTGTTATCCATTTCTGCGTAAAACAACGGCACTCTTAAACTACCCGGAATAGTGTTAAATGAAACCATCTTTATTTCTCCTTCTTCCTTTTTGATTTTTTGTTTGGTTTTTGTTGCGGTATCACATCGACCCGAACAACATCTCCGGTTTGCAGACGTCTCAACCAATAAGCATTAGAAGGGACATTCGCCCCGCTTTCAGGCAAAAAGACCCGATGAACCGGATCAAACACTTTGAGACTTTCTTTTCCGATTTTCCTATTCGGATTCGGTTTTACTTTCATTTTCCTCTCCTGTTTTAACGTTTAACTGAAATTCAATTCGACCATCCGGTCCCGGTGCCGGCTTGGCAATAGGGTCAATAACATCAACATTCACATGTGTTTCATTCAAATAATCTGATGCGTTTCCTTTGTAATCCTCAAAAAAGCTTATGTTAAACGACAAAATTTGAACAACAATTGGTTGCGCACCTTGGTCATACATAGAATTTTCGACGTCATACGTTGAAATTTCAGTAAAAAGTCCAAGAAAGCCTTGATTATTTAAAAGTGCATTTTCTACAGCTTCAGCAATTTCATCAGCTTTCTTTTGCCAGCCATCCATTGATGAAACATAAATTTCAACATTTAATTTCAGGGTATTTGTAAAAGAAACAACATTTATGCTGCGAGACGTTCCATTCTGCGTCGGTGTCACGACATTAATTCCAGGAAGCCCGTCAGCAACAAACGGTGTGACTTTACTGTCTTGAATATTTAGTCCGACCAAAGAAACAACCTTTTCATTTTGTTTCAAACATTGAACGACAAATTCTCGGACTTTCGACCTATGAAGCATCGGCATCCCCCTCGCAAAACAAAACAATTCTACTTTCAGACCATCCGTCTTCAGGCTGTCTGACAACCTGATAACGCTTTTCTTTCACAATAAAAACATCATCTTGCTTCGGATGCGCGATTTTCAATGCATCAAAATCGGACAACTTGACGCTCAAAACGGGCATAAGTGTTTCTACCGGGACTTCGCCGGAAGTATCAACGACGGACACTGATTCATCCAAAATGCCGCATAGCTCATATGACCCACCGGATTTCGGCAGAAACAGAACCGGATCGCCGTAATACCCCAGACAAGCATCCATACACAAATCAATATCGTCGTTAAATTCAGCCATTTTTTCTTAACCCGGCGGGAGGTTCTAACCCCCCGCCTTCCCTAATTAAGACAACGTCGCTTTGACCAGCAAATCCGGCCGTTTACAAATCGGCAACGGATTGGATTGTGTTTGGACATCAATTCCTTTGTCAAAACGTTGCAATTCCTGCTTCGCGTAATACGGCAGACCGATTGTGCCAACTGCCTCGACGTAATCTGCCGGTGCAAAAACCGTTTCAAAAACATTGCGCGTTCCCAGCGGAAGGAAAACAGCTTCCTTGTCTGGAATAAAGCGCAATAAGTTTCCCTTCGCATTGCTGGCCGTTCCTTCATATTCCACAAAACGAATTCCTTGGAATACAAAATCATTACTCATATCTTCCCGAAGCGGACTGGCACCTTGATAAGCGCGATATGCTTCTTTAACAGTTTCATGGCCGGTCAAAGCATCGAACCATTCGCCGGAACACAAGCATAAAACGCTTGTCATTACTTCACCTTTCAGGTCTTTCGAGATCATACGTTTGACTTTACGCAAAACGCTTGGAATATCTGTTGCATCTTTTGACACTTCAAAGGCTTGCGTTTTTTGCGTGACACCGAGTTTATCAAACAAATTAACAAGCACATTGCCTTCGCCGTCTTGTATTTTCCCTTGAAGCGCGCCGCATTTCATATATTCCAACGTGATTTCATGTTTGGCCTTCATTCCCGCTAATCGTTCATTTACGACATCAAAAACAGTTTCAAGCTCGTTTTCGGTGTTAAACTTCCGAACATCTTGAACATCTGCCGCTTTAATGCTGTCTGTATGTGTGAAGTTAGGAATGTCGATTGAAATCATATCGCGTTTCCCGACAATATTTTGCGTTCCGGGACCGCCTCGGTCTGTCGCCGACAAAACATTCAAAACACCATTTTTCCGTTCAACCGAAATCGTTGTCGTCGATACACCCCGTTCTTTGAACAACCCCATTTCGTTGATTAGCCCATATTGTGTTGGGATAATATTGATTGCTTCCGTCATTTCTTGAACAGAAAACGCATTCCCTCTAAATACATCTAATGTCGGCATTGTTTAAGCTCCTTTCCTTGCAACAATTCCCAATGAGGCCAAATCGGCCATAACAGATGCCTTACTGTCATCATCCATTTCTTCATCCAAAACCAGTTTTTGTTCAACCACAACAGCGTGCCGAGCAACAACAAGGGCCGTAGCACTGGCCGAAGTAGCATCAACATCTTCAATCAGAACGGCAGCAGGCGTTCCGACAACAGCTGCCGCCTGCGGGTCTGTCGTCGCCGCTGTGAAAGAAACCGGGACATAACCGCTTGTTCCGTTTTCCAAAACGGTTCCGGCCGTCAATTTCCCCGTTCCGCTTGGAATTGTCACTTTCTCTCTCGAATATTCAGGAACTTCATATTTAACAATGTCCCCTGTATAGTTTCCTTCCTTCAAAATTTCAGGCATCCTATTCTCCTTTCTTCAAATAAACTTTTGCCGCGCGTTCGGATAAACTGCCGGACTTGTCCACATTGACATTTCGCATATTGCTGATCGGCTGAAATGCCTCACTTCGTTTTTCCAAAATCTTTGTTCGAATTTCTTTCACGGACAAGTCGGACTGGTTGAATTGCCGTGCTTGAGCGATAGATAAACCTGCTGCTTCGCATAAATTGTAAATGTAATCCCGTCGGGTTGTCAGAACCTGTTGTTTACGTTGTGAAACCGGTTCTTCTTCCTCCGATGTCGGCACGGGTTCATCTTCCTTTTGTTTTTTTTCTTCCAATTCTTCGTTATTTTCCGGATTTTCTTGACGAATTTGGTCAGCCGGATCCATTTCTTCTTCCAGCTTTTCGATTTCTTCGTCTTCCAGACGTTTGTTTTTTGCCATATCTTTCTCCCTTTTGCGCGGTAAGCCACAAAACAATCCCCAAGATTTACTTGTTTTGCTCTTGTCGTTGCCTGGGGATCAGCCGGAACAGTCACCGCACTTAACTCGACCGGCGTCCATTTTATTGCTCGATAAATCTTTTTCCCGTTTTCCTCATAGATTTCGTATTCCTCAACCGTATAACCGACAGAAGTGTTGCATACGATACGCTGGGTTATCAGATTCCAAATACGATCGATATCCGGATCTCCTTTGGCAAAGCGAACACGCGCCCGCCCTTCTTTTTTCTCTTCATCGATCCACGCTTCTTCGACAACGCCTAAAATAGAGGCCAAACTCCAAGCTTCATGCATGTTTAAATAAGGCATGGCTCCACTTTGAAAACGTTCCATATTCACGGCTTCATGAGTGACAAGCAATTCTTCAGTATACCACCCTCCGAACATGGAATTATATTGTTGCGCACGCGCCCCGGTTGTCCAAACAAGCTCAATCGTTCGCTCTTCTTCGTTAATTGTTTCCGGAAGCAGTGAATAACTGCGGGTCATTCCGGGCATTTTGACTTTTTTCTTATCCATTTTTTATGCACTTTCCCTCTTTTTTAAAGTTTAAAAAAACAACGACAAAATCTTCAAAAAAATTTTTAACTTTTTTCGGACGGAATTGGCGCACCTTTGCCTAAAGTCGGATCTGTCGCAAAAACCAGCCCGTAATCTGCCGCACGTGCTGCATCCCTGTTAATTTGCGCATCCACTTCGGCAGCATCCCCGCCATTTTCCGCGATAATTTGAGCGCGTGAAGAAAATCCGCACAAAACCTTTTCTTTTTGAGCTGCCACTTCTTGTTGCGGGTTAACATATGGCCATCCGGCCGGCTGAAATTTTGCACGAAAGAAAGCGCGTCGATTTTGGTTATATTGCGCTAATTCGACATCAACGGCACCTGATAGGATTGCCATTTCCACGAATTTTTCCCACACCGGGCGCACAATTTGATGAATCAGTCGATTTTGTTCCTGCCGATGCTTACGCTGCGTGATATTTAAGCCGGCGCGAATGCTGGAAAAATTAGCCTTTGACATATCGTTGGAAAACTCTTCGTATGTCAATTGCAAAACATTTGCAATTGCACGCAAATTCTGATTCATGAACGGTTCGTATGAACTGCCGCTTTCCACCGGCGGATTGAATTTGATATCCTCACCGGGAGCCAGGCTGACAATCGTCCCGGATGTTATGTTGGCAATAGCTTCTCCCGGACCGGCATCCGGATCTTCATCATCTTCGTTTAACGGGCCTTCCGGTGCGTCTGACGTCACGAATCCGGCCATCATGGCGGCGGTCTTTTTCTTATTTAATTCAGCCTCATCATATTCTAACATGTCACGTATTTTCAGCATGCCGGAAAAAGCTTCCGGAACACCCCTTACCTGGCCGACCCAGACCTGCTTAAAATAATGGCAAATTTCTTCCACGGGGATTTCTATTGTCTCGAAACTGGAGCGAACAGCTAAACTTTCCGTTGGATTTTCAACATAGAATACATAACTTTGAACTTGCCCTTTTTTATCAAAACGAATACCGGCAATCGTCTTGCCGCCGTCTTCGTTGACATGATTTTCATCCAATTTGCATTGCTCAGATGATAAAAGCTGGAGTTTAAACGGCACAATCCCATGATTGACCGGAACAAATCGCAAGAAAACTTCTCCGGCTTCCCATCTTTCACGAACAGCCAAAGATAATAAACTTTGAAAATCATTCGTTCCTGAAATATCGCAATCCAAACACCATTCGTCCCATAATTCTTTTAATTTTGAACAAAGAGTGCAATCTTCATGCCGTGGCATAACATTAATTCCGGGACCGACAATGTTGGCCGAAACGGTTTCATATGCACCGTTCATATAGGCAAAATTTCTTGTTAAGTCCCGAGACTTTCTCCTTAATTCATCCAAAGAATATATGATTTCGGTATTAGGCCCGTTGTTCGAAACGATCCAATTGCGCATGCGGCCGCGGCCGGTTGCACCGAAAGCCGGATTTCCGGTAGATGCTGAAGAAAACAAACGTTTTAAACGGGGTAGCAGCTTCATCTATAATCCCCTGTGTGAAACGGTTTTAATCAAACGCGTCTTTTTTTTGATACCTAATTCTGCATCAACCAAATCTATGGCTGCTTTAATATCTGACAAACTTCTGAAAGTGACGCTTTTACCGTTGTGACTGATAGATGAAGCACCGCTGGTGTAGGCATTTATCAACTTCTTGCGCTTTACCAGTAAATCTGCTTTTTCTTGTTCGGATAAAGACATTTGTCCCCTCTTTTAAAATACCTTTCTTTATTTTAAAAAAGAGAGAATCAAATCTTCAAAAACTTTTTTTAGTTTTTATATTATAACTTACTCATTTCTTCTTTTGACAGTTTTTTTAAAACGACGTATTCGATTATTTTCATGATAAAAAAAGCCGAAAAAACAGAGGACAGAAAATAATACAGAAATGTTTTAAAAACCGTTATATCCGTTTCGATAAAAAGATAAAGGAACGGCCAAAAAAGCGCAAAAGCCGATATCTCCAGCACTTGATCCAAAAGGGCATTATATGCTTTCTTATATTCTTTCAAAATAACTTTGGGCGTTTTTTGTTTCATTGTTTTTCCTCTTGCCTTTGATTTTACAGGAAAAATCAGCTTTTGTCAATAAATTCATAAAAATGAATTTTAGTGACTTTAAACAATTTTCTTTTCAACAACTTTTGTTCTAAAAGACAAAATTAGAGCTGATGTTTCTTCATATCTATTCTTATCTATTTTAAATGCCCCTGTTTCGAAGGTTCCTCCTGTAGCTTTTTTATCTATTTCATTCCAATCGTTTTGCAAAATCATTATTTCTTCTTTAGACAAATATTGTTTACCCAATACTAACAAAAGAGAACGCACTTTTTTCATATTTGTTTTTATAGCAGATGCCAAAAGAACTCTGTCATTGTGTGGCATTGTTTTCTGCCAGTAACTACTAAGATTATTCTCACAATCATCACACAAAATAATTAGACTATTCAAAATATCAGATCGGTTGTTGTTCTTTTTACATACATTATAGGTGACGAAACTGATAATAATATTAGCTAAAACTGTAACAATATTTATTACATCCGTAGCTGTTAAATTTAACATATCATTCTCCAGCAGATGCACTGTTGATAAAACTCCATACATGTTTAATTAAGGAGGCATCCTCACAGCGGATTTCCAACTTAACTCTTATTTCATTTAAAGGAAGCTGATCATTTCGAATTAACCCTCCAAAAGCCTCATCCCAAAATGATGAGCCAACTCCTCCAAGACCATTCAACTCAACAATAACTTTTTCAATTTTTGGATCTTTTAAAGCAGGATAAAGAAGCTCTTCCCTAAACTTTTCACCACTGAATGGTCCATCTGACAAAAAACGCCCCGCAGGATCTCTATTAAAATCTTTTGCTAACGATATATACTTTTTCATTCTATCTCCTAATTATATTGGTATACGCCACTGAATAAATGTTCCTTCAATTTTTCTTTCGTTATTTAAAATATACTCATTTTTATTCTGATACTTATAATATCCTTTTAAACTATATATTTCTAATGATGCTCTCTCTTTTTCTAAAGAGTCTATATAATTTTTGATTTCTTTCAATCCCCTTCCTCTATTTGGCTGCTTAGTTGAAGTTCTTTTAACAGCCGTTGCCGCTTTAATTATATCACCATCTTTTATAATTCCTGTAATAGATTTAATAGCTTCAGGAAACGTTTTGGGTAGGGTCTTTGGAATTCCTACACCTTCATCATAAAACATTACAGTAAGAAATCTACTTTTCAAATTTACTGATGCGGACATCCACCATAATTTATCCTTAATCAAATTTCCCATAAGATAATCTTCCGGATATGCGTGATGAATAGAATTTGTCATAGCTTCTGTTAAGCCTGCTTGTAGTTGTTTATCTTTTGGAAGAACTGTCAATTTAGAAATCAATTGTTTTAATAACCTTACATCTCCTCCTAATGCCATATTTCCAGACTGAAACTTTAAAAATATTTCATCTGTATGATTTTCTTTTTTCCAAAACTTTATCGGTATTTTTTGTGTCTTTAATAATTCAAACATCCCCATATCTCTCAATTGAAGACGCACACTTATATCCCACTTCTTAAAATCTTTTACGGACAAAGATCTTTTCTTCCAAAGTCTTGTTTTTATTAGCCTATCTATTTCTGCCGTAAATATAAGAGCAGCAGCAGGAGAAATTGTTTTAATATTTGTAAAGTCTATCTTAAATGGAGCTACCTGATTCGGACATAAGGCTCTTAGTTCATTAAAAAATGTAACAGTTTCATCATAATGTCCTTTCAAATCCATAATGCTCGGAGCAGTTAAAACGCGTTTTTCTTTTTTGGCTATAACATCAACTTTATCATTAACTATATGGATTTTAATAGGTTTTCTACGTTTTTTGTTCTCAAAAGAACGAAAAGCATATTTTATCCAATACTTTTTTTGATATGTTGACAGCTTTTTCATCTGATCTGATATTATTATAAATTAGTATATATGAAATATTTTTTAATGAGAGTTTTTACCATAATATAAAAAAAGTCAAGAATAATCACGAAAACCGACCGACCACGCGGCGGCGGGATTTCATACGAACAGATTTGTTTTTTTCGCCCGGCATTTGAGTTTCCGAATTTTTTATCATAAGTTCCTGTGCCTTATCGGCATGAGCTGCAAGCATCTTTTCCCAACGTTTACGCAAATTCAGCCCTGACAGCTTCAAACCCTCTAATGCCGCCAAGGCATAACCGAAGATATCCAATGCTTCATTACGTTTTCGCCCGGGGCGTAATGCATAAAAACGTATTTTACGACCTTTAACGTATGAAACTTTTGCTTCTTCGGCTGTCAGTTGCAAAAAATGAGCTTCATCATAACTCATATTAAAATGGCAATATCCCGGCGCACCTGGATCATCCAGTTTTAACCGCGAATAAATGACATCTTTCACTGTATCGACCCCGACAAGGAAAAATTCAAGATTTAATTTTTTGATTTTCCCCGGTGCACGTTTCAAAATAGGACGTCCTTCTCCCGGCATTCCTTTAATCGCCCAGACGCGTCTGTTCCAGCGTTCCCGACAAAACTTACCGACTTCCTGCGTCAAATAACCACTATCAATGCAACAAGCCGAGATTCCCATCTCTCCGGTGATATCATGTGCCAATGGGGTTTGAAGTAATTCGTCCAGTTCTTCCCAAACCCGCGGTGCATTCGGATCTCCGAGCAAAACAACTTTTCCCAAAGCAAAGCTTTGATTGTTAACCGTCCAACCGATCCGATCTACTTCCAATCGATCATCTTGAACATCAACGCCGGCCGTAATAACAACGACTTCCGGAGGTGCTGACGTGTAATGTTCACGTCGTTCCAACAACCGATTTTCATCGACACGCTCACCCTTATCTTCCCATGGTTCGGCTAACGTGGTATTCACGAACGTTTTTAATTGCTCCGGATCTTCTTTTGCTTCTTTGAAGTTTTGAACAATATCACATAATTTCGCCCAAGGACTGTATCCCTCCCAAATAAAAAAGCCGGCATGCCCGTGAAAAGGTTTTGTCGCCCGCCATGCTCCACAACTAACCGCATGCCATCTTTCCACATCATTCCAACAGCTACCGCAATACGGACAGGCATAAACGGCTGTTTGCGGATCCCCATTTTCCCATTTAACATTTTTCCATTCTAATTTTTGCTCTTGACCGCAATGCGGGCACGGGACAAAGAAAAAGCGCATGTCTGATTTTAAAAAAGCTTCATGAATCCGACTTTGTCCGGCAATGGTCGGAGTGCTGCATCTGATAATCTTTTTATTCCAAAATGTCGTGGTTCTTTTAGCCGCCAATTTTGTCGGATCACCTTCTTTCCCGGCAGAAATTGGATATCTGTCGATTTCATCCATTAACACGATCCGAATAGGTCGACTGGCAAGGCTTGCTGCCGAATTTGCACCGGCAATCGTAATATGGCCTCCTGAAAAAGATTTATGAAACACCGTATTTCCGCTGTCTTTATTTTCGGCAATTTTCCCCTGTAAGCAAGGAGTATCACGAATCATCGGCATCAATCGGTCGTTTGACCAGCTTTTTGCCACCTCTAAATTCGGTTGAAGTAATAAAATCGGACAAGGGTCTTTATCAATAAAATAACCGATTGCATTGTTTAAAACTTCTGTTTTCCCAACCTGCGCCGACGCTTCAATTGTTATTTCCGAGCAATTAATGTCGGAAATGGCATCCATCATTCCGCGCTGATATTCGGCGCGAGCAGTATCCCAGTCTCCCGGTTCGGCAGAACTTTCCGAGCTCAACTTGCGATAAGTATCGGCCCATTGTGAAATGCTCAGTCGTGGCGGTAATTCTAACCCTTTTAAAAAGCCTTCACAAAATGTTTTAACGCCTTCCAAAATTAACCATTCGTCGGTGTATTTCTCTGAAACAGCGATTGCATTCATGGCGGATTATCCTTTCATTTTTGCCGATATCCGGTTCTTCCGTGACGCGTGCTGCCAATTTTGCCGGCAAGAGTGAAAGTTTATCGCGCAACAATCTACCAACTTCAAATGCAAATATTTCCAAGTCATCTTTTTTCAATAAATCCTTTCTTTTCTCCAACAATTCGATTTTCTTTAATTTTCCTTCATATTCAGCTTTATCTGGTGTTTCGTCTTCCGGCAAGTTTGGAACAATAAAGTCGTCTGAAAGCCAATCATGTGGAAATAATCTCGGCGATTGCACTTTGGATTTCATGAATGACCCCCTCCATTTCCTCCGTCAATATGATAAAATTCTCTTTTTGCTCCGTGACAACAGTCACTTTCGGAGCCAGCCGGTTTGGTAGAGCTTTCAACTTTTCACGCAAAATTCGCGAAATACCGAAAGCGGCTTTTTCAACACCTTCCTTTCGCACAATGGTTCCCATTTTTTCTTCAAACTCGACTTTTCGCAGGCGAGCGGTATAACTTTCCTTGACGGCGCGGCTTTTTTGATACTGAACGGCACTATTTGTGCCATGTCCAGCTTCTTGTTCTGTTGAATGTTCTGCCTGTCGTGTTGCCATTCCCACCGAAGCTTTGTTCCGACCATCCGTTCGCGGCATTGTCGTTGCCGGATTATTTGCAGGATCCGCATGTGCCGCAATTTTGGCCAATGATGCCTCGACTTCCACCATTTCACGACCGTTTTCCTTCACAAGGACAATCATTCCCTTTTTAATAAGGCTTGAAACATACTGATGCGACCTGTCTATCTTTCGGGCAAAATCACTCTTGCTCAACACCGACATATGGCCGTTCCTCCGCTTCATCAAATGTCACACCGTCCTTTTCGCGCACAGCTTGTTTTTTCGCAAAATCTTGCCATCTGCGAACAATAACATCACAATAACGAGGATCAAGTTCCATTAAACGAGATTTTCGCCCCATATTTTCGGCAGCAATCATCGTCGAACCGGATCCTCCGAAAAGATCCAAAACCACTTCTCCCGGGTTAGAACTGTTGGTCATTGCACGTTGTGCCAACTCAACCGGTTTTTGGGTCGGATGAAGATATTCCAAAACAGAATCTCGCTTGATACACCATATTTCCGTTCCCTCTTTCAAATGTTTCAATATCTCCAATAATTGTTCGCGCGGCCAACTTTCAAAATCTTGTGTTGCTGTTTCAATAATTGTTTTTTGTGTTCGATCCCCGAACCAACAACAATTTTCACCTTCACGACAACCGTAAAAACAAGGTTCGTATGCCCAATGATAGTCCGAATGCCCTAACTTCATCCCCTTATTCCAAACAAGGACTTGTTTTGATTTCAGACCGGCCTCATTCATTGCTGTTTCAAACACAAGGTGGTTTCTGTTTGCATACCAAATATAAAAAGCTCGATTTTTGCGCAAAAAACATTTAATATTTTTAAAAACTATTTTTAAAAACAAAAACAGCTGTTTTCCTCGTAAATCATCGTTTTTAATAATCTCCCAAGCCCTACCGCCCCGATTATTTGCTCCATTATAACTGACACCGTATGGTGGATCCGTAAAAACAAGATCAGCAAGTGTGCCTTGCATCAAGGTGCCAATATCCTTTTTACAAGAACTGTCTCCACACATAACCCGGTGTTCACCACAAATCCAAACATCACCTTTGCAACTTTTTATATTTTCAGAAACCGGCGGAGCGTTATCAAGTTTTTCAACTTCAACCGTCTTAGGGCTGTCGTCCAAATCGCTCAATATTTCATCTAACTCTGCCGTTGTCCAACCTGTTTCTTCTATATCTGCGCCCATTTCAATTAATTTATCCATCTGTGCCTGGAGATTTTCCCAGTTCCACTCGGCCATCTCGGCAGATTTGTTGTCAAAAATTTGATACTGGATCCGCTCGGCTTCGGTTAGGTTATGCAAGACGATAACCGGCACTTTTTCAAGCCCGAGATGCAAAGCAGCCAATCGACGACCATGCCCGGCAACAATTATCAGGTTATCATCAACCAATATCGGATTTGTCCACCGTTTTTGCATGGATTGCGCAATTCTTTCGACTTGTTCTTTCGGGTGTGTCTTAACATTAAGCGGATCCGGCTTTAAAAGGCTTAAATCCATGAGCTCAAGTTTCATAGTTTTTAATTTTTTTATTAATTCATTGGTTTCAATTTTATTCATTTGCGCAACTCGTTTTTTTTATGTCAAAACCAGCGATATGCCGCGCCTCGCGCTGACCCGCGGCTTAGGACTGTCAGAAAGAACCTAGAAAAAAAGCTTGGCAGTTTTACCATTTTGCCGTCCTTAGTGCTTGCTCCATGGATTGATGGAAAAAAAAGTCTATATAACGCTGTGCTCTTTTATTAACAACGTCCATCATGTGAAAACGTGGTTTAATTGTTTGTTGTCGCCGTCGTAAAAATAAAGGGATCAACGTTTTACTTTTCCCTTTTCTTTGAACGATCATTCGCCCTTTTTGCGTGCGAATGATAAAAGCCCCTTTCATTTGAAGAGCTTTTTTGGGGCCGAAATTACGTTTTCGCCCCTGCAAAGGAACCCACAAATACTTACTTGTCTTTGGTTTACGCACCGTTGAGCCAACATCAATTTGTTGGGCGATTCCCCAGTGTTGGTTGCCGAGCGTTGCTTTCATTTTATCAATACCATCTGCCTTATTTGCCGGCAATGTTGCATATGAACTACCCGGAGAAGGTTTTCCGCCAATTCTAGCTGTTCGATGTGTTCTGGAAAACGGTGTCAGAGTATGAAACTGATGTGCCGATTTTTGAGCTAAAACATCCCCGATTGCCGCTGATGTCTTAGTCAAAGTCATCGCACAGGCAAAAGGCATTTGTTTCTGTGCCATATCATCAATAAACTGTGGCATTTTTTCTAATGGGATAGATATTTCACTCATTTACTCCTCCTTCAATCGTTTTAAAAAAGCAATACCAGCTTTTGCCGGACTTATTTTCGTAGCACCTTTCAAACGCATTTTTTTGTATTCAACATACGCTTTCACCAAATCCGTATCTTGAATCTGAATGGCCGCGCATAAATCCTTCAAAGACCGCCGCCACTCTCCACGACCCTCAAACATTTGACGAGCTGTTTTCTGCTCTTTTTTCTCGTGAAAGCCGACATAAGATTGTTCGGAACACCGCATAAAAGCATCACACCATGCCTGCATAATAACGCCGGCAATTACATTTTCTTCCGCCGTTTTAAACGGAAACCGATCAGGTAAATGCGTCTTATGCTTTCTGTGTTTCCCCATCGTCGCGCTACAAATATCTTTCCAATTTTTTATCCCACCAGCCATTTGTTCGCATGTTTTGGCAAATTGTGGCAAAATCACTATTCCGAAGTTCAGCGTAAATTCCGATAAAATCCGAAACCATTTGCCGGAATGCCCATTTTACGTCCCCGTAAACGACAAAGCGGCGCGTTTTCAAAAGCTCATAAAGTTCGTTTTCGGGCGATATCGCTTTGGAACATGCATTTATTGTTGTTTTTCCGGCAGAAGAAGCTTCAAAAAAGACCTTTGCTGTCGGCGGAGCATCATATGGGAAACTGGCTTTGTATAGCTTGAATTGCGTCAAAAGCTCATCTTGGCTCATCCCTTGACAAGCGATAAGCCATTCATCCAGTTCGTCTTCTTCCGGAATTTCAAAGGTTTTATATGTTTTTTTGATACGGTTAAACAGAAAATCAAGCGCAATACGCTGCCGTTCTTTTCGTGCTTCAAACAAATCATCAACACCCATTAGCTGGCCTCCTTCACATCTGTATAGCTTCCTTCACGCGCCTTTTGAAAACTGTTTTCTTGCAGGAAAAAATCAAAATCCGCGCGCCACGTTGATTTTTCTTGTCGGCCTGTCAAAAATGTCGATCCGGCCAAAGCATTTTCAACAATCCTTTCGAAAGATTTCAACGTTCCGGCTTGCTTAATCCGTGCCGACAACTTTGAAAAACGAGGCGGTGTTATTTCTTCGATGCCTGGAAGTCCGTAAAATTCAGCGACAGTATTCCACCACGCGACCGCCCTTTGACATAAAATTTCCTTTTCCTGTTCGGAATTAGCTAAATTCGGATTTTGTATTATTGATTTTTTTTCTTTGGGAATTTCTTCTTTTTTTACATTTACATTTACATTTTCATTAGGGGGGTTTTCGTTATTTTTCCTCGGACGTCCGCCAAGTCTTCCGTATGAAGCCCCGAGATGTCCGAAATCTGCCCCTTTGCAACCGTTAAAGTATTTAAAAAGGTTAGATATAATTTGAGGCTTAATTAATAAAAATTGCGCAAAAACGTTCCGATATTGTTTCAATCTTGTTTCAATTTCGGCACAAAGTTGGTTTAACTCCGCTTCATCTTTGGGACAACTTAGAGCCAACTCTACAACTGCGTCATAAAGTTTTAAACGCGCTTTGTCCCCTAAAAGCTGCGCGGCCTCAGCAAAACTTTTATAAAAAATAAAACTGTCTCTCACGTTTAACCTTTCCTGTTAGGTGGCGGGCATACAGGAATATCCCGCCATATTATTTAACCGTTTCCTGCACGGTTCCCGACCACGGGTCAAACACGCCCTTTTTGGCGCGCATTCAAAAGCCACCGCAAATGGCGTTTCTTTTCTTTCCATCGATGGCCTTGTTTACGAATTTCTCGTTCCAACCAAGCAACGTAGCGGTAAAAGTAATACGTATCCGGATCTTCTTTCTTTAAATACATGTAATTTCCTCTACTTTTATCTCCAACCGCGGGTTCGCGGCATATTGTTTTTGCAGCGATAATTGACAGATTTGACTGTCATCTCGCCAAACAATTCGATTCAAACCATCCAACGCACTTTTCAATAAATTGTCGATATCAGGTTTTCCAACGGGCAAAGAGCATTTGGCATGTTTTGGCTGCGGCAAAAAGGCCGTCAATTCGACATAAAGCGGACCTTCCAAAGTTTTTTTTGCACCCATTCCAACATGTGCCAACGTCCCGATCAATTTTTCATAACTTTTTGTTTTGGCCGGCGTATAAACAACTCCCGGTGCAATCAGCCTCGGTCTGCCTTTTGGAACGGGAATACCCGGAAATTTAAAAAACAGTCTCATTCCATCCCCAGTGCTGATTTGTAAGCATCCAACAAAAACTCTGCTTCTGCCCGATCTGCCGGGGTCATTTTGCGCAAGCGCAATACTTGTCGCATAACTTTCGGATCGAATCCATCACCTTTGGCTTCGGCATAAATTTCCCGAATATCGGCTCGAATGCCTTTTACTTCTTCTTCCAACCGCTCAATTCGGTCAAAATAAGAGTTCAAACGAGTTGATTCAGTTTGATCGATTTGCGTCATTTTTCTCCCTTTCTGATTAAAATTTGAGCCGGACCTGCCACCCGCATGCGATAGTTTTGTTTATCGATGCAACGATAGGAAATCCCGTCCCTATTTGATAATTCAGCCATCAATACATCCGTTTTTATTAAACGAGCCGCCGCCGTTTGTAGTTTGTCTTTTATTTTCATTCTTCCTCCTCAATGTTTAAAAAGGCTTCAGCCATTTCGCGCACGAATACGCAAAAAAGGCAGAAACTGAACACACATAAAATTAAAAAAAGCACTTTGATCAACCTTTTCTATCCTCACAAGAAACCTCATGACAACCGGACAAATCAATATTCAATCGTTTGGCCGCACATTCCAATTGATGGATTCTCCAAACAGGCACCTTTTTATTCTTTAACCATGTGAAAAAAGTCGTATAAGGCACACCCATTTCAGATGCGAACCTCCGAAAGCTTGTTTTTTCCTTAATTTTGTTAAAATTGATTGACATTACAACCTCCCACCTTCCCAATCTATACGATAATCGTATAAATGAGTCAATATATTTTTTACATAAACCGTATAATATTTTTTTCCCCTTGTGCTATATTCGATTTTCGGATATATTTAATTTATGAATGAGACAAAAGTTTTTTGGCTGAAACGCCGTTTAAAAGAGCTTGGAAAAACGCAAACGCAATTAGCCGCTGCGCTTGGCGTTCGACAGCCACGTTTATCAGATTTAGAGAAAGGTTGCTGGAACTTAAAAATTGAACATGTGCGAAAAGCAGCATCTTTCTTGAATTTCGATACATTGGCTTTTCTCGATTTTGTTTCTGGAAGAATATCTGAAGAAGAACTTTGGAATGCGACAACTCACAACGCATCCAGCAATAATAACAATATCCCTAAGGATGAATTATTTGAACTGATTGAGATGTTGACCAATTGGGCAGCGGATCGCCATAAAGTATTACCGGCACAGTTAGGATTAGAGCTTGCCTACATGATATATGATGACGTCAAAGATACGCCGGCAGCGGAGAAAAAAGCAAAAGTCTATAATATCGCCGATTTTGCATATCGCCATTCTGTAGTCAACCAGTGAGAAGTTTAATGATCGATAAAGAAAAATTCGCAAAAATTGTAAATGATCTTCCAGACATAAAATCGCATGAAACGCCACCGCAACCGGTGCAATTTACAAAATCCGAGTCCTGTTTTGTCGTCAATCTCTCGGATTGCAAAAATACGCCCGTTTCTTTTTCTTTAAAAAAAACACCTTTTTTTATCATCTTGTTTTTGTGTTTTTTATGCTGTGCCTGGCTGTTATTCTTTACTTTCTGACCCCCATTACTTATTATGAATATCAATCTTTACGGTCTGAAATATCTCTAAAAGCCGCAGAACTTCACGTCACCGAACAAAAAATCGATGGATATTTGAGGAAGCACTGGAATTTCAGCTCGACGAAAGGAATAACACGGTTTAAATACAAACACATTATGTATTTTTTAAAAACACCAAAAGAACTTCCCAACGAACGTATGCTTCTTTATTTTCGAAAAAAAACTTGATTTTTATCAAAATTAATTACGAATTTTTAGACTAACCAATTGCTTTTACACACATTTTATTGTAAACCAAGAACATACATCTAAGAGGAGAAAACATGAAAAAAGAACAAGAAATCACGTTGCAGATAATGACAAAAAGCATAAAACAAGGAGCTATTGGAGCTTCATTTCCATGCATCCTGGGTTTTATCATTTCTCTTATCTCCTCTTCCGCTGGATTTAAAGAAAATCTTAAAATGGCACTTCTTTCCTATCTCATGCTTTCCTTGTTTATCGGCTTAATTATTAGTCTCGTTAAGGTTATTATAAAAGGCAACCAAATAGCAGAACCGTTCACCCCAAAGCCAACGCCCCAACTAAAACAGCAACCGGAAGAAGATGATGATTTTGACCTTCCAGACTTCGGCGTAATTGTCTGGGAATCAGCCGAAGGATTGCCAATCAATTTTAACTACCGAAATGCGGCCGGCGTTTATACAGAAAGAAGCGTTATTCTCCACAAAATTTATAAGGACGGCAAAACACGTTTCTACTTTCAAGGAACCTGCCTTTTGCGCCATGCCAGCCGAACATTTCTCAGCACAAATATTGAAGACATATATGACAACAATGGTGAGCTGATTGAGTTGCCGGATTTTGTGAACGCTCTCACAGGTTATGATGCCTTTGGAACGTCAGACGTTCGGGCCGTTAAAACATCGCGTAAGAAAAAGCCCAAAAGCAAGACATAAAGTTGGGATTATAGTGTGTGCGATCTCGTTTTTGATACATTCTGCCCTAACACCGTTCTTGCCGCTTCGTTAAAAAAAGCCGACCGATTTTTGGAAACAGAATCGACAACTGCGACCAAATCGCTGTCCAAATAAAGCGTATACTTTTTAGGCTTACGAAACTTAATATAGCTGACCGGCGAGACGAGAAAATCATAATTTTGCCAATCTGACCATTCATCCCACTCTTTTTTGATATCCTCCAAACTCCGAGGAACCGGAAGAGCTTGCCCTTCATCAGCCAATGCATCCAAATGCAAAGCCAACGCCTCATGTGCATTCCGCAAAGCATCATCAAAGTTCGAACCGCCGGAAAAACATCCCGGCACGTCGGGAAAAACAACACCAACCTGCCCCGTTTCCTTATCCGTTTCAAATAAAGCAATGTATTTTAACATAGCAACCTCCTATTTTTTCAAACCTGCCTGCCTCAATATACTGTTTGCTGTGCCTGGCGGAACAATCCCCCGATGAGCAGGGATTGTCACAATCCCAACTTTCGATGCATGCTTAAACTGCATATGACTTCCTTTAACCCGCACTAAGAACCACCCGTCTTTTTCAATCATTTTTCTCAAATCTTCAAAAGTATATCGTATCGGCATTCTCGTTTTCCTTTCTGTATATTTAAATTGTATGTCATTATTGCGGTATTGTCAATCCTTTTTTTCATATTTTTTTAACTCCGATTCGTTTTTTTAAGTTCGAAAAGTTATTTTTCGCCCCCACTTCTTTCCGCAATTCTGTTTCGAAAAAGATACGCTTTTGAGCCTTTTTAGTCATTTTATACGATTATTGTATATTTTTCTATTGACTTATTTTATACGATTATCGTATAATTCTTTTGTGATTAAAAAACTTTTGAAAAGGAAAAACAATAATGATCAAAGACACCGCAATTTACATTTTCATTGTTTTGTTAAGCGTCATGTTGCTTTTAGTTGCGTGCGAAAAAGGCCAATCCCGCGTTGATGCTTGGGAATATAAAACCGGCCGGTATGGCGAAGGGTTGCGATGAATTAGCTTTCCACTGGCTATCTTTTTCAAAAGTAAACCGTGTTGCTCGCACACGAAAGGTATTCTCTCACAGAGTAAAGGCCGTTGCCAGTTGGATCATGTTTCAATCGGTCAAAGAATACCAGCGAGTTTAAAAGAAAAAGAGAGAAACAAGGAGACATTATGACAAAAGAAGAAGCACGGGAACAGATAAAAGAATGGCAAAGAGGAGAAAGCACCTCTTTTATGTGTAAACTCATTGACCTGATCGGCAAAGCCGATTCAAACAATCGCCACCGCTTGAAAATAGCTTTCCCTGAAATCGTTGAAGCTTGGGAAGAATGGTTTTATGGTGAAAGGGTATAAATCATGAATAATTTATCGCTTCAGGAAAAGTTATGGCTTTCCGTTAATTTTGACGGCCTATGCCCATACTGTGGACGAGCTAACCGAGTGTCGACTAAAGATCTTTTTTATCAATTAGACGTCTCATACGTAAAAAATGGCATCACCACAAAAGTAGAAGGCGGATGGGGATTTCATTGCAAATGCGGTAAATCCGTTAAAATTGAAACAAAATACGTCTTTAATAAATTTGAACCGGAGGGAAAATGACTGATATTTTAAAAGAAAGTTTGATAATCGTCAAAATCAACGGATGTCCAAACTCCCAAAGCATTATCGAAGCTTTAAAAGTTATAAATGACAAATCCCTTCCTCTTGCGGCGAAAGAGTCTGCTTTTGCCTTTTTAGAAGGGAAAGTGCAATAAAGCATCGGAAGGCGGCGGGAAAAGACAAAAAACTCAAAACCTGTCCCTTCCTAACAAAATTGGGGATTGGAGATGATAATTACAACGAAAAATGGCCTAAAAATTGATTTGAATGATTTCAAAGATGCCGGATATGGTAAGTTTACCGATTTTGTTCGAAAACATGTCGATGAAAACTTCAGACGAGAAGGAAAACCTAAGAAATATCTGGTGAAAATGAATGCAATACAATCCGTTTCCGTTAAATGCGAATTAGAAATTATGGCTTTTTCTGAAGATGAGGCGGAGAAAAAGGCTTACAAGGCGGATAAGGATTGGGAAGAAGATTTTCGAGGAGATACAGAAATTGAAGATGAAGAGATCGAAGAAATATGCCTAGTAAAGGAGGAAGAATGAAATTTGAAGAAGTCCAATCCATATCCTTAAATGAGATAGCCTTTTTACTCAAATACGATACGACATTAAATCCCATTCGAAATACAAGAAATTGGCTTAATAAACGAGGGATAAAGCCCATGCGTCGCGGGTGGTACTTCAAGGAAATAATTTTCGAAACATTACAAAAGGAAAAAGAAAAGTGTTACATATCCGACAAAGAGGAAAGAAAGGCATCTACTCGGTACGTGGAACGATTAAAGTTGGTTCACAGTCAATTAACGTCCCGGAGCAAAGTACAGGATTTACTACAAAAGCAGAAGCAGCGGAATATGCTCACGAGTTAGAAGAAAAAATTAGGACCAATATTAAAACAGGACATACGTCCCACCCACAAGATATAACATTTGATCAATGTTTAGAAATATATCTTATTAATAACCAGTTAAAAGCCGGTGAAATTAATAAAATCGAGATATTACGTCCTTATTTTTCAAACATACGCATATCAGACATTAAAACAGCCTGGAGAGATTTTCTAAGGGAAAAACAACACTTGGCACCAACAACAACAAATCGTTATAGGGACACGATAATGGCAATAATCAGATGTGCGGCAAATGATCTTGGATTTGAATTTCAAAAATTACCGAGGAAAAGAGGAAATGACAATGTCGTTTTTCACCTAGATAATGAAACTCGCACTCTTTTATTAGATTGTTACTCTACGCACGCTCGGCCTATGTTTGAAATTTACGCTGTTCAAGGCTTTCGTGAACAAGAATTGCTCCAACTAGATTGGGCTGATGTTTACTTTCCGAACCGAACAATTGATATTGTAAAAAGTAAGAACGGAGAAACACGAAACGTTCCAATGCACCGGAAAACTTTTTGGATTTTAGCAAGAACATGGATCAGAGCAAACAAACCGAAATCTGGAAAAGTTTTTTTAACAATCAAAAATGTTCCATATTGCGACACTCGAATAAGAGGAGGTGGGACACCACTTCATAAAGCACACACATTAGCATTAAAACGTTTTGAACAAAGACACGGTTTTATCCCTCGAAACAGCAATGGGAAAAAAATGCGCATTCACGACTGGCGACATGACTGGGCATCTAGATGTATTATGTCCGGCATGGACCTTTTAACTCTTCAAAAATTAGGAGGTTGGAAATCAATAAAAATGGTTCAACGCTATGCCACCTTTTCGAAGCACCATGAAGCAACTGCACTTAATAAAATCTGATTTCACTTCTCTTGTTTCTTGGCGGAATTATGAATCTCTTTATGTGACCATTTCACTTTCGGAACAGTTCTTGACCCTAAAGAACTTTCATATGTAAACGTGTCATAATATTCGGGACATTTACCGTCAGGAACATGAATAATTTGATCATTATAATAAATTTTATTTTTCTCTTTCATAATGTAAACAACTAACCCCGAACAAAATTTATAATCATTGCTATCACAAGTATGGGCTAATACAAATTTATCAAGGACTTGAAAAACTTCAAAAGCAGAAACATTTTCACATTTCTCATTTAAAACTATTTTAGAAGATGCTTTATTAATTTCCTCAAGAGATTCTCCATTAAAGCAACCGATCAGAAACAAGAATAATAATAAAAAACAATACTTCATAAAGTCTCCTTCTTTTGAGAACGATATTATAATTTTTTATAAGAAAAAGTAAATTTATTTTTTAATTGGGCAAAAATTGGGCAATTTTATTTTTTAAAAAAATAACACGTTGAAAATAAAAATTATTTTCATTATACTGTTTACGTTGACATCGTAAAGGTCAGAGGTTCGAGTCCTCTTACGCCCACCAATATAAAGTTCATTTTCTTTGTCTCTTTAAATACTATTCCACAACATTGACGTACATAAAGATAAAGTTTTTTTATTTTTATGTATCACAAATACATACTTACATATCATTAACACTTTTAAAACATAAAAAAAGACCTTTGCACTTTAGCAAAGGTCTTTTCGTATTATTCAAATTTACTTTTTTGTGCAAGGAGAGAATAATTCAGAAATTGAAATAACTCCTAGAAAATAATCATTCTCACAAACTTTTTGATTTCCAACATACCCACGACTACCACCACAAGCTGTTAAAGCTAATTTTTTCATTTTTTAATTCCTTTCTTTAAAATAAATAGGTGTATATTTTAGCATGCATTTTAATAAAAAACAAATAAAATATATCAACTCAAACTTGAATGTTTAAATGATACATTTTTTTTAAAATAGCTTCTCTTAATGAACTTTATTGACAAAACTCTAATCTCCTTTATCTTTTAAAAGGAGGTATTTATGAAAAGACTTTCTGATATCCAAAATTATGGACGCTCAATGATTGAATTGTTGTCTGTTTTGTTGATTGCAGCTCTCCTTAGCTTAGGAAGTATTGCAGGCATTAGAATGGCCTTAACTTGGCACGAATCTAATCAAATTTTAAATGATGTAATGATACAGGCTGAACGTCTTGTCACTCGAGAAGGATTAAATCAAGGAGATATTATAAAGCCTCTTTATCTTCCAGAATCTGGGAAAAATATTATAACTCTAATTTTAGAAGACGGATTTGATGTTCAAGTTGAACAAATTGATAAAAGAATATGTCAGCGTTTATTAAATAATAAACATACTCCTATCCAAGAAATTTTTATTAACAATCAACCCGATGAAACAAATTGTCCAACAGAAAGTACTCTTCATTTTATTTTTTCTTTCAACAATGATGAAATTCCATCGGAAGAATGCAGCGAAGAGTGCACTTCTTGTGAAACTTGCAGCAATGGGCAATGTATTCCTAATCCTTCGGCGACAGCTTGTTTCACAGAACATGGTGAAGAAGGATACTGTTCTAATGGAATATGCACCATTTGCGATAATCAAAGCATCGATTTACTTTGCACACCATGTGAAAAAATAAAAATAGATTCAAAGGGATGTGCTGTTTGTGTTGCCTTATCCGATGGAGAGCCGTGCATTCGTGAAGAAAACGAAATTGGCATTTGTTCAAATGGATTATGCATTTGTTCAAACGAACAATATTTACAGAATAACATATGTACTCCTTGTCCAGAACATGCTTCTTGCAATGGGATGACTTTCACCTGTTTAGAAGGATACAAAATAAACTCCGCACAAGATGGCTGCGTCGATAAAAATTATTGTTCTGCACAAAATGATTGCAGCGAAGCAGATACTTATTGTGAAATGCAAAATTATGCTCCCGGTGCGACTTATTGTAATGAAGAAGTAGAAGGAGATGGCATTTGTAAAAAAAATAATGGAGTGATTGTCATTGGTAAAAACGGACAACGTTATTTACTCTCTCAATCCAGCTATATGTTCTATTGGTCTGCCAAAAATTTCTGCGCGAGCAAAGGACTGGCTTTGGCTCGTATTGAAGAGGCTTGTCCGAATTGGTCAGGAACGGAAGGCGTTGACGGAGCATGTCAGAACCTGACGAATGCTTATTCATCAGCCGTCATGGGTTGGACAAGCTCAAACGCTAATGACTGCGCCAAATATTACGTTTATTTGGATAGTGGCAGAGTTGGTCACAAACCCTATTTTTACAGCAATTTACAAGCCCTTTGTTTAGACGACGGCCGCTATGCCTGTCAAAATGATGAATATTTGTCCGGTGAATTTTGCACACCTTGTCCTGCACATGCGACGTGTGACGGAGTGAACTTTATCTGCGACGAAGGATATTGGCAGGATGAAGAAAACGAACAATGTTTGCCATTGAAAGATATGTCCTGTACCTCTCAAAGTGATTGTCATGATGAGTCAGGTTATTATTGTCAATATACCAGCTATCCGGGGAGTTCCTATTGTCACGCGACAGTCGAGGGAACCGGCACATGTCAGAAAGCCGAAGGAACTTTCATAACGGCTGCCGATGGAAGCCAGTACCTGCTTTCGGAGAATGATTACATGTATTATTGGAGTGCTAAAAACTTTTGTGAAAGCAAAGGCATGCGATTAGTGACCATGTCCGAAGCTTGCCCGAACTGGAATGGCGAAGAAGGCGTGGATAATGCTTGTGCTCATTTAACCGGAACAACCTCCGACAGTATAATGGCATGGACGGATACAACTTCCTCCAACACTTGTGCGAAAAATTATGTGTTCTTAGACAGCGGACGCGTCGGACATAAATCGTTTTATTACACAAACCTAAGAGCTTTGTGCCGGTGATTTTTGAGTTGACTTTCCTGTGTTCTTTTTTATGATGAAAGAAAGTTTATCTAGATACAAGCTCATTGATTTTTAATCGAATAACATGAAAGGAATGCGTATGAAAAAATTACTTCTTTTGTTTTTTTTAATGTTGGCTCCTGCTGTCATGGCTGCTCAGCAACCGACTGCATCGCTTCCTACACCTGCTATTTTACAAATTCAAAAAATCAATTATGCCGAGCCGGACAACTGGGCTCAGCTTCCACCGAAACCAGATAAAAAAGTCGATGTTTTTTATGTTTATCCGACAATATACGTCGATGAAAACCGTCCTTATATGAATTGGCACACTCAGGAAGATCAACGACTGGCCGCTTTGTTGAACATCAAAATGAATACCGGTACGATGAAAGACTTTGCCAACATTTATGCGCCTTTTTATCGACAAACGGAACTAAACACTGCCTTAACAGCACTTCGGGCCGGGAACGCTCCCGGGCCGATGAAAGTCGGATTTGACGATGTGGAGGATGCTTTTCAATACTACCTGGATTATTTAAATCAAGGTCGTCCTTTTATCTTGTTCGGTCATAGTCAAGGTGCCATGGCTTTGTTTAATCTGATGAAGGAAAAATTCGATCAGCCTTTTGCAAAAAAAATGGTAGCGGCTTATTTAATCGGAGGTCCCGGTATGAACGGTGACTTACAAAAATATCCGTGGCTCAAATTTGCCAAAGGTGAAACAGACACGGGAGTTATCATCACTTGGAACACGCAGGCCGCCGATGCGATCGACGATTTGTTTGCTTTGCCGGGAACACCGGGTATCAATCCTTTGAATTGGAAAACGGATGCAACGCCGGCCGAAGCCGAGTTAAATCTGGGAACGGCTTATTTCGACCAGAACGGCAATATCAAAGAAGAAAAACCGCATTTAATCGGCGCTGTATTAAATCCCGAAAACGGAGCGTTGATTGTCAACCCGCCTACCCCCGAACTGTATGAAAATGAATACTTGGGAACCCATGTTTATCATACAGGAGATGTTTCTATTTTCTACCGCAATATTGAAGCCAACGCCCAAAAACGGATAGATGTATTTTTAAACGGCCAGCCAGAAGACCCCCTGCCAGCTCTTTTACGGGAAGGGCAGAGCCGATCTTAACGGCTCCGTTCCTTTTCAAACAAAATCTCAAATAACGACTTTTCCCGACGAAGTTTTCTCAAAGCATCGGAAAAATCATTCTCAGGCGAATGATTACGGTAAGCATTCTGAGAACGCACGGTATTTTTCATGACGTCCTCCAAATAACAAGTCATCTTGTCACCTGATTTGGTTATATCAATGTCCGTGCGTTCGAGAGCTTTTTCCAAATAGGCTTGACGCTCAACATTTTTTTCGACGCATGCTTTCGCATAACAGGTCACATATTTCAACAAAGTCTTAGCCAACTGAGGCATTTCGACATTTTCTTTTAAAAGCGATGCCATAAAAGGCACTATCTCGGATTGAAACGAGCGTTTGTTTTTATCCATTCTATTATAGTATTTTTTGAAACAGAGCATTTCATTCCAAAAGTTTGAAAAAGGTCCCTCTTTCTGTGTTTCCGAGTTAAAATCAACATAATCGTAAACTTTATTCATCAATGGTGAAGCGGAAATTTGTTTCTTTTCTTTTTCAATTTCATGGATGAGTTCATGATAAAAAGTACTTTCCTGAACATTTTTCATCATTAAGACACCCCCTGCGCTCATCCCGCGCACCCCCTGCCCCTCATCCTGAGAAAGCACAAAAAAGCCCCCTTTATCCATAAAATGCCGCAGCAAAACGCCTTCCGGTTTTTGCAAGAAATTTTCCGTTAAATCCATTAACTGTTCCAGCTTGGGAATATCCTCCTCAAACGTGTTGTAAAAATCATCAATTTCCATTTCTCTGACTTCACGCTTGAGTGTTTCCAACCGCCCGGCACTCAATACTTCATCCTTGTCAATTAAATAAGATAAATCGGGTTCCATCCGTTCAAACGCCTCAAACAAAACACCAGAGGCACCTTTTTCACGAACACAAGCCGGATCCAGGCCTTCAAACCGATAAGTCTGAGATGCGGTAGATGCGAAAACAACCGGCGGATAGGTCCCTGTTTCCGAAACGCGAAGAAGCTTGGGAGTCTGTATCTTAACGGAATAATTGGTCAATCCTTTGATCGCTTTGTGAATTTGACTTTCAGCCCAATAGAAATCCTCGAAATACTTATAGAAATATTTTCTCTTTTCCTTTGAATTTTGCAAGGCTTTATCCAATACTTTTAACTGAGCAATTTCTTGCGGATAAAAACTTTTAAAGCTGAAAATATCCCGAAATATGTTTAATTTCCCCTGTGCCAAGATCTCACTGAGAAAACTGGCTTTCGGCGAGGGGGTTGTTTGATAAATTGTTTCAATCATTTGATTGCTCAAAAAAGAAACAAGTAAAGAGGTATCATTTGCTTCGATGGCCCCCAAAACAACATCCCCATACAGTTCCGGCTTAGAATAAATATCTTTTAAAGCCAAAAACTTTTGAAATCCATCTTCACCTTCCATGACTTTTTTATAAGCCTGATAAGTCCATTTTTCTGAGTTATTCATCGTTCCCTCTTTATTAATATTTCATTATTGCATGGGAAATTATATCAGAAAAAAAATTTTTTTGTCAATCTTTTTTGATAAAAGAAGATAAAAGAGCATAAACGAATCGTTAACCTTTATTTGACACAATGAAAAAAGCTTTTATAAAGAGGTTCAATCGTGCATTTTTGGAAAAGTTTGAGTGTGGCTGTTGTTTTAAGTTGTCTGTGTTTCGGCACGGCAAAAGCCGCACCATCGACTCTGATTGCGGATGTTCAAAGCGGGTATATTCTTCAAGCGCAGAATGCCGATGCCAAACAGTACCCGGCTTCTTTAACCAAAATCATGACGCTTTACATTACCTTTGACGCGTTGGAAAAAGGGCTTTTAAAAATGGATGATTTGATTCCCGTGTCGAAACATGCGGCACGCCAACCGCCTTCTAAGTTAGGCGTTAAAGCAGGCTCAGTCATGACGGTGCGTGAAGCTGTTTTAGCTCTGATTGTCAAATCGGCCAATGATGTTGCCGTTGTTTTGGCCGAAGCTTTAGCTCCGAGTGAAGAAGAATTTGCAGAAATGATGACGGCGTTTGCCAAAGACTTAGGTTTAACGCACACGCAGTTTAAAAACGCTTCGGGTTTGCATCACCCCGAACAATGGACAACGGCCAAAGACATGGCTGTTTTATCCATTGCCATGATTAACCATTTCCCGCAGTATTATCCCTTGTTTTCAACAAAATCTTTTAAATTCGGAGGCAAGACGTATTATTCTCATAACAACATTTTGTTGTATTATAAAGGTGCCGAAGGTTTTAAAACCGGCTTTGTCTCTGCCGTCGGTTATAACGTTATTTCAACAGCCAAACGGGATAATCGGACCTTGGTCGGCGTTGTTATCGGCCAAAAAACCGCGCAAAAACGAGACAGTCAAATGCGTGTCCTGTTGGACAACGGATTCGCAAAAGTCAAGAAAAAACAAGCAGAACTGGCTCGCCACGGAGATAATCCTTTTTTCAAAAAAGCCTATATTTCCAAGCAACACCGAGATACATACGACCCTGTTATCGTGGCAAGTATTGCGCAATGTAAAGAAAAGGTCAACCGTTTAACGGCAGAAGGAAATCAAACACTGCTGGCGTCCATTCCCTCGTTTGCCATTGCAGATGACACGGTTTTAATTGAACAAGGTGACTATTCGCCGGCTGAATGGTCTATTCAAGTCGGTGCGTTCCAAAACAAGGATAAAGCTTTACAACAGGCAACAACGGCTCAAACACTTCTTCACGTCCGAACAAACACCGTTCAGGTATCGGCGCATCAAAATCTGTTTCGTTCCCGCTTATCCGGTTTTGAAACAAAAGAAGACGCCGAAGCAGCCTGTAAAATCTTAAGCGATCAATCCATTCCTTGTCTGGCGATCGCACCCAGAAAAAACATGTTCTGATACATTTTTTGCTTTCTCTTTGTCCGAAGTGTGGTATAGTTTCTTTAAAAAGAAAAACAAAGGAAGATAAACGCATGCGTTGTTTAATAAAAAAAGGCTTTATATTGATTTTCTTGCTGGCGTTAGCCGTCGGCTGCTCCGGTCATAAAAATAAAGTCATGGAAGATAAAAGTGTGGCTGAACTTTATAACAAAGCCATGGATTATGCCGAAGAAAATGAATACAAAGAAGCCGTTAAATACTTTGATGAGGTTGAACGGCAACATCCTTATTCCCCTTGGGCAGCCAAAGCACAAATTATGTCGGCTTACATGTATTATAAAAACGCTGAATACACCGATGCCGTTTTGGCGATTAACCGTTTTTTACAACTCCATCCCGGCAATAAATATGCGCCTTATGCCCAATATTTAAAAGGCATGTCTTATTATGAACAAATTTCGGACGTGGAACGTGATCAGGATATGACACAAATGGCTATGGAAACTTTTAACCGGCTGATTGTGCTTTATCCGAACACGCCCTATGCCAAAGATGTGAAAAACAAGTTGGTTTTAACCCACAACCATTTGGGCGGAAAAGAAATGGACATCGGCCGTTATTATTTAAAGCAAAAGAAATACGGCGCCGCCATTAACCGATTTGCCGATGTTGTCCGCAATTATCAAACCACAATGCATATTGAAGAAGCACTTTACCGCCTGACAGCCGGCTATTTGGCTTTGGGTTTGAAAGAAGAAGCGAAACGATCAGCCGCCGTCCTGGGCTACAATTATCCTTCCTCGAAATGGTATCGAAAAGCTTATCGTCTTTTACAGAAAAATGGAGTTTCCTAGATGCTTCTTTCGCTTTCGATTCGGAATGTCGTCCTAATTGAGAAGCTTGATCTTTCCTTCGACAAGGGGCTGTGTGTCTTTACGGGGGAAACAGGTGCCGGTAAATCGATTTTGCTGGATGCTCTATCGCTGGCTTTGGGAGCGCGGGCTGAAACCGACTTAATCCGGTATGGAGCTGAACAGTTATCCGTGACGGCTGAATTTCAGGTGGATGAAAAACATCCTGCTTTGAGCATCTTAACGGAACAAGGGCTGGATACGGATACGACTCTGATTTTACGACGCACGTTAACCAAAGACGGTAAAAGCAAGGCTTTTATCAGTGACCAGGCCATCAGCGTCGGTTTACTTCGTGAAATCGGAAATACGCTTGTTGAAATTCATGGGCAGTTCGCCAGTCACGGTCTGTTAAATCCGACCAACCATTTACCGGTTTTGGATAATTACGGCGGTTTAGCGGATCTTGCACAGACATGCCGGCAATTATACGAAAATTGGCGTGAGAAAAAAGCTCTTGTCACGCAGGCAGCCGATATTTTGGCAAAAGCCAAAGCCGACGAAGAATATCTGACGCATGCCGTTAAAGAATTGGAAGCTCTTGAGCCTCAAAAAGGCGAAGAAGAAAAGCTCAGCATTCGACGCACGGAATTGATGAATGCCGAAAAAATCACGGAAAGTCTGAACAACGCCTACATGACACTTTCCGGCGGCGGCAGCTCGACAGTTCAAGCGATGATTCATTCAGCTGTCCGCGAGTTGGAGAAAGCCAATCGGTTTACGGAAGGATCTTTTGACGATATTCTGAAAATCCTGGATACAGCTGCAGATTCTTTAGCGGAAGCTGTTGAGAATCTGGAGGCGCAATCGGCGAATTTCTCTGATCCGGGGCCGGAACTGGAACAATTGGAAGATCGACTTTTTACATTAAAAGACGTTGCCCGCAAACATCGCGTGGAAGTGGATGACCTGCCGGATACATTGATAACTTTTCAAGATCAGCTGAACACACTTTACAAAGGGGAAGAAGAACTGGTCGCGCATCAGAAAGCAGCTGAACAAGTTCGGTTGGATTTTATCGCCAAAGCCAAAGAACTGAGTATAGCCCGCCAAAAAGCAGCCGAACGATTAGATCAAGCCGTCCGCAAAGAATTGCCGGCCTTAAAATTGGGCAAAGCTCATTTTGAAACGCGGGTGGAAGAATTACCTGAGACAGAATTTTCCGCAACCGGCATGAATCGGGTCACCTTTTGTGTATCCACGAACAACGGTATTCCGCCGGCTCCCTTAAATAAAGTTGCTTCCGGAGGGGAGTTAGCTCGTTTTATGCTGGCTTTAAAAGTCAACTTGGCCGGTGCCGAAAATATCCCGACCTTGATTTTTGATGAAGTGGACAGCGGCATTGGAGGGGCTACTGCTTCAGCGGTCGGAGAACGTCTGCGCCGCCTGGGTCAAGAACGTCAGGTTTTAGTTGTCACCCATTCGCCGCAGGTTGCCGCTTTCGGCACCGACCACATGAACGTGACCAAACAAACCACGTCGGATAATCATATTTTAACCACAGTCATCCCCTTGACGGCGGAAAAACGTCTGGAAGAAATTGCCCGTATGCTGTCCGGCGCCGAAATTACGGACCAGGCCCGTCTTGCGGCTCAAACATTGTTGGAGAAATCATGTCTTTAAGAGAAATCCCCGTTCAAGATCTGACTCCGTTGGAAGCACAAGCCGAACTGAAAGAACTGGCTCGCACTTTGGCTCAAGCGGATGTGGAATATTATCAAAATGATGCACCCTCTCTGACAGATGCGCAATATGACAGTTTAAAAAAACGAAACGAAGCAATTGAAGCTCTTTTTCCCGACTTGGTCTTGCCAGAAAGCCCTTCCTTAAAGGTCGGCGCGAAAGCTGCAGAGGGATTTGATAAAATCACACATTTAATTCCCATGCTGTCTTTGTCCAATATCTTCGAAGAGGCGGATATTTTGGAGTTTACGGATCGCATTCGGCGTTTTTTAAATCTAACCGCCGAAGATCCGCTTGATTTTGTGGCAGAACCAAAAATCGACGGTTTATCCTATTCGGCGCTTTATGAAAACGGTGTTTATGTAAAAGGCGCCACACGCGGCGACGGTGCTCAAGGAGAAGACATTACGGCAAACTTGTCAACCATTCGCGGACTGCCGATGAAATTGCAAGCCCCCTTTCCCGAAAAAATTGAAATCCGTGGTGAAGTTTACATGACAAAAGCAGATTTTTTTGCCCTAAACAATGAACAGGAAAGCCTGAATAAAAAAACATTCGCCAATCCCCGGAATGCGGCTGCCGGCTCTTTACGCCAACTGGATCCGAGCATAACGGCCTCCCGCAAACTATCTGTTTTTGCTTATACCGTCGGCTTTACGAGCGAAGAACTGTGGACAACCCATGCGGAGCTGTTAGAACATCTGAAACGATGGGGTTTTCCGGTCAGTCCGGAAATTCAGCTTTGCCACAACGATGATGAACTTTTGGCTTATTATCGACAAATGGGGGAAAAACGAGCTGCTCTTTCTTATGATATTGACGGAGTAGTTTATAAAATCAATCGGATGGATTATCAACGACGGCTCGGTTTCATCAGCCGCGCTCCTCGCTGGGCAATTGCACATAAATTTCCTCCGATGCAGGCACAAACGATTTTAAAGAAAATCCGGGTTCAAGTGGGCAGAACAGGTGCTTTGACACCTGTGGCGGATTTAGAACCGGTTAATGTCGGCGGTGTTATGGTTTCTCACGCAACCTTGCATAATGCCGACGAAATTGAACGAAAAGATATTCGTGAAGCAGATACTGTCATTATTCAACGAGCAGGCGATGTCATTCCCCAAATCGTTGCTGTTTTAAAAGATAAAAGACCCTCGAACTCTCAACCGTTTGAATTTCCGAAACAATGCCCTATTTGTCACAGTCATGTGGCTCGGGACCCCGATGAGGCGGCACATTATTGCACGGGCGGATTAATCTGTTCCAAACAAGCCGTGGAAAGACTGAAACATTTTGTTTCGCGCGATGCATTGGACATTGAAGGACTGGGTAAAAAAAACATAGAGGCTTTTTTTGAAAAAGGCTGGATAAAAACACCGATAGATGTTTTTTATTTAAAAGAACGTCATGGCGAAGCTTTGCTTAACACGGAAGGCTGGGGTGAAAAATCCGTTCAAAACCTGTGGGACGCCATTCAGAAAGTTGCTGACGGTACCGCACTGGATAAGTTCATTTTTGCCTTGGGAATTCGTCAAGTCGGACAGTCAACGGCACGGTTGCTGGCCGAACAGTTCGGCTCTTTTTCCCACCTGTCGGAAGAAATGAAAAAAGACACGGCAATGGAAGAGTTGACTCGCATCGACGGCATCGGAGAAGTCATGGCTGCAGACATTATTGACTTTTTCAATGAGCCGAATAATGAAAAACTGTTAGAAGAACTGCAAAACAAAATCAACCTGCTGCCGTTCCAAACGAACCGAATTCAAACCCCCTTTACCGGTAAAACGGTTGTTTTCACGGGATCACTGGAACATATGACACGCATGGAAGCCAAATCGCTGGCGTTGGCAGCCGGTGCCAAAGTTTCGGGCAGCGTTTCCGCTAAAACAGATTTTGTTGTTTTGGGTGCAGATGCCGGATCGAAAGCAAAAAAAGCTGCCGAACTCGGGATTCGAACGCTCAGCGAAAAAGAATTTAAAGACATGCTTGAAATTATTTAAAGATTGTTTAGAATAGAAAAGAAAACAAATAAAACGGGGAAACAAATGGTTCAGACAACAAATAACAAGCCGACAGCGCCTAAAGGAGACTATGCAGGTCCGCCTAAATCGCACAGCTTTACGGGAAATGTCCCTCCCTCTCCGGCCAATCCCATTCCTTCGCCCGCCAATCCTATTCCATCCATGCCCGTTCATACGTCACAACATTTTACGGAAAACGATTTGCTGGAAAAGCAATCCTTGATTGATCAAATCATGGAATCCGAACCGAAACCGGAACCTGAGAAAAAACCGCTGTTTGACTTTGATTTTCATTTTGATAAAAAAATATTCCTTCATTGGGATAAAAAGTTAATTGCCTACCTTAATAAATATCCTTTACTAAAGCGAACGCTTCAGATTGCGTGGGGGCTTGTTTTAACCGGTATTTATTTGGGTGGTATCGCCTTTTTTGCTGCATTTTTGACAATTTATTTTGCCTTCACTCCCATTTTAAGGAGCTATTTGGATTCAAAAGGGCTTCAAAATGTTTCCTTTACGGTCGTTTCTCATGATCTGTCTCAAATCACATTGAATAACATCGCAGACAAAAACGGAACCTTCAAAATCAAAAATATTCGGTTGCAATACTCTTTTGCAGATTTGTTGAAACGCCGAATTACCTTGGTTGACGTTGACGGATTGGAAATCAAAATTGAAGATAACAAAGAAGCCGGATTTAACGTCAAAGAGGTCGCTTCCCTTTTTTGGAAACTCGGCATATTAGATCGCAATCCGCCTTTTAAAATTCAATCGCTGCAAATGAAAAACGCCAAGTTGTTTATCGGCAACAACGAATACCAACTGCCGATCAACTTCACGGGAATCGGTGAATTGGCAACGACACAGCATTTTTTAATTCCTTTTACCATCCAAAATCAATACCTGCAAGCGGAGGCGTCTTTGGACACGCAGGTAGGTGCTCGAGAAACAACATGGGTCGTCAAAATTGAAAAAGGACGCTTAACCTTACCTGAGCAGCCTGCGTTGACCATCAATGCAACGGCCACGTTAAAAACTCAAAACTTAAACGTCAAAAGCCTGACACTGAATACGGCTGTTTTAACGGAAGGGAAGGAACGTACTTTTACGCTTTCCGTTTTGCCCGCCGAAGCAGGCAAACTCAATATCGAAGCTACTGCGGATATTCCGTTGCTGGACAGCCCTAAACCTTTCCAAGCGAATCTGACATTGAAAAACGTTGATTTGGCAAAGGACTTTCGCTCTTTTAAAACAAATGCCCCGATCAATTTAAAACTCAGTAATATTCAAAACAAACTTTTGACGGCAGAAATTATCCAAACAACATTGAACGGGGACTTATCTTGCTCAGTCAAGGAGTGTACTTTTAAACTGAGCAAACCTTCCGACCTAATTTTGTTTTCTCCGATAAAAGAATTTGGTGACACGAAAATCGATATTCTATACCCGATGCGTTTGACATTGTCTCCGGATAAAGAAAACTTATTTGATCTGACGGCTCAAAATGTCACCTTCTCATCGTTATTAAAAAACACGACACTCAACCTGCGTAAGACGCCGAAGAATCAAGAATCATCCGATTTACGGCTTGTGTTGGGAAATACGGTTATCCGTGGGAATTATAATTTTAACGACAAAAAAGGAACCTTGTCGATTGACGGTGAAAACGTATCCTACCTGGATGATGCTTTAAAGTTTGAACGTGCAACAGTTCAAGTTCAATCTACAGCAATCGGCACATCACTGAACATCCAATCGCCTTTGCTTAGTTTGGAAAAAGTGACATTGTTAAAACAACCGGTATCCATTGATTTCTACATGGATACGGAACAATATTTTAAATTGCAGGCCGACACACTGAATAAACAACTGTCAATCAATGCCAACGGATATTATAATCCTTATAGCGGAGAGATTTTAGCAGCCATCAGCACAAACAGCATTCCGTTTAAAAAAGGACTTCTGTCTTTATCTGAAATCTCAGGTCTATTTGATGAATCGCTTGCTAATTTAACCGGCAATGTCACATTTATGGGGCAAATCCATTATAAGAATGAGCGTAATGTTTCCGGGCCGCTAAAAATGATGTTGGAAAATGTATCATTTGACTATGGTAATGCTCATGTGACAAACCTGAACACTGTTATTACCATGAGCTCATTGATCCCCTTCGGAACACAAGGTGTTCAAACAGCCTTTGCCGAAGCGGTCGAAGCCGTTTTGCCAATGCGGGATATTCAAGCACAATTTTACTTTGATTCTTCCAGACGCCAATTCAATATTTCCCAGCTGGACGTCACCATGGCCGGTCGCTTTATGCGTATTGACCCGACTTGGCTGATTTACCAAGCACCGATTTTCACCTTTACATTTAAAGCAAAACCAACGCCTGTGGAAGATTTACTTTCAAATGTCAAAATCAAAAATTTAAAAGCGACCGGTTTTGGAACGTTGGAATATACTTTACAGCTGGAAGGCGATCATTTTTCTTTAAAAAGCTTGCAGTTAGATATCCCAGGAGAAGGCATGATCGCTTACACGCCTGCTGTTTATCCGAACAAGAACCTGGAAGTTTTAAAAAACTTACCGTTCCGCAAAGCAACATTGATGTTAAACGAATTAGCAGACGGAACAACGGATTTCTTGTTAATCGCCGAGAATAAAAATGTTCAAAATCGCCGGCGGACAACCATCCGTTTTAATATTGCAAGTCCGTTAAGTTCTTTTGTCACCGTTCCGAAAACTTCCTACCATGTTCCCTTGGAGTTTAGACAAATGAAGGAAAGCTTTTAAATGACGGAAAATATTCTTTTGGCTTTTTGCGGAGTTCTTTTAAGCGGACTGTTTCTTTTGATGGGAGCTCCGTTTATCGGCAGTTTTTTTCTTTTGGCTGAATTGATTATTTTTATTTTTGCCTATCGTGTCAAAAAAGAGCCGGTTTTAAATAAAATTGTATTTGCTTTCCCGAAAATTATTTTAACCTTGATATTTTTAGCGGCTTTAGGATATGTGCTCGTTCTTTATCTTCAAAGCATTAAATGCATTAACTGCATGCAAAGCATTCGCACCAGCGCAGCTTTATTACCACTGCCGATTGCCGAAACACGTTTACAGGCTTTATGGTACGGCATAACACACACGTACCCCAGAGCAGCCTTTTTCTTCGCGGCTATGTTTGTTCTTGCGGCGGGAAATCTGATTTGGCTTGGTTTTCAACGGATAAAACGCAAAAAGGGAGGCAAAAAACATGCTTGATCTGTTCTCTCACTTAAAGACCTGCCTGATGACAGATACGTGCGTGTATAATCCGTTTGTATTATCTTTAGGCATGGCCTTTTTGCTGAGCGCGGTCGGCACATTTGGCTTTCTGTTCAGTATCTCTCTTCGTCGCATTCTTTTTTTTCATGCCCTGTTGACGGCCGGTATTTTAATGAACTTTGCAAACGGCAGCCTTTTTTCTTCAGACACAAACGGAATGGTCTTGGCCGGTTTTGTTCTACTGACTGTCTTTTGTGAAATAACGGTTGAGTTAGCTTTTTTGAATCGGAAACCCAAGGCGACACAATCTCGTCTTTTTTATGCCCTGCCTTTCGGCTCCTTTATTTTAATGGCGATTTCACGGGATTTACTGACACTTTTCGTTGCTTTGGAAGGTTTTCAACTCAGCTTTTTCATTCTTTTCTTTATGAAAGTTAAGGATCGGGAAGCTCTGTTGATTTTAATAAAAGAAGGAATGCTGTCTTTAGCGGCGTTTGCATGGGGGCTTTCCATTCTATATGCTATTTCGGGCAATGTAAGTCTTTCGGGTGTTCAAAAAATGCTGGCTCAGTCATCACAAGCAGATCCGATTCTCCTGTCGGCTGTTCTGTTAATGGGATTGGGGATCGCTATCAAACTTCGTTTATTTTTCCTGTCCATTCATAAAATCAAAAAACATGCCTGAGTTTGAAATTCATCATTTAAAACAGTGCGCCAGCACAAACGAAGAAGCAAAAAAATGGCCGCCCTATCATGCCGTGACGGCAGAAACGCAAACTGCCGGCAAAGGACGCAATGGGCGAAAATGGGAAAGTTTATCCGGTAATCTTTTTTTATCCGTGACTCTTCCCTTGCCGTCAAATGCGGCACTTTACAGTTTTATTGCCGCTTTGACTGTTGCAGAAACGTTAGGTTTTCTGTCTCCCCGGATCAAATGGCCGAATGACATTTTAATAGATGGGAAAAAAATCTGCGGTATTTTGTTGGAAACAACGGATACCACATTGATTATCGGCATTGGTGTCAATATTGAAACGGCTCCGACAGGCCCTGTGTTATATCAAACAACATGTTTAAAAGACCATAACGCCGTGTTGTCGGCGAAAGAACTGGCAAATAAGATTTTACAAAATCTGATTTTTGAGATAAACTTATTTCAACAAAAGGGGTTTTCTACAGTCAGGCAACAGTGGTTGGAATACGCAACAGGTATTGGCAAACCGATTGAAGTTCGCCTTCCCCGCGAAACGTTGCACGGGATTTTTGAAGGTTTAGACGATACGGGAGCTTTGATTTTAAAACAAGATAAAACTATTCGACACATCACGGCTGGTGATGTTTTTATGATATAAAGGATTAAATATGACAAAAAAACAAAACACAGAAACTGAACAAACGACGGAAGTCGTCATCCCGAAAGATTCGCTTGTTTTTGTTCCACTGGGCGGAATTACAGGCATTGGTTTAAATTTCTTTTTATACGGTTATCAAGGAAAGTGGTTAATTGTTGACTGCGGCATCGGTTTTCCGGGTGATAACTTTCCGGGTGTGGAAGTTTTGCTGCCGGATCCGGCGTTTATCAGCCGACATAAAAAGGATATCGTAGGATTGGTAGTCACACACGGACATGAAGACCATATCGGTGCCATCCCTTACCTGTGGCCGGACTTGCAGTGCCCGATTTATGCCACACCTTTCACGGCGGAATTAATTGAAGACGGATTAAACGAATTTGGTCTGCTGTCCCGGGTTGATTTGCATATTGTCGAACTTGGCTCTGTTTTAAAACTGGGACCGTTTGAGGTCGAGTTTATTACGGTCAATCATTCCATTCCCGAACCGAATATGTTGGCAATCCGAACGGCAGAGGGAACCATTGTTCATTCCGGTGATTGGAAGTTTGAATCATCGCCGTTGTTGGGAGAACCGGCGGATATTGAGGAACTGAAACGTCTCGGCAAGGAAGGTGTGCTGGCTTTGATTTCCGACTCGACCAATATTTTCACACCGAATGAAGACAAAACGGAAAAAGACGTTCGCGACAGTTTAACAACTTTGTTTGCCCACTTTACCCGTCGTATTATTGTCACATGCTTTGCATCGAACGTGACGCGAATGGAAAGTATTTATTGGGCAGCACAGGCAAACGGCCGAAAAGTCTGTCTGATGGGGCGTTCTTTGTGGCGCATCGACAGCGCCGCCCGCGCTGCTGGTTATATGAAAGATATTCCGGAATTTCTAACCAAAGAAGAAGCGATGGAGCTGCCCGAAGACAAAGTCGTCTATATTTGCACGGGCAGCCAAGGAGAGCCTTTCTCGGCTTTGTCTAAATTAGCTTCGCCCAGACCCATACCGGGACAAATGCAGTTGAACGGACAGGATGTCGTTATTTTCTCTTCACGCGTCATTCCCGGCAACGAGTTGGCAATTGCCGGCCTGCAACGCCGCTTGATGATGACAGGTTGCCAAATAATCACGGATAAAGATGCTCTGGTTCATGTGTCCGGCCATCCGGCTCAGGATAACATTCAAAAGCTCTATCAATACTTAAAACCACAGATTGCCATTCCGGTTCACGGCGATCCGTTGCAGGTACTGGAACATAAAAAGCTGGCTCAAGAATGGGGGGCCGGCATCGCCATGACCTTGGAAGAAGGCGATGTGTTGGAAATGAACGACGGAGATCCCGAGATTTTGGGTGAAATTCCTGTCGGTTGTCTGGCCGTGGACGGTAAGAAGATCTTATCGCTCGGGGCGGATGTCTTAAAAAAACGTCGTAAAATGATAGAAGGCGGAACCGTTGTTGCAACGTTGGTTGTCAATCGGCAAGGCGATATGCTGGGAGAACCACAGATTTCTTCTTTTGGTTTGCTGGATGAAACAGATAACGGCAAAGAGCTTTTATTTACCAAAATCAATGAAGCTCTACAAGCACTGGATGAACAGGATAAACGTCAAGATGAAAAAATCAAAGAGGCTGTTCGCCTGACGGTTCGTCACTTCATTACGGAGCAATATGGCAAAAAACCTTTGCTGGAAGTTCATTTATTCCGCGTTTAAGGGTGTTCTTCATTCTTTTTTAAGATTTTACACTTATCATATCTGGTATGATGAAAGCGCTTCGAAAAATCATCATAACGGCGATGATCGGCCTTCTTTTGGGATGTTGTTCACAACATTGGGTGTCTATTCCGCCCTCCTCCCGAACGAGAGGGCAGTTTCATCGTGTCGAGAAGAAAGAAACTGTCTATGCTATCTCGCGGAAATACAACGTTCCCGTCCGATCCATTATGGACATGAATCATTTAAGGCCGCCTTATAAACTGTCAATCGGACAACTTTTATTCATTCCGCCGGCGCATATTCACACAGTCCGTAAAGGAGATACCCTTTACAGCATCTCACGACATTATCGGGTGGATTTGAATTCTCTGGCCCGTCAAAACAACTTAAAAGAACCTTGGACACTTTCGGTGGGACAAACTCTTGTTTTGCCGACGGCAACATTAACGCAAGAATCGTCAGCTCAAACAAAATCAACACAAACAGCAACTAAAACAGCGCCGAATACCGCAAAAACACCGATATCAAAACCAACGGTTAAAACAGCTCAAACAAAGTCACCCAAAACAAAAGCGCCCACCACAAAATTGCCGCCCACCCCCAAACGCACCGGTAATTTTATTTGGCCTGTTGACGGAAAAGTCATTTCTTCATACGGTCCTTCGGGCGGCGGAAAACATAATGACGGCATCAACATCAGTGCTCAGCGCGGCACACCCGTGAAAGCAGCCGAAAACGGTGTCATTGCTTATGCCGGCAGTGAATTAAAAGGGTTTGGCAACCTGTTGCTGATTAAACATAGCGATGGTTGGATCACGGCCTACGCACACGCTGATTCGGTTTTGGTCAAACGCGGACAAACCGTTAAAAAAGGACAAACCATTGCGAAAGTCGGTTCAACCGGAAATGTAAAAACACCACAGCTTCACTTTGAAATTCGCAAAGGAACAAAAGCACTGAATCCGACAAGCTATTTAAAAGGTAAAAAATAATGTGGACGTTCTGATCATTTTAGGATAAAATAGAAAAAAATTTGAAAGGACCTGAACTATGCTAAAAAAAATAATGCTTTCTTTGCTTTGTTCAACAATGATCGCCACCTCTGCCTGGGCGGGTCGGGAAGACGGTATTAAGTATTTCGATCAAAAAAAATACGATCAAGCTTTTGAAGAGTTCTCTTATCTTTCTGATGAAGGGGACAATGTTGCCTCCTACTATTTGGGACAGATGTATGAACAAGGGTTGGGCATTGAAAAATCACTCCCCAAAGCGGCAGAATATTACCTGAAAGCTTACAATACCGGGAATACAGCCGCAGCTTCCAAGCTTGGAAACATGCTCATTAAAGGGGATGGCATCGAAAAAAATGCTGATGATGGTCTTGCTTTATTAAAAACTGCCGGCAGAGCCGGAGATAAAGAAGCTCAATATGCGTTGGGTGAGCTTTACGCGAATGGTGACAATGTCGAAAAAAACTATGTTTATGCCGGCGGATTTTACAAAATGGCGGCCTTGCAAGGACACCCCGAAGCTCAATACAAGTTGGCCATCCTGTACTTGTATGGTCGAGGCGTTCCGCAAGACTACGCATTGGCCTTAAAATGGTTCTCTCGTTCCGCAAACCAGGGCTATGTCAAGGCTCAACAAGACTTGGCTGATTTGCTTTCAACAGACAAGCGTTTGTATAATGCTGTAGAAGCTTATGCATGGTACAGCATTTTGGCGGCTTATAATACAGACGATGTCGGTACATGGGCGGCCGAAAAACGAGATGCAATCGCTGCGAAAATAACTGATACAAAAAATTTACAAATCGGTCAGCAAATTGCACGGAAATGGCAACCGACAAAACCGGAAGACAGTGTTCCGGCTGCCGAATTGTCTGAACCATTGCCGATTGTTCCGGGCTATAATGACGAAGCAACAATTCGCGAGTTAAAAGAACAAAACGAATTGGTCATTTCCGACGGTTCTGAATGGGGAATTCGAACTAATGAATTGGAACAGGCAATCAAACAAAAAGACATGTCCGGTATTGAAGCCAAAATCAATGAATGGGGCAAAAACGGCCGACCGGAAGCTTTGACCTGGCTCGGGAAAATCCATGAGACTCGTTTGCAGGATCCGCAAACGGCTTTGAACTTTTATGAACAGGGCGCTGAACTGGGTGATGCCGAGGGAGCTTTCCTAACCGCTAAAATGTATTGCGAAGGACAAGTGGTTTCCACAGATCCCGTGAAATGTTATAAGTGGCTTGAAATCACGGCACAAAAGGCAACTGATGAAGATTTAAAAGAGTTGGCGACAACAACACTAACGGCTGTCACACCCCAACTGAAAGCCGAAGAAATTGAAGAAGCCAAAAAACAGGTGGAAGCCTTTAATGCTCCAAAATCAACTCAAGAAAAAGGATTTAAACTGTTTTAAATAAAAAAAAAGCCTCCCACCGGGAGGCTTTTAAAACTGAAGTTTTTTAATCTTTTTTAACAAACAAATTACAATGGCAATGTCCCATTTCGGCAATTTCTTTTTCATGTTCACCACAGGGACAGAAACCACGGGACATGTCACAAGGACATTTTCCTTCGCAGACCGTCAAGCAGCGATTGATCACCTTATCGGCAAAGGGAGACAAAGCATAGCCCTTAGCATGTGCATAAAGCGTGATTGCATGTTTAAAATGTTCTTTATTTTCGTTCTCGTCCATTTTTTCCTCTCTAGCTCATCATTTGAAGCAATAATAAAACAACCGCGGCATATCCGCCGGCCACAACATCATCCAGCATCACACCTGATGCATTCCGAACTTTTGTATCAAAATAACATGCCGGCCAAAGCTTGACAATATCAAAGAAACGAAACGCCGCAAAACCGACCAAAAACATCCACCAAGACGGCATTGCATAACTCACAAAAACAAACGTCAGCGCCTGACCGACAACTTCATCTATAACAACAAAACCGGGATCATGTTCGGTCTCCTTTAACACATGCCGGACGGCCCACAAACCGACCAAATATGTCAAAGCGATAAAACCGACCAAAGCCGGAAGACCACCCATCCCAATCATCAGGGCTACAAACGGCAGCGTCATCAATGACCCGATTGTTCCCGGCATGATGCGAGCATGACCGCTGCCAAACCAAGTAGCCATCAGATAAGCCAAGGGTCGGATTAAATCTTTTGTTTTTTTCATAGAGTTGTATTCCTTTGCAAAAGGAGTATATCGCTCTTTATTGCGGATTGCAAGTTTTAAAACTGCCGCCTTGCTTTTTAAGCTATTTTCGTTTAGCCTGAAAACAGGAGGCACAAATGCACTTATGGATTATTGCAATCGGCAAAATGAAAAAAGGATCGGAAGAAGAGCTGATTTTGCGTCGTTATATTCAACGCTGTCAATGGCCGATAGAGGTGATTGAACTGGAAGAAAAGAAGAAATTACCCGTAGCAGAACTTAAGCGAAAAGAAGGAGCTTTACTTTTGAACGCTGTTCCTAAAGGGGCAAAAATCGTGGTCTTGGACGAGAACGGAACAGAGCCGAATTCCGAACATTTTGCCGAACGATTGATGAAATGGGCTGAAAACGGAACACGAGACATTGCCTTTTTAATTGGTGGAGCGAACGGGCACAGTTCAGAAGTAAAAGGAAAAGCAGATTTGCTGCTTTCTTTCGGTCGCATGACATTACCACATATGCTGATGCGTTCTGTCTTAAGTGAACAATTGTACAGGGCCTACACCATCGCACAACATCAGCCTTATCACAAAGAGTAAAACTAATATCCTTTTAAACGTTCTTCCAAAGAACCGGGCAAATAATCCACTAAAGGCCGTTCAATTAACGTATAAGCGCCGAAATCACCGGCTTGACGAGCGCGGTAAGCGGCTCTGGCTGCCGAAACAAGCACATTTGCCGTCATATAAGGATTGATGCCTTCAACCTCGTACCGCGCCGCAACATCATTTGTCGTGCGTTCAATCCGACCTCCATGATTCAACGTGTCAAACGGAGAAATATCTTCGACCGCCACAACATCCGTCGGATCTGCTATAAAATAAGGATCATGGCGGATTTTATCCGTAATCTGTTCAAAATCAGCCCCTTCCTCCAATTCAATATAAACTTGACGTTTTTGTTTTCCACGCCCGTTCGGCAATGTCAGAGCGACTGCATTTTTAACCCCCGCAATTGCCTTCACGGCGGCCGTGTGCCCCATGCTTCGACCTCCCTTTCGGCCACCGAAAGTCGTTGTCGTCATTCCCAGCGGAGACGTCATACGCATTAAAACACGCACAGCCGAGTCCGTTCCCGGATCCCAGCCCGCACCGAAAATTGACACCGCACCGGAAGCCTTAGCAATTTTTGTCAAAGCCTCCTTGGTTGCATAAATTTGGTCATGCACATCAAAGCTGTCAACACAAGCATAACCCTTTTTCAACAGCTCCTTGACCTTATCAGGAGCTTCCCTGCTCGGAACCGTCACGATCGCCACATCAAAAGCCGGTAATTCTTCCGGATCAGAAGCCACGGCAATTCCTTCCAACTCCGGAACTGTTTTGTTTAAAGAGCTTAACCGGCGAATCACACCGACCAGTTCTATATCCAAAGACTCCTCAATCGCTCTTTTTACGAATCGCCCGACGTTTCCCCATCCGACAATAACGGCCTTGATTTTATCCATTTTTACCCCCGGATTTCATTATACAGATGCAGATAAGCCCGTGCAGAGCGCTTCCAAGAAAAGTCCTGCTGCATTGCGGTGCGGATCATTGTATCCATATGCTCCGGCCGATCAAAATAGGTTGAGTTAGCCCAACCGATCGTGTTGTAAAGTGCACCGGGTGTCGCATCATAAAACTTAAAGCCGCTCCCCGTCCCTTCCGCTTCATTATAGTTGATAATTGTATCAGCCAAACCGCCCGTTGATCGAGCCACCGGCAATGTTCCGTATAATTGACTGTACATTTGCTTCAAACCGCATGGCTCATAAATCGATGGGATAATCGTAAAATCACTGCCTGCATCCATCATGTGTTCTTTTTCTGCATCAAAGCCGATATGAACAGAAATCTGACCGCTATACTTAGCCGGCAGAGAAGCTAAATAATCCTGCGCCCAAGTCTCGCCATTTCCCATAATCGCAAATTGACAGACCATATCATTTAAAACACCTTCAATACATTCGGTAAACATGTGAATGCCTTTTTGCTCGGTCAAACGAACAACCATTGAAAAAAGCGGACAATCGTGTTGATAAAGCCCCAAAGATTCGCGCAAAATCTGTTTGTTGCGTGCTTTGCCGTCTTTAAATGTTTTAACATTATAGGGATAAGAAATACGTGGGTCTTTATCCGGGTTCCACAAATCCAAATCAATGCCGTTTAAAATACCGGAAACATCGTTCTTACGCTCCTGAAGCAGCCAATGCAATCCGGCACCTCCCAAAGGCGTCATAATTTCTTCCGCATAGTGCGGACTGACCGTTGTGATTTTATCGGCGAATCGGATACCGCCTTTTAATAAATTAACGCGTCCGAAACTTTCAAACGCGTTCATATTAAAATCGGCCCAATCAATTTTAGCATAAGGAATCACATCTGCGCCATAAATCCCTTGATATGGCAAATTGTGTATCGTTAAAACACTTTTTGTGTTTTCAAAAAACGGATCTCTGTCTTTCTTCAAATAGTAAGGAATAAGAGAAGTCTGCCAATCATGCACATGAACAATGTCAGGCTGGTAATTTAAATCCTTAGCTAATTGTAATGCCGCACGGCAAAAAAAAGCATATCGATATGCATTGTCCTGATACTCCTGATGCGTATCCCACGCATCATACAGCCCATGCTGCGCGTGCATCGGACGATCAAAGTATTTATTAAATTCAATAAAATAAGCATCATAGTGACACGGTGTCTCGGCATAATACACGCTGAACCATTCCTCACAATTACCCATTTTCACGCAGCACCCGTCATAAAGTTTGCTTAAATGGAACTTATTGCGATCAACTGCGGCATACAACGGCAGGACAAGTTTAACGTCAGCCCCTTCTTTCTTCAAATACTTGGGAAGCGCTGCCACAACATCACCTAAACCACCGGTTTTGACAAAAGGCGTCGCCTCACTGCCGACGAAGAGTATTTTATTTTTTTTCATAAATCCCCCTATGATCCTTTCTATAATTATTTATATAGAACTTTTTTTTATTCGACAAGTATAAAAATTAACTTTTTTTTAATTTTTTTACTTGATTTTCAAGCGCTTCTCTGATAAAGAGCCTTTTTTTATCAGCATTTATCATTGTTTTTTGTTTAAAATCAGTTTGTTAAGTTAAGCTTCTTGTTCCAGCAGATTTTCCAAAGTCATTAGTATTTCCGGTTGCCCTTCTCCAAAGCGAACTACATATCCGCCGGCAGCCTGCCATTCAGGCAACATTGTCTCGGCATTGATGATATGGCCTTTCAAAACGACAACAACAGGAATGATGGCAGATTCAGGTTCTTTTTGAGCCAAAGACAAAGCCGCCTGTTTGACCTCAAAAAAAGGCGAAGGTTCGACGCCGTCCGAAGAAAACCAAGTCGGAGCCTCACTTCCCTCGGCAATTGTTTCATCTGCGATCCATTCATTTTCCGTTGTCAACAGTTTCAAAAGAAGCGCTTTTGTATCCGTCGCCAAAACCAAAGGGACAATCACGTCATCCAGTTGAACATTCCTGAAAAGTTCAAATCCGAAACGCTCACCTAATTCTTTGATACCGGCTGTTATTTCGGGCGTTAATTCCGTATTCGGCGGCATCGAAGACGGAACAGATGCATCCGCCTCAGCAGAAGCACCGTCCCTTGTTGTTGCCGGCGCAGGAGAAGGAAAGTTGCGGTTCAAAAAAGCTCCGGCAGGCAGTGCGGGTGGACGCACTAACACTTTCTTTTTCAAAGGAAACTTATGGCCCTTTTCCATTTCTTTGTGCCGACTGAAATGAAACAATGCACTCCATTTTTTCCACCAATTGACCTTCAACATCCAAAACCAACCTAATCCCCAAAGCGGAATAAACAGCAAAAAGCTCAAGAAAAGAGCAAAATCTGTCAAGGTGTTGATAACCCATTGATCATACATAAAAGCGCGATATAGGACAGCCCAATCTTCAAACGGATTCAAAAGCCTGACTTCTCCGGTTGCCGAACGATTTAAAACGGACCCGAAAGGCGTGTATCCAAAGGCTAAATCGATCACATAGCCAACAAAAGGCATATAAAATAAGGTCCAAATTATTCCTATTCCGACAGTTCGTGCTTTCATTCATTTCTCCTTTGCTCCTCAGCATAACAAGAGATGAGCAAAAAAACAACATCTTTATGAAACTAAAAAAGGAGGATCATCGGATCCTCCTTTTTCTTTAATGTGTCTGCTGAAGTGAAAGATTCGGCATATTTTGTTGAGCGTTAATGGTAAACTGCATGTTTTTGGCAGCCTGTATCCCTTCACGGTTCAACTGAAGCTCCTGAGCCTTACCGGCCAAAGCCTGTGCCTGCACCAAAAATTGGTTGGCCTCCTTTTTAAAGCTATCCTGGGAGCCCAAGGAAGCATTGAAGTTTTGTGCTTCTCGCAATGTCATTTTCAATCGAGACGGTGCCGCAACAACACCAATATTCGCGACCTTTGATGCAGCCGAAGCATCCACGGATAATTGATCTGCCGACGGTGTTGGTGCCGGCGGTGTCGGTGCTTGAGGGGTGGGTGTATTTCCGACCGAAAAATTGGCCTGAGATGTTTCCGGTGTTGCCGGCGCCACCTGATAGTCTCCGGTATCCATAGCAAGTGTTTGAGCAGGAGCCGGTGTCGGTGCCGGAGGCGTCTGCTGTTGAGAGGAAACTTGCGGATCAATCACCTGATGCGGCATATTATTGAGTAAACCCACACGATCCTTCAGTTCTCTTTTAAACATGGTTCGACCGAAAGTATTAAGATGGTTGCGTTGTAAAATACGTGCTTGCAGTTCTTCCATTCCGGCCTTTGTTAAATTGCCTTCTTTATCGCGCGACAGGTTCTCCAGCAATCCCGGGTCCTCTTTACGAATATTATCTGCCACTTTTTGCATATCATTACCGGCCTTTAAAAAGTCACCGTATAAAGCCGCCGTTGCATCTCGGGAGGACATTCCCTTCATAGCCAACGTCATTTCATCAGCCTCTTTAGCTTTATCAAGCTTATATTTTTCCAAGGCTTGCTTATTGGCAACGCTTAATTCCAACTGTCGTGCGATTGCCATCGGACCGAAAGCCATAAGCGCGCAAACCATCGCCAACGCCGCTTCTTCCGGACTTCTGGCATTCAAGACTTGTTCCAAAACACCGGTAATCGTTCCCTGGCGATACTCTTTGTTAATTTTAGCCTTAATATGCTCAGGCATTCGATAACCCTTGCCGAAATCAATTTCCTGCGGTTGTTGATTGGCAACAGGCGGTTGAGACTCTGAATCTGTCTGCTGCGGTTGTGCCGGAGCCGGCGGAGGCGGAGTCATTGTCTGTGTTTCCGGAGTCGGTGCTTGGTTCTGTTCGGGTGTTTGTTCAGGCTGAGGCGCTTCCGGTTGTTGAGCTTGCTGTTGTTGTTTTACATAAGCTTCTGCCTCAGCTCGCAATCCCGGTAATGCTTCGGTTGCGATGGTATTGCGGTAATGACGCAGCTGATTCAACCGTTCGGCCGCCGAATGACGTGCCTGTTGCACTTCCGGCATTTTTTTGACTTGACGAAGCTGTTCTTCATTTAAAGAAGGAACGCCCAATTCCTCACGCAATTTACGTCTGTTGTCGTCAAAAGCAGATTTAGCATTATTTTGAGCCGAAATGCAGCTTAAAGATAACCGCGGCAATGCTTGTTGCATTTTACGGGTCTCTTCTGTGGTGACGGAGGCAAATTCCGGATGTTTAATCATTTGACGCCAAGCGTCCTGATAACGATCCAACGGATCCTGTTTGCGGCCGACACTGATATCTACAGGAGGTTGCCCCTTATCCAAATAGCTGTCATCTTTTTGAAACAGGTTTTTAAAATAATCCCGCATCATTTGGAACGGTTTACTGGCGTATTCCTCCTCTTGCGCAGCCGATTCGGCCTCAGCACGTCTTAAACGCGTTGCTTCGGAAATCGTATCATCAAAGCCCCCCTTTATCTCGCGATAAGCTTTGGCATCATAAGTTTTATTATAATTATCTTGCGGCATTGCAAACTCCTTTGTTTTTGTGCTTTTATTTTAGCACGAAAAAAATATTTTGTCCAGTCTTTTGTTAAATTATGTTTTTAATTTTCTGAGAAAGACTCCCATTTTTTTGTTCAGCTCGATTGCTTCTTTGGGGGCCATCAACCGTTTACCTTCCGGCGTGACAACCTCAAGCGGAGCAAAAGCTGCCGGGTTTGTTGTCAGCACATTCCAAGCTTCCGTAGCATTTTTTTCGGCCATATTCAGGTAATTGCGTATCAACTTCTGAGCATCAACAGGAAATTTTTGAGCTTTCAAAGCAGCCGCAAAAGAATCAATAATTTCTTTTTTAGAAGCTCGATAAAGGTTAATTCGCTTTAACAAATCCTCACCTTCCTGACGGACTCTTCGGCTTTCTTCCATAAAAGCGGCTTCTTCTTTTTCCTGGCACAAATCAATATACTCCAACAACAGCCGACGCCAAAAATCATCTTTTTGATAATACTTATTTAAAGAAACCAGCATCTGACTGACCGTAAAGGCTGTTCCGCGCAATCCCATCAAATAACCGACCATTTGGGCTGTTTCCGCCTCAACCGTCGGCATAAACGAGGCGCGCATTTTATCATCCAGCGCATTGGGATTCACAGTCAACGCCGGTGACCCCTTCAATAAATCTTTATATTGAAAAAACTGACAGTAAATATGAAAAATCTTTTGCTCAATGGTTTGCTGGGACACGTTTGCCTCCTTAAAAAACACCAAAACAATTAAAATAATAATAGACGAATGTTAATTTTAAGTCTATACTATTTCCAAAAATAATTAAAAAAGTTTTCACAAGAGGATCAAATGATAAATAAGCGCATTTCCTTTTCCCTGGTTTTTTCATTGCTTTTTCTTTTTTTCTGTTCTCTGCCGGTGAAGGCGCAAGTTTGCTTATGGGATTGCTCGGAGATCACGACGGAACAAGCACAGCAAGCAGCTCAGGGCGGAGATTGGCGTTCGGCATATCAGTCCTATATTGAAGATGCGCATTGCACAAACTGTTATAACAACGCCATGAAGATACAATATCAGGCGCGGCAGTTAGCTAATCAGCGTTATCAACAAGCAATCAATCGCTGTTCGGGAACAGAGCAAGAAATTGAAGCATGTCGCAATACTGCCGCACAAACACTGCAAGCTTCCGAATCGCAACATCGCCAGTTGCTGCAGAACACACAACAAATTGTGCAGCAAGTTGCGGCCAACAATGATGCCCTTTGTGCTTTCATGAACGCTTTAACAGAAGAATATGCTGCCAGACTTTCGGCGTTTACAACTTTTCAATGGGCTACGACCTTCACAACCGGTTCGGCCATTCGAACACCTTTATTTTCCCGTATTTTAAACAGTTATAATCAGGACGGTTCATACGGCTGTTGGTTTTGTCCGTTATTTGATGTCACTTTTGATATCGTTAATGATTTGGCCACAAATTTTTATGAAAAAATGCGAAATATTTTTCTCAGCGCACTGATGGTCGGCGGTGTCGCGTGGCTTTGTTGGATTGTTTTGCAATTTTTCCTGGTCGTTCACGGCGCAAACGTGGGTGAGTTCATGACAAGCCTGTTGAAAGCCTTTTTCCGTTTGATGTTTGGTGCCGCATTATTATGGGCACCGTCTTATCAAGTTTTTGATTTAATCATCACGCCGGTTGTTTCGTTTGCAACAGGACTCAGCACACAGTTGATGGGAACGGCCGGTTTTATCACCCCGACTGTCACAACAATTGATGATGTGAACTATGGCTGTTCCAGCACGACGGTGACCGTTTCTCAAAACTCAGTTAACCTGTGCAGCACATCAGATCCTAATGACAGTCGTTTTGTCACAAACGGTAATCCGAAAGCTTTGTCTTCCACAGTTTACGACGGATTATCCTGCGTCATCAAAACAGCCAGTTTAAACTTTGTATTGGGAATGGCAATTGCGGCAACCTTCCTTGTCCATTCACTGACTGCCGGTCCGTTAGGCCTGCCTCATATCGGTATGTTTTTAATCGCACTAATACAGATTATTGGCTATTTGATACTATTTATCGTTGTTCCGTTTAAGTTTATTGATATTTTGGTTCGTTTGGGATTTGTGGCCGTATTACTCCCGCTTTATATTGTGTTGGCTGTATTCCCGGCAACAATCGGATACACCAAAAAAGCATGGGATTTGTTCATATCCTGTTTATTTACTTTGATTGTCTTAAGTATTTTGATTGTTATATGTTTACGGTTAATCGCCGGACTTTAAGAGGAAAAAACATGTTAAAACATAAATTGACAGCCTTTGCCTTTTCAGTCGTCGGATTTTTTATGACAACGGCGCCTGCTCTGGCTCAAAATTCACAAACTCAAAGCACCGGTAGTAATAACCGTCTGCAACAAATCTTGAATCTGTTAATGAAGGATCAGGTTAAAGAAGCGGCAGATTTAATGAATTTTACAACTTCTGCCATTTTCATCACAGTAGGCGGATTGATTATCAGCATTGCTTTGCTGTTCATGTCTTCTGCTATTGGAGAATCCTTGGGTGCTGCGGCAACAGACGGTGGTTCAAAAGCCGGTTTCGCGGCTGCGGGAATGGTCGGTGGAACAGCTCTCGGGATAGCGAAAAAAACCGGAGAAGCTGGCTCCAACTTTATTAAGAACCGAAAAGACAATTTGGGCAGCAGTACAACAGGCGGTGGCAGCGGCGGCGGACAATCTGGAAAAGGTTCGGGCGCCCCCAATCAATTCAAAAGCGACAAAAATGGAAACAGCGGCCAAGGCAGTAGCGGCAGTGGATCCGGCGTTCAGAACACGGGTAATTTTTCCGTCAATCAACAGACTGGACAAAACCAAAACTTCACGATCACGAATGCCAACATTCCGGGAACATCTTCCACTCCGAAAGCATCGCCGAATTCATCACCCGCTGCCTCTGTAGATTCGACGACACCATCATCAAAAGCAACGGCTTCTGCTTCACAGACATCAGCTGTCGGTTCGACGTCTGTGACACCCCCTACTGGCGGAAGCGATGCGGCGCCGATGCCGGAGACAAAAGCGGCGGCTCCGATCAATCAAACGACGGCACCTGCTTCCGGTTCGACATCAACCGAACCTTATCGTATGCCGGCTCCGGAAGGCATGAAACCGCCGGAAGCAGCAACACCTCCGGCCGGAATGGCTCCGCCGGAAGGCATGAAACCGCCGGAAGGTATGAAACCGCCTGAAAGCATATCAGCTTCTGGTTCGGTCTTAAGTGAAGCAGCTTCATCTGTGGGAAGTGCTACAGCTGATATTGCAGGGGATGTTGCCGGAAAATAAGAGATTAAACGACATGAAAAATCTTCTGTCATTTTTTCAAAAAAAATCTTTCTGCCTCTTTTGGATGATGGCAGCTCTGTTGATTTTGTCTTCTTGCGGTATGGATGTTGAAGTCGATATTGTCAAAGCGCAGGAAAACATGAACTCCACCAAAAGCTGCTGGACATGTCAAATATTTACGATTGTTTTCAATACAGGTGCTGTTATTGCAACAAACGCATATGATGCCATGAAGAACCTGGCATGGGGACTTTTGGCCGTCGGATTGGTGATCTATCTTTGTCTGCGTACATTGTCTTTATTTCTCAGCATGCGCGTTCCGAATCTGCCGGAATATTGGATTTCCATTACGACAAAGCTGGGAAAAGGTGGTCTCGTTTCCATTTTTTTGCTGAGCTCCAACTATATGTTAGAACTGATCAACACAATCATAGCACCGATTATTACGATTTTTGTCCGTTTATCTTTTATGATTTTAAATCTCAACTTCCCCACAAGAGTGTTGACGTCGACAACGGTCGGTTCAACCTTTACAAGCGGTCCGGGATTGCCGGCTGAAATCGGAAGCCAGCTGGAAGATTTGGTTTACCGTGCAACAGTTGCGTTAAATATCGGACGGGCATTAGGTATTCGGTTAATGACGATCACTGATTTCACCGGTTTTATCGTCGGGTTAATTATCACGGGTATATTCTTTATGCTGTTGCTTTTTTTCCCGATGTATTTAATTGATGCTTTCGTGCGGATTATTTTTTTCATTATTTTATTGCCGATTTTATTGGTTGCGTGGGTTTTTTCCGTCACAGAAAAATATTTTAAGGCGGCCTGGAACATGTTTATCGGGGGATTGGCTCAGTTGTTGATTACTTGTGTTTTCGTAGCCTTGCTTGTCTCAACGGTTGAAGCTTTCACCCAAATGCGCGGGTATAACATTATTTTAAACCCGACTTATCAGAATACAAACCCAGATGTTTTGCGGGAAATGTGCCGGATGTCTGTGTCGGCACTGTCTTTTGTTGTTATGGCGTTTTATCTGTATAATTTATCAAAACATCTGACAGAGATTTCCGGCTTTTTAACAAATTCGTCTCCGAAATCCATGGTCGGCGATTTTGTTCGGCGATTAAAACAACTTGCCACTGCCGTTGCTATGGCAGCGGTCGCAGCAGCTGCTGCTGCTGCCGGTGCAGCACCGGTTGCGGCCGTAATGAAAAGAAGAGCGATTCAACAAGCTACAAAAGCAACTCAACAAGATAAAAACGGCGGAGGCTAAAAATGACTTTAAAGCATTTTGCAACAACTCTTCTGCTTATTCCGCTGTTGATCCTGGTTTATTTTTTGCCGGGCACGTCTTACTTACCCTATATTTGGTTTGTTGCGCTGCCTTTGATCATTTTGATGCTGGGGCTTGGTCTTTATAAAACAATCAGCTTAAAAAAGACAAGACATCTCTTTTTATTAGGCCTTGTTTTTTCTTCGTTTTTATGGATGGCTGCCGGCAGTGCATTGGCTCAAAGCTATCAGATCTCACAGGAACGCTTTTTGGAAGCGCAGCAAATTATTGAAGAAGTTGAACGTATCCCCTTAAATGACCGAACCCGCGAACAACAGGAAGACCTGGAAAAAGCTCGGGAAGATTACCAAAAAGCGATTAAAGAACGATTGGGTCGTGGTTCGAAAGTTTGTCCGACACCGCGTCAGCTTTTATTGGAATATCAGGAGGACTGCTGGACCTGTGATATCGTTTATTTAATCATTGAAAGCATGGATAAAGTCATTACGACATTTTACAAACAGATCGAAGAACAGCATTTGCCTTTGATGCTTTTATCCATTGGTGGCATGTTTTGGTTGGTTTTTCGAACACTTCGGTTGTTTTTATCATGGGGCATGGGTGACATCGGTTCGTATTTTACGGATGTTTTGAAACGCATTTTATTACTGATATTTTTAGGAGCCGTTTTGGCAACACCTTACAAAGATGTTTTAAATACTTTCATCACACCGATTTTTACTTTTTCGGCCGGTCTAACGCAAGCCATGAGTTCTATTTCGGCCAACATAGACCCCAATCCGAACACACCGAAAGTGAATGTACAAATCTATCGTGCCGTTTTAGGGACACAGCCGCCTCAACCTACTTATTGCCAAAATCTGACAGCGACATCTTCGACACCGACGGACGCACGCGTTTCTCGTGTTTTGCAATATCAAGCTAATGCGCAAGACAGAGCTATTCCCACCTCTATGCGCGATTCCTTGCTGTGTATTGTTCAAAGTACGTATCAAATTACCGTTCCACCGACCGTTGCCGGACAATATTTAATGTGTATGTCTCAAACGCAAGGGGCTAAATCTTTCCCGACACGTCTGACACCAATCATCAGATTGCCTGATATTCCCGTTTGGTTGGCCTCCTGGTTTATTATTGCCGCGTTTTTCTTGCTATCCGCTGTTTTCCCGTTCTTTTTAGTGGATTCGTTCTTCAGAATCGGCATTGTTCTGTTATTATTGCCTTTCTTTATCGTGACGGCGGCTTTTCCATCGACGCGTTCGTATACAAAACGTGCTTTTGATATGCTAATTTCGTCTTTAATCAACTTTTTCATGATTTCTTTGATTCTCGTTTTGCTGATTCAAATGTTCTATGCACTGATGGGACCAAATGCGACTAAACTGGCTGAATTATTGGCTACCCAGAACTATCTAGGACTAAGCGAAAGCTTCGGGTGGGCCGGCGGAGGACGCATGATTCTGGCCAGCATAGCAATGCTGCTGATTGGTTTTTACTTACTTTCATCCACTGCGAAAATGATTCAAATGATGACCGGAGTCGGACTGTCTCAAGGCGGCGGTGTGGCAGCGCTCTTTGCACCGGTCGGCGTTGTCGGAGCCGGAATCGGGCTAACGAAAGAAATCTATGATGAGCCATGGGAACCGTCCAAAAATAAAGCGGCCTTATTAAGAAAAGACGCACAGCGACGCGGTTATACGGATGCGGAGGGTGTTCGACACGGGCTCAGCAAGTACCACACGCTGGAAGCACGTTCGCGCGGCATGCGGCGTTTCATTCCGAAAGCGGCAGACAAAATCGGCACCGGTGTTGAAGCAACGGCAAATACGACAGCTAACTTAACCGAGAAAAGTATTCATTTGACCGGGAAAGGAATTAACAATGGAGCTAAGTTTGTCTTCTTTAACAGTGGCCGTTTCCTGGGTCAATTCGGCATGAAAATGGTTGGAACAACAGCCTCTTCCTGGTATCTGGCACCACTGACATTGCTTGCGGCAACTGTTGCTTTTGTAGTAGCCGGCCTTCTTTATACTATTGGAGCAACCGTCATCGTGGCAAACAGTGTGGCTAATTATGTGATTCGGAAAACAACCAAAAAAGCCATAACCACAACCGGAAAATTGACTTCATACGCGATCAAGAAATCAGCCCGCGCGATTGCTTATAATAAATACATGACAAAAACAATGGCATTGGCTCAAAAGCCCGTTCAATTTACGGCTTCGTTGGTTTCTATTCCGATGACATCTATTTATACCCGAATGCTGGAGCAAGATCCTGCGGCACGCGCACGTCAGCAAGCATCAGATGCGACACAACGGGCGAATCGGCAAAACAAACCAGAAGATCAGCATAATTGGCGTGATGTCTTTGATGAGATTCGTGAAAATGCACATCAAACACGTTCTCGCCTGGATGACAAAATGCGTGCACAAAACAAGCATGCAAAAGAATATGTCAAGAGTAATTGGCGTTTTATCCGCCGAACGGGACGCTTTTTCTAACAAGCTTTTCTCTTGAGTTTATAAAAAAATGCATTTTTTTTATTTTTTGTCTATTTTCTCAAAACAAAATCTGTTATAACTAAGAAAAAGACAAAAAGAGGAGTAAAACACAGATGGAAGAAATTATTTTCCCGAATCAAATTCGCATGATCCGCCGGACACGCGGTAAAACAATGAAAGAAATCGCCGGTATTTTAGGTGTCAGCTTGTCTGCCATCAGCAAAATCGAAAAAGGCTATCGTCGCATTGATGAAAATCAATTGGATAAAATTTCATCTTTTTTGGATTGTCCCAAAGAAAGCATCTTTGTCTATGAGAAAACCTCTCAGCCGGAAGTTTTGCAAGCCTGGCAAAAAGAACAAGACCGTCGTAAACAAATCAACGAAAAAAGCGGTTTAAAAACGCTGGGGGCGGGACTGCGCTATATTCGCGGCGAAAAAATGCTGACACTGCAAGATGTCGCAAAAGGTGCCGGTTTAACGCTTTCCGTTTATCATCGGATTGAGATGGGGCAACGTGAGGTGACGGAAGACCAATTCAAAAAAATCGCTCACGCACTTGGTTTTACGGCGGAAACTTTGCAAATTCAGATTTACGAACTGGATATGGCCGGAACATTGCAAGAGTTTAAAAAAACGGGAAAACCGGGTATTTTCCATCCGAAAGGCGGTTATAATGACTTGCCGCTTAAGTCTTTAAATTTAAACAAAAAGATTACGGTTCATAACGCAACGCTTGAAAACGATTCTTTTATCGCGCAAAACGAAAGTTTCGAGTTGGAAACGGCCCTCCCCTGGGCTCAGGGATTAACGGGATTAAAAGTCAATACACCGTTGTTGTTCGGCAATCGGCCGGCTACTTATATTTTGGCAAAAGAAGCTACTTTGGAAGAGGGAACACCGGTATTGTTGGAAAAATCAGAAAATGTTTATTTACCCGGCACGTTTTCTGACCGACAGGGAAAAAGTGTGCTGAAACATGCCGACGGTACCGAGCAGGTTTTAACAGAAAACGACTTAAAAAAACTTTCCAAAGTCGTAGCTCTTTATTTTTAACGGAATAGAAGGATTGGGAAAATGGCACTGGACGTCCTTTCTTGGAAAAAAGAATTTTTGAAACGAAAACAATCGTCAAATGAGGAAGCCGAATCAACTGCCCAACGCCTCATCAATATCTACCGCCAGCTGTCTGCGTTGGGACCCGAGGCCAACCAACAATATAATGCCATGCTGTTGAAAGATGCGACACTGGAAGTGCAAATTGCCTTGAAAAACATACCGGGCGGCGAAGAAATCCGTGATTATTTGAACTTCCTTAAACATCAGGAACTATCGGAGGAAGAAGAAAGTCAAGCTTTGCATGAAGGCAATGAAGCTTTACAAATCAAAAACAGTCTGCCGGCGGCGGAAGAAATGTCGCCGTTGTGGGAAACTTACGGAACAACCGTTCGCGAAACCACGACACCGGCTGTGATTTACAACAAATCGGATGCTGAAAAAATGACAGATCAAATTGTTTCTTTAGAAGCCGTCGTTCATGAAACACAAAAACAAAATATCTTGTCTGTCATAGAAGCACAAAACGAACGGGTCTTAGACGTTCTAAAGTATATTGTGATTGACTCCGATGTCGATAAAATGCATGAAAATCTGAAAAACGGCATTGCCAAAGCCAAAGAAGTTCAGGCGGAAACAGTCCAGCAGGTCTCCGAAGCTTTAAAAAAAGAACCGCTGCTTGCCGAAATTCGCGAGAAATTAACCGAACTTTTTGAAAAACAAACGGCTCAAACGCTTGCGGAAAACGAAGCAAAAGAAGCCGCTCGCAAGAAGGAAAACAAATTTTCGGACAAATTCCGTCGAACAAAACAACCGACAAAGTTTTCTGTTCATTTAATTGATGAGGAGAAAACCGATTTTTAAAGAAACATTAACTATCTTTATTTATACTTGAGGAAAAGAAAGACGGATAAGGATAAAAGAATGAACATTGATCCAACGCTGCAGCCGCTGATAGAAGCTTTGATTGCTTATCAGGAAAATCAGGAAACATTAACGCCTTTGGTTGAAAAGGCTGAAGACATCTTAGGTCCCGAATGGATGAATTTCATTCAAACGTCGTTGGATACCATGACCGGTATTGATGACGCGACAAAGGACATGCTGAAGAAAAAGGCAGATCACGCTATTCATTATTACGGCGCTCTTGCCGCTTGGGAAGAAGCATATCAATACATTAACGCACCACAGTCCGTTAATAACATGCAGCTCATTGAGCGCATTCCGACATTGGAATATTGGCTGGCATTATTTGGAGAAGAAGGAACAAAAGTTGTCAACCAACTGAAAGACCTGCTGAATGACGCAACTCAAAATGATGCTTCGACTCCGGTGGAAGCCGTCTCTGAAATAATGGCCGAAGAGCAAAAAGATAATCAGTCTTTTGTGCAAGAAACGCAACAAACAGCTGTTTTTGAGCCGGAACAACCTTTATCTGACACCGATGAAGAAAATTTACCTTCAACAACGGAGACGATGGTTGTTGAACAAGAAAACAGCGAAGAAATGATTGCTTCGACCGAGCAAGAGGTTTCTTTGCCGACCCAACCGGAAACAATGTCGGAAGAAGAACCGATTTCGGACCAACAAGCACAAGCCCTTGAACAGACCATTCAAGACGACGTGACAACACAGGCGCTTGAAACGGCAAATCCGATGACAGAAGTTGAAACGGCAGAAGAAATTCACTTATCTGAAATGCCTGCTCTTCCGGATGTTCCTGCAGAAGAAACGGTCGAAGCTGTTTCTGACATGCCCCTTTATCCGACACAACAACCGGCTGATGAAGCGATCGAAGAAGAAACAGCAACCGAAACGGAAGTTTTGGAAATGCTGGCGCCCAAGGAAGTTCCCGTGACACCTGAAATTCCGGCGGATGATCCTAATTTGCAAATTCCAAAAACCAAAAACTGGGAAATGGCGAATTTCATGCGCCAAAAGAATCTATACGAAGAGGCTACGAATTGGATCAGCGCCCGCTGTGTTCGTTTGGGCAACATGGACAAAACGGAATATCCCTATTACGGTTTTGTCGTTGATTTGATGAACGAATTAAAAGAAAATATCCAAAATTTGTTGGAAAATCAGCTTTTAGAAGAAGTCATCGATGCCGAAGTGCCGGGTGGTCGTGAAGGAATGCAAAACTTGCTGAAGGCGTTGGAAAAGGAATTGGAAGACCTGCCGGAAAATCTCAAACCTGTTGAAGAAAAAAACGAAGTCGATCCTCGACAAGTTTTGGGAGAAATGGATACCAGTCAGGAAAAAGAATTTATCGGACCGGCACCGGATGGTTTTGAAATGATTGAAGACCCTTATGAAGTCTCGCCGGAAAAAATTATTGAAGACTATAAAAAAACGGAAGAAGAAGCACAAGTCGACTTTGACTCATTGAATGTCGCTTCTTCGGCTGATAAAACAAAAAAGGAATAGGTGACGCTGATGACACATACAACCAATCACATCAAAAAAACAAGTCTTTTGCTTGCCGGAGCAGTTGCTCTGATGGTTTGGGCGCAGCCCGGTTTGGCTCAGGTCGAACAAGCGGCCGCACCATGCATGCCGGCAGCAGCAGCCTATCAAGCACCGGCAGCAAGTTTTCAAGTTCAATGTCCGGATCCCTGTCCCGTCACACAGCAAAATCTGGGACCTGTCATTATGCCGGTGATTATTCAACCGGCTCAAGTTATTGAAGTTCCGAACGCTGCACCTCAACCGGGATCGCCGATCGCTCGCTTTAATGAACAACAACAGCTGAACCGTCAACTGCAAAAAGGCAGTGATATTACCGTGGCCGATGCTTCATCAGCCGCCGGATTAAATATTGAAACGCCGATTCGCTGCGAAATTCCTTTCCCGACAAAGGAAATTATTTCCAATATCCCCATGAACCCGGATGACTTTAAAATGACGCGGCTTGACAAAAATGACCCGCTTCCAAGATATGAAGTGAACGGTTATACATTCACCAATCAACCTTTGGATTTGGCTATTCAAAACTTGGTGACGGAAGCCGGTATTCATGTTTTTTCTGACGACGGATTGTATCCGGAAATATCCGCCGAAGATGTTCGCGGAGAACTCTCTGCCGTGATCGAGGAATTAGTCAATGCCGGGGATGCCTATTTCCGTTATGATGCAACCAAAAAGAAATTGTATTTGTCCAGATGGGCTCGTTTTGAGTTAGCTGTTCCGGGCGGACGTGTCGGTTTATTTGCTGTTTTGGATGCCTTACGCGGCGCCGGGATTACAAACGTTCAACCCGATTTTGGAACAAACACATTGTATTTCCGCATTAATACGGAAAAACAAGCCGTTATCGAACGTCTGATTGGTTATTTAAAAGAAGATCCGCGGCTTTTGATGATGGACATCAAAGTCTATCGATTGACTGAACGGCCCGATACACCGGCATTGGATTGGCAAACCATTATTCAAAACTTCGGCGTCAAACGGGTTAACATGTCCGTTGGTGGCATTGTCGGACGCATGGTCATTACGGGTCACCAAAAACGTCATTATTCTTTGATTGACAGCCTGCAAAAACAAGCGAATGTCAGCTTGGTTTCCGAAGGCGTTGCAATTATGCCCAATGCTTGGAAAGTTCGTTTTGATATCGGTCAATGCGCTCGTTTCCAAACGCCGGAAAGAGATTTGTCTTTACTCCTGCAAAGCAATATCCAATCACCGGATCGGATTGAATCCAACATTTCTTTAGATACGATTAACGGTGAAATCACATCTTTTTACTCTTTCTATACGATTGATGATAATTTGAGCATTATCGGTATACCGGGCTCTGTCTTTAACAAGGATTGGAAAGGTGTGGAATATTTAATTACGATGCAGCCGCGCATTTTGCGCCTTGTCAAAGAAGGAGAATAAAATGACTGAAGCACCAAAACCTGTCTTTAAAGCGCCCAATATTCCGTCCAAAGGAATGGCAGCGCCGACAGCAGCTCCCTCGCCGAACGGGACAAAAACGGCGGCTCCGTCCATTCCGGCTTATGAAAAAACATTATCCCAGCCGGCAGCGGTTTCTCCTGATAAAGGGCTTTATGATGACAACTTTGCTGCTCAACTTGGACTGCCTCCTAGTTTTTTGCAGACCAAAATAATGGCTGCTATTCTTGTCATTGTTTTACTGTTCGGTATGATGCTGGGATGCAGTATGTCCGGAGACAGCGGCAAAACACGAACACAAGGTTTAACGGGTGTTGTTTTAAATCCTGAAGTACCCGCGAACAGACAACGCTGTGGTATTGCCGAAAGAACACAAGGCTGTGTGCTTTATTTACAAAATCCTTCACGTCGGGATAGAGAAGCCCGCGATTTTTACCAAGAAGCTTCTCGGATGACCGGTGTGGCCAGCTATACAATTGAGTTAGGCAACATTGAATACGCGACCAGCATCATTCGACCGGGCTGGATTGCTCAAATTAACATTCCGCCGACCGGCGCACGTTAAAAAGAAAGGCACATCTTGAAGATGTGCCTTTTTTAATCCCTTTAAAAGCTATGTAATCGCCGTCACGGCACGAATGTTGCCATTCCGGTTAATTTGTACCACCCGCAGCTTATCACGCATTTCCCGCAACGTTTTATCACGATCGATGGTTGGTGTCGTCCGCATAATTCGTGCGACAAACGCTTTATAAGCCTCATCCGGATTCTCAGCATGAATGGTTGCAAAACAGTTTTCGTGACCTGATCCCATCAGTTCCCAAATAGCACTGGCATTTGATGTGGAAATCTCACCGCCGATAATTGCATCCGGCGTAAAACGCACGACCAAGTCAATCACGCGCGGATAAGTAAATCCATTTGTTTGGTCTGTACGAGGCAGAACAATGTGAACTCGGTTTTTATGCGGGACAATCAACTCGCGCGTATCTTCAATGGTCAGAATGCGTTTATGTTCATCCACCAGCTTAATCATATTATTTAAAAATGTTGTTTTACCTGTCGCCGTTCCTCCGCTGATCAAAATATGTTCACCTTTGCGAATCGACAACAGCAAACGATCATACGGATCATCCGGATCTTCCACATTGGCCAGCTTGCTTAAAGGCCTTAATCGTTCACCCTGTTCCAAATTAAAGTCTTTAAACTCAATGCCGACATCTTCCTTGTAAACACGAATAGCCAACGCCACACCACCCGTTAAATCGTCATTATCATACATGACATTTCGACCGCTGATGCCCGTAAAACGGTGTCCGCCGGGCAGCGTCGCATAAACGACGGGTGTTCCTTCCGTCGGTTCAAAAGAATAGTCATAACTGTTTGCAATAATATAAAGAATATTATTCAAATACTCTCGTGTTAATTTAGGATCAATTTGCTCAACCCAAGGAAAAGCCCTTTTCCCACGCAAACGCAACCAAATAGAACCGGGATGGTCTACGGCCACTTCTTCCACATTATCCTGTGTATACCAGTATGACAGTGGTCGCAGAGCCGATTCCAAAACTTTGTAAGTTTCGGATATGGAAAGCTCAGGCATAGCACCCTCCTCTAGAACAGTTCCAAGGAAGAGGAAGAAGAACCTCCTCCCTGAGACGTTGTTCGCTGTCGCTGTTGCAACGGAGCCGCAATCCGGTTGTTATCTGTATCGGATGAGTAAGAACTCAATCCCTGTTGAGAATTATACAGCTCTTCCAATGTCATCGGACGACCGCCAGAGGTATTTGCATTCGTCGAACTTGCTGTTTGAGATGAAGATGACTGAGTTGATGCGGGCGTCGGTTCATAAAGTGTCTGCGAACCGTCTGCCTGATTTGTGCCGATGGCGGTTTGTGTTTCTCCGTCTCCCGTATAACCCGGATCATAATACATATCATCGGTCGGGGTAAATGTATTCTGCTGAGCCGGTGAAGAAATTTCCGCCGTTGAAGCAGCTCCGCCCCGTGACCCGCCTACAGGACGTTGAGCCATACCGTATTGTTGACCAGGTGTCCTGGCCTCCGTTGTGTCGGCGCCCATTTCAGCTTCATAGTCATCTACGTCATCCTCTTCGGTTCTCAGCCACAAATCTTCCATAGCGAAAATCGTCATTCGCGTTCCCGAAGGCACAAAGACAACCGGCGGTGTCGTAGAAGAATCTTCAATCAATTGATTGAAAATCATTTCCATATCGTCGATAAAGTTCTCGCGCGCCTCTTGAGCAGCCTGAGCCCGATCAGATTGGGAAGATGTCCCGTAGTTCTGATTTTGAGTGACTGTCTCATCCGAAGCTACCAAATAGCTGATTGCAGAAACCATCGTGGACTGTAAAATCGGCTTGCCATAGCGAGCCAGGAACATTTCATCCAGGTATGCAGCCACACCACCGCGTCCCTGCGCGTCACCTGAGATCGCCTGAAGCGTGAAGGAGCCGCCGTCCGGTCGAATGAGCCGTTCCCAAGAAATCTCCAACTTAGCCACATGGTTCGTCCCCGGGCTTCCTGTCACAGACCCAATCAACTTACTGCCGGCCGGAATAATAATGTTTCGACCATCTTCCGCATAAACATGACGTTCCACAATCGCAGATGCGGGAACAGACATATAACGGCTGTCAATCGAACGCTGCAACACTGCTGGTATCGCTTTGTCTTTCAAAATCATGCGACTCATGTCCACAGGCCAACTTGAAACACTTTTCGAACCAAAATCTTTGGCTTGTTTTTTCTTGGCCCGTGCCAAAACACGTCCATCCGGAGTAATTTTAGACAACTGAGACCCAATCCCCTGTTTCATGCTTTCACGCCGTTTTGCCAGCAAATTACGCATCTGAACAGCCTGTTCCGGTGAGAATTGAAGAATCTCCTGTCCCGTGAACTTTTGATCCGTACCGGTTCCTAATTCATCAGCCAACAAATTATTGGATAAGGAATAAGGCACACCGTTTTTCAACTGACCAATCACGGCACCTGTCATTGGGTTAATAATGGAATTATCCGGTAAAACCATAAACTCTTTATCCCCAATGGCAATTCGGCGACCGCTTAAGTTCAATCCGCCAGTCCCCAGACCGGTTCCTTCCAACAAATTACGTCCGGAAACAAAACCCGTTGCACCGCTTTCAGGAGACCATCTGCCAATCGGATTACCATTTGGATCATACAAAACGCCATCACGTAAAGTTCCGATCACATTTCCGTTCAGATCTCGAATAACACCATTTGCATCGATCGTTCCGATCAAGTTGCCTTCAGCGTCATAAACATACCCGCACTTAATCGTATAAAGAACGTGTCCCTGATTATCCCGAACCGTTCCGTTATACTGGGCGTTCATACAATTATCATCTGAAGTCCATTTTCCGATGATATTCCCATTCGGATCCAGCAAATTGCCATTCTCATCAATACGACCAATCACATTGCCATTCAAATCACGAATGACGCCATTGCCGTCAATTGTTCCGATCAGATTGCCTTTGGCATCATAAACTTTACCGCATTTAATGGTATAAAGCAGCTTGCCGTTATTATCATGCACAGAACCATTGTATTGCGCGTGCAGGCAATCAACTGCATCCGGTGTCCACTTGCCGATAATATTGCCGTTTGCATCTAATAAATTGCCGTATTCGTCGATCCTTCCGATAATATTCCCGTTCAGATCACGAATAATGCCATTTTCATCAATGGTCCCAATTAAATTACCATTTGCATCATAAACACGGCCACATTTGATTGTGTATAACAGATTACCGGCATTGTCCGTGACGCTTCCGTTATATTGACTGTTTTCACAGCTTTCATCTCCGAACAATGTAATACTGCCATCCGGGTTAATGCGCCCCCATGGTTTACCGTTAATCATAATCGTGCCGTCCGGCAATACCTCACCGATCTGTTCGCCATTGGTGTTAAAGACCTTACCGTCCTTAATATAACCGATGATATTGCCATCTGCGTCATACAAGTAATTCGGCATGGATGTAATTCCGTCCTTACCCACTTTACCGATGATGTTGCCAGCATTGTCATAAATATTGCCGTCATCATCAATTCGACCGATAATGTTGCCGTTCGGATCATACAGCGTGCCATCAGCTCCGACCGTGAACAAATGCTTGCCCTTTGTATCAAAGACACGACCAGCCTTGTCCATCGTCCCTGTAATTTTGCCGTTTTCATCAAACAACAACTGTTCTTTTTTCAAGTCCATCACACGACCCAGCACATTGCCATTTTCATCGACAACCGTGCCATCACCCAGTACTTTACCGATGACTTCGCCTTTGCTGTTAACAACCTGGCCATTACGCAGCACACGACCAATCACATTTCCATTTTCGTCAACGACAACGCCGCGTTTTAACACTTGACCAATGACATTGCCATCATGGTCAATCACTGTTCCGTCGAACAAAGAACATCCGATGGAAACACCGCTTAAATCCACGACATCTGCATCCGGAAGTGTCCGCCCCAAAAGCGTACCATCTTGTGCAATGACAGAACCTTTCTGAACAACGCCTCCGACATTAGCTCCCTGCAGAGAAACAGCAGAACCATCCAGATTTAACACCGCGACAACTTGACCATTACCGTCAATCACACGTCCGTCATAACGAACTTGACCAACAATTCGGCATTGGTTATCCGTCACCAAATTATTCGGAATAACCGCGCCCAGTGTCTTCAACGCATGCGACCCCTTCACCGCTCCGTTCGAAGCCAAATGACCGATGACATTGCCTTGAATGCTTGTCACATTTCCGTCTCCGGTTGTATTTCCGATAACGTTTGTTTGATGATCAATCGCCGTGCGCCAAGCAACCAGTGCCCCGGCCAAATTACCGTCTTTGCCTAACAAAGTTGCATCATCCAAAATCTGAGCGATTGTTTCATTAGAGTTATTCAATACATCTCCGGAAGGCATTGCTCGACCGAATAATTCCGGTTTCAAGCCGATTGCAACACCACTGGCTACAACATCCCCGATATCCGGCATGGTTCCATAAACATCACGTGTCAACAGCTGAACAATCGTTCCGTCCTGCATCGCCCGACCGGCTAAAGCACCGCCGGCACTGACAACAGAACCGTCAGAAGCCACAAAGCCCAGCTTTTTCGCAAAATCGTTCACAGCCACACCTGTCGGCATCGTCAAACCGATCAATTCGTTTTGTGTTGTCAAAACAGAACCAAAAGGCATTAACGTTCCCAACTTTGTCCCCTGCATATCGTTAATGGCATTAGAAACTGATGTAGACCCGACCACATGACCGTCTTTTGACACAATAACGTTCGGAGCAATTACGCCGCCCCATACACGACCCAATAAATCATACATAGTCTCATCTGTCAAAACACGACCGGCAAGCGCATTTCCGCCCATTACACCACCATCAGGCATGACATTGCCCGGAACAGCCAAATCTAATCCCAATGCAATTCCGAAAGGCACTGAACCACCCACGATCTGTCGATCTCGATTGACGATTCTCTGGCTGGTTGTATAGGTATCACGCAGCGTTTCGGTATCTGTCTTCCGCAAAACAGTTGCATTCGGGAAGATGTGACCAGTCACTTTACCTTGTTCGTTCAAAGCATAGCCCGGGATCATCACTTGACCGACGACATTATTGTTGGAATCCACAACCGTCGTCCCGATCAAGATGCCTAACTCGCCGCCTTTGGCATTACGAACTTTGCCGTCAAAGCCCATAGAACCCAGCACTTTTCCTTTTTGATCAAAGACCAGTGCACCATAGGGTATATATTGTCCCAGCACTTCTCCATCAGCATTCAACAAACGGTTATCGGATGCAATCGTTCCAATCAACTGACCGCGGTTGTTAACCACAGCTCCGTCATAACGTGTGTAGCCCAGGAATACGCCGGCCGGGTCCAAAGCCAATCCGGCAGGCAGAACGCGACCAACCCAAACGTTGTTTTCATTCATCATTCGATTGTCAAACGGGAATGCGCCTAAAACTTCGCCAGTCCGGCCCAAAACACGACCGTCGACAGAGACTGTCCCGACAAAGGCACCTTTTAAATCCGTGACCGTCTGACGCGGAATGATGTGCCCAATTTGCATGCCTTCTTCATTAACGGCATATCCGTCAGGCATGACAGAGCCGATTGGTTTGCCTTCCACATTGTTCAATTTACCTTGGAAAGAAAGCCAGCCGCGAATTTCTTTATTGTTGCCCATTACGGACCCTAAACGAACCAAACTGCCCGCCACATCGCCGGCTTCATTAAAGATTGTTCCGGCCGCCGTCATATGAGCAATTTTTTTCCCGTCTTTATTCACGTCTCCGTTAATGGTCAAAAAGCCCAACAGCTCACCGTTTTCACCCAAAGGAATAGATGCTTCCGGAAAGACCATACCGACCACATTTCCGTTCGTATCAATCACCGTTCTGTTTAACTGAACAGTCCCGATATCTGTCTGAGAAGACGAAATCACCTTACCGCTGCCCTGAACACTTCCGATGACAGTGCCGTTCCAATCCAAAACCGTTCCGGTCGGCATCAGACCGCCCAAAATAACACCATCCGCATTCACGACAGATCCATCCGCACGAATAATCCCCATCGGCTGCAAATTGACATCAATCACCGTGCCGTCAGCCTGAATAGAACCGATCCGTTCACCGTTGATGTTAATCACCTGACTGCCGTCGGGAATCAACGCACCGATAATTTCGCTTTTTTCCAAACTGACCGCCGTCAAATCAGGCAAAACACGGCCAAAGCGATTGCCTTCCTGATCCACAGCATAACCCGTTTTGCTGGTAAAGCGACCCAAAAAGCGTCCTTCCGGCGAAACAATAATGCCGTCCGGTGGAATAAATCCGATAATCTCGCCCCGTTCATTAACGACTTTACCGTCAATCAATGTCCCGACTTTGCGACCGTTTTCATCATAGACATCCGTCCCGATAACCGTCCAGCCTGTCGGATTACCGTTTTCGTCCAAGACAACACCACCGATTGAAACAACTCGACCGATTATTTCGCCCTTGTCATTAACAACGCTGCCATCCGGGTTGACACAGCCGATAACCTGACCTGTTTTATCCACGACCTTACCATCCGGACGCACAATGCCGATCATTTTACCGTCTATTCCCACGACCGCACCGGCAGGTGTCACAGCACCGATAATCTCACGCGCCTGATTCATAACGTTTTTATCGGGATTGACTGTTCCGACTTGCTTGGCGGCAGTATCCAAAACACGACCATCCAAATCAATAATACCCAACAAAACGCAGCCCTGTGCAATTGCTGTTCCTTTCGGCACAACCGCTCCAAAGACTTTATTGTTGATGTCTACAACATAACCGGTTGACAAAACTTTACCAACCGCATCGCCCGTTTGTTTAACCACAGATCCGTTAGGTAAAACGATACCCTGAACCTGCAAATCATAACCGACCACACGACCGCGCGGCATAACGGCTCCCTTAATGTCTTTACCGGCGGCAACCGTCCCGTCAGGATTTAAACAACCCAGCATATCTGCTGTGGCCGTAATGGCTTTTCCTTCAGAATTGACAAAAGCAATGACGTTGCCCTGCGTATCAATCACCAAACCTTCGCGGACAACCATACCGGTTGGCACAGCCCCCATATCCATAACCAGCCCGTCAATCGTCACATAACCGACCTGCTGCTCAAAGGCGTTCATGATTTTTCCGTTCGGACGAACTTTCCCCAGCGAGTGACAACCATAACCGATAGCCAATCCCTTAGGCACAACACCGCCGATGATATTTCCTGTCGCATTCACGGCAAGACCACCCGGCAAGATTCGACCGATTTTTTGTTTTTCAATATTGATAACAGAACCGTCTTTTTGCGTAATACCAACGACTTGAGAAGACAAATTCAACACCACGGCCCATGGCATGACAGACCCGACAATCCGTCCGTCCAATCCGACGATTGTTCCATCAGCCATCGGCAAACCGACCAATTTTTGATTAGCATCAACCACTGTCCCGTCCGAAATCAAGGAACCGACTACTTGACCGGTGCTGTCCAAGACCGGCAAAAGCGGTAAAGCAGCACCCAAAACCTTCAGATCTTTGCTGACAATCGTATCATCCTGCAGAATACGACCGATGACTTTGCCTTGATCATCCACGACTTCGCTTGTGTCTTTTAAAATTTGACCCAACAGCGTACCGTCCAAAGCGATGGCAATTTTTTCCGGCTCAATAATTCCGACAATTTCACCATCTTTGGTATACATGCCTGTTTCAGGATCCAAAACACCCAATCGCCGTTCACGCTCTTTCGCTTCGTTATCGGAAATAACGTCTTCACAAATCACACAAGGTTCGGAATCTACGGACTGCCCCGATAAAGTAATCATCATTGTTTTTTCAGATGGAGGCGGGAAAGCTGTCGGATCGTCTAGTTTCCAACGAATGTCTAAGTTATTCTGAAGCCGTCGCACCGTCACAGGATTCCACAAAACCCGAAGATTGCAAGAACCGTTTTGCGGTATGATATCTCCGGCTTTACAACCCCCTTCAATCACAAAGCCGTCCTGCTGTGTTTCAGCCAAATCTAAACTGACCAACTGAATGGGACCACCTTCTGCACGCAATGTAATCACCGATTCAGTCGAGCTGCCGACAACAACGCCCTCTAACATCAGGCTGCTCGGACTTGCGCGTAAATTCAAGCCTTCATCGACGGGTCGTGTCAAATCCAGCGGATCTGTTTTAGGAACCGTCACATCAGGCCCCTGATTGTCAGGAAATTCGATGATGGTTTCATCAGGCGCCTGCTTTGTTCCGTTAGAAAAGATAAATAACGCGATCAAAAACGCCAAAAGGGCAAGAATCCCAACCAGTAAAAAAACTCGATTAGATTTCTTGACATGTTGCTCTAAAGAGCTTTGATAAATATTGTCCGCCATCGTATCCCAACATTTGTTAAATCATTAACCTATTGTGTTCTGATTACCGAGCACATCAATCCTTTTTTAGAAAGCTGTTCACAGATATCATCCCCGACACTGACCGAAGACACAGGACCAATGCGCAGACGGAATAATTCAGGCGCACCGCCTTCTGCCATTGTATCAACGGAGAAGTAAGGATTATATCCTTGCAGCAAAGCTTTATTTCTGGAACGAATTTGTTCCCATTTATTCTCCAAATCAGAAATATTCGTTCCTGTTGCCAACTCAATGGCAATATTGTCAGCCGGCATCACGTTAAAAGCTGCCCGAGATGCACCTGCAGCAGATACCCCGGGAGCCATTCCCTGCATGACATCCATAATCCCCTGAGAAGCCTGAGGATTATTTCTGACATTTGCAGGCAAAGGAGCCATGTTGCTGTAGAAGTTCTCAGTGACACCGCCATAGGGATTAATGTTCACCTGTTCCACCAGCTGCATTCCCTGCATGTCTCCCGTCGTGGCAGCATACCCGGAGGCCTGCGGGGTCGGTTGTGCCTGTTGAGAAGGCTGTTCCGCCCGCCAGAGATTTTCTTCCGACCAAGAGTAATCCGTCTGATCCAACCCCATCGCCGGATCTCGACGCATTTTCAAGCAAACCAATCGCTGACCGTTGCGCAAAACCATATCGCCCACACCTTCAACAACCAGCAAGCGACTGTGTTCGCCTTTTGTCCGAGAACCAACCGGTACTTCGGAACCTTGAACGATCAAATTGACAACCGGCCGTTGTGTCATTGTCAAAGCTTTTTTACCAAAGTCAATGTAGGTGAAAATATCATCTCGCCAGACGCGTTCCGGAGCTAACTCAATATCACTCGGGTTCGGAATAAAGACATCAATATCAAAACGGAACTTTTCCGGATCAACAGGAATGGTTTCTAACCAATTTTTGGGTGCATTACCCGCCGTATTCAGTCCAACGGTCGGATTTTGATTAACACCGGGTCCGATACTGCCGGCACTGGCCCAACCGGGAGCCCCGGCACGAGCAGTTCCCGTTGATCCAGCCGTCACGGAAGCACCATTCGGAATATTCAATGTACCGCCATCGGCAACCGGTGTATACTTGGGTCCTACTAAGACATCCACAACCGCATTTGTAATCCGATCCGTGTTATAAGTTTCGCTGCGCAGATAGAAAACATATCTGTTGCCTGATCTGCCAAAGATAATCATGTTGCTGTCCACACCCAAATAAGTCGGATCGGCATAAAGCAGCAAAGAGTTCGGTGCCGCAATTTCACCGCCAAAAGATTCAGGTGATCCGATATGGACTTTTTCAATCAATTCCCATGTCGGCAAGTTAATCAAAGTCATCATCCCTTCGCGCAAACGAAGAGGCAGCACAACATCCGGTGTCCACACATAACGGGAATAACCCGGCTTAATTTGCCCTTCGCCCAAATGCTGCATCGGATCGTTCCACGCTTTTTGTTGCATTCCGAGCGATGTGATATAGCTGAGGTTAATGGCATCAAAACTGCCCGCCGTTTGAGCCATGGCATCGCTCATCTGAGCAGCATCCACATCCCCTGGTTGAACCTGTTGCGCCAAAACAATGGTCGAGGTCAGCGCAAACACGCCCACCGTTGCCATCATCACCCATTTTTTTGTATTTTTTATCTTTGACATGTGCGAACTCTTTCGATTGATTAACACCTAACACTAAAATAAATCAAACTTAGAACAAAAGTCTACTGAAAAATGATATTAAATCATAAAAATTAACAAACCGTTATTTTTCCAGTGTTTTTATTCTCCAACCGTTGTCGTATTCCCCTTGGGCGTAATACTATACCGCACGACCGTAAAACCAATCGGGTTTTTCAAGCGGTTTGCCCACTTTTCCTGTTTATTCAAAAATTGTATCTGCATGCGAACCAGCCATGTTTGCCGCACGGGTTCTGATCGTTCCGGCAACATGTCAATCGTCTCCACCTCGGCATCCCAAATATCGCCGTTCACACGATCGGTTTGCAGCTTATATGCTGACAAAATATTTACATCTCGTGTCAAACGTTCCTGACGGATCCGTGAAAAAGACTCACTCGTTGTTCTGTTAAATTCAGCAAAAACGTTATCCGAGCTCATCCATTTAATCGGGCCTCGGTCGCCCCAACGTTGCAACATCTCATCAACATCGGACACAATCGCATGACGCATCACAATGTATTGACGCACCAAAGATTCCGCCACGCGATCCAACAATGTTGCATCCGGCTGCATCTGCGTAATCCGAACGATTTGTGCTTCTTTATTTTCAAAAGTCAGATAAAAAGGCTGAACCCGCGTTAAAGGCACCAATGAAAACAAAGCCATAATCAAAATAATATTGGTGCAAAAACTGATGGCGCACACAATGGCAAAAGCGCGAGCCGTCCAAAGATACCGTTTCTCCCGTAAGTTTTCCTCAATCTCGTTGTTTTCCTGGGTATCAAGAGATGAAACAGGCTCATCAACTGTCGGCTCGGCAGTTTGATTTCGGCGATTCATCAAAGGGAACCCGATTTTACGCATGCATCTCAGCCTTTTATCAGCTTATGAATACCATTCAGGCAAGCCGGGCATTAACTCGACTTCCAGACAAGCACAGGGCGATTGCTTTAATTCAGAATAATCAATGCCGATGCCGACCGGTTCTTTTTCATAAATTGAACCGCACGCAACCAACAATGCCGTCACCGCAATACCAGCAAAAATCAAGATATTTTTCATGTTTCTGTTCCTTTCTTAACCGTTCTGCTCGTAGCATAACAAGTTTAGTTTAAGAAAACAATATTAATTTTCTTTTAACGAAAAAATTATTTTTATTCTTTTTCTCGAGGATAGAAAGAATATTCCACCACCGTCGCCCCCAACGGATTATTGAAACCGTATGTGTAGACAGCCCGCTCGGGATAATTTTCCAACCTTAGGGAAGCAATGTAAGGCAAACGCCGACCGCCCGTCACCATATCGAATTCAACCTGCCAATTACGCCCAATCCGAGAAACCTTTGTAATATCCACATCAACTGCACCAGAAACACTGCCGACTTTTTCTTCTAAATTCGGAACAAATTGAATGTAAAGCGGCCAGCTGGATAAAAAATACAGTTCTCCGCCGATCCCCCAACGCCGCGTCATTTCCTGAGGATCCGGAATTAACATATGGCGATAAGTGACATACTGGCGTACCATTGCTTCGTTCAATAAATCAATCGCAGCCACATCCTCGTTTAGAGCGTCAGGAATAACCAATTCCTTCGATGACTGCGTAAACATAAACAACTGAACCAACACCTGAAGCCGACCGGCCATTTGTAAAAGTGTCAGAATAAAAAAGAAATTGACGATTAGAAAAAACGTAGCAATTCCCGTAAAAATCCAAGAAATCAAACGAGCACGCGCAACACGTTCTTCTGATGACACTTTGGTTCCCACATCAATCTCCCTATTCCATTGTCACATGATTAAAGTCAAATTTCCCTGTAATCCCGCCATTCAAACATTGTTTATCTAATGTTTGAGCGCGTTGTTTCATTTCTTTCAATTTTAAATTATTCGCGTTTTTATTGACTTGCTCCATTAACTTTGTCTGCGCTTTGGCTTCTTTGACTGCTTCTTCAATTTTAGGTGCATTGATGGACGTAATCATAGCCTCGGCGTCTTCATCATATTCCAAAGCCTTCAACAAAGCTAAATCTTCATCATTTTCCAGCTGTTCTGCCGTGGGGTTTTGTATCTCAGCCTTAGAGCCCATCAACTCCTTGGCTTTTGCGAGATGATCCGCTTTTCCCTGAGCCAAAATATCCCGCACTTTTTCTAAATCATCTTTATCAAAATAATTTAAATCATTCGGCAATTCAACGCCATTGGCCAAAGCAAAACTTTCCACTGTTGATTTCAGCGTATCGCGCGCCTTTTTGTATTCGTCGACAATAATCTCCGAATTTTCTAAATCAGACTCTTCAACAAACATCACACTGATGCGGTTAGCGGAAACACCATCAGAAACTTTTTTAGGCGTAATGGTACCGTTGGAAACTTTAAACTTGGAAGCCATTTCACCGGATTTATTATACATTGCAAAACCGGAATCGATAAACTTTTGCCAAGGCTCCGGGTAAGAAGGATAAACGGATGTAAAGACATCATTGTTGGACAAAAGCATCACAATTTCGTCTACTGGCGGCAACGGTTTTGGCGGCGCGTCTGGTACACTGCCCAAAGGAGCCGGCGGTACGGGTTTACCGGTTTTAGCCGTCATTTCTGCCAAATACTGATTATGTGCACTGACGACGTCATCATGGAAATAATAATCATGCTTCACCGCATCAGACACCTTTGGGGAGCCGCTTTTAACACCGTAATACGCATTGATCGCATCATATTTGGGTTCCCAAACCTCTTCATCATAAACATACGCTTGATCTTCCCACAATGGTAAAGAAGAAGGCGCCGATTTGCTCAACCGAACTCCCCAGGCATCCTGGTTCGTATACAAGTCCAGCAAAATACTGCGGCCGATATCCCAATTAACAACATTTTCTGCCATATCCGCATCCGAGACATCCGTTTCCAGTGCCGTTGCAGACAATTCTCCGGCGGCAAGCTCATCAGCTGCCAAAGCAATCGCCTCTTCTGTTGAAATTTCATTCACGTCCGCTAAACTGCTTAACGTATAATCTTGATACATCTGCTTGGCTTGCTGCTTCATCTTAGACCAAACCTGTTCTGGATTTGAAAAATAAGAACCCAACAATTTTACATTGCATGCGTCCAAATCTTCCAATCGCCTTTGATTCAAATTACGCTCTAACAATGCATTTTTATATTCATCAGCCTTTGCCTTTTGATCGTCAATTTGTTTCATGAAATTATGAAACTGAAGAGCTGCCTGTAAATCCGTCATATAATCAACCGCAACCGGAACCGTCACAATCACCGGATCCGGCGGATTAACGCGTTCAAAAGCCTGGGTGACAGCCTCATCCAAAACCGGGGAATTCGGGTTAATTTGTGCCGCTGCAGGCCATGCAACAGACACACACAAAGCACAAACGGCAACTTTTGACAGACATGATTTCAACATATTCCCTCCTATAACCTTGACACAATCGGTTCCTTTAAAGGTTCGGCAGACATTTGTCCTTGCATACCCTTTAAAGTTTGACGTGTCGCAGTAATTTTCATTTGCAACGCTTTAATTTTATTTTTAACGGCCATAAATTCGGCAGGAACGGCAACAGCTCCGGCAGAATCCGGCGAAGAAGAAGCCGCACTGATTTGAGACATCGTCTCCTGCAAATCTTCCAGCTCTTTTTTGTAATAGAGTACTTTAGCCATCACATCTATCACATTTTGTTGTTCATATTGCTTTCGTTGGATTTTTTTCAAGTTTTCTTCGACAGAACCAACAGCCTGAGAAACCAAAATAGGCTCGATGGCTTTTTCCAAAGAAGCGGCATCCGTTAAATCCACATTTGTATCAGAAGTGACACCGCCATCAATATTTTCTTTGCCAGTCGCTTTAAAAGCATCAATCGGCGTTTCAGAGCCTTTCTGAGCCGTTTCAGGCTGGTTGACCAAATATCGTTGAAGCGGATTAGATGACAGATCCGTTTCATTCATAAAAAGCTTAGCCTGCTCTTTTACCTTTTCAAGTTTTTGCTTGTAGGCCTTGATAGCTTCTTCAATCTGTTGCATATAACTGCTGCTTAGTCCACCGAATGTTCCGGCATCAAAAACGGGAAGGGGCGTAATCAACGCGTCCAAAATCGGAAAAGAGACGGCATAGGAAGAACCGGGTGTCAATAAGAGCGCCGTTGACAAAATCAAAATTCCGAGTTTTTTCATCATGACTCCTCCTCCGCTTCTTCCACCACTTCTGTCATTTCGGTGTCTTTTAGCGTATTTGCTTCAATTTCAGCTTTGGTTGGAACTTTAATAAGATACTTTTCCTGCATCATCAGCTGTTGAACAACCTCGTTTTCCAACAACCGTAGTTCTAACGCGGCTCGCTTGATTTGATTAGCCACACCATACTTAACAGCCAAAGCCTCAACCGCTTTTTTCTCATCAAATGTCTGGGCCTGCGCCAAACGATTCAAAATATCCTGCTCCTGCTCTTCGGCTTCCTTAATGCCGGTAGAAAGATATTCATAAGCATTTGCTAATCCGGTAGAAGTCACTTCATTCAGGTATTGAGCTCTGGCCTGATCAACACGGTTGGCTTCGGAAACTTCCGTTTTACTTTGTTCAGATGTGGTGTTAACAACCTCTTCCTTTTCAAAGAAGAACGTCTGTTTAACATAACTTTGAGCCGAACTTTCACTGTCCTGTGATTTTCCCAACATACCGGCGACTTGTTGCTGCGCTTGCTGAGCCGTTGCCAATTTTTGAACAGCCTCCGTTTTAGCCTTGACCAAATCGCCCTGCATTTTTGTCAAATCAGAGGCCGTAGTATTAACATTTTCCATCGCTTTACTTAACTGGCCTTCTAAATTATTCACATTTGACACAGCCGATGACGCTGCCGACATGGCACCGGCCAACAATCCGGAAGATCCGGAAAAGTCGACAACGTTGCCCAATGTTCCGATGTTAGTGGCACCGGCCAGCATATCCGTCACGGAAGAAGCACCCAAATCACCCAGACTGGAAATCTGCTCGGTGGTAGAAGTAATTTCATCTGCATATTGTGTCACTTTTTCCATTTTCTGCATCAAATCCTGAACCAACTGAGCAATTCGGGCCGATTCAACAACGGGAATCCCCGCACCGGACCCAAACATCGGCGTAATTGTAAATCCCTCATCCAAGCCCAGTAAATCCATTCCTTCAGAGAATAAATCCCCAACGCTTTCACCGATGCTGCTGGCAACATCACCAACCGCGTCCATGGCACTGCCTAACAAGTCCCCGGCACTATCCATCAACGTTCCGACACCATCCGTGAAACTGTCTAATGCTCCGTCCAGCATGCCCCCGATATCCGACCCCATAAAGGAATCATACACCCCGGCTCCCCAGCTGCTGACAGAGTTCCAAGCATCCCCGATACCATTCAAAGCCGTAGCCGACCAAGAACCGAGCGTATCTCCCAAGCCGCTTAATGAACCGCCCAAACTACCCATCAAATCCGAACCATAACCCGACAAGCTTGTCCAAGCATCTCCGGCCCAGGAAACAACGGAACTGCCGATATTTTCAACACCGCCGAAAACACCGGACAAACTGCTCATAATACCGTCTCCCATACCGCTGAGGCTCATTCCATCCAAAGCCGAACCGATACTGCCGGTTAACCAGCTGGCACCATCCGATAGCCCTGTCCAAACACTGCTTCCCAAGCCACTGATTGTGTCCCCGATGGATCCCAAACTGATATTGCCCACGAAATCAGACACGCCGCTCCAAGCACCGCCAGCCCAATTCGACAGCGTATCCCCAAGGGAACCTAAGCTTAAATTACCCGCGAAATCGGATACGCCCGTCCAAGCGCTGCTGGCCCAATTCGACAGCGTATCCCCTAAACTTCCCGTCCATGAAGAGACGGAAGAAGCAAAATTACCCAATCCGAGCTCATTCGCAAAACCACCTATGTCACTCCATGCCGCAGATCCCCAATTGGCCAGACTACTGCCGGCGCTGGATAAACTTTGCAGAGGATTAGACATGAAATCACTGATGACAGAACCGACGGATCCCATACTATCCAGTGCGCCCGTTCCCCAATTAGATAATGTTGTTCCTAAACCGCTCAAAGATGGATTTTGTATAAAGCTGGTCAGTCCTGATGAACTGCTCCAATCTGAAACAGCATTGACCATGGAAGATACAGCACCGGACAAATTGCTGCTATTATACCAATTTGATAAAGATTCTCCGACACTTCCCGTCCATGAAGAGGCTGATGACGTCCAACCGCTAATAACCGATCCGAAATCGGAAGCATAACCGCCGATACCGTTCCAAGCACTTTCCCCAAAACTGCTGACACCAGACCAAATACTGGAACCGGCACTGGCCAAAGAACTTCCGGCAACACTTAATCCACTGGAAACAGAAGATAACGCATTACCACCCCATCCGCTGACAGCAGAACCGATACTGGATAAAGAACTGCCGATCCCTGATAAATTCAACTCAAACGTCTTGGCTTGAAAAGGAACAAAAGCCAAGCACAGACACATCAATAAAGAAAAAAGTTTGAGTTTAATTGTCATGTTGTCCTCTCCTAAGCTTCATCTTGTTCGTCGGTGTTTTCTTCCTCCGACTCCTCATCTTGTTCGTCAGTATCCGCCTCTTTTGTTTCGACATCCATCATTCCCTGAACAGCCATCATTTCCAACATTTTGGCCTGCATTTGGTTCAAACTCATTTCATAGCGGATCCCCTGGACATGTTGAGACGTCACTTGGGCCAACCGCTCCTGGAAATCTTCCGTGCTGTCAACGACACTCAGTTGTTTATCTGCTTCGGAGACGATTTGATCTGACAAGGCCTCCATGGTTTTGGCCATTTTCATTGTTTCCAACCCTGTGACGGACAACCGGGAATTGATGGTCTCCAAGGCTTCCTGATACTTAACGACATCATCTTTCGTCACCCTCATTGCCTGCATTGCCAACGATTTCACCTTTGGCAAAGCATCTGCCATATCACCTGTTTTCAACAAGCTGGCAAAATCTTTTGTCACAACGGGATTAGCAATATTGGCATCTATTTTTGCCTTAATTTCCGTCAACTGAACGGGAACAACGCCTTTTTCACCCAAAAGCTCGATCAATTTATCTTGTTGAGTGACTGTTTCCACGTTTTTCAGCGTTTCCTGAATAGCAGCAATGACACGAAACAGATTTTGAGAAATATTCCCGCCGTCTCCTGTCGCAAACGCCGGCGTTGCAGAAGATAAGAATAAAGTGCCGATAAGAAGCAAAGGAATTTTTCTGAACGCCATTTTTTCTTCCTTTCCTAATTGATGTAAGGTGACGACTGCGCAATACCCTGACTTGACATCACTTTCAACTGTTCAGCTAAAAGCTGATTTCCGCGGCGGTATTCCGCTTCGGCGGACATAATGACCTGAACGGTATCATTGGCTTTGCCGATTAAAGTATCTTCCCCGGCAGGCGGTGTCACTTCTTTTTTAGATGCTTCCGTCAAATAGGCCAAAGCATTCGCATAGGCATCGGTCAATGCGGCTTGCGCCACTTCTTTTTGCAGTTGCATCCGCTCTTCAATCTCGACATTTGTCTGCTGATCGGCTTTATCTCCGGTCGGGGGCAACAGTTTATCTTGAATAACGGTTTGTGTCTGGGCGGCGGACTCAAAACTGCCTTCGGTCAGACCGGCTTTTTGCATGTTTTCCGTCACGGTTGAACTCGAAGAAACCGAACTTTCCGTCTCACCGCTGCCGGATGACAAAATAGAACCGGCTGCGTCTTTTGCGGCTGAAGTCGCCGAATCAATTGCATCGGATGCCATTTTCTGAATATCGCCGATAGAAGCCAGCATCTGCTGACCTTTTTTTACCATTTCCATCAATTGTTGCACCTGGGCAGTCATTTGCATGACATTAGCCACCACCTGCGCCAACTGTGCCGCATCTGACACGGAATATGCCAGCGCCGGCCGGGGGGCCGCCAGGCCAAATGACAATCCGAAGCAAAGTCCAATCCCTATTTTTTTGATAAGCATGTCCGTTTCCCTTCCTACGCAATTTGATGGTGTTTTATTTATTATAACCCCGATAAATCACACTGTAAAGCACTTTTTTCGCACTAAAAGGGAATTAAATCAGTTGCATTTGACAGGTTTTGATCTGCCGCTTTAACGACGTTAAACAACAGCATGGCAATCGTCATAGGACCAACGCCTCCCGGAACCGGAGTCACATGCGCTGCCCGGCCCATCATGTCCAAAAAAAGAACATCTCCGACGATTTTTCCGTCCTCCAGCCGGTTAATTCCGACATCAATCACTGTGGCGCCTTCTTTGACGAAATCCTTTGTAATCAAACCGGGTTTACCAACGGCGCTGACTAAAATGTCTCCTTGACGACAAACGTGTGCCAAATCAACGGTTTTGGAATGTGCCTGCGTCACTGTACAGTTTTCCCGAAGCAAAAGCTGAGCCAAAGGCCGACCGACCAAAGCAGAACGCCCCACAACAACGGCATGTTTGCCGGCCAGACTGCCGTGCACTTGCTGAAGCAGATACACGCATCCCAGCGGAGTACAAGGAATCATCGCAGGTTGTCCCGTCACCATTTTCCCCACATTTTCAGGATGAAGGCCGTCCACATCTTTTCGTGGATCAATCGCTTCGATCAAACGCATGCTGTCCAAATGCGGCGGAACCGGCAGTTGCAACAAAATGCCGTTAACCTCTTGCTTCGCATTCAATTCGGCGATAAGATCCAAAACCGTTTTTTCAGCCACCGTCGGCGACAACTGATAAACGTCAACATCAATACCAACCTCCTGAGCGGCTTTCTGCTTATTTTGCACATAAATCAGCGAAGCGGGATGCTCGCCCACCAAAATCACGGCCAAACGCGGTGTAGACCCCAGTTTGCGCACATGCGCAGCAACCTGAGCCCGAAAATCCTTCGCAATCACTTTTCCGTCAATAATGTGTGTTTCAACCATGTTATTCTTTTTTCCCTTTCCGTTGCTTGAGCCATTTCGATAAAAAGAAGTTTACATCGAGACGTCTGCCCTGTCACCCAAAAAATCGAATTTTTTCTCACATTGAATGCTTCAGTCAAATAATCAACCAATGCCGCATTTGCTTTCCCATCCACGGCCGGCGCGCGCAATGCAATTTTAACATATCGTTTATCCCACAAACCGACGATACCGGCACGTTTTGCACCGGGCAAAACACGAACAGACAAGTAAAAACCGGTTGTCGTTTCTTTCAAATATGATGCATCATCCGCCATAAAACTTCCTGTACCAAATACAGACCGAACAACAGAATCATCGGCGAAAAGTCTAACCCGCCCATCGGTTTCACATAACGGCGAATACGCATCAGCACCGGTTCCGTCACGGATGCCAGAGCACCAGACAAACGCATCACCCATCGCTGCCGTGCATCAACAGCTCCGAAAGCGATAACCCAACTTAAAATAATTTCGGCCCACACGACATAAATATACAGTTCCAAAAAAGTCATTAAAATATGAAATAAAGGCGCCAATAAAATCATTTTTCCATTTTCTCCAAAAAAGCGGCCATTTTACAAAAACCGTCCACTGGTACATTTTCCGCCCGATCCGTGACGGGAACACCGGCTGCCGCGCACAAAGCCTCCGGTTCACCCAAGCTTTTCAAACTAGAGCGCAACATTTTACGCCGTTGACCGAATGCCGCAGCTGTCACACGCTCCATTGTCTGAAAAGAAACATCCGCCAAAGGAGCCGCTTTCGGTGTCACGCGCACCAAAGCCGAAGTCACCTTCGGAGACGGCGTAAACACGGCCGGCGGTAAAATCATTTCGATGCTGACATCAGCCAACCACCCCGTCAACACGGATAGTCTGCCGTAAGCGGCATCGTTTTCCCGCGCAGTCAACCGTTCCGCTACTTCCTTTTGGAACATCAAAGTCAACCGGCTGAACCGCTTGATTTGCTTTAACCACTTGACCAAAAGCACCGTCGAAACATTATAAGGCAGGTTTGCGACAACACATATGTCAGGGCCCAGTGTTTGTTCATTGAACAGCAAAGCATCTTCATTCAAGACCTGTAATTGTTGCGGATAGTCAGCTTTTAATTCCGCCAAAGCAGCCACGCAACGACGATCCTTCTCAACAGCAACCAGCCGCGGTACGCCTTCTTCCAACAAAGCCTGCGTCAATCCGCCCGGGCCGGGCCCCACTTCCAAGACAACGGAAGGAGACAATCCGACTAATGCTGTCCGTGCGATTTTATGCAGCAGATTGCCGTCTAGAATAAAGTTCTGACCCAGCGATTTTTTGGCTTGAAGATCATACTTTTGCAGAACATCTTTCAAAACATACATTACTTTCTCTCAATCACTGCTTTTTTCTTAAGTTCTTGCAGCATTTCTTCTGATTTTTGTTCCATTTTTTCCATTTCAAGCTGTTTTTTAACCATTTCAGCTTTGGGCAGAACAGACACTGTTCGTCGATCACATTTCATCAGAAACAAATCAAAGTCTTCGGCATCGATGGGACCGACGATTTTTTTCATCGGCGCGTCCTTCAGCAAGTCATAGAGTTGATCAGGCATCCGTGGAACAGGCATTTCCGGCATTAACCCGGATCCTTTCAAACCTTCTTTCATGGCCAAAGAAGTAAAAGCCTGCGGATTGCCGTCCGTTTTTGCCAATTGCTCAGCCACCAGTTTCACTTGACCTTTCGGTAATAAAAATTGAGCGATACTCCAAGCTTCCACATCTGTCGACGTCAACGCCTTTTGTTTATCACGCATTAAAATCAGATAATACCCTTCTTTTCCTTTCACGGGTTTAGACATCTGCCCCGGTTCCATTTGAGGCAAAATATCGTCAACTGCTTTTTCCAAAGAACCGGCGGGCACCCACCCTAAATCACCGCCGGCCGAAGCCGTTTTTCCTTTGGAAAACTGTGCTGCCAACTCCGGAAAAACTTCACCGTTGACAACCCGTTCAAACAAGCTTTGTGCTTGTTTTTCGGCAGCGGTTTGATCCGCACCGAACGGAAGATAGATTTCCGCCAAAAGATAAGCAGGCTTCATCATTTCTTTTTTAATTTCCTCAATTCGCTCATTGACTTCCCGATCCGTCACGACCGGCGGTTTTTCATTTTCCGAACGAAGCACTTTCAACCACAACAAATCAGCAGTTATTTGATTCTCCAATGTATCAAAGGAAACGCCTTCTTCTTTTAAAATCTTCTGAAGCGAACCGGGCTCCATTCCGTTTTGTTTTTCAAGATATGACAGGCCGTCTTGAATGTCGCCGTCTTCCAAAGCAATTCCCTTGGCGGCGGCTTCATGTTTTTTTACCTTTTCCAAAATCAAGGTGTCCAAAACTTGCCTAGACGCCTGCTCCGTCACGGGCGTTTTCATCAACACCTGCATCATTTTCAACCGCATATCTACGTCATAATCAGAGATAACTTCGTCGTTTACGGTTGCCACGATTTCAAAAGCCCATGCTTGGACCGTGATCCCCATGAGCAAACCGATAACAGCAAAAATGATTTTTTTCATCACACAGCTCCCAATGTTTTTAAGACCATCCGCGCATAAAAAGAGGTGTCTCCCTTGTAATCGCGATCTTTTGTAAACTCTTTTTCCGCCGAGAAAAGTAAAATAATGCATTCATTTTCGAATTGCAAGCCGCCGCCGGCTTCAATCGGACCGCCGTCGGCCGCCAAATCATATCGATAATATCCGTAAGCCGACCAGGATCGTGTCAGACGCGAATTGATCTGACCATAGATTTCCTCACGATCTTTCAAAAAATTGTTGATTTTATTTTCTTGACTGGCCTGCATGTAAAAATAGCCGACGGTAATTCGAAACGGATCTCTGCCGGCATAGAAACTGACTTCCGACATCTCCTGACTGAAATTATCCTGATCCAATCGAAACCGATAATTCATGCCGAAGTCCTTTAAATTCATATTCAAATGCCCGACATAAGAAGAAAAATGATTTTCAAAACCGGCCCCTTCAATCATGCTGTTATCATCGCGGAATCGATAAGATTGCCCGAAAAAAGCTGAAACAGACATATTCCCGGGGCCATACAATGTCCACTGCATGCCGTAATTTAAACGTGTTCCCGTTTCCACTCGGTCATAACCGGCATATCGGTTTGCCGAAAACAAATTCGTATCGTCGAATTCATAATCCAAACTGTCTTCGTCGGGAATATTTTTATTGATACTGCTGTTCGGGCTCCATACCCCCATGACAATCGGTTCTAAAACCTGACTGTAATTTTGCCCCTGCTGCATAAGCGGATAACGGACCTCTACGGCGACATTCGGATAAACACGACCTGTATTTTTTGTTTCATCTTCGACATTTTGAACCGTATAACCGTCGAAACGCACGCTGGCTTCGGTATTGATAACCGCACCAATGGACGAAATATACGGCAGTTTTAATGCCTGCAAATACGACAAACGGGTCGATTCGGGTTTTTCATGACGATAAACACCAGCACCATTTATTTGAGAAATACTGTAAAGCCCGTTCCACAATGGTTTTGTCACATATTCATAGTTAATTTGAGGCACTTTCGGCATGGATCCGTTATCAACGTCAGCACGCAGATTTTGAAAAGCATACATACGAACATAGGCATAACTTTCTTCGCCGAAATGTTCCAATGCCGCGTCGCTTTGTATCCAAGGAGCCTGATCATCGACATTGTCAATTGGATAACGTCTGAAATAAGTATCATCGCTGACCCTGAAATAAGTTCCGCGAAACCGCAACCGATCCGTAATGTCATACTCATAATGAGCTTTAATATGTCCCTCATTATTGTGGTCATCATCATTTTGTGTCCCGGAAAAATCAAATGTCAAACCACTTTGTTGATATAAACCGCGATAACGTCCCTGCACCAATGGCACATGAGAAAAAGAAATCGTCGGATTGATGTATAAATCCTGGCTGTCTGAAATGGCCCAGAAAAACGGCAATTCAAACCCCGATCCCATTTCCGTTGAACTGGCCAACGCAGGCGTTAAAAAGCCGGTTTTGCGTTTGACTTGAAAATCCGGATACTCCAAATAAGGCCAATAAAAAACCGGAACACCTTTTAAGTTCAAATAAGCATGCTTGTAGATAAACTCCTGTTCGCGATAATTATGGATAACTTCCCCGGCTCGAATGCTCCACAAAGGTTTTTCAGGCGCACAATATGTACACGGTGTAAAAAAAACACTCTTAAAATCCGTAATGTTGCCGCTATCGGCTCGTAAAACCGAACGCGCCTCAAAGGTCGACCCGTCTGCCAGCTTCATGTGAACAGCCTTAATCATTCCTTCCTTAATGTCACCCGTCAATTCAGCTTCTTCAGAAAAAAGCTGAACACCGTCAGGTCTGGTTAAAACAACATTGCCTGTTGCATGAACGGTATCCAGATTGGGATCGTACTCGATTTTATCGGCGCGCACCGTTGAACCGGCCTGTTCAATCACCACATTGCCCGTTGCCGTCACAACACCTGTTTTTTCGTTATAAGAAACAGCATCGGCCTCAAAAGGGGCCGGTGCATCTTTTTGAATTGTTGTATCCGCGATAAACTGAGGCTCCGCCGCCTGCGCCGGAACAGACATCAGTAAACAAGCGACCAACAGCAATAAAACTTTTTGACGATGCTGTCGAACCGATGGACGCTCTTTGATAAAATAACCGCGCCTTAAAATAAAAAGACCGACAGTCAAAGGCAGCAAAATATTCAATGCCATTAAAATCAAAAAAAGCAAATTCTTTTCGGACAGATTTTCAAATCCGAGAGCCAAGGATTGTATCAAAATAACCGCAAAGATGGCCATATAAATCCGACCGTTCTGACCGCGGCGATTATAATAACCCAACAGCAGCGGCAACAAGCCCATCATCAGGTAAACCAACGAATAAAGCGGCTGCGTCAATCGTTTAAAGGCTTCTACTTTATATTCCCGAAACCGCCCCGGCGTGATGCCCGGATCCGTCGAACGAACCGTTAAAAGCCGTAAAAGCGGCAATTCTTCCTCACCGGCAGAACGTTCTTTGCTTTGCCGATTTTCTTCAAGCACCATGGTGTTGTGATCAAAACTGAGAGATGAAAAAATGCCCGTTCGACGATTATATTCCTGTCGTCGCCCCTGATGCATCACAATCCGCGGCTCTTCACCCATGACATACAACCCGTTTTGAGCCACCATCACAATCCGTTTTTCGGGATCGCGACCATCATGAATCAAAATACCGGCCAGCTCTCCCGTCGGTTTAAAAGAACGCACATAAATTGTCACATTATTGGGCAGGTCATTAAACTCGCCTTCCTGAATAACGACATGCGCCAAATCATTGCGAATTTTAAACCGAAGCTCTTTGAAATGCGTGACAGAATAAGGAACCAGCCAAAGCGTCAGACAATACCCCAGAGCGACCAGAATCAAGCTCATGTAAAGCCCGGGTTTGGCCAGCTGCCACGGGGACATGCCGACAGCCTTCATCACCACGAGTTCTCTGTCCGCCAACAGGCGCTGATACACGAATAAAAGCACGATAAAAAAAGCAAGCGGCGTAATAATGGCAATAAAATTAGGCAAAACCAACAACGTCAACTGAACAAACAAATTCACGGAAACGCCTTTGTTGACGATCCAATCGATCATGCGCAAACTTTGCGACAGCCAAATAATCCCGGTCATGCCGAGCGCAATCAGCAAAAAGCCGACGAGCAGTTGTTTCAAAATGTACTTGTTCAGTGTTTTCATAGGCTCTCTTATATCAGATTTTACGCACACCTGACAAGGGATGTTTTGTTTCAACGATTTTTTTCAGTCTGTCTTCCAGCACATGCGTATAGATTTCCGTCGTTGCAATATCAGCATGTCCCAGCATTTTTTGAACACTTCTTAAATCAGCATCATGTGCAATCAAATGAGACGCGAAAGAATGCCGAATCACATGCGGCGATACCCGACTCGGATCAATGCCGGCTGCCAATGCCAATTTTTTCAAAGATTTAAAAAAAGCGTCCCGTGTCATATACCCTTGTTTGGCTTTGGACGGAAAAAGCCATTTGGATGAACGCCCCCTTTTTAAGTATTTTTCACGCTCAATCAACCATTGTTCAATTGCTCGACGGGCCGGATCATCCATCGGCACCAAACGCGGCTTACTGCCTTTTCCGATGATTTCAATCATTGTATTGTCATGTAAAACAGCTGCAAGCGGCAATGACACAAGCTCACTGACTCGCATGCCGGAAGCATATAACATTTCCAGCATGGTTTTCATACGCATGTCTTTTTGTTCTGCTGCCCGAAGCAAAGAAAGCACTTCTTCCTCGCTTAAATATTTCGGCAGCGATTTACCGGTCTTTGGGCTGTCCACGCAATCCGTAGGTAAATCATCCCGCAGACTTTCCGAATATAAAAAACGATAAAACTCCCGAAGGGCCGATAACCGACGCGCCTGAGTTTTGGCAGACAATCCGTTTTTAAGCACCAAATGCATGTAATCTGCGACATCTTCTCCGTCGGCTTTTTCCAAAGCGACGCGGCGTGGTTTTAAAAAAGCTTCGAAATCCTCCAAATCGCTTTGATACGCGTGAACGGTTCGCGGCGATGCGCCCCGCTCTGCCACAATCACTTCCAAAAAGTTTTCAATCTGACGGTTCATCAATGTATCAGCTCCAACACCCAGGCCTCTACATCCAATCCGCCTTTATTCAAAATTAAAAAAGCATTGCCAAGATTGACATCCCCCTCACTCAGCATCAACAAAGCCCGTAGTAAATCCGCTCCGGTTATATCAGACTGAGGCTTATCCCGCAGCCAAAAGGACAAAAGCGACGTTTGACCCTGAAAACGCGGGTGATCCGCCGCCGACTGCGTTTGCAAAAAACGAAGATCCGGCCGAAACAGCTGTGCATACAAAAATAAAACATGCAGCCGATAAAGCCGTTCATTCTCTGAAATGCCGGCTGTTTGCCAGTTTTGCAAAAGCCGCTCAACATGAACGGCATTTTGAAACGGAACGATCTGAGTTAAATCCGGTTTCCTTTCCGGAAACAAAATACCCAAACGCCGCATCAGAAAAAGCTCTGTCTGATCCGCTGTTGACAAATCAAGCCGGCTTAACGGCGATCCGTTCAAAAAAGCATCCATTAAATCCGTAAAAAGCAAAGGACGGGTTTGTTCTTCCTGCCATAAGGAAAAAGCCAGCAATGCTTTATCTTGTTCACCTTTCAGCGCCAGACACATCATATTTGCTTTTTGCCAATAAAGGCCTGAATGATTTATCCGCGGGTGAATAAACGAACAAGCTTGCTGCCATTTTCTTAAAGAAAGCAACGCCTCTACCCGGATTTCATCCATTTTTTCCGTCTGTAAAGCCGCCGGCACCAAATCAATCATTGCCAGCACATCGGACGGATAGCCAAGCCGTAAAAGCCCCTCCAGACGTGCAACGAACCGTTCTTCTGTTTCTTTTTCGGCGTCGGACAAAGCTGTCCGCTCCGTCAAAACCGTTCGAACCATGTATCGCAGAACCGGCGTATCTGCCTGATTTGTGACGGCATCAATCAATTCTTTTTCTTGCCGAAGCGTCAAATCCCCCCATGAAGTAAACGGTAATTTCTTGGCAAGCCCCAAAGTATTCAGATATGCAGTCGGAAGTTCTTCAACAATTGGCTGAACCGTCCCGGCCCAAGCAGGAAAAGCCAATAAAGCAAACCCGATGACCCACGTTTTAATTTTGCAGGACATCATTGCTTAAGATCTTTTCAACAGGCGTATTCGGGGCCGGCTTATCCCAAAAAAACACCCAAACGCCGAACCCGACGACAGCCAGCAAAATTAACTTCATCCCGTAATGTTTGTTTTCTTTTCTCATTTTTCCTGCTTTCACTAGACAGACGATAAAAGACTTGTTATTCTATCGGAAAAGATTATATGAAGGAACAGAAACTGTCAATAAAGAACATGAGTATCGAACTGTTGGAAAATAAAATTATTTTGTTGGTCGGCATGATGGGATGCGGCAAAACAAGCTTGGGTAAAATCTTATCCAAACGCTTGAGTCTGCCTTTTGTCGACAGCGACAAGGAAATCGAACGGGCGTCGGGATGCAGCATTTCGGATTTGTTTGCAACCTATGGTGAAAAAGAGTTTCGTTTAGGGGAAGAACGCATCATGGAGCGATTGTTAAAAGGAGCGCCCTGTGTTTTGTCTTCGGGCGGCGGCGCTTTTTTATCCGAAAAAACACAGGCGATTGCCAAAAAATATGCCGTTTCTATATGGATTCGGGCCGATGTGGACTTGCTCAGCCATCGAACGGAAGGACGCAAACATCGTCCGCTCGTCCCGGCAAAAGACAATAAAAAAGCCATTGAACGCCTGGTCCACGACTGTTATCCGCTGTATGCCAAAGCGGATTTAACACTTGACACTCATCAGGAATCCATTCACAAAACCATCGGACGTTTGTTGAACTTGCTGAAAGAAAACCGTATTATCGCCATAAAGGATTTAAAATGATCGGCTCCGTTATTGTTTTATGCTTTTGTTTATTTTTGTCTTTTTTCTTTTCGGGAACGGAAACGGCCTTTACGGCAGCCTCTCTGCCGTTGATGAACGAAATGGAAAAAAAAGGCAATCGTCGAGCCAAAATCGTCACAAGTATCAAAACCCGCTCTGATCGTTTTTTGGGCATGATTTTATTTGGCAATAATGTTGTCAACATTGCCGCCACCGCTATCACGACCAGCATTTGCATTACTTTACTCGGACAACGCTGGGGTGTTTTTACCTCCACTTTCGTCGTCAGTTTCGTTATTTTGATTTTTTGCGAGATTATGCCCAAAACTTACGCTATTCGCAATCCGAATACCATCGCTCTGTTCGTCGCACCGATTGTTCAGTTGTTGACGTTTCTGATGGCACCGATTGTCACCTTTGTCAATACGGTTGTGAAAAACATTATGGCCATGCTGGGCCTTTTGAAGCACGAAAAACTGGGAGAAACAGCCAAAACAGAACTAAGAGGCGTCCTTAACATGCAAACCAGCGAATCCATTCGTTCGGAAAAAAACATGATGAAAAGTGTTTTGGATCTCAGCGAAGTGGAAGTTCATGAAGTCATGACATACCGCAGCAAAATTGTTTCTTTTGATGCCAATATGGATGTTAAAAGCTTGATATCAAAGGTATTAAACTGCCCTTATACCCGCGTGCCGTTGTGGAAAGACACCAAAAATAATATTGTGGGAGTACTGAATACCAAACTGTTGTTGCGCGCGTTGCAAGCTAACAAAGGGAACGTGACCGATTTTGACGTAATGAGTGTTGCCACACCGCCTTGGTTCATTCCGGAAACAACGACGTTATTGACACAGCTTCAAGCCTATCGCCGGCGACGCGAACATTTTGCCATCGTCGTCGATGAGTACGGAGAAATTCAAGGAATTGTCACCTTAGAAGACATTTTGGAAGAAATTGTGGGCGATATTATCGATGAAACAGATCATCCGGCCGAATCCTGTTTAAACGCCATTGTTCAGGCCGATGGCACAATCATTGTCGACGGTGCAGCCTCCATTCGTGATTTAAACCGGCATTTCGGATGGGATCTGCCGGATGATGAAGCTTCTACAATCGCCGGTTTGCTTTTATTTGAAAGCGAACGAATACCTAAAAAAGGGGCTTCTTATTCTTTTTACGGATTTACTTTTAAAGTGCTTGATAAAAAAGGCAACCGAATTACAACCTTGTTAATGACGCCGCCGGAAAAAGAAAACGGTTAAGCATCTAAAACGGTCGAAACGGCATGTGTTTCATCTAACAAAATCGCAAAAACGGGGCCGTCGTATCCTCCGCCGCTGGCAATTGTGGTGTAATACGGTTCGTTAATCACGCCGGTTTGACTGGCAGAGGGGAAACCCCGAATAACACGTTTAAATTGCTGATACGGATAAGGCCGAACAAACGGCAAAGACCCTCCCCACCAAAAAGCGTCTCCCTGCAGATTTAAAGACACTTCGTGACGCAGACCTCGATGAACGAACAAAACCGATTCATCCGCTGTGTAAGCCGCATGTTTCAGCGCCCCCATATAATCAATATGACCATCATGTGCCGCCTGAGCCGCACGAAGTGCCGAAACCCAGCGAGAGATGGCAACAACACCCTGGGGAATAATTCGAAGCCCTTCATCCGGGTCCACCTCATAAGATTGCAAAATCTGTCTGAGCCCTCGTGTCAGCATCCACTTATAAACCTCCAACGGTTCCTGTGAAAACTGAATTTGCATCAGTTTACTCCACATTTCTTCCTGTTGCCCGCGCAAAAAGATGACATCATATTGGGAAACGCCGGGAATAGAAATCAATGCCCGGCGGAACAGTAAAGCTTCATCCACGGTTTTTACCGAATCTGGCCCGCTGCCCATCAGATTACCCAAATAAACAACCGCATCCCCGACAGAAAAATCCGTCGAGATTTTTTTATGCAAAAACCGAAGCCGAACCGCATCACCGCCGGGAAAACCGATCACCCAAATGCGCTTTTTATCTCCGATCTGCGCGAATATGCCTTTTTGGTCTATCATAAAAATCAGTATAAGAAAAAATAAAACAAAAAGAAAGAGAGTTGTGTTAAAAAGACAAAAAAAGCTCCTCGACAGAGGAGCTTTTAAAGGATTTCAGTCTTTTATTCTCCGTCCAAAATAGACTTTAAACGTTTAGAAGCTTCATCCACATCAATCGATTCACAAGCGGCATATTCATGTGCCAAACGTCCGAAAGCCTGTTCGAATACCTGACGTTCTGAATATGACTGTTCCCCTTTGTCGGCCGGTTTATGTAAATCGCGCACGACTTCGGCAATCAAACAGGGATCGCCCGAATTGATTTTAGCATCATATTCCTGACTTCTGCGGCTCCACATTGTTTTTTTGATTTTCGGTTTGCCCTTCAGACTTTCAAGTGCCGTCTGCATCATATCTTTACTGGATAAAGGGCGTAGTCCCGTTTTGCTCATATTTGTCATGGGGATACGCATTGTCATCCGATCTTTGTCAAAGTTAACGGCAATCAATTCCAATTTTTGTCCGCCGACTTCCGATTGTGTGATATCAACGACTTTTCCAACACCGTGAGTCGGATAAACAACAAAATCACCTGGGTTAAAACGATATTCTTTTGACATTTATTTCCTTCTCTTTTTTCATTCGTTTCTTTTTATATAGCACACTTTTTTCAAAAAAGCAAAGATAAAAAAAACCGACCCCCGAAAGGATCGGTTTTTTCATTTAAAACTATTTTTCGGCTTGCGGCCATTCTTTGGCTTTTTCAGCGTTGAATTGAACCCATTTTTCATCCGCTTCGTCCGACGGGCTGATTGCGCCGTGCGGGCATTCGGAAATGCAGATACCGCACTCAATGCAGGTATCCGGGTCAACAACGACCATGGTATCGCCTTCGTGGAAAGCATCCACGGGGCAAACTTCAACACAGCTTTTGCACAATTGGCAAGCATCACTTACTACTGAAGGCATCTTAAATCTCCTTATTCGATTTTTAAAACGTTTCTTACATAGCTCATTTTGAAAAAAAACACAAGCATCTTTTTTAAAGACTTGCATTTTTATGTGTTTGCCTCCATATAAAGATAAACAAAAGACAAGAAAGGACATAAATATGACACAAGAAAAACATGCTTTCCAAGCTGAAGTCAGCCAAGTATTAGACATTGTCGTCAATGCTTTGTATTCTCACAGCGAGATTTTTTTGCGCGAATTGATTTCAAATGCTTCGGATGCCTGCGACAAACTGCGCTATGCTGCTTTGACACACCCAGATTTGATGAAAGATCACGGCGCGTTCGAAATTAAATTGATACCGAATAAGGCTGATAAAACACTGACTGTCACCGATAACGGAATCGGCATGAATAAAGAGGACTTGATTGAAGATCTCGGTACCATAGCCAAATCCGGTTCGGCCGAATTTGCCAAACATTTAACGGGAGATGCCAAGAAAGATTTAGCTTTAATCGGACAATTCGGTGTCGGTTTTTATTCAGCGTTCATGGTCGCCGATAAGGTTCAGGTCATTACCCGCAAAGCCGGAGAAAAAAGCGGTTGGCAATGGATCAGCACCGGAAAAGGCGAATTCACCATCGAAGAAGATACCAAAGCCGCTGTCGGCACACGGATTGTTTTGCATTTGAAAAAAGACTTTATGGAATATACGGATCCGATGCGCCTGCGCTATGTTGTTCGTCAATATTCAGACCATATCTCCATTCCGATCCTGTTGGAAGCGGATGGTAAAAATGAAACCATCAATTCAGCCTCTGCTCTATGGACACGACCGAAATCGGAAATTACCGAAGAACAATATCGTGATTTTTACCGTCATTTGACGCATCAATTTGATGAACCTTGGCTGACGCTGCATTACGCGGCGGAAGGTGTTATTGAATATCGCGCGTTGTTGTTTATTCCCCAAAAGGCACCTTTTGATCTGTTTCAACCGGATAAAAAGCATGCATTGAATCTGTACGTCAATCGTGTTTTTATTTCCGATGAGATAACGGATCTGCTGCCGCATTATTTTCGTTTTGTCCGCGGTGTGATTGACACGTCTGAGTTGCCGTTGAATGTCAGCCGCGAAATGCTCCAACACACGCCGGTTTTAGCTAAAATTAAAAAAGGCATCGTTCACCGCCTGTTGGATGAGTTGAAGAAAAAAACAACCGATTCGGAAGGCTATGAACATTTCTGGCACGAATTCGGTGTCGTGTTCAAAGAAGGACTGTATGAAGATCAGGAAAATGCCAAGAAAATCGCTGATTTATGTTTATTTTCAAGCACAAAAGATGAGACATTGACTTCGTTTGCCGATTATGTGGCCCGCATGCCGAAAGAACAAAAAAATATTTATTATTTGACGGGGGATGACTTAACAACCCTAAAAAATAATCCGCAACTGGAAGGTTTTACGGCGCGGGGCATTGAAGTGCTGCTTTTAACAGATCCGATTGATGAATTCTGGCCCCAAATGTTTACAGAATACGACGGCAAAAAGATTCGACCGATTACCCATCCGGACACGGATATTGATAAAGTCAAAGCCATTGAAGAAATCACCGGCGACTCTTTGGAGGAAAATCTGCAAACGTTGTTGATTGCCAAGTTTAAAGACGTGCTGAGCAAAGAAATCAGCGATGTCAAATTCACGAACCGATTGAACAAATCTCCGGTTGCGCTGGTCGCCGGCGAAGGACAAATGAGCATCCATCTGGAACGACTGATGAAACAACACGGTCAAACGCAAGCTTTTGCCAGCAACCGCACGCTGGAATTGAACCCGCGTCATCCGGTCATTAAAAAGCTGGCCACCGCGGTGTTTGAAAAGAAGGAAGAAAGCAAAGTGACTGACGCCATATGGGTGTTGTACGATCAAGCCCGTGCAATAGAAGGCGAACCGCTGCGCGATCCGGCAGGGTTTGCGGCGAAAATCAACAGTTTTTTGGAAAACGGTTTGTAAACTGAAACAATGGCCCGCTTTGAACAAACGGCGGGCCTTTTTTCTTTCAACTTGACAATTCTTTTAAAAAAGCGTATGCTGTTTTGCATGAAAAAATACTTTGCTTTTTTGATAATTGCTTTTCTGACCGCTTGTACACAAGTCGGCGACAAGCAGACAAACACGATTCTGACACTGGCTAAACCGACCGGATTGTCAACGCTGCAAGGCAAAACGCCCGAAGAAATCATTGCCATCTTGGGGGAACCGGCTCTTATCCGTACGGAAAAGCCGCATCAAACATTTGCTTATAAAGCGCCGGATTGTGCTTTATTCGTTTTCTTCAACGGTGACGGCTTGTCTTGCTATACAGAAACAAAAGGTTCCTGTGATAAGCATGTGGCGCGTCAGATTCTTGCCCAAAAACAACACGTTCTTTAATTATTCTTCCGGCAATCCTTTGATGCGCTCGATGTTTGCACCCAGCACCCGCATTTTCTGCTCCAGCTGGTCATAACCGCGGTCAAGATGATAAACACGGTTTACAATCGTTTCCCCTTCGGCAGCCAATCCGGCCAAAACCAACGCTGCAGAAGCACGCAAATCAGAAGCCATAACCTGAGCTCCGGACAATTTCGGCACACCGCGGACAATTGCCGTTCGACTGCCCTGAAGCCGAATATCCGCCCCCATGCGCACCAATTCCTGGACATGCATAAAACGATTTTCAAAAATATTTTCCGTCACCGTTGATGTCCCTTTTGCAAGACACATCAAAGCCATTACCTGAGCTTGAACATCTGTCGGAAAACCCGGGTATTCTTCCGTTGCGATATCGGTTGCCCTCAGCTCACAATCCGCTCCTTTTACAATCAACCCGTTGTTTTTTTCAATCACGTCCAACCCCATATAAGTCAACGTAAAGACAACATCTTCCATCAAATGCAAAAAAGCATTTTCCATATAAATCTCACCGCCCGTAATACCGGCCGCCACAGCATACGTCGCTGCTTCAATCCGATCAGCAATTACGGTATGATTCGTGCCGTGCAGACTTTTAACGCCGTCGATAACCAATCGCCGCGTGCCGGCTCCCTGAATCTGAGCCCCCATTTCAATTAAACAACGCGCCAAATCCGTCACTTCCGGTTCGGCGGACGCATTGATAATTTCCGTCCGACCTTTAGCCAAAACGGCTGCCATAATGGTATTCATGGTTCCACCCATGGTCTGCAGCTGAAAAATTACCTTATTGCCCTTTAAGGGCCCGTCTGATTTTGCAACAACATAGCCATTTTGAATCTGCACATCGGCACCCAACTGCTCCATTGCATACAAATGCCGATCTACCGGTCTGGTACCGATGGCACAACCGCCCGGCAAGGAAATCCGCGCCTGACCGAAACGCCCCAGCAAAGGACCCAGCACCCAAAACGAAGCCCGCATGCGGGAAACCAACTCGTAAGGAGCCTCAAAATTGTGAATATTTGCAGCCTTAATACGCAACACATTGCCCTCAAAAGAAACTTCGGCTCCCAAGTGTACCAAAACGTCGGTCATTGTCCGAATGTCGGTCAAGTTCGGCACATCGCGCAAAACAACCTCATCCTCTGTCAAAAGCGCACAAGCCATCAATGGCAGCACGGCATTTTTAGCGCCTTTAATTCGAACATGCCCTTTAAGAGGCGTCCCCCCGACGATTCTGATTTTATCCATATCTTTATCCTTTTTGTTGTTTGCGCAGTTGCAAATTCCGACGCACGAGCGCCGCTTCCTCATCGAATTTTTCCTGCTCCTTGGGCGGCAAGTTTAAATGAGACATGGTCCCTTTTGCAAGTTTTTTTTGCCGCGGCGGTGTTTCCACAATCAATGTGACCGGACCGTCATTTAAAATTGACACCTGCATGTCGGCTTGAAAAATACCGCTGGCCGTCGGCACACCCAAAGCTTCTACGGCCTGAATGAAAGCTTCATACAAAGCTTTGGCCTTTCCCGGTTCCCCGGCCCCCGTAAATGACGGACGTCGTCCCTTTTCACAATCCCCGAACAAAGTGAATTGAGAAATAATCAACATACTGCCTTTTTCATCCAAAAGAGATCGGTTCATTTTGGCATTTTCATCTTCAAAAATACGCAAATTCACGAGTTTTTGAGCCATCCATTCCACATCGACCGCATCATCGTCATGCCCGACGCCCAACAACACCGTTAACCCTTTTCCGATCGCGCCGACTTGCTGCCCTTTGACTGAAACAGAAGACGACAAAACACGTTGCACAACGGCTTTCATGCGTTTTCTCTGTTGATAAAATATTGCGTCAGCAGTTGAACACCGAACCCGGTTGCCCCTTTCGGCGCACACGGTTTATCCGCCGACAGCCAGCCGACGCTCGCGATATCCAAATGAGCCCATTTAACCCCGTCCGCCACAAAGTTTTTCAAAAACATGGCTGCCGTTGCGGAACCGGCTTCGCCGCCTTTGCCGATATTGGACAAGTCCGCGATATCGGAAGACAGCATCTTTTCATAATCCGGATGCAACGGCAACTCCCAAATCTGATCCATCACGGTTTCATCCGATGCTTTTTTCAGGGCGCTGCCCAACCCTTTATCATTTGTAAACAATCCCGCATACTGACTACCGAACACATATTTCATGACACCCGTCAATGTTGCGATGTCGATCAAAGTCTGAGGATGATACGTTTCTTGTCCGTACCACATGGCATCCGCCAAAATCAACCGTCCCTCGGCATCCGTGTTGGCAATTTCAACCGTTTTACCGTTCATGGATTGGATGACATCATCGGTATGAGCGGCCCGATCAGACAACATATTTTCCACCAAAGGCACAAGGCCAACCACATTTTGTTTCAACCCCAGCTCGGAAACGGCATGCAATGTTCCGACGACGGCCGCACCGCCCGACATATCATATTTCATATGCGTCAAACTTGCGGATGGCTTTAAATTCATGCCACCGCTGTCAAAACAAACCCCCTTACCGACCAAAACGACCGGAGCATCCTCTTTTTTGCCTTTCATGTATTCCATAATCAGCAGATAAGGCGCCTCGGCTGCTCCTTGCGCCACCGTCAAAAGCAAGTTCATCCCAAGCTTTTGCATTTGTTTTTTATCCAAAACTTTCAATGTGACATTTTTCATTTTCAGCGCTTTAACAGCTTCGACAAATTCTGCCGGCGGCAACATGTTAGCCGGTTCAGAGGACAAATCTCTGGCTTCATACACGCCGTTTAAAACCGCAAACAGGCTTTCAAAAGCGGTCTCGTCCGATTCGGGATCCGAAGATAAAATGCGAACCAGCTCCACTTCGGGCGTTTCCTTTTTCTTTGTTTTATAAACGTCAAAAGAATAAGCGCCAAGCCCAAGTCCGAACGTCAAATAAGCCGCCGCCGTAGCTGTCTTGACTTTCACATCCGACAACCCGCTGGTGCAAATCATCACTTCTTTGTGACGCACGGATTTTAAAACGGTCGCCAAAGTGCCACCAACCGTTTGAAGCCATGTTTCAACCGCCCCTTCAGGTTTACCGACTCCGGCCAAAGTCACACACAAGCCTGTCGGCATCAGAACCGTACAAAACTCGCCTTTTTTTCCGGTAAAATTCTGAGCCGTCATAGCCCTTGCCAACGTTTCTTCTTTGTCTTCCCGGACCAAGCGCGGGGGAACGCCCATTCCTTCCAAAACAGGCGCAATCAATGTGCCTTGTAAAACACCGTCACAATTTTTAAATTCAAATTTCATGTTTCCTCGCTTTTTATATTTTTGCTGTTCATAGATATAACCGCGTTTTACAGAAATTTCAAACGAAAAATATATTTATGAAGAAGAGAGTGCTTCTTATAAATTTTTCTTTTTTATATAGCGATTTAAAGTGTTCCAACTGCATTCCATCATGCGCGCAATTTGAGCCTTAGATACATGCTCCTCTAAAAGTGCTTTGATTTGATGATGTTTTTTCTCCAGCTTTTGATAACCGAAGCCATAAGGTCTTCCCAAATGTTTTCCTTCATTTCGCAAGCGCTGCAGCGAATGACGCGTGCGTTCGGAAATCAGCTGTCGTTCAATTTCACTGGCTAAAGAAAAAGCAAAAGCCAAGACTTTTGACTGAATATCCGAACCCAATCGATAGTTTTCTTTTAAAGTCCAAATTTGACACTCTTTTTCAAGACAATGTTGAAGAATCCCCATGACTTCCATTAAATTTCGTCCCAAACGGGACAACTCCGTCGCAATTAAAATATCATTTTTTTTCAGCTTTTTCAACAAATGCCCCAAAGCACGTTCGGTCAATGGTTTACGTGTAGAAACAACCTCTTTTATCCACTTATCAATATGCAACTGATTTTGTTGTGCAAACGTTTTGATTTCATATTGCTGATTTGCCAGTTGTTGATGTTCCGTACTGATTCTGATGTAGCCGTAAATCATTCTCAATCCTCCATTATTTCTCAGATTGAGCCGTTTTTTCATAAACCTCCGTTTATTTGATATACGTTTTTATGTATCATAAAAGCAATACATAATTATGCAAGTATTAAATAAAAACGATAAAAAACTTTTTCTCTGTTGATCATTATTGTCTTCATAAACGGAGGTTTATGAGGAAAAAATGGTCTTTTCATCTGCTTTATTTCTAACATTATTTTTACCTTTTGTGTTAGGAATGTATTTCCTGGCTCAGGAAAAATGGCGCAATCTTGTTTTGTTGACGGCTAGTCTGTTTTTTTATGCCTGGGGAGAACCTGCCGCTTTATTTGTGATGATTTTCTCGATCATTTTATGCTATTTTGCAGCACAGGCGATTCAAAAATATTCAAAATGGGCTCGATTGATCTTAGCTTTAGGAGTAATTATTCATCTTCTTATTTTAATTTATTATAAATATTGGATGTTTCTGCTGGAAAATTTGAATCGGCTCTTTGATTTTTGGGAATTAGCTCCCGTTCAAATTCCGTTTATTGCTTTACCGATTGGCATTTCTTTTTATACCTTTCAGATTATTTCTTATTTAATTGATGTTTATCGAGGACAAGTTCCGGCTCAAAAAAATTTGATATCTTTAGCGACATATGTCTCGTTATTCCCTCAGCTTGTTGCAGGTCCTATTGTTCGTTATGAAACCGTCATGAAGGACATGGAAAATCGACACACGCGGATGAACAACATTTTTATCGGGCTGAGGCGTTTTGTTGTCGGTTTGGCCAAAAAAGTTTTAATCGCAGATCAAATGGCCGTCATCGCGGATACCGTTTTCAATACAGCTCCGGAAAACCTGCCCTGCTGCATTGTGTGGATTGGAACAGTAGCCTATGCTCTACAGATTTTTTATGATTTTTCAGGATATTCCGACATGGCGATCGGCATCGGACGTATTTTCAATTTTAAATTTTTGGAAAACTTTAATTATCCATACAGCGCTCATTCTGTTCAAGACTTCTGGCGCAAATGGCACATTAGTCTTTCCACATGGTTCAGAGATTATTTATATATTCCGCTGGGCGGCAATCGATGTTCGCAATTCAGAACCTATTTGAACGGATTTATTGTCTTTGGACTGTGCGGTCTGTGGCATGGAGCAACATGGAACTTCATTGTATGGGGACTCTATCATGGTTTCTTTTTAAGCTTGGAAAAAGCAGGTTTAAAAAAGCTAATCAACCGATTGCCTTATGTATTTGCAAACCTGTATGTTTGGATATTCGTGTTGATCGGTTGGGTCATTTTTCGATCAGAAACATTATCGCAAGCCAAAAAGCTTCTGAAAATCATGTTAATCGGTAATCCTCATGTATCGTTAGCGCAATTTTATCCTGCCACTGATTTTCTTTCTTACAGCTTTCTTTGGGTCTTTTTGGCCGGTCTTCTTTTTTCCTACCCGCTGGTTCCCAAAAAATATGCCGCATTGCGTTATTCTAAAGCAGACTGCGTGATTATGCTGTTTCTGTTTTTCATAACTTATGTATTTGCAATTACAAGCACTTTTTCCCCTTTTATTTACTTTAGGTTCTGATCATGACACGAAAACATCACCTTTTTTTTATAATTATTGTCATCTGTCTTTTAAGTCTTCCAATAGGCTACTTTTGCGGTTTACAAGAAACGACAAAAATCCATGGTGTCGAAATAATCACGGAATTGCCCAGTCTGCAGACATCTTCTTTTTCGAACAAAATTTTCCAAAATCAGTTCGAAAATTACTGGTCAAGTCATTTTCTGTTTCGAAAAGCGGCTTTAAAAGCTAAAAATCAATTATATGACTGGTTTAATTTCAACCAGATTCATTCGGGCTATAACGGTTTAATCATTGAAGGCAAAGATGATTATTTGTTCGAAAAAATGTACTTTGATGCCCTCCGATCCCCTTGCCTGCCCGTTCCAACAGAACTGGAAAAACTGGCAGAGTTGAAACAACGTTTCAATCAAAAAGGGATAGAACTTTACTTTATTTTAGCCCCCAACAAAGCCGTCACTTATTCGGAAAAGCTTCCGAATCGGTATCGTTTTTTTCTGAACGACACTTGCAGGTATGATAAGCTTTTGACAAAAACAATCGCTGCGACAGGTATTCCTGTATACAATGCTCAAAAGTTAATGCATCACATCAAAAATAATGAAAAAATGCCTGTCTTTCCTAAAACAGGCACACATTGGAATTTATATGCCGCCGGTCGAACATTGCAAGAAACAGCCGAGTTATTCAAATGGCCGACAGTCGAACTAACACAACTCGAACAATCTAAAAAACCTTATTTCGTAGATGAAGACCTGGCACAACTTTTAAATCTATATGACCGCTTTGAAAGCCGTGAAATCTATATCAAGCCTGTTTTAAAAGCGTCTCATAAATTGAACGGTACAACAACGTTGATTGGCAACTCGTTTTTGCATGAGTATCGATATGTTTTGATTGAATCCCAAATCAGCAGTACCTCTCTTTTACCTTATTATGAGAACCCGCCTTTAACGCCTGAAAATATTGAAGCTATCTTGCAAAGCAAACGCGTTGTCTTGATTTACACGGATATTGCCTTAATTCAAAAAAATGACCAGTTTTATCAAAAATTGGAAACGTTATTAAATGCACTTAAACAAGAAAATATTTTCTTATTCCAAGATCAGAAAACAGAACAGCGATTAAAACTGACCGGATTAAGTTTCCCTGAAAACTGGGGCCGATGGAGCGACGGTAAAGAAGTCACAATGACGTTCGATACTCACGACAAAGTAAAAGATCTAATCTTAAACATAGAAGGCTTTGCTTTATTGCATGAAAAAATGCCTTCTCAACAAATAACCGTTTACGTCCAAGACAAACCCTTGACCAAATGGTTGTTTCAATTAAATCAGCCTATGCCGGTTTTGCGCCTACACATTCCCAAAGAAAAGTTCGGTCCGGATGGCAAAACCGTATTAAAATTCATTATTGACCACCCTGTTGTTCCGAAGGAAATCGGATTAAACGAAGATTTTCGTCAATTAGGTTTTGCCTTTATTCGTCTGTCAATCGACGATTAAAATACTCTTGTCTTTTGCGAACAATTTGTTATGCTGTGTCAGTTAACAATCAACACAGAGTAAAAAGATGGCTTGTATTCACTTTCCGCAAATTGATTTGACCCATGTCAAGGGCGTTCTGATCGACCTGGATAACACGTTGTATTGTTTTTCATCGGCTAATGCTTACGCTTTACGGAAAGTTCATGCTTTTTTATGCAAAAAACGACCGATGAGCTATGCTGCCTTTGAAAAAGAATATGAGGCGGGCTGGAAACGGTTGTTTGGGTCGTTGGGATCTGTTCCTTCAGCCCATTCGCGTTTTATTTTATTTCAATCCGTTTTAGAAAAAAACGCCATCCCCAAGCCCTATCTTTTAGCGTGCAAGCTGGAGGAAATTTACTTTAAAAACCTTTACAAAAAAGCCAAAGCTGATCCGCAGGCGTTATTGTTTCTAAAGGAATGCCGACGACAAAAGATTCCTGTCTGTCTTGTCACGGATTTATTCGGGACAGTGCAAACGAACAAACTGCTGCGGATGAAGTTGGACAAATACGTTGATTTTATTGTGACAAATGATGAACTGGGCGTTGACAAACCGCACCCGTCACTCTTCCAACGCGGGTTGGAAAAATTGGGCATCTCTGCCAAAGAAGCCATTATGGTCGGCGACAATCCCGAAAATGACATCAAAGGAGCGCAAGCCTTGGGCATTCGTTCTTATCTTGTGGAAACTGACAAATAATACTTGCCAAAATGCCGGCTTTTTGATATTTTGAAGTTCATGAAAAAACATTTTTTTATGCGGCTTTTGGCGACGCTTGTCAGCCTGTTTTTTTTCTTTAGCTTTATTCTGTTGGGAATTGGGCTGTTTGTGGCTGTTCATTTCAGCCAGGATCTGCCGGATTACCGGCAGCTGGAAAAATACGAGCCTTTGATTACCAGCCGTCTTTATGCCAGCGACGGTCAACTGTTGGCGGAATATGCCGAAGAAAAAAGAATCTTTGTTCCGATTACGGCTATTCCCAAACGGGTTATTCAGGCTTTTATTTCCGCAGAGGATAAAAATTTTTACAAGCATAGCGGAATTGACTTTATGGGAATTGCCCGTGCCATTGTCATCAACATCAGGAATATCGGCACCAATCGACGTTTAGTCGGCGCTTCCACCATTACGCAACAGGTGGCTAAAAACTTTTTGTTGACTAATGAAATGTCCTTCAAACGCAAAATCAAGGAAGCATTGTTGGCGCGGCGGATTGAACAAACATTCGACAAAGATCATATTTTAGAGCTTTATTTAAACCAAATCTATCTGGGCTTTCGTTCTTATGGCGTAGCCTCGGCGGCATTGATGTATTTTAACAAGTCTATGGATGAACTGACACTGGCGGAAACGGCCTTCCTGGCGGCACTGCCGAAAGGCCCCAATAACTATAATCCGCTGAAAAATTACGACGGTGCCGTTGAACGACGCAACTGGGTATTGGATCGTATGGCGGAAGAAGGCTATATTACGACCCAAGAAGCAGCACAGGCAAAGCAAGAACCGATTGTCGTTCAAGAACGCGAATTGAATGAAACCGTCAAAAACGCTGATTACTACAATGAAGAAATCCGTCGGATGATTGAAAAACGATACGGTGAAAATGCTCTTTATCAAGGCGGCCTGTCGATTCGGACCTCTTTGGATCCGCATTTACAAAACATTGCCGTGGATGTTTTACAAAAGGGGTTGCTTTCTTATGATAAACGGCACGGTTATCGCGGACCGGTACAGCATTTTCAAACATTGGACAACTGGGTCGAAGAACTGAACACTGTCATTCGACCGGCTTATCTGCCTGACAGTTGGAAAACGGCCGTCGTGCTTTCCATGGACGAAGAAAACACGACAATCGGACTGCCCGACGGCAGTCAAGGCCTTATTCCCCTCAAAGATATGCGTTGGGCCCGCAAAGCACTGCCGGAGGGACATATTTCATCCACGGAGGTTAAAAAACCGACAGATGTTTTTGCACCCGGTGATGTTATTTACGTAGAAGGCAAAGAAAATAAGAACAACACAGCTTTCTATTATTTGCAGCAATTTCCGCAAGTCGAAGGTGCAATCGTGGCTCTGGACCCGCACACGGGCCGTGTGTTGGCCATGGTAGGCGGATTAAGTTATCAGCGGTCACAATTTAACCGTGCGGTCCAAGCTTATCGTCAACCGGGTTCTTCTTTTAAACCGTTTGTTTATCTGACGGCGCTTGACAACGGATTTACGCCTTCCAGCCTGATTTTGGATGCGCCGTTGGTTGTTGACCAAGGACCGGGACAGGAAAAATGGAAGCCTCGAAATTATACAAAAATCTTTTACGGTCCGACAACTTTACGCGTCGGCATAGAAAAATCGCGTAATTTGATGACCGTTCGTTTGGCTCAGGCGGTGGGAATCGACAAAACCGTTGAATACGCCAAAAAATTCGGCATTGCCGACAATCTGCAGCCAGTGTTGTCCATGGCTTTGGGATCCGGCGAAACAACCTTGCTTCGTTTGACAACGGCTTACGCTATGCTGGTCAACGGGGGTAAAAAAATCTCGCCGAATTTAATTGACCGTATTCAGGACAGAAGCGGCAAAACAATCTATAAACACGATAAACGCCCCTGCCCCAACTGCCAAGGCAGCACGGCAACCAATGCTGAAGTGCCGGAGATACCCGATGAACGCGAGCAAATTCAAGATCCGGTCAGTGCTTATCAAATGGTAAACATCATGACGGGCGTCGTTGAACGGGGAACAGGACGAATTGCTCAAACCGTTAAACGAACCTTGGCGGGAAAATCGGGAACCAGCAATGATAACTTTGACACCTGGTTTATTGGTTTTTCACCTGACTTGGTTGTCGGCGTGTATGTAGGATACGACATACCGCGCACCTTGGGTCCTCGCGATACGGGCGGTGTTGTTGCCGCACCGATTTTCAGGGACTTCATGGTTGCAGCGTTGAAAGACAAACCGGATATTCCGTTCCGTGTGCCATCGGGCGTTCGCTTGGTACGTGTGAATTTAAAAACAGGGAAACCGGCTCAGCCGGGCGATAAAGAAGTCATTTTAGAAGCTTTCCGTAAAGAAACGGATTTAAAAAACGAAACACCGATTATCGGACAAGATGTCACATTGAAACCTGAGAATGTCCCAGATTTAGGAGGATTATACTAATGCGTGCCGAATATGCAAACATGTTAAATGCCATCGAGCAGTCACTCGGACTGCTGAGGAGGCATCTTTGACTTGGACAAGGCTTTAGTCCGTCAGCAGGAGCTGGCTGCCTTAACCCAAGATCCCGACTTATGGAATGATGCGCCCAAAGCACAAAAGCTGATGACGGAAAAAAATCGGCTGGATGCCGACATAGAGGATTATCAACGGTTGGAACAAGAAAAAAAAGATCTGTCCGATTTAATTGAGCTGGCTGAAACAGAAAATGATGAAACGGTTTTGGCCGAAGCCGCTGCTCAACTGGATGCGTTGCAAAAAAAGACGGCGGCAAAAGAATTGGAAAGTTTGTTGTCCGGTGAAGCTGACGGCAATGATACTTTCCTTGAAATTCACGCCGGCGCAGGGGGAACGGAGGCTCAAGACTGGGCCGACATGCTGTTGCGCATGTATACTTTTTGGGCGAACAAGCATGATTATCGCGTCGACTGTTTGGAAGAAAGTCCCGGGGAAGAAGCGGGCATTAAATCGGCTATTTTAAAAATCAAGGGGAAAAATGCTTACGGTTGGTTGAAAACGGAAAGCGGTGTGCATCGGTTGGTTCGTATTTCTCCTTTTGACGCCAATGCCCGACGGCACACGAGTTTTGCTTCCGTATGGGTATATCCCGTTATTGATGACAGTATTGAGGTCAACATTAACCCGGCAGATTGCCGCATCGACACATATCGGGCCTCAGGTGCCGGCGGTCAGCATGTGAACAAGACAGACAGCGCCATTCGCATTACACACTTACCGACAGGCATCGTGGTGCAGTGTCAAAATCAACGCAGTCAGTTTGCAAACCGAGACGAAGCCTGGAGTATGCTCCGCGCACGCTTGTATGAGCTGGAGCTGAAAAAACGTGCTGAAAAAACGGAAGCGATTGAAGCTACGAAATCCGACATCGGCTGGGGGCATCAAATTCGTTCCTATGTTTTACAACCTTACCAGTTGGTAAAAGATTTGCGCACAGACGTTGAAACATCGGATACGACCGGTGTTTTAAACGGTGAGATTGATTTGTTTTTGTCGGCGGCGCTGGCATCTCACATTCAGACGGAAGAAGAACAATTTTCAGGGGGGTCTCATGGATGATAAAATCCGCGGCTTCACGTTGTTTAAAAAAACACGTGAAATTGACAGCAAAATTACGGAATTTTTAAATAACATTTCAGAAGGCGGGTTATTGTTCGAGCGCGCCATTGATTTATACCTGGCAGACGGGTTTACTGATGAGTTTAACAAAAAACGCCAGGAGGTCAGCGCTTTTGAAGTGCGCAACGATCAACTGCGACGCGATATTGAATCTCAACTGTATGAACATACGCTGCTGCCGGATTCGCGGGCAGATGTTCTGCTGCTTTTAGAAGGCGTGGACAGAACCATCAATAAATATGAAAGCGCTTTATTCATGTATTCCAACGAAAAGCCGTTGATTCCGGAAGCTTTTGACGCCGGCTTTAAAGAGCTTGTTGAAACGGTTGTCGATTGTGTGGAGGCGTTGATTGTTTCGGCCCGCAGCTTTTTCGCCATGAACGGAGAAATTGAAAACTCGCTGCACAAAGTCATGTTTTTTGAAAAACAGGCAGATCAGCAGGGAACCGTTTTAAAAAGCGCGATTTTTGACAGTCCGGAATTAGAGCTGGCACATAAACTGCAATTAAAGGCCTTCGAACAAGCAATCGAAGAAATATCGGACATTGCCGAAGATGTCGCTGACAGTTTAACCGTCATGGCGGTGAAAAGGTCGTTCTGATGCTGATGACACTTTTTTATTTGTCCGGCGGATTGTTTTTGGGATGGACGTTGGGCGCCAACAACATGAGCAGTGTCTTCGGCACGGCGGTCGGCACGAAAATGGTGTCTTTTCGCACAGCGGCCGTGATTGCCGGTGTCTGTGTCATTCTGGGCGCGGTCTTCAGCGGCGCAGGCGTATCGCAAACCATGGAACAACTGGGGCCCATCACAACTTTGCCTGCTGCTTTTATAACAGCCTTGGCAGCCGCTTTCACCGTTTTTTTAATGACACAGGCGGCTTTACCCATCTCGGCAACACAAGCCATTGTCGGTAGCATCATCGGATGGAGTCTTTACACACATACAACGGTAAACCTGCCTGTTGTCTTGGATATCGTTGTCGCTTGGTTTACAAGTCCGATTTTGGCAGCTTTTGTTTCTTTGGTTCTGATGTTATTGTTAAAAGCTTACTTAAAAGCCAAACCCATCGGTATGCTTTATCGAGATGCCTATACCCGGTTGGGTCTGATTATCGCCGGAGCCTGTTCGGCTTACGCACTGGGCGCCAACAACATCGGTAATGTGATGGGACCTTTTGTCGCCGTTGTTCCGTTTCATCCGATTGTTTTAACAGAGACCATAATCATTTCACCGCTGCAACAGCTGTTTTTCCTGGGCGGTGCAGCGATTGCCCTGGGGATTTTCACCTATTCGCATTCGGTTATCCAAACGGTTGGGGACGGATTGTTAAAAATGTCTCCGATTGAAGCGTTTGTTGTTGTCACCAGTCATGCGCTTGTTTTGTTCTTATTTTCATCCACGTCTTTAAAGAGCTTTTTGGAAAACTACGGCCTGCCTTCATTTCCTTTAGTTCCGCTGTCAAGTGCCGGTGCCGTCATTGGTGCCGTTATCGGTGTTTCTTTGCTGAAGAACGGTCAGGGTCTAAAAATCAGTGAATTGTGGCGAGTAGCCCGCGGATGGATTATTACACCGTTGCTGGCAGCCATTATTTGTTTTTTTGCTTTGTTCTTTATGGAAAATGTTTTCACGCAGCAGGTGCTTTAAATGACAATGTCGAAGGCCGCTCATCTTGTTTTAAAGATTTTTTACCGCATCTTGGAAGTGTGTGTGGCTTTAACATTAGTCCTGACAATTTTAGGCATTATCCGACTGGCTTCCGGTCCGATTGAAGTCAAAAGCCTGACACCGATTTTGGTGGATATTTTAACGCCTGAAGACACGGATCTCACCGTTGAGATTGAAAGCGCTTATATCGAGCTTGGTTTCAAACGCGGACGATTGTTGGACATTAAAGCCACTCATCTGGCTTTATTGCGACCGGACAATTCCGTGATGGCCAGTGTGCCGGAGGCTAATATTTCCTTAAATCCGCTGCGGTTGATGACCGGCGACTTTGTTCCGTCTTCCATTTATATGAAACAACCGTATCTGCAAATTGAAATCGGCAAAACAAACGGGCGCGCTTACGATGAAAGATCTTTATCTGACGCCATTGCCAAAGGTATGCATTACGCGTTGGGCCATATGGAACAGCTACGCCATTTTGAAATTGAAAAAGGTGAACTTGTCTTTGATTTCATTAAGCTTGATCAATCCATTTTGGTTCCGGAATTAAATGTCGAAATTTCAAGCCAAGGCCCGCGCGAATTAGATGTTCAACTTTACGCGAATGTTTATGTGGATGGCACCTTTATGCCTTTGTGGATGAAAGGTTTATATGAACGCGAATCGCAAACATTGACTTTTGAAAACAACTTCAAAGATTTAACATTATCCAAATTTTCATTTCTGATGCCGTTGTTAGAAGGCATACATGCCGAACTGGACGGTCAGATTACCGGTCAATTCAAGCTGGGCGACATAGATCAAGGAGCACGTTTTATCGCAGACAGACTGGCTTTTACGGCTTCGGCCGATACACCCAGCAGCATTTATCTCCCCGTTCCATTGGATACGACTTACTACATTCAAACAATGCAATTAAACGGGAGTTTTGAACCTCATTTGGAGGGCCTAAACATTCGCCGATCCACGTTAAGCATGAAAGGACCTTCGGCTGAATTGGAGGCCACCATTACCGGCTTGGGAACGTATCTGGACACAAATGATTTAACGGCGATTGAAAGCACGATGACCTCTACGGTTCGCAATGTTTCCATTCAACAAGTGCCGGATGTCTGGCCGTCTCTTTTGGGGCCGGACGCACATGCTTGGGTGAAAGAAAATATTACGGCCGGCACGGTTGATACAGCTCATTTTATCCTGCATTTTAAAGGACAAGAACTGACTGAAGTCAAAGGCTTGTTAAATGTCTCCGACGGCGTTGTCAGATATTTGGAAGGTATGCCGGAAGTGACACAGGTGACAGCAAACGTGATTTTACAACTGGGACGGGTTGATATTGATGTTTTGTCGGGTCGAACAGGAAATCTGATTCTAAATCATGCGCTTTTGCACTTTACGGACCTTTTAACCGATACCGAGCTGGCGGATATGGAATTGTCGGCGGAAGGCCCCATTCAAGAAGCTCTGGAACTGATCGCCCTGCCCCCTTTAGATTTGGCGGGAACGTTTGAAATAGACCCTAAAACCGTCAGCGGAACGGCTTCGGCCGATGTGACGCTTCATTTTCCGTTGAAAGAAACACTGACGGCGCAAGAAGTTGACGTCACCGTTCAAGCAGAATTGACACAAGCTTCGGCCGATGTTCCCAAAACACCGTTAAAGCTCAGTGAAGGACAGCTTAATTTGCATGTCGACAATAACGGATTAAATTTAGCCGGAACGGCTCTTTTGGATAATATTCCGGTGCATTTGAAGTGGGAAGAGAATTTCATACAAACAAAACGTTTTGTTTCAAGATACACGTTGAACGGCAGCTTAACCGCTTCTTCTTTCATGCCCTATTTTCCTAAAATCGACCGTTATTTCAAAGGCGGTATGCCGGTTAAAGCCGTTATCACATTCCTGGAAAACAACACCATGACGGTTTCGGCCATCGGTCAGTTAAAAGAAACCGAGCTGCGGATACCGCTTGGCTATACCAAAGACATTCAAGTGCCAGGCACCGTCACTTTGGAAGCTGTTCAAACACCAAAGGCTTTTCAGATAAAAGCGTTATCGCTTGATATCCCTCAGGACAATGTTTCTGTAAAAGGAAAAGCCGAATTCAAAGACAAAACCGTTTTTGCCTTTGATACGATTCAACTCCCCAAAAACGATGCCGCCATCACTTTCGAAAAAAACAAAGACGGTTCCGTGTTAATTCAGGTAGCCGGTGAAATGCTGAATATCTCCGAAATTTTGCATGGCCCAGAGATGCGTCGGACCAGGACACCCGAAGAAATTGAACAAAAGAAACCAACGGATTTTAAATTACAAGCCCGACTGGCTCGGCTTTATTTATCAGATAAAACACCACTACAAGATGTGAACATTGACGTTCAAAAAGAAAATGACAGGTGGACACTTTTTTCCGGTCAGGCCACAGCAGCCGAACCCATTATCTTTAATTTAAACCAAGCCAAAACCGAGCTGGTTGTGCAGACAGACGACATTGGCAGTTTTTTGGCTCAAGGCGGCTACACCGAACGTATTCAAGGCGGGCAGCTGCGAACAACGTTGAAACAAACACCCGAGGGAGCTTTGACCGGTATCATCAATATTTATGATTTTCGTCTGACACAAACCTCTTTTTTGACGCAAGCGATGACGATTTTAGGTATTTTAGACGCCTTTCGCGGAGACTTTATTCCATTTAAAAAAGCGACAATCCCTTTTACACTGACACCTGAAAACGTTGTCATAATCAATGAAGCCGTTGCTTCCGGCAGTTCGTTGGGAATCACCTTCCGTGGCTCGCTCAGCGGCGAAAAAATTGATATGCAAGGCAGTATCGTTCCGGCCTATGCCATTAACAGCCTGCCCGGCAAGATTCCGTTAATCGGCCGATTGTTTTCGGGAGAAGAAGGCGGCGGATTGTTCGGTGTTTCCTTCGAAGCAATCGGCACTCCCGATCATCCGCAGGTTAATATCAATCCGGCCACATTATTTGCACCCGGCATCATCCGCCGCATATTTCAATAAGTTTTTTCAAATAAAACCCAATTAACTAAAAAACAAAGCTGTCAATCCGAAAGCAATTAAGGGTTTTTAAAAAAGAACTTGACTCTTGCGCAGACTTTTGACATAATGCAGAAAATTTCATCCTAAAAACTGTGAAACAGCAGTCTCTAAGGAGATCCATCAGCCCGTGAGTACACGCACTGATGTTGTTTTTATTATATGCTTTTGAAGGAGAGCACATGTTTAACGCGTTGGCCGACAGACTGGCCGGTATTTTTGACAAACTCCGCGGACGGGGCGTATTGACCGAAGAAATGGTCGATACCGCCATGCGTGAAATCAAAATTGCCTTACTGGAGGCTGATGTGGCTCTGCCCGTTGTTAAATCTTTTATTGCCACCGTCAAAGAACAAGCCGTCGGTCAAAATGTCATTAAAACGGTTCAACCCGTGCAACAGGTTGTCAAAATCGTCAATGATGCCCTCATTGAAACACTGGGCAGTGATGACACCGCCTTAAAAACGGCACCGATTGCCCCGACCGTTCTGTTAATGCTGGGGCTGCAAGGATCAGGCAAAACAACTTCCTCGGCTAAATTAGCTGCTCGTCTGAAAAAAGAAGGCAAACGTGTTTTAATGGCCTCTTTGGATATTTATCGACCGGCGGCACAAGAACAACTGCAAGGTTTGGGCGCTCAAATCGATGTAGATACCCTGCCGATCATAACCGATCAAAAACCGTTAGATATTACGCGACGTGCTTTACAGGAAGCCAAAGCCGGCAATTATGACGTTTTAATCTTGGATACGGCGGGACGGCTGCATATCGATGAAACCATGATGGCGGAAGTGCAGGCTGTCGAACAAATGGCTAAACCAACTGAAAAGCTGTTGATCGTTGATGCGTTGACCGGCCAAGATGCCGTTCATGTTGCCGAATCCTTTCAACGGGCCGTCGGCATTACCGGCATTATTCTGACCCGAATCGACGGAGACGCCCGCGGCGGTGCAGCACTTTCCATGCGTCAAATGACGGGACAACCTATTAAATTTTTGGGCGTTGGCGAAAAAACGGACGCTTTGGAAATCTTTGATGCCAAACGATTGGCCGGCCGCATTTTGGGCATGGGCGATGTCGTGGGCCTTGTTGAAACGGCTATGGAAAAAATCAATGAAGATGAAGCCCGCAAGCAAGCCGAACGCCTGATGAGCGGCAAGTTTGACATGAACGATATGTTGGCACAGTTGCAGCAAGTTCAAAGTCTGGGCGATGTCAAAGGGCTGATGATGATGATCCCGGGAATGAGTAAATTTCGGGATAAAATTGAACAAGCGCAGATTGATGATAAAATCTTCAAACATCAGGCTGCCGTGATTTTATCCATGACGCCTGACGAGCGCAAACATCCGGAAATATTAAAAGCGTCGCGCAAACAACGCATTGCCGCCGGCGCCGGTGTTTCCGCCAGTGAAGTCAACAAAGTTTTAAAACAATATGAACAAATGGCTGCGGCCATGAAGCAATTCAAGAAAATGGGGCCGCTCGGTTCTTTGGCAATGATGAAAAAGATGTCATCGCTGCTGAAAAACGGCGGACATACCCCGTTTCAGAATGGGGGAGGCTTTTCTCCCTTTTAATACTTAAACTAAAAGAAAGGAAAATAAATGTCAGTACGTATCAGATTAGCCCGCGGTGGGTCCAAAAAACGTCCGTTTCATAAGATTGTCGTCGCCGATCAGCGCGCACCTCGTGACGGTCGTTTCATCGAGGAATTAGGATATTACAATCCGTTGGTTCCCAAGGATCACCCGGAACACTTTAAAATCAATGCCGAAAAGGCAAAAGAATGGCTGAAAAAAGGTGCAGAACCGACGGAACGCATGCTCCGTTTGCTGGCGTCCATCGGCCTTGTCGAGGCACCAAAGATTAAAACAAACGCCGAACAACCGGTAAAATCCGCACCAAAAGCAAAAGCTCAAGAACGCTTGAAAGAACAAGCCGAACGTGAAGCTGCTCAGAAAGAAGCGGAAGAACAAGCAAAACGCGAAGCTGAAGAAGCGGCCAAAGCTGCACAGGAAGCGGCGGCTGCACCGGCTGAAGAAACACCTGCCGAAGCACCGGCTGCCGAAGAAGCAAAGGCTGAATAAGGGTTCAAATGACAAAACGTTTGATCGAAATGGGCCAAGTCGCCGCACCGCATGGAATCAGAGGATTGGTGAAAATCAACCCCTTCTGTTCGCCTGAACGGTTTGCAGGCTATGCCCCTTTTTATGATCAAAACGGAAACAAACTGGACATCAAAGTTAAAAATCTGATGCAAAAACAGGTGCTGGCTCAAATTAACAACATCACGGATCGCACAACGGCTGAAACCCTGCGCGGTTTAACGCTGTTTATTGACCGCGCTGCTCTTCAGGAAACCGAAGACGGCGAATATTATGTCTGCGATTTGAAGGGAATGACGGTGCAGGACGAAAACGGAACGCACCTCGGAACTGTCACGGATGTTGAAAATTACGGTGCCAGCGATATATTGGATATTAAATCTGCACAAGGTCCCCGGTTCATGCTTGCTTTTTCAACCGAAACCGTTAAGTCGATTGACTTGGAAAAAAAGCTGATAACCGTGTGCTTACCGAAAGAAGTGGAAGGAGAACAACGATGAACGTGACCGTTTTAACGTTGTATCCTGAAATGTTCCCCGGTTTTTTGGGTTATTCCCTTGCCGGTAAAGCGATGCAGGAGGGTTTATGGTCTTTAAATGCCGTGAACATCCGCGATTTTGCAACAGATTCTTATGGAACCGTAGATGATTTGCCGTTCGGCGGCGGTGCCGGAATGGTCATGAAGCCGGATGTGTTGGATCGGGCGTTAAAAGCCTCTTACAAAACAGGTCCCCTGCTTTATATGACACCGAAAGGCAAGCCGTTGTCTCAGCAACGCGTCATGGAACTGGCCAAAGAACCCGCGCTGACGATTTTGTGCGGCCGGTTTGAAGGAGTCGATGAACGCGTTTTAGAAAGCTGGCCTTTTGAAGAAATCAGCATCGGCGACTATGTCCTGTCAGGCGGAGAACCGGCGGCTCTGACACTGTTAGACGCGGTTTTGCGCTATGTTCCGAACGTTTTGGGCAACCATGATTCTTTGGTGGAAGAAAGCTTTTCAAACGGACTTTTAGAATATCCTCAATACACCCGTCCGCAGGTGTGGGAGGGAAAAGCCGTTCCTGAAGTGCTGGTTTCCGGCCACCATAAAAATATCGAAAACTGGCGCTTGAGCCAGTCGGAAACATTAACAAAAGAAAGACGGCCTGATATTTGGGAAAAATATTTGGCCTCTCAACCGAAGAAAGGATAAAAAATGAATATCATTCAAACTGTTGAAAAAGAACAAATGGAAAAACTGAAAAAGGACGTTCCTGCGTTCAAAGCCGGTGACACCATCAAAGTGCACTGCAAAATCAAAGAAGGCGATCGTGAACGAATTCAGGTTTTTGAAGGCGTTTGTATTGCTCGCAACAATGACGGATTGAATTCGTCCTTTGTTGTGCGCAAAATCTCTTTCGGTGAAGGCGTGGAACGCGTATTCCCGCTGTATTCTCCGAATGTCGCAAAAATCGAGTTGGTTCGTTCCGGTAAAGTGCGCCGCTCCAAGATTTATTATTTGCGTCAATTGTTCGGTAAAAAGGCTCGGATTTCAGAAGATGACAGAGCTGTTGCCGAAGAAACAAAATAAGTTTTCTTTTGTTTCAATCCCCTGCTTCGGCGGGGGATTTTTTTAAAATGCTTTCGTTTTTAAAAGAAAGGTCGAATGCATAAAAAAGGGAGCAGAAGCTCCCTTTTCTTATTTCGCGGTCTTTTTACCCAACATTTCGGGATCCTGCAGTAAATATCCCCTGCCCCAAATGGTACCGATATAATCATCACCGCCCGTTGCTTCTTCCAGTTTTTTACGCAACTTGCAGATAAAAACATCGATGATTTTTAATTCCGGTTCATCCATTCCGTTATACAGGTGATTCAAAAATTGCTCTTTGCTGAGCGTTGTTCCTTTACGCAACGCCAACAGTTCCAAAATGGCAAACTCTTTCATCGTCAAATGAACGACCTTTCCACCGACGGAAACCGTCTTGGAATCTAAATTGATTTCCAGCTTTCCCACGTTGATAATGGATTTTGCGTGTCCTTGAGACCGACGCACGATTGCCCGAATTCGCGCCACCAACTCTGCTTTATCAAAAGGCTTGGTTAAATAATCATCTGCGCCGTCCAAAAAGCCCTTCACTTTTTTATCCGAAGCCGACAAACCGGACAAAATCAATACCGGGGTCATTACCTTACCGGCGCGCAGTTTTTTCAGCACTTCAAACCCGTCCATATCCGGCAGCATCAAGTCCAATATAATGATGTCATAGTCGTATAATTTTCCGATTTCGATACCGTCTTCTCCAAAATTAGAAACATCTACAACCATTCCTTCTTTCGATAAAATCAGGTTAATGTTTTGAGCCATTGATTTATCATCTTCGACCAATAAAACACGCATACTTGCCTCGCTTCTTTCAAGATTTTAACAAAGATTAAAATTAGGTTAATTTCTTTTTAAATGAAACGCAAGCAAAAAACGCATTTAATCTTGTTCTTTTTATTTTTCATCAAAAAATGACTTTTTTTCTTGACTCTTTTCTAAAGATGTGTAAGATAACACACCTAAGTTTACAAATTCTTTTTTTATATAGGGTATACTCAAATGGCAAAACCGACGACAATTCAAATCAAACTGGAAGCGACCGATGGTTCGGGACATTTCTATGTTGCAAAGAAAAACCCGCGTAATAAGCCGGAAAAGATGGAAGTCAACAAATACAATCCCAAAACCCGGAAACATGTGAAGTACGTGGAAAAGAAGATTAAATAATTTTTTTCTCTGGTTCATCAGCGCCTTGATGTCAAGGCGCTGTTTTTTTATCCAAACAACTTCATGCTTGCCTTTTTATGAAAGACACCTTATATTATGAAAAGAACAAATAAGGAGAAAACAAATGACACAAAAGACAAAACAAATCGATTCGATTCGCACGACTGCCGTTAATCAGGGATTACGGGCTTATATGCTCCGAGTTTACCAGCTGATGGCCGGCGGACTCGCTGTTTCGGGATTGGCAGCGTGGTTTGGATCTCAGCCGGCGTTTCTCAGACTGCTTTACAACATTGATCCGGCAGCGCATGCAATGTCGTTATCTTTATTCGGCTGGATTGTCATTTTGGCTCCGCTGGTTTTGGTTTTTATGTTTGCCTCGGCGGTTTCAAACTTAAATCCGACAAAAGCACAAACGATTTTTTGGATCTTTTCGGTTTTAATGGGTTTATCAATGTCTAGCATTTTCCTGATTTATGCAACTACCAGCATTGCGCAGGTTTTCCTGATCACCGCCGGAACATTTGCCGGCATGAGCCTTTGGGGTTATACGACCAAGCGTGATTTGACCCAAATGGGATCTTTTTTAATGATGGGGCTGATCGGATTGATTTTAGCCATGCTTGTCAACTGGTTGATGAAAAGTCCGGCTTTGGCCTATGCCATTTCCATTATCGGTGTTGTCATATTCGTGGGTTTAACAGCCTATGACACGCAAAAAATTCGAATGATGTATGATGAAACAGACGATGAAAACATGCAAAAATCAAAAGCCATTTCAGGTGCTTTATCTTTGTATTTGGATTTTATCAACCTGTTTCTTATGCTGCTCCGCCTGATGGGTGATCGTCGCTGAGCGAATGAAATCTTGAACATGAAAGCGCCTCCGACAAGGGCGCTTTTTTGTTAAACACCGTCATCGAGTGTCTTTAATGTTTTCAGCACATTTATTCATGTAAAACAAAGACATGCTTTAAAGTCTATTTCTTTTTCATTTTTTTTCTTGACGAAAGGCAAGGTACGGCGTTATCCTGTCATTGTTTAATGCTTGATAAGGTTAAACACGTTTGTATCTGCCTTTTTGGGGATACGCGTCATGTGGCTTAATGAAAGGATATGACAAATGACAACAACTGCTTTAATTCCTGTTCTTCAGGAAAACTCACTTTCCCTTTACTTACGCGAGATTGCCAAATTTCCGATGTTGGATCCGGACCGCGAGTATATGTTGGCTCGCCGCTATCATGATTATCAAGATTTGGACGCCGCACATGAATTAACGACATCTCATCTGCGCTTGGCAGCCAAAGTCGCTTTAACATTCCGTCATTACGGACTGCCGCTTGCCGATTTAATCTCCGAAGCAAATATCGGCTTAATGCAGGCAATCAAGAAATTTGACCCTGAAAAAGGTTTTCGCTTGTCAACTTATGCGATTTGGTGGATTAAAGCGGCTATTTCCGATTTTATTTTGAAATCCTGGTCTTTGGTGAAAATCGGCACAGTCGCAACACAAAAAAGATTGTTCTACAATCTCGGCAAAATCAAAGCAAAACTGGGGCTGTATCACAATACCGCTTTGGATGGCGAAACAGTGCAAAAGATTTCACATCAGCTGGGTGTGTCAGAACAAGATATTTGGGACATGGAACAACGCTTACATGGCGATAGTTCCCTCAACGAAACAACCTTTGAAGAGTCGGATGTGGAAAGACAAGCTTTCCTGACAGACGGCTCTGCCAATGCCGAAGAGGTCCTGATTGAAACTCAGGAACGCACAATCCGTAATAAAAAGCTGGCTGCGGCTATTGCAACTCTTTCCGAACGAGAACAAGAAATTGTTCATGCTCGTTTTTTGACAGATGATCCTGTCACTCTGGAAGATTTGGGCAAAAAATTTAATGTCAGCCGCGAACGTGTTCGGCAAATTGAAAACAAAGCGTTTCAAAAAATTGCTGCTTTTATGAAAGCCGCTTAAAAGGAAGCTTTCTTTTGATCAAAAAAGGGCCTTTTTGGTTTGGGTTCGGGGGCGGCAAAAAGGCCCTTTTTAGATAATGAATTTGCCGATTTATTAAATAAAGGAACATTAAATATGAAGGAAGGCCGCCCGCGGAAATTTTCGCGCGGCGCGGGCGGCCCATTAAAATGTTTAAGTTGGATAGGAGAACATAAAAAAATCTCCTCATCCCAAACCCGCTCCCTGAAATTCAGAGGGGCACAGGGGACGGGCTGTTTGTCTAAAAAAAACTTTTTTGCTGATTTATTTTAAAACAAGCCCGCCCCCTGATTTTCAAGGGGGCACAGGGGGCGGGCTTTAACAAACACCACTTCAATACAAATTCTCTTATCAAAAAAATAATCATAGACAAACAAACTACAAATCCGCTATCATACCTTCAGAACACATGAAAGGAGCTTAATCATGTTCACTTTAACCAAAATGACCCCCCCCCCCCCTGTTCTCCTCGTTAACTTAACCATCCGCCTCTGTTTCTCTCTCCCCGCTCAAGCTAAAATCATTCAAAGAAAAATGCACATGGTCTGTCAAGAGCATGAGTCTGCTTATTGGGACGGATCTAAAGGTGTCTGCTGTGACGGAAATGTCTATCAACCAGACACTGAAGATACTTCTTATGCCTGTTGCCCAACTGGAAAAGAAGTCTCTATTGTTCAAGGAAAAGAAAACCTCAATTATTGTTGCTCAGAAGG
>CALXUB010000003.1 GCA_944391565.1 uncultured Alphaproteobacteria bacterium | reverse complement strand
TTCCTTAACTTGTACACCGTGAATGTATCTCTACACCCACTTCCTATGCACTTCAGACACTGACCGCTCTTAACAACCAGATACCATCCGTGCATCTATCCCTCATATCATACTACTCTAACAACATTGCTTCCTTTTTTATCGAAAGCATGGGACGGGATTATATACAAGCTTTGTTTGCTTGTCAACAACTTTTTTTGCTTTTTTTAATATTTTTTTAATCTATAAAAAATTAACTCTTTAAAAGAAGCAAAAACATCCTTTACGGACGTCCCGTTCATATTTTCAGAATATCAGATTCGCTTTCATATGTCAACGAGAATCTTAAAATTTTATTAACCTTTATATACAGGGCTTACCGATATCAAGTTTTCAAGGGAGAAAAGACACTCTTTTTATTTATTAGAAGAATAATTTAACTTCTGGTCAAATGTTTTTTCCTTGACAAAAGCTTAAAAAATCTTTAATTAAGACAGAACACATTGACTTTAATCAAAAAAAGGAGCTCAACATGCCAAACATTGTTCTACCCCCTGATTATACACCTTCCAAAGACGAAGAATATATGAATCCGATGCAGCTGGAGTATTTCCGGCAAAAACTGATCAAGTGGAAAGAAGAACTTTTGCGCGAATCGGGTGTCACGATTGAAGATTTAAAAGAAGGCGGCCTGAACGAGCCTGATCTGAATGACCGCGCCTCCAACGAAACGGAGAAAGCGTTAGAACTGCGGACTCGGGATCGGATGCGCAAGCTTATCAAAAAAATCAACCAAGCTCTTGCGCGCATTGACGAAGGAACTTATGGTTATTGCGAGGAAACGGGAGATCCGATCGGAATTGATCGATTAGAAGCACGTCCCGTGACAACACTGACGATTGAGGCACAGGAACGGCACGAGAGAATGGAAAAAACGCATAGCGATGATGCGGAATAAATGTTTTTCGCCAAAAATATTTTTTTAGATCAAACAAAGGTTGCTTTTCTTGATCAGAATAAGCAGCCTTTTGCTTTTGCCGTGACGCGAGGCGGTGACATCAACTTCGGTGACATTTACCAAGCTCGCGTTCTCAAAAAAATGCCCAAGCTTAAAGCTTACTTTTTAGATATAGGCAGATCCGAATCGGTTTTCCTTCCGACGGCACATGAGTTGGAAGAAGGTCAAAGTATTACCGTTGAAATCACCTCTGAAGCACGCCCTGGCAAAACAGCCGCCTGTCGTTTATCTCCCGAGCAAAAAGAAGGATTGCCCGGCTTACTGCAAAAAGGATTGATAGAAACAATCGGAACGGAAATACCGTGGGACGACAGGTATGATGAGGTTTTCGAACAAACTCTTCATCCTATCGCCGTTTTTGCCGATGGTGCCGAAGTCATTTTTGAAAGAACCATGGCCTTTTGGAGCATCGATATTGACAGTGCCAAAAGCATACTGCCGCTTTTTCAAATCAATCAAGAAGCTGCAGCCGTTATCGGAAAAGAAATTATTCGGCGAAACTTGGCCGGGAATATCATCATTGATTTCATTGGCAAGAAAAAAAGAAAAGAATTAACAGAGTTGTTGGATATTCTGTGTTCCGAGTTGGATAAAAGCACGATTCCTTTTCAAATCATGGGCATTTCTCCGATGGGGAATGTGGAAATTCGGCGTGAACGACGGCGAGCCGCTCTGACAGATACTGCGAAAGGTCTATCGGCAATGGCTTATCAACTTTTTGAAAATATTTTAAAAACGCCTTCATATCAACTGCAGATTGACGTTTCTCCCCAACTCTACAAACATTTGCAAACTGATTTAAAGAACGCCCTCTCTTTGACTGAAGCCAAAAAAGGAGAAAAGCTTTCTTTAACCGTGAACACAAATGAAAACGCTTATCAAATAAAGGAAAAAAAGCATGGATAAAATACCTGTCGCCGGGCAAAAATGCCCAATTTGCGGAAAAACAACAGACTTACAATATAAGCCTTTTTGCTCGAAACGCTGTGCAGACGTTGATTTAAATCGCTGGCTGTCAGGCGTATATCGGATTGAAACCAACGAAACGCCTCAAACACTGCCGGTTGATCCGGATGAAGAATAACCGATTGTTATGCAAAGGCGTGTTCCTGACCGGTTTGGAAGAAAATGACGTATTCGACCAATCCCCAAAAGAAATAATGCACCCATCGCTTTTTCAAAAAATAAAAGGCAAGTTTCCCTGCCCTTTTCTTTAACGCTCTTTTTACCGCCCTTTGTTTTTCAGCAATGCCAGATTGACAATCGAAATGGAGAGATCATTTTCGTAGGTATATTCATCTGACAAGGCATAGGACTCCCCTTTGGCGGCAGTCGGCACTGAGACCTGCTCTGTTGACAATGTTTGTTTAAGGGTTTGTTTCGGGTGATTGTTAAGGTCTATTAAAAAACGCTTCATATCATCGCTTCCATCATAAGAAGGTGTATGTCCCCATGCATTCTCAATAAGCAAATTTGCTCCATTCTTAATGAGTAGTTCTGTCATCCATTTATTTTCATGATCAACAGCATTATGTAATGGTGTACACCCATTATCAGCTTGCGCATTAACTTTTGCTCCATATGAAATTAAAAGCTCTACAACAGACGCATGCCCATAGTAAGCCGCATCATGCAAAGGGGTCATACCATTGCCAGCACGCATATTGATTATGTCCGATCCTGTCCCGTATTCATGAAGTAAATTTTTCACTTGTTTTAGAACACTTTCAGAATCCCGCTTTCAGTTAATCTCGCCCAAGTATCTAGCCAAGTATTTGTCATTTGAATCTTCTTCTTTAAATTAGGTAGCCATTCTACCTTACTATTTCATAATACCATACCCCCCCCCCCCCCTGTCAAGAAAATTTTTAGAAAAACAACATAAAAAAAAGAACTTGCTTTTTAAATCGAACGCCCATATACTCCTAGCATTATGACAGATTTATTTAATGAAACGGAAGTAAAAGCCGAGTATTCTGCAAAAGATATTGAGGTTCTGGAAGGTTTGGAACCTGTCCGTCGACGTCCCGGCATGTATATCGGCGGGATTGATGAACGGGCATATCATCATTTGGCCGCCGAAATTATTGATAACTCAATGGATGAAGCTGTCGCCGGATACGCCAGCGTTATTACGGTTGAATTATTGGCCGATGGTAAAATCTCCGTGACAGATAACGGTCGTGGTATTCCTGTTGATCCGCACCCTAAATATCCTGACAAGTCTGCCTTGGAAGTTATCACGACGACTCTTCACTCGGGTGGAAAGTTCGGTGGTAAAGCTTATGCTGTTTCCGGCGGCTTACATGGTGTCGGTTTGTCTGTCGTTAATGCTTTATCCTCTGAAATGACAATAGATGTCGCGCGGGATAAAAAACTTTATCGACAAAGTTATACCCGCGGCATGCCGCTGGCCCCCGTTGAATGTGTCGGCTGTGTCAGTAATCGACGCGGAACAACCGTCACCTTTCTGCCGGATACTGAGATTTTCGGTGAAGTGACACGTTTTAAACCGGCCACTATTTTTAAAATGGTGAAAACAAAGGCCTTTTTGTTCCGAGGTGTTGAATTGCGTTGGAATTGCGCGCCTTCTTTGATTCTGGAAGGTGATTCGACACCGACTGAGGCTGTTTTAAAATACCCGAATGGCATTGAAGATTATTTAACTGTTTTAACACAAAACACTGCCTTGATCACACCCAGACCTTTTGCGGGACGTGCTGAGCTGGCCGATCACATGGGGCATGTCGAATGGGCCATTACTTGGCCGGAAGAAGGGTATGATCCTTTTTTGTATTCTTACTGCAACACAATCCCTACGCCACAGGGCGGAACGCATGAAACAGGTTTACGTGCGGGATTAACCAAAAGTCTGCGCTCTTATGCAGAAATGGTTGGCAACCGCAAAGCCGGAGAAATCACTGCTGATGATATAATCGGTTCGGCCGGTGTCATGTTGTCTTTATTTATCCGCGATCCGCAATTCCAAGGGCAAACGAAAGAAAAACTGGCCACGTCTGAAGCTGCTCGGTTAGTCGAAAATGCCATAAAAGATCCTTTTGATCATTGGCTTTCGGGTGACACAAAAACCGCTAACCTGTTGCTGAACTACATTATGGAAAAGGTCGAAGACCGCAAACGTAAGAAAAAAACACAAGAAACCGCTCGTGCATCAGCGACAAAACGTCTTCGCCTCCCCGGCAAGTTGGCGGACTGTTCACATAAAACAACCGAGGGAACCGAAATTTTTATTGTAGAAGGTGATTCGGCCGGCGGTTCGGCTAAACAAGCCAGACGCAGGGAAACTCAGGCTATTTTACCCCTTCGCGGAAAAATTTTAAACGTTGCCAGTGCTTCACGAGATAAAATCTTGGCTAACGAAGAGATTAACAACATCACCGAAGCTTTAGGCTGCGGCGTAAAAGACAAATATAACGAAGACGCTCTGCGCTATGAAAAAATTATCATTATGACGGATGCGGATGTGGACGGAGCCCATATTGCTTCTTTGTTAATGACTTTTTTCTATCAGGAAATGCCCGGGCTTATTCGAGGTGGCCATTTGTATCTGGCAATGCCACCGCTCTTCCGCTTGACGCAAGGAGATAAATCCATTTACGCTTTTGATGACGAAGATAAAGAACGATTATTGAACACGCACTTTAAAAATGCCAAAAATGTTGAAATCAGCCGTTTTAAAGGATTGGGAGAAATGCCGCCGGCTCAATTGAAGGAAACAACCATGAATCCCGAAACGCGAACACTGTTGCGTGTTGTTCTGCCGGATGCTAAAAACGAACAAGAACAGGATGAAGCACAATATACATCCGAAATTGTTAAACAACTGATGGGTAATGATCCCGAAATGCGGTTCCGGTATATTCAAGAACACGCAAAATTTGTTGAAAATCTGGATATTTAAGATGCAAACAATTACCATTACCGGTCATTTAGGCAGCGGCAAGTCAACCATTGCAAAAATGCTGGCAAAGCAGTTAAACATCCCACATTATTCGACCGGTGATGCACAACGCGAAATCGCGCGACAAATGGGTTTGACAACATTAGAGCTGAATCATTTAGCAGATCAAGATCCGTCAATTGATGAAAAAATCGACGGTGTTTTCAAAACTTTGGATAAGGCCGGTAAGCCTTATGTTATCGATTCGCGATTGGCCTGGCATTTTATGCCGCATTCTTTCAAAGTCAAATTGGAAGTTTCTCCTCAAACGGCGGCAGAACGTATTTTCGCGGACAAAAGCAGGACAGGGGAATGCTTATATACCTCGGTTGATGAGGCACTCAAAACTCTTTTGCAACGACGTCAAAGCGAAACAACACGTTTTCAAAAAACATACAACATTGATATTGAAAAAAACGATCATTTTGATCTTGTCCTGGATACAACAACCCTTTCACCACAAGAAATTTGCTCGGCTATTTTGACGGCTTATCGTCAGGTCAATCCACTTTCTTAATAGTTTGCAATATCTTCCAAGCAGCCTTCAAATCAGGGGCGTAATAATCAATCAGCCCATCTGCGAACTCACCCGGTTGCGGTTCTTTTTTGCGCAAAAGGATAGAAACAGCTCCTGCCTCTTTTGCCATTTTCATATCCACCTCAGCATCCCCGATAACAATAATCTGATCAATATCCAAGCCTTCCAAAGCGGTTTTAATTGCGACAACACTTGGCTTATCTTCCCGTGCATCACCGGAACCGACAATGCGTGTCAATTCATTTTCCAACTTAAAAAATTGTGCTTCCCGATGAATGATATATCGCATTTTTTTGCTGACAACCACAGACAAGAACCCCATTTTTCGGGCTTTTTCCAAAATTTCCGAAGCAAAAGGTTTTGGCCTGATCTGAGACGCATGTGCCGCGTAGCGTTCCAAATAGAAACGATATGCTTCCTGCCAATTTGTTCCGAAAACACCCGGCATCCAGTCCCGCGCCGATTTGTCCATCAGCCGAAAAGCATCAGCGCGTGGCAAATCCGTCTTTTTATAAACTAAAAACAAATCCCGTTGTGCTTGGTAGATAATTTCAGACGTATCCATCAAGGTATTATCCCAGTCCCAAACAATTGCTGTTTTCATCAAAAACTCCCTTATTTGTTTTTTTCATATCTTACAAAGGCTTTTCCAAAAAAACAATAAAAATCATAAAAAGAGTTTGACTTTTCTCTTTTTACGTGTATTCATGATGAATGAGGATACGAATAGTAAAAGGATTGATTCATGAAAAAAGAAACGCTTTTCTATTTAAAAGACCTCTTTTCCTTTCTGGCAGAAGAAAAACAACACGGCCGACTGAGAACAAAAGATGATACCCAACGCGGACTTGTTAATATTCCGATTATTTCCAACGAGCGAGCACCATTCGCCATTCCCGTCCGTTTTCATGATTGCCCTCAAAGTGCCGGGAAGTTGAATAAGTCCGTTCTTCGGGCTTTAGGTGGTGAAGAAAATATCGAAACTTATCGAGAAATTCCGGGATCAAGACGTATCCGCGTGACACTTTTACATCCTGAACGCTTTAACGAACAATGGATGAAGGCGGCTCAAGTTCGTTTTTACATGAGAATCGGCAAAAGAATCCTTCACATTATTCCTTGATGCATTTACGCGCAACTGATAAAACCGGCAAACGTTCCAACATTTCTTGAGACATCGGCAAACGAACAGCCTGTCCCAAATGCCCGCAAGAAATTGTTTCCAGGCTAACACCCCGTTCGGCATCATAAAACGTATCAACTTGATATTGAATTGGCTCAAACTGTCCCGGCGGCAAAAAGGTCAAAACATCTCCTTTGTTAATTTTGTGTTTTACCTCGAAAATTACCGCATCATCCGTTTTTCCCCGAATTTGTCCCGCATAACGCCAATCACCCGTGCTGGCCGACAGCTCGTAGTTTAAGCTATCAGGGCCGGCATTTCCGTCAAAAAAACCCAACGTATAGCCTCTGTTTTGCAAAGTTGCCAGCTCAGCCAAATATGTGTTTGGTTTCCAGTTTTCAGGATCGCTGAAATAATCATCAATCGCATGACGATAAGCTCGTGCTGCGACAGCGACGTAATACTCGGATTTATTTCGTCCTTCAATTTTAAAAGAATCAAGACCCACATCCATGAGTTCATCTAATCTGCTCATCAAGCACAGATCCCGAGAATTCATGACATAACTACCATGTTCATCCTCTTCCCAAAGCATCAATTCACCGGGACGTTTTTCTTCTTCCAAATAGACTTTATATTTCCAACGACAAGAATGCGCACAATTCCCCTTATTTGCACTACGACCAGTCATAAAGTTAGATAACAGACAACGCCCCGAATAACTGATACACATCGCACCATGAACAAATACCTCCAGCTTAATATCCGGGCAATCATGGCGAATTGCCCGCATTTCCTTTAATGGCACTTCACGCCCCAAAACACACAAGGTTGCGCCCTGTTGTTTCCAAAAATCAACCGTTAAAGAAGAGCAGACATTTGCTTGTGTTGAAATATGACGCGGTAAACCGGGGCACATCTTACCAACGAACGAGAAAACACCGGGATCTGCAACAATAACACCGTCTGGCCGCAGTAAATGCAACATTTTCACAGCCTCGGTCAAACGTTCTAAATCTCCATTGTGAGTAAACAAATTTAAGGTTAAATAAACCTTTTTCCCCAACTGATGCGCAAAATCTATACCCTCTTTCAGGTCTGAAGTGGTAAAGCAGCTCTTAGCACGTAAAGAAACACTCGGCAATCCACAATAGACGGCATCTGCCCCATATAAAAAAGCGGTTTTCAAACGTTCCAAAGAACCGGCCGGTAATAACAGCTCGGGTTTATTCATTTTTTTCTCCGTTAATGTGCTTCAGTCCAGTTATGACCGGTTCCGACTTCGACAACCAGAGGAACAGACAGCTGAACAATGTTTTCCATGACATCTTTAACAACACGAGCCGTTTTTTCAACTTCATCTTCCGGCGTATCAAAAACAAGCTCGTCATGCACCTGAAGCAGCATTTTAGAATGCAGTCCTTCCGCGGCTAAAGCGTCTTCCATTTTATTCATTGCCATTTTAATAATATCCGCGGCTCCGCCCTGGATAGGTGCGTTAATGGCAGCTCGAGTAGCAAAACCGCGCGTTGATCCGTTTTCAAAACCATTAATAAAACACTTTCTTCCGAAAGGTGTCAAAACATATGAATGAACTTTGGCGAATTCGACTGTCCGGTCCATGTATTCTTTAATTTCCGGATAGCGTTTCATATAAGAATCAATATATTGTTTGGCGTCTGTTCTGGAAATATTTAACTGACGCGCCAAACCGAAAGCAGAAATCCCATAGATAATCCCAAAGTTAATCGCTTTGGCATTACGTCGAACCATGGGATCCATTTCATTCATTGAGATACCGAAAACCTGGGACGCCGTAGCCGCATGAATATCCAATCCCTGTGCAAAAGCCTCCTTTAAGCCCTTGACATCAGCAACATCAGCAATCAGACGCAATTCGACTTGAGAATAATCCGCCGATAACAAAACATGCCCCGGAGAAGCCACAAAAGCTGAACGTATCTGGCGACCGGCCTCTGTGCGAATCGGAATATTTTGCAAATTCGGATTGTTGGAAGCCAACCGACCCGTGGCCGTCATTGCTTGAGCAAATGTCGTATGGACACGCTGTGTCTTGGGATTGATCAATTCCACCAAAGCATCAGCATAGGTCGTCTTTAATTTGGAATATTGCCGATAATCCAAAATTTTCTGAGGCAACTCCATCCCTTCGGCAGCCAAACTTTCCATAACCTCCTGATCCGTAATCCAATTTTGGGTTTTTGCGTTTTTCTTTCCACCCTCAATTTTCATTTTTTCGAATAAGATTTCACCCAGTTTCATCGGAGAATTGATGGTAAAAACCTCTCCCGCCAAAGCATAAATATCTTTTTCCAAAGCAGCAATTTTGGTCGCGAAATTTTGGCTGAGCATCAATAAAGTATGCTTATCAACCAAAATCCCTCGTTCTTCCATACGCATCAAAACTTGTATCAGAGGTCGATCAATGTCCTCATACACCGACAAAACATTGCCTTCAACCAACTTCGGTCGCATTATTTCATATAAACGAAAGGTCATGTCCGCATCTTCAGCCGCATAAGGAACAGCTTTATCAAGTTCGACATATTTAAATAAAATCTGATTACGTGCCCGACCGCAAACTTCCTCATAAGAGATTGTTTTGTGATGCAAAAAAATGGAAGCCAGTTCATCCAAACTTCGCCCGTGCGTGACACCATCCAAATCATATGAGATGACCATCGTATCTTCAACGGGATCAACGCGCACTTGTTGCCCGAAATTGTTTTTCAAGACCTCAATATCATATTTAATATTATGCCCGATTTTCATTATTTGTGGATCAGCAAACAGCGGTAAAAGGTGGGTACGAATATCCTCATAAGAAACTTGAGGTATTTTAATTTCAGGCGCTTTCTTTTCGGTATAATTAAATAAATCAACCGGGTTCTTTTCTTTTCGTTGATCAGATAAATGACGATGGTTCAACGGAATATAACAAGCCTCCCCGGCCTTGACGCATAAAGATATCCCGGCAATTTCAGCTTCCAAAGGGTTGAGAGAATCCGTTTCCGTATCAAAAGCAAAACGACCTGCTTGTTTAATTTTTTCCACCCACCTCAGCAAATCTTCCGTTTTTTGGATACATTCATAATGTGTTTCCATTTGTCCATGCTGCATACCGTGTACATGAGCTGCCCGTCGGCTGATAAAGCCACCCATTCGATTTAAAAGACTCTTAAACGTATTTTTTTCTAAAAAAGCCCGTATCTCTTCGGCATCCGGTTCATGCGAACAAAAAGCTTCTATTGGTTTAGGCAACGGGGCATGATCATCCAATGTCACCAGTTTCTTAGACAAAAAAGCACTTTCCCGCCCTTCCAACAATAATTTCCGCCGCCGCTCATGTGGAATCGTCTCGGCAGCGGCCATCAGTTTTTCCAAAGTGCCATAGCGATGAATCAACTCCGAAGCCGTCTTAATACCAATGCCGTTCACTCCCGGAATGTTATCCGTGCTGTCTCCGGCCAATGCTTGAACATCCGTCACTTTATCAGGAGAAACACCGAACTTCTTTTCAACATCCGTTTCATCCAGCATTTTTTTCTTAAGCGGGTCATAAATGTGAACGTTTTCCCGCATTAACTGCATCAAATCTTTGTCAGCAGACACAATAATGACTTCATATCCTTGTTCCAACGCTTCGCGCGTATAACTGGCAATCAAATCGTCTGCCTCATATCCTTCCTGCTCAACCGACGCAACATTAAAAGCTTTAACCGCTTCACGGATGATTGAAAATTGAGGTATCAGTTCCGGCGGCACTTCTTTTCGTGTAGCCTTATATTCCGGATAAATATCATTCCTGAAATTATGACGCTGTGCATCAAAAACAACAGCCAAACATTCAGCTTCATCTTCACGAACAAACTGCATCAGCATTGCTGTAAAACCGTAAACAGCATTGATCGGCACCATATCCCCGGGTCGTGACATGGGAGGGATCGCATAAAAGGCCCGGTAAATATAGCCCGAGCCGTCAATTAAACATAGCTTCTTTTTTTCTGTTCCGTTCATCTGGCTTTAAACACACCCGAATAAGCGACTTGACAATGCTCGTCGCAATAAGACTTACCCGGCACAGCCTCTTTTCCGCAAAAATGAAAATCCGGATCCTTCGGATCACCTTCCGGCCAACGACAGGAAGTCGGTTTTAAATCCACCAGCTTAACGCCTTTGTTTTTGCCGTTTTTTCTTGCAGATTTTACTGATTTTCCTGCTTCAACAGTGGATGTATTGAGCTCGTTTTGTTGCTCGTTTTGAACCGGTTTCAAAAGTCTTTTAGCGGCTTTCCTGGTTTTGGAAGCCTCCAATTTTTCACGACGGATGGGAGAAGGCCTTGATTCCAATCCCAATCGATGTGCCTTACCGACAACTGCATTTTTGCTCATGCCGATGAGACGACCGATTTCCCCGGTCGTCAAACCTTTTTTCCAATGTTTCTTTAAATCTTTAATAAGTTCAGGGGTCCAGCCCATGCGCGTTCTCCTTTAAAAAAAATCTTTTTCAACCTTATCGAAAAAAACTTAAAAGTCAAGTAAAACCGGAGTCCCCATAATTAAAAAACGCGGATTTAAAAAAGCATCTTCTAATTCAGCTTCATACGGAGCTAACGCATAAACGTCACCCGGCTTTGTTTTAACACCCTGTCCCAACGCCAGCCACAAACTTTTTTTATACGCTTCGGCGGGCGGAAGTAAATAAGCTTCTATCTGCATATTGCGGATTTGACGCGCCATCGTCGGAGACAAACGTGAAACACGATACGCATTGATGACACGATCGCAAAGCGTCGCATATTGCTGACGTGTTAAATTTTCCTGTTCCAATTGCATATCCAGCCATTCTCCGGCGCCAATCTGAGGCAACCGTTCGACCAAAGAAGCACAGGGTGTCGCCAAAGCTTGAACAACTTTATCCGGCGTTAACAGCATAATTAAATCATTCCATCGTTTTTGCCCCTCTGTTCCTTCTCCCAGGCTTTTAATTTTATTAAAAACCCGCAGTGTGGATTGAATTTCGCCATCCGTCAAACCACCGTCGGCATTCAATCGAGGCTGACGCGGTGCAATGTGACGATCCGCCAGCTTATCAGGGAATGTCAGCACGGGAAACAAAGCCGCCATATCTTCTTCGGATGAAATGGAATAAGTTCTGGGAACAGCAGCAATTTCTGTCTCACTTTCTTTTTTTTCATGGAAAGACGGCCATGCTTCAGGCATCAATGCCGGATAAAAAGCCGGATGCAAATAAGGCAGCCATTCTTTGGCATATTCTTCCAATTCCGGCGCAATCCGAGTCGGCAGCTTACCGCGCCATTCAATAATACCGGGCATCGTCCTTGTTTTTTCCGAAACAGATTTCATTTTATGCAACGCCGGGATGACATACTGACGATATTCAAACGGAAAAGACAACAGAATCTGCACCAAAACTTCTTCGCTGTAGCGAGGATCTTCCGCCTTTTGAAGCAATCCCATCACGGCGTCGGCAGATACTTTTTGACTTTCGATCACTTTTATATCAGAAGGAATCACAGCTGCTGCTTCAACGGCTAATAGTCCTCCCAGCAATGCATAAATTATTCTTTTCATTCTGTTTTAACTTGCACTTTATAGGTTAAGATCGTTTCTCCTTCGGCCGGAACAGACACATTCCAGAAAATCGTATTGGCATTTTCCTTTTGGCTTTTCAGACTTTCCGACAAAATTTTCCACCCGTTAGGCAGATTTTGTTCAAAACGAATCGTCACTTCCCGTGTTTTGGCATTCATGAAAGAAACCTCAAAAGAAGCCTCATACAATCCTTTGCTCAAGGTTGTGTAATTGACGCGTTTTCCCTTGACCGTTAAATCAAAGTCTTCACCAAGCGTCAATGTTATCTCTTGATTTTTAGCCGTGTGATTGATACCATCCTCACCGATAAAGATTAACCGATTTCGACTGTCTTTCTTATACACCCGAACCGTTCCTTTCGGCAACGGCATGCCCAAACCATCCGATTCGCTGTTTTGTATTTTTAATTGAATGGATGGTTTCTCATCCTTGAACGAATAGGCACTGTTGACGGACAGCGGAGAAGTATATAAGTAGTGCCGTTCTGCCTTTACTTGATCGCCGGACAATAAAGAAACCTGTTTTGTCTGGTTGGACATAATATCCGTGGGCCGGTTCAAAGTATACAGATAATAACCGCTTACAGCTTCGGAAGTCATATTACCAATTGCATTTCCCACTTCGTCATATATCGCGTCTTTAGCCATTGCTCGCATCAAAACCGGTGCCGGTGCAGACATGTTCGCATCCCCGGCAACTAATTGCAATGCGGCATTTTCATAATTAACCTGTGTATTGTTCGTCAAAGTGACCAAACCGTTTAAGCTCAACTCATTTTCCGCATCATTTAATTCAGCAACATAATCGGCACTCCAACTGATGCCTGTTGTCAGATAAGACAACTCGACATTTTCGGTTCCTGCTTTTGTACTCGACAAATCAAAAATCAATGTCGGTTTTGCATGCAAAGAAGCCGGAACGCTGTTAAAAACGACACGCCCCGGATAGCGTGTTTCAATTTTATTACCGATTTTTAAAACCGGATCACCGCCATCAAAAGCCAGTAATCTGGCTTTTTGCGTTGTAGCAACACCTGTTGCCGGGTTAATCCATTCGACATCGACATCCGTTCCCACGGCTTTTTTCATCATATTATAATGGTTTAACAAATCAAAATTAAAATTTTGCTCCAACATAGAAACACCGGCAGCTTTGATCAAAACAGTTTCCGGCATAACTTGGTTGGAAATATCCAAAAATGACACTGTATTTTTATCCTGCGTCAGATCGACCCGACGTGTATCATTGACCAAAGCCCGACCTTGATTATAAATTGTCATTGTCAAAGATGTTCTGTCCGATACAGGCACTTCTTTAGGCGCTGCCCATACGGTTGTCGCAACACCCCCCAAAAGCGCAACAAACATTAAAAGTGACTTTTTCATTTTTTTCTCCTCATTTCAGATAAACCATTTTATTTAAAAGCTCTTTTACGAGTGAAGTCAAGTAAAACTGCTTTTCCTCTCCTAAAAGCCATATGGGTTGAATTGTTTTTTCTCCTTCCAAAATCGGCAGCTGAAGCGCGGCTTCATAGGGCAAACGACGCAACAAAAAGGCCTCCTGTCGAACGGCTGTCATGTTTTGTGCCATCGGTTGACGCCAATAAGCCTCGTTATGTTCATAAGATTGACGTAAATAAGCCCTAAAAGCCCCTTTTTGAATCAGCCTATGCTGTCCCCAAATAACAACACCCGCTGACAAACCAAGAATAATCACCGCCTGAACCAAAGATGCCTGTGCGAAATAAAGTGCTGCTCCGCACAACAGCCACAAAAACCATCCGACACGCCGATATGCGCCGGTCAATATCGCCAATTGTCGCTGTTCTTCTTTTTCCAAAAGCGGTGTCAAAACATGATGCAAAAATGGTTTGGGTGAAAGAACACTGAATGCCACCATTTGTTTTTTACGACCAAATACATATTTCATCCAAGCCTTTTCTGCTCTTGTTAAACGCCCTTTCCCTCGTGTTTTTAAAAACAAAATCTCTGTTTGACGAGGCTGAATTTTCAAATATCCTTTATTCGCCAGTCCTAAAATCAAACTGACAAACGAAGCATTATCTGTTTTTTTATGCAAAACAAAACGCATCAAAACCGGCTGATAAGATAAGCGCAAACTCATTTTATTTTGATAAGTCTTATCCATAACATCGCCCTTGGAAAAGCGTGTTTCCAGTCGATAATAAAGCCAAATGACAAATATGCTGACACAAGCAATCCAATAAACGATTCCATGGAATAAACGTGTCAGAAGCCGATCCCATAAAGTAGGTGCTTCAAAGGTACCTTTTTCAGTCCAAACGTCCAACCGAACATCCGTTTGAGACGGTAGAATTCCTTTTAATTTGAAAATAACATTACCCTCTTCGTCCTGTAAAAAACTGCCAACATTTGGTGCTGTTTGGTTGTTAGTCCCGAAAAGAACGCTGGCTCCAGCAACCGGTGTCAATTTCGGTAGATTTAACCAAATGACAAGCCGCTCCGTTAAATAAGGCAGAGAACGACCTAACAAACTTAAAAAAATTTGATTTTGGCTGACATCAAAAAAGACCGCCCCCGGTATCTGATAAGAAATCTGATAAGTATGTACCCCCGGCATCATCGGACTGTTTTCATGGAAAATCAAAGTTTCTTCACCGTTTTCTTCATCGCGTATAACTTCAAAAGGAACACTTTGACCATTATGTCTGGCCTCCACGAACAATCGCATTGGCGTATGGGAACGGTCCAATTTATCTTTTATCTGTGTTTCATATTGGCGGTTAAAGATTTGAGCAGCCTCGCCTTCGGGAATAATCAGCTGAATGTCCTCTCGCACCAACGCCGTTCCATCGGTTAAAAGCTGAACAGAAATTAAAAAATATGGGATGTGCAATACATTCGGCACCATCATATTTTCCCCAAAGGGCAAAGATATCTGAACTTGGGGAACCTCGGGTCGCCAAGACGGCAGCATAGGGACAAAACCGGGTTTTTGAGGCGTTTTAACACCTACCGTCGGGCCGAAATAAACTATCGGATCGCCAGTCCAGTTTTGAATGGATTGCTGTGTTGCTCGTTGTTTTAATGACAAAAGAGAGTCCATCGGCTGAGACCAAACAGCCCCCGCCATCATCATGATACCAGCAATAAGCCCGAAAATCCGCGTCACACCAACCTCCCTATAGCGGAGTTATAGCACAGTTTTTCATATCCTTAAAGCACTTTTTCGGGCCAAGGGCATAAATCACGAACAGGACAACTTATGCACTTGGGATGAACCGCTTTACAAATATAACGCCCGAATAAGACCATCAAATGCTGCGCAATCGGTTTAAATTCATCCGGAACCACCTTTTTCAATCCCTCTTCAACCTCCAAAGGCGTTTTTCCCATAGCGATTTTCAGACGATTTGAAACGCGAAAAACATGTGTGTCCACAGCAATCAAAGGATAATCATAGGCGACATTCAAAAAGACATTTGCTGTCTTGCGACCAACGCCCGGCAGTTTTTGAAGCTCATCTAAATCTTTCGGAAACTGACCGTTGTAATCTTTCAGCAAAACTTCGGTCATGCGAATGATGCTGCGTGTTTTGTTATTGTAATAGTTCAGACTTTTAACATACTCGCGCAATCCGTCTTCTCCCAAAGCCAACATCTGTTCCGGCGTTCGAACACGCTCATAAAGCGGCGCCGTTGCTTTATTGACCCCTTTATCTGTCGCCTGAGCCGATAAAATAATGGATACCATCAATGTATAAGGATTGATAAACTCCAGTTCGCACTTCGGATTAGGGAATTCTTTTAACAAACGTTCAAAGAAAATTTTAATTTCATTTTTTTTCATTTTTTCTTTCCTTTATGATTCGTTTTTTTTCTTAACTATTTTGTTTTTGTATGCTATGTTATAATGAAATAAAAAGAAAGTAAAAAAATGAAACAATGGATGAGCTCTTTACTTTACTGCCTTTTATGTCTTCTCGGTATTCTGCTGAGCTCATTTTTGCTATCCAAAATCTTGGATGAATGGACTTATCGAATTGTTTTAAAAACCGCTCTTTTTACGGTTTCAGGAATCAGCTTGTTTCTTTGTTTATGGTTCAAACAGGAAAAGCCGTTCTTTCTTCTTTTCCTGACGATGATTGCCTACTTATTGATTGATTATTTTGCAACCCATCAATATGACAATAATTATTATACACTGGTTGCCTACCCGTTAATGTGTATTTTATATCCCATCAACTTGTGCTTATTAACCAGTGTTAAAGTCAATGATTTGTTTTTAAAATCTTTTGTTCGAAAAGTAATTATCTTAACGATTGAAACTTTCTGTATTTATTTCTTGACATATTTTCTTCCTTCTCTTTTGGGTGACCGCCTCAATCTGATTTTTCAAATGAATGTATCGAAAGTATTGAATTATTCTTTTGGACTTTTTCCATCAAAGTTGGTTATGCCGCCGATCAGTTTTTTGATTTTCGTCGGCTATTTCACAATTTGTGTTTGGCGATTTAAAAAGGCGATGGACTACATTCACACCGCCTTTTTATGTGTCTTTATTCTGACGTTCATTTCCTTTTATTTTATTTATGATACCATGCTCCCAACAACACTTTTCTTGAGTGCGACGGGATGTGTGCTGTTGGCTTTGCTGCAAACATCGCACACAATGGCTTTCTTGGACGAGCTGACGAACATACCGGGCCGACGCGCTTTAATGAGTACACTTCAGCAGCTGGAAAATCAGAATTATACATTCGCCATGATTGACATTGATTTTTTCAAACGATTAAACGACTCCTACGGACATGAAGTTGGCGATCAAGGTTTACGTATGATTTCAGCGAGACTGACGCAAAATGCACATGCCGGACATTTATTTCGATATGGCGGAGAAGAATTCGTTTTGCTCTATCCACACAAACGCCTGGAAGAAGTCCTGGATGAAATTGAAGAAACACGTGAATTGATTTCAACTTCCGATTTTCTACTCAGGCCTAAGAAACGTATCCACTTGGGCAATTTGGAAAAATATCCTTATATGGCCTCTATTAAAATTACACTGAGCGTCGGCGTCAGTGAAAAAACGGACAATGAAACGGGTGAAGATGTCATGAATATTGCCGACCAAGCGCTTTATAAAGCAAAACAAACCGGTCGCAACAAAACAGTTTATAATAAAAACGGCAAATTCTACGAATTATTTTGAATTTTTTTCGACCAAATAACCGGTGGCATCGGCCGCACTCATCGGCTTACCAAGAAAGAAACCCTGCATCGAATCACAGCCCAGTTCTTTTAAAAGCTTCAGTTGGTCTTCGTTTTCAACACCTTCTGCAATAACATCCATGCCTAAAATATGACCCAAACTGATAATGGCTTTCACGATTTCGGCATTTTCCTTCAAATGATTCATATCTTTGACAAAAGAACGGTCTACTTTTAGTTTGTCAACCGGGAAACGACGCAGATAACTCAGTGAAGAATAGCCCGTTCCGAAATCATCAATAGCGATACGCACACCCAAACCGGAAATTTCCCGTAAGATTTTATTGGCCTCCTGTGCATCTTTCATTAACAAAGACTCTGTCAATTCCAACTCCAACGCATCCGGTCTGACTTTTGTAAGTGTCAGCATTTTTTTAATGGTTTTAACCAAATTTTTATCTTCAAACTGTGCTGAGGACAAATTCACGGCCATTGTCATGCCAGGGTATCCCATTTGCTCCCATTTTTTTTGTTGGTCCAGTGCAACATGAAGCACAAACTCATATAATGGCGTTATCAATCCTGTGTCTTCCGCAACCGAAATAAACATGTTCGGAGGCACAAGCCCGCGTTCAGGATGTTGCCACCGAACCAAAGCTTCCCAACCGATCACACGACCGGTATCCATCTTAATTTGCGGTTGATAATTTAAAAAGAACTCATGATTGGTCAAAGCTTTACGCATATCGCGCTCTAAAGACAAACGTTCTTCCATCTCCAAGTTCATCTGCGGTGCGAAGTAAAAATATGTGTTTTGCCCGGCCCCTTTGGCTTTAAACAAAGCCATATCCGCATAATTGGCTAACTTCTCAGCCGTCGAAGCATCATTTGGAAACAAAGAAATGCCGATGCAGCTGCCACAACTGATTTCGTTTTCTTGCACACGCAACGGCTGCTGAATGGTTCGAATGATTTGATGGGCTTTCACTCCTGCCACATCAGGACTTTCCAAGTCACGAAGCAGAATACCATATTCATCTCCATCAATGCGGGCCACCAAATCTTTGGAAGAAACGCATGAAACCAACCGTTCCCCCATCGTTTTTAAAATTTGATCCCCGACCGGATGTCCAAGTGTATCATTAAACCGATTAAAACCGGACAAATCTAGAAACAAAATAGCAAATATCTCATTTCTACGAGCTGCACGCACAACCGCTTGACGTAATTTTTCATGAAATAAAGAACGATTCGGAAGACCCGTCAGCTGGTCATAATTTGATAAATGAAGGACTTTGCCCTCTGCCGTCCGTCGAGCCGTTAAATCATCATTCACGACAACATAATTTTTAACACGTCCTTCCTTGTCCAAAATCGGGGTAATCATTTGCTCGATTGTCATCAAAGAGCCATCTTTTTTACGGTCAATCACCTCGGCCCGCCAACAACGACCGGATTTAATGGTTCGCCACATCCGTTGATAAAAATCCGGCGGTTGATTCCCGGAATAAAGAAAATCCGGCATTCGACCGATAACTTGCTCAAGCGTGTATCCGCTTAATCTGGCGAAAGCTTCGTTTGCCCAAATAATTTTACCATGCGCATCCGTAATAAAAACGGCGTTCATAGCCGAAGAAATAGCTGTTCCCAACAACCTTAAAGCGTTCTGATCCTCGGCAATTTGTAAAATCATTCCAAGCCGCAACGCGATATTTTCCAATCGGTTCAATTGCACATGATTTAAATACTCAACCGGTGCTAAAACCGTTAAGACGCCAGAGACGTTTTTTTTCGATAAGAACGGAAAAGCCATCATTTTATAGAGTCCGCCATCCTCATCATGAACATCGTCTGACTGAACTTCCATTCTTTCACATGCATAAACAGCCGGATGAACAATATCTTCCTGATGTGTATAAAGCGTTCCCTTCGGTGCCATAGAAGCCAACGGTCCCCAAGAAGACAAAACAACGACACCTTTTTCTTCCCGTTCATAACGACCGACCCACAGAAGCGGAAAAGGAAAAACCGTCGCCAACTGTTCCACGATAAAGGGAGCAACATTTTCCAAATTCTCACCGATTAAGACTCGGCGCAAAATCACATTTGCCAAAGCTTCCAAGCGTTCGTGAAAAAAACGTGCACTATCATCTTTGATGACGCAATCATAAAACTGCCGGCCGTCTTTTTTAAAGGGGACGATAAAAACATCAACCGGAAATGACAAACCGTTTTTTTTAACGCCCTTTTTATAAAGCGACTCGACTCTTCCTTTCAGCAGTTCGAAGACCAACCCATCTCGATCTGACCAATTCTGTCCGGAAGGGGGCAACAGCTCGATAATGGGCCGACTTAAAAGTTCTTCTTCCTCGTAGCCGAACAAAGCCGCAGCAGCCGGATTGACTTTTACCATCGTACCGGTTTCGTCAATCACAATAACTGCATCCGAAACGTCCTGTATCTTTTTGGCCACTGTTGAGTCTCCTCTTTGCTTTTTTCATAACTTAGCAAATTTTTAAAAAGTTTTAAAGCAAAACCTACATTCCCTTTCAAAAAAAGCACCATTAACCTAAAATCATTGACGGAACGTCTTTTTTTTGCTATGATAAAGAAAAAAGGAGGAATAAGATGACTGCCCCTTATACGGCATATCGACGTCTTTACCTGGAAAGGCTGAAAGAAGCTTTCTTTCAGCGTTCACGTGAAAAAGCCTCCTTTACCGATGAAGAATATGGCTTATTTAATTCTATCCGACAAATCATTTTAGAACATCGGGACAAAACAGATCCGCGCAATATTGCCGGTTTACTTTATCGACATGAAGACCCTTGCGGCGTTGTCAACCATGTAGCAATGACCCGCGACGAAAACGGAAGGCCCATGCCTTATACTCTGTTGACAATGGCAATTGATTTAAAAGTGTATCAGCTTTTAAGTGTTTTCATGCCTTACCTTGACCAAAGCCAAAAAAATTTATTGCTGATGACTGAAGGAACCAACGAAGAAAGCTTCGGTTGTTTCCAACCGGTGGACTTGGCTCGTCGACTGATTAACGAGGGAGCTAATCCTCATGGCATTGTTCAAGTTGATGTTCCTCAAAGGGGAAATAAAAATCTTTTAAAGCTTGCGAAAAATACACCTTTTATGTTTTTTTTCGAACGTCATGAACAAGATGCCCGTCAAAATCACTCTGCATATTTTAAATTTCCTTATCCTAACAAAAATTTTCCGCCGTTTGCCGAATTTTACACAATGCCGCATACACCTTCTGATCAAACCGTTTTGACACACAAGAATGAAGATGGTGAAACGCTTTTTTCGTTGATGATTAAACATCGATGCTTTAATCAAGCAATGGCTTTACTTGATTTTTTAAAGGAAAATCCAAATATGGCTGCTTTTCAAAAAGCGTTGAACTTTGCGCAAGTTGAAAAACACTTCAATGCCCATTACGAACAGAATAAACGCTTTTTCCATCGATTTTACAGCACTAATGAACGAGAATTTTCTCAAAAAAGAAAAATTCAATCCTATGAAGAAAAAATTCGCGGTGCGATTCAGATTGCCGAAAAACATGTGCGAAAAAATGAAGAAAAGGCGAAACTTGAAAAACGAATCGAAATGGCTCGTCTCCGCGAAGAAGAAAATCGCCGCCGTAGAGAGCTCTCCAAAATAATGACACAAGGCAATTTAGACTTTTCGCCCAAAGAAGAAAAACCCGCTCCGCCTGTTCACTTAGAACAAGGACTTTTGAACTTTGAACAGACAGAGAATACAACAACGGAAGAAAATCGCAAATCCGCGCTCAGATATGCATCAACAGCCGTTGCTTTACTGGTCGCCGGAAGCGTGGCAGCACCCCCCACACCGGCACCAAGCAAAGAAACTCCGGAAAAAAATGCTTATCATTCCGTAAACAAAAGCACTGAACAGAAACTTATTCAACAATTATTACCCGGTTTTGAAAGAGACTAGTCTTTCTGAGAAATCGGCGTTAATCCGTTTTCAATTTTTCTGCGTAATTCTTCTTTCAGCCGAGAAGTCAAATCCTGTTTTAATATCAAAGCATGTTCCCATTGGAAAACAGCTTCTCTTTTTCGACCGACACGCCAGTAAGCATCTCCAAGATGGGCGTTAATCAAAGCATTACCGGCTTGTAAATCCACAGCTTTTTCTAAAATTTCAACAGCTTTATCATAATCGCCGCGCAAATAATAAGCCCATCCCAAACTGTCCAAAACATTACCGTCATAAGGAACTTGTTCGGCGGCACGACGAATCATGGCAAAAGCCTCATCCAATTTTTCGCCGTTTTCCAAATAACTGTACCCCAAGTAATTTAAATACAAAGCGTTGTCCGGTTCAACAGCAAGTGCATAGACCAAAGACTCTTCCGCCTTTTCCCAGTCACCTAATTCCTGATAACAAATCGCACATGAGAAATACAATGCGCCGATGCCGGTATCATCTTTTTTTGCATGTTTCAAGGCTTCCCGATATTGCACCAAAGCTTTTTTACATTGACCATCCTGACGATATACATCCCCCAAAGTCATATTAAAAATCGGCAATCCGGGATAATGTTCGATGATTTCATTCAAACGCTGTGCTGCATCTTTCAACTGTCCCTGCCGAATTAAGTTCATGTTATAGCGCATCTGCATGGATAGATAAATGTCGTTATCGGGCTGAACTGTAGCATAAAGAGCATTAGCTTCCTCCAAGCGCCCAAGATTTTCCAGCAGCTCTCCTGTAAAAAATTTTGTAATCGACGAATCCGGATTCAGATAAAGCGATAATTGTGCCAAGAAAAGTGCCGTCTCTGCACTGCCTAACTCATTGATGGAACCTGCTACGTCAAAGAAAACCAAAGCAACTCCCTGTGCCGGCGTATGAACTTGCTCGCTGCTTTTTGTTCGAGCCATCAGCTCCCGCGAAACAAAGCTTTCATCACGATAGGTTTGATAAAGTTCGATAAAGAGCGCCTTATTATTTAAGGCACCGGTTCTTTCTTCGAAATTACGAGCCAACAGCAATGTTCGGATGGAACGCCCTTGCGGTAATTCCAACATGGCATCGAAAGATTGAGCGGCTTCTTTTGTTTGTCCCAAATAATCCAAAATCAATCCGCGATGCAACAGGTAAAGCGGTTTTAACGTCTTTTCGGCCGCCATCGGCTTTAATGCCGCTAAAGCAGCTTTCTCATTATTTTGAGCTGCTTTAATCCACGCATCCAATAACGGCATCAAGAAAAGAGCTTCACTTTTGCTTTTATCGACAGCCAAATAAGCAGCGGCCTCTTTCCAATTTTCATTTTTAACCGCATTTGCAAAAAGAACTAAATTCGGCAGCATTTCATCCGGTTTTTCGGCCAAAACTTCTTTGGCATACGGCAGAGCACCTTCCACATCCCCGGCCAAAACAAACAATAAATACGAAGATGCTTTTAATTCAGGATTAGTCGGATCTTGTTTAAGAGCTGTGGCAAAATAATCAGCGGCTGCTTTAAAATCACGAGACTGTTTTGCCATATTACCCGCCAAATACGCGCCGAATGCCGCATCAGACGGAACATCCCGAACAGGACGGCTATTAAAAAAAGCCTCAATTTGTGCTTCTTGAAGTTCTTCGGGGGTCTGCGGCTCTTCAGTAGGCTTTTGTGTCGTTTGAGGCAGCGAAAAATAAACACATGCTGATAAGAAAATGCTGATCAGCAGCCATAAAAAAACGGTTCTTTTTTTCATCTTTTTGAACACTTTTGTATTTTAGACTCGCAAATTAATTAAAACTCAGGTAAAGTATAAAAGAAAATAAACGAAAAATACAGTGTTTTTCATCATGAGGACAAAAAAAAATATTCTAGAATGGTATTTGGATGCCGGTGTCACAGAGACAATCGGTCTTTCGCCCATGAATCGCTTTAATCTGCCTCAGGAACAAACACTTTTAAAAAAAGAAATTCATCCCGATCCTCCGATAGCAGCGACTCCACCGCCCGCACCGGATAACCTGCTCAGCGATGCATTAAGTCGAGCCTCACAAGCTCAAAATGAAGATGAATTAAAAAAACTTTTAGAAAACTTTGACGGATGCAGCCTGAAAAAAACTGCAAAAAGCACAATTTTCGGCGAAGGCGTCCCTCATCCAGATGTTTTATTTGTTGGTGAAGCTCCCGGCGCAGATGAAGACAGAACCGGTCGTCCTTTTGTCGGCGTCAGTGGAAAACTGTTGGATAAAATGATGCATGCCGTCGGATTATCCCGAGAAGAAAACAGCTATATTACCAATATTATCCCGTGGCGACCGCCCGGAAACAGAAGTCCCTCCACTGCAGAAGTTTCTTTATGTCTGCCGTTTGTTCAACGGCACATTGAACTTTTAGCTCCCAAGATTTTAGTCTTTGTGGGCGGAGTCGCTTTTAATGCTTTGTTGGTGCGGCCCGAAACCATTACACGGGCCCGCGGCAATTGGTACAGCTATCAAACACCGGGATTGTCTGCACCCATTCCCGCCATCGCCATTTTCCATCCGGCTTTTTTACTTCGCAGCCCCGGGCAAAAAAAATTAGCATGGCGTGATATGCTGGTTATTTCTCAAAAATTAGCCGAACTTAAACAATAATTATAAACTCAAAAGACAATTTTTTCCTCTTTTTTTGTCTTTTTATGTCAATTTTAAAAACTTTTAGTTAAATAAGTATTGACAAATACAATTTTTCGATTATAAGCTTACTATAAAACGAGTTAAATTGTGTCATAACTTAATAAAAATAGAAGGTTTACTATGATTGACAAAGCTTATCAACTCACATCTCTCTTAAACAGCGATACATCTGATGACTTTAAAAGATTTTTAGTTGAAAATAAAATTGATATGGAACTTCCGACACCGGATGAAGATTTATTTGTTTTAAGCGAAGGAATGACTTGTGTTGCTGTCGGAAAGCTGCGTTATAAAGCAGACCTCTCACATCAAAAAGCGCATTTGGAAACTTATGTCTTAGACAACACAAATCCGATTCGGCACAAAAGGGAGCTGATTCGCTGGCTATTAACAGAAGCACGAAAAAAAGAAATTGCACAAGTTTCTATCCTTTGTCCGATGCAAGATGAAACTTCGCAAAAATTGTTTGAAAAAATGGGAGCTCGTTTAGAAAAAAATATCGAAAATCAACAATTATACTGGTTTGATTTACTTCAGCAAAACAGCTGCCGTTATTCTATTAAAGCTGTCATAATCAAGGATAATGCGCTTTTGGTTGAACGTTGCGACTATGGCCGCGGTGCGTTCAGTAAACTACCCGGTGGCGGTCAGCAATGGGGTGAAACCATCAAAGAAGCTTTGGTTCGTGAATGCAAAGAAGAATTAGGCATTACTGTTATTCCCGAAGGGCTTTTATTTATCCGAGATTACATCGCGAAAAATCATCCCGACGCATTAGCCTCTCAACGGTTTCATCAGGTTGAGCTGATGTTTTGGTGTCACGTAGCAGATTTCAGTATGCTGGGCAAAGGTGCCGCCCCGGATGGCGTCAATCAGGAAATTGATTGGATACCATTAGATCAACTGGGCAAAAGCGACTTTTATCCCAAAGCGTTAATTCCATATCTGCAAAATATTTCTCCCGAAGCACAAACTGTTTACCTGGGAGATGTTAACTGAGGATACAAAAATGACAACACTTGAAGAATCTGTCTTTTTTATTAAACCCCCCGCATTGGAACAGGCAGAAAAGATAATCAACGAACTGAAAAAACAGTTTACGGTTGCCTTTTCCGATCCGATTGCTTTACCGGCTGATTTTTGGTTGACTTTTCACGAAAATGAAATCTCTCCGTATAAAGAAGCCAACGCTTCTTATCTGGCAGACAAGAAAATCATTTTAGGTATCGTCAAAGGGGAAAATGCCAAAATTAAACTTTTTGAACTTTGCGGCAAAACATTTAACCCCGAAGCATGTTCTTCCGACAGCCTCAGATATCGTTATCGCTTTGAACCCAGTCTTATTCAAGTAGACGGTGTCGCTTTTTATGTCAACGCCATTCATCGTTCAATGCCGGAGGATGCACAACGAGAGGTTAATCTTGTTCGACCGTTTATCAAACCCCGTCTGATCTGCCGCAACCAAACCTTTACACCCCGGAAACAAAAAACAAAAGTCTAAGAAAGGAGAAAAAATGACTGCCCCCACCTCGAACTATCCTGACATACGTCAAGATGTGATTCAGCTGCTGACCAAAACCAGCGAACCGGATCGGATGAAACATCATATCTTGCCTGTTGTCAATAATGCTTTACGATTAGCAGAACGCTTGAACGCAGATGCAGAAGTCGTAGAATTAGCCGCCTACTTCCATGATTTTACCCGCATCACGGGCGATAAAGCCAATCATCATAATTCAAGTGCGGACATTGCTCGTGAATTTTTAGAAAAATATCATTACCCGGAAGCCAAAATCCGCTTGGTCGAAGACTGTATTCGCCATCATCGCGGTTCACTGGACTCCCCCAGAAACAGTGTCGAAGAAAAAATTGTCTGCACCGCCGATGCAATGGCACACCTGCAAAAACCGCTGCCGTTTTTTCATAAATGGTATGGCCGTTTTCAAATGTCGATAGATGATGGAGCACGTGAAACTCGAGAAAAAATGGAACGAACCTGGAATAAAATTCAATTCGATTTTGTTAAAGAAGAAATGAAAGACTTGTATAACTACTTAATGGAGATTTTAAAATGAACAACTGGCATCTGCGTTTTGCCGTCACGTCGGCTTGTAATTTCAAGTGTAAATATTGTCATTCTCACGGCAAATTGGAAAAAGGAATTCCCGATGATGAGATCAAAGAAATTTTAAAAGCAGCTTATGAAAACAATATTCAACGTGTCCATTGGACCGGAGGTGAACCGCTGGTCAAAAAGAATATTTTGGAATTGATGCATTATGCCAAAGATCTGGGATACCAAGAGCAATCCATTACGACAAACGGTCAACTTCTCGGACCGTTGGCTCGCCCTCTGGTCGATGCCGGTGTCAGTCGTTTCAATATCAGCCTCGACACCTTAGATCCCGACTTATTTGGCGAAGTGACAACCGTTTACTGCTTGGACCAAGTACTGCAAGGTCTGGACGCCGTTATGACACAAACAGATAAAACAGTCAAAATCAATATGGTTGTCATGAAAGACAATCTACATGAAGTCGGTCGTTTTATCAAATTGGCCGACGGGTATAACACACGTTTCGGCCAAGAACGTATTCTTATCCGTTTCTTACAGTTTTTCCCATGTCAGCCCAATCAGCTCAGTACAGAAGGACAAACTTATTGGAAACAAGAATATGTGACTGAAAAAGAAATCTTAATGGAAATAGCCAAAGAAGGTGCTGTTGAAAGAACCTTAAATTGCCCGTTTGCCGGAGACAATCCAACCATGCGTTATTATAAAATCATGGGTAAAAATGTTTCCTTCGGACTTTTGGCCATGTTTTCATGGGGATACGTCTGCGGTGACTGCCATAAACTACGCATCACACCGCAGGGTATGACATCCGTTTGTCTGAATGACAACGAGATGTTCAAAATCCAAGGACTTCCTTATGAGGAAAAGAAAGCCCTCATTGCCAAGATGATTGATCGGCGTAATGTTCTTATTGCAGCTCATCCTGAGCGCAAACATTACCGCAAAAATCTGGGGGAAGTCCGGTTCGGCAAAACAATGCAAGGAATGGAACTTGAAGAGTTCTATAAAATTGCTGCCGAACAACAATTGACAGCTGCGTCATAAGCTGTCATTTCCTCTGTTTCATCTAACTGCCGGGGCTTGCTCCGGCAGTCTCCTTTTTCAAAGAAAGGTCAAAGCACCAAAAAAATAACTTAAAGGAAAATGGGGAGCAATTTTTTTACATATCACTCTACTAAAATCCCATTTGAAAATGAAGAAGGTAAACGCTTGTCACAAAAAGAAAAAGAAAAGTTATACGAAGAATGCAAAATAATACAAGATGTTGTTGTCGAAAACGGTCACTATAATAAGATAGTTGAAGCTCAAAGAAATGATCCGATTTTATCTGTATTTCAAGAAGCAAAAATCAGTGAAGAAAATATGGAGCGTTTTGCCAGAGAGCATATCAGGCAAGATTTGCCATTACTAAAAGAAAAATTGCGTGACAATGAAATTGAATTTGATTATTTGCCCAGAACCGCAAAACTGGCCGTTATGGATATGCAGTACAATATCGGCAACATGAAATTTAATGCCGATAAATGGCCAAATTTATTTCATGCTTTGAAAGTAGAAGATTATAAAGAGGCAGCCAAACAATCCCACCGAAAAGATGTAAATCAAGAAAGAAATGACCAAATTTACAAGTGGTTTATAGAGGCTTCTTTTGACTAAGGCTTAAAGTCTTCATAAATTCCACATTCATTGTTAAGTGTGTCTGTTGCATAAAGCGGATTCCTAAGCCAAAACTCTCCCTTCATGATTTTGTCCAGATCATCTTCGTAATATGATTGGATAAGGCAAGAGGGGAGTTTGTCTTCTCCGTAGAAAAATTTCCTTTTTTCCGGCGTTAAACGGGGGCCTGTATTAATGAGCAGCAGATAATAAAATTTATTATATTTATTCAAACATTTTAATAAAACTCTGGAACCGGTATCTTCTATTAGATCACATTTCTGCTCCGTTTCATCGTATGCTTTATTGATGACAGATGTCGGAGTTATATAATACTCGTAAGTTCCCACTTTATTTTTATTTGTCAGCGGCCCATAGAAAATGGGGTTTTTAAAACGCACTTCTTCAGCCTGTGTTGCAAAGATAAACGAGCTTAATAAAATCAAAAATAAATACTTCATAATTTTTAGTTTAAAATATTTTTAGCTCAAGATCAAGATGGATTTATTGTTGTGAGGCGCATACTTGATAGTAAAGTTTTATAAAAAAATAAGACTGGAAAATTCCAGTCTGTAAAGAACCGTCTTTACTGACGAGTATATTTGGTGGAGATAAGGAGGATCGAACTCCTGACCTACGCATTGCGAACGCGTCGCTCTCCCAGCTGAGCTATATCCCCACGTCATGAAGCGCTATTTTGACGAATTTTTTTTCACTTGTCAACAGTTATTATCATATTTTTAGGAAGGCCAGCTAAAAAAATCGCCTCAAAAATCAGCACTAAAACAAAAAACATAACAAGACTCGGATACAGTCCCAAAAAACTAATGGGTATTAAAACCAAATAAGCAAAAAACATACTGACAACACTTAATCGCCGCCGAACGGGAAAAGAATACGATTCGCCCGGGATAAAAACTGTCAGAACATAAGAACAAACGGCATAAAACAAGCTCCATAAATATAAAACAATAAAAAAGGAAACTGTCATCAAAAGCCATAAAGTCCAGGCTGAGATCATCAGACTTTTTTTAAAAAGGGGCATATATTCATTTTGTTTGATTTTCATCTTATCTATGCTTTGCAAGGACTGCATATAGATCGTTCCATCTTTGACAAAATAAAGATCCGAACGCGTTAAATAAAGACCGTTTTTGGGTGCTGTCAAAGGGTTAAAATCGGCCTGTGTTGTATCAATAACAACACTTATTTCTCCACTGTCTGAGATACTTTCCGGCACATTGATTAGATATTCCCAAGACACATCAGCAGGTTGTGTGACCTCTCCGTTTTCTATGCTGAGAGCCGGTAATTTCTCCAAAAAAGTTTTTCCTTCCGAAGAAAATAAATAAGCCGACCATGTGGTATAAAACAATAAGCTGACAACAGCTGCGAAAATAACGGCAAGCAATAGTAAATATCGTTTACCGCGACCGGAACCGTTCAACATATACGAATAAAGTTTCAGCATTTTCCCTCCTTATCCTTTTATCAGGTAGACCGGTGGGAAAATAATTCAAGTACGACTTAAGTTATAACAGTCGGTGCTGTTCGCCCCGTAAAAGCTGCAATGCCCGCGATATCGCCTGCTATTTTAATTAAGTCAGCCAAAGCTTTTTGAGGATCCTGGTTTTGTTTAGACGCATCCGGCTCATACTTTTCCAAATAAACCCGAAGTGTCGCTCCCTGAGTTCCCGTTCCGGACAAACGATAAATAATCCGTGAACCGTCTTTGAATAACACACGAATCCCTTGATCCAATGTCATTTCATGGGTGACTGGATCTGTGTAGGCAAAATCATCCGCCCAAGTAATTTCATTTTCTTTCAATCTCATTCCCGGCAAAGAAGCCAAACGACGTTTTAAATTATCCATCAGGCCTTTTGCACGTTCAACCTCAATCCCTTCATAATCATGCCGTGTATAAAAATGTCGGCCATAGGTTTGCCAATGCTGTTGCACAATTTCTTTGATAGAAAGGCCTGTCTTCGCTAAAATATTAAGCCAATACAGAATAGACCATAATCCGTCTTTTTCACGAATATGCGAAGAACCGGCACCGAAACTTTCTTCACCGCAGAGTGTGATTTTTCCGGCATCAAGTAAAGAACCAAAAAACTTCCATCCGGTCGGCGTTTCGTAATGCGCCAATCCTTTCTGATCTGCAACTTTATCCAAAGCTCGGCTGGTAGCCATTGAACGCGCCACACCGGACAACCCTTGCGCATAGCCTTTCACAAGCTCGTAATTGGCGGCTAAAATAGCAATGCTATCACTGGGATTAACAAAAAAAGAAGGACCCAGAACCATGTTTCTGTCTCCGTCCCCATCCGAAGCAGCCCCCATATCCGGTGCATCCGGAGCATACATGGTTTCCACCAGTTCTTTTGCATACGTCAGGTTTGGATCCGGATGCAAACCGCCGAAATCTTCCTTGGGAACACCATGAACAACCGTGCCTGCAAAAGCGCCGAGACGTTCTTCAAAAATCTCTTGGGCATAAGGCCCCGTGACCGCATTCAAAGCATCATAGCGCAACCGAAAGCCCTTTTGAAATAAACTCCGGATAGCTTCAAAATCAAAAAGATTTTCCATTAAATCCGCATAATCCGTCACGGGATTCATAACCGTCACTTTGGTATCACCGAAAAACTGAACTCCTTCACGAGAAACATCAATATCGGGCATATCGGTTATTTTATAAAAAGTCAATTTTTTACTTTGTTCAAAAATCGCATTTGTGACAGATTCGGGAGCCGGCCCTCCGTTTGCCGTATTAAACTTAATACCGAAGTCTCCCTCTATTCCGCCAGGATTATGACTGGCCGACAGGATAATACCGCCGTCTGTTTGATATTTTCGAATTTCAACCGATACTGCCGGCGTTGAAAAAAGACCATCCCGTCCGACTTTGACTTCCCGAGCTTCATTGGCAATCGCCATTTTTAAAATGACTTGCAAAGCTTCTTTGTTATAAAACCGACCATCGCCGCCCAAAACCAATGTCTTATCTTTAACATCAATTGTATTAAAAATTGCCTGCACAAAGTTTTCCAAGTAATTGGGAGTTTCCATAAAAACCTTTGTTTTCTTACGCAGTCCGGATGTGCCGGGTTTTTGGTCCTCAAAAGCTGTCGTGGGTACAAGTTTTATTTCCATGTCTTTTCTCCTTTTCTTTGTTTGTATCACAAGGATCGTGAAAAGGCAAAACTTTTATCAACTATAGCTCCCGACAGATACCGTTTCCATCCGGCTCCTGTCCTTCGGGACAAGTGACCAGCGTACAACGACCATTGACATTGTAATAATCTCCGGGTGGACAACAAAGTGTTCCCACTGCCGCGTTGCGGTTTGTTGTGCAAACACAAGTCTCAGTTGTTGTTTTGTCGAACGGACAAATACGCTTGCCAGTTTCTTCATCAATAGGCGCGCATTCTTCAAAGAAAATCGCATCACAATCAGAAGCATCATAGCCCTGACAATAAGCAGCGCAAAGTCCTTTTCCTTCATACTGACAATTAATTGGAGGCATATTCCCTGATTGATAACAGCTTAACATGCCATCTGAGCTGATGCACCCCCAATAATCAACAGATTGAATATAACCATAGGTCATTCCCAAAGCACTGCACCCGGGATCCCAACAATTCCCAAGGCTGGTTTGAGCAAATTCTGACTGGTTCGCCGGAGCTTGTTTGCCGCATTGTTTATCTCCCCGATAACAAGTCATAGGAGAGGTCAAGGTACATGAGACACCGTCTTTTTCGCACATATTAGTAGAAGCATTATATGTGGCTTCAAAGTTGCAGATCATGCCACACGTTCCGCAGTTTGCTGGATCAGCGCAGCCAGTTCCGCAAAAGACTTCATTTTTATAGCAGTCCCATTTACCCGAAGCAGAATGATAAGCACATCTGTATTCGTTCAAAGTTCCGGAATTAAAGATACAACCTTGATATTGGTTATAATACAAATATCCTTTAATAGCGCCATATTGGCTGCAGTCATAATCTCCCTCGCATATTCCGGTTGTGCAAGGTCCGTCGAAATCAAAGGAGATGTCTTTTCTACAACACCATACGCCATCATACGCGAAAAATTGAGACATTGCTTCATATCTTCCTTTTTGACAACCGTACGCGTATCCGGCTTGATGTCTGGTTTGCAGTTTAACAAATATGGAATCTTCTGGACAATCTTCAGAATAACACACACCTAGCGCACAATTTTTTCCAATAGAATTGCAACTATAACCACACAAGAGATCATTGATATAACAATTATAATTCGTAGGTCCCCCTCTGCATTCGAATCTTTGGCAAGCTCCGTCGAGATAGATGTATCCGGCGGGACAAGCACATGTCTCGGCATTCGTCCCTTCAAGACATAAACAGTTCCCGTTCTCATCTCGTAAACCCGTCATGCCAGAAC
>CALXUB010000002.1 GCA_944391565.1 uncultured Alphaproteobacteria bacterium | reverse complement strand
CCAAGATAATCCCGTCACACCCCCGGCAATAATCATCCCCATGACCGCTAAAACCGCTATCGTCTCGATGAGTGTTTTTCCTTTTTGGAAATGGCTGAAGAGCTTATTTTTTAGGGGGGGGGGGGGGTAAAAGTGTAAAGTTGTGCATCTGTCTTCTCCTTGACCCCATCATATAAAACTTAAAAAATATTGGCAAGAAAAAATTAGTTTTCCTGACGCTCTAGGTTGCCGAATTCGGTGAATTGACCGTCAAAGAACAAATGAACGGTACCGGTCGGACCGTGGCGCTGTTTAGAAACAATAGCTTCTGCTCGTTTGGCCAAGTCAATTTTTTTCTGTTCCCACTCCAGGATGCGTTTTTGGTATGCATCTTGTGTTTCCTTGGGGCGCTGAACAGGTTGTTCCTGTTCCAGATAGTAAGCTTCGCGATAAACAAACATAACAATATCGGCATCCTGTTCGATAGAACCCGATTCGCGTAAATCAGACAACTGCGGTCGTTTGTTATCGCGTTGTTCCACCAAACGAGACAGTTGAGACAAAACCAAAACAGGGACTTGTAATTCCTTTGCCATGATTTTTAAACCGCGTGTCATTTCTGACAAAGCTTGCACACGGTTTTCAGCTCGGCCGCTTTCTTGAATCAACTGTAAATAGTCAATGACAATTAGGCCTAACCCTTTTTCTTTGTCGCGTTTCAGTCGTCTTGCCCGGTTTTTGATTGTGTTGACAGTGATACCCGGTGTATCGTCGACGTAAAGCGGCAAAGTATTCAGCATGCTTAAAGCCCCGGCGATTGTATCAAATTGTTCACCGGTCAGTTTTCCGGTTCGCATGGCTTGTCCGCTGACATGTGTATAAGTTGATAAAATACGGGCGGCCAGCTGTTCGGCAGACATTTCCAAAGAAAAGAATGCAACACCTTTTTTAACGGGATTGGTTTTGTTTTCTTCCTGAAAACGACGCGCGACGTTAAAAGCCATACATGTTGCTAAAGCCGTTTTTCCCATGGCTGGTCGGCCGGCCAAAATAATCAAATCCGAATCGTGTAAACCACCCATGAGGCTGTCCATGTCCAGTAAACCGGTCGGTACGCCGGAAATACCGTTCGGATTTTTCATGGCGCGTTCGGCGCTTTCCACGGCAGCTTTCATTGCCAAAGAAAAAACTTTAGGGCCGCCTTCAAGCTCTCCTTCATTTGCCAGTTCGTATAATTTGGCTTCTGCTGTTTCAATTTGTTTTTGTGACGGATTATCCAAAGTAATTTCAAAGGCGTCATTGACGACATCCGTTCCCAAGGCAATCAGTTGACGGCGCATATGGCGATCAAAAATCTGTTGACCGTAATCTCCGGCGTTGATCGTTGTTGTCGAAGCCTTTGCCAAGTTGAAAATATAGTCTTGTCCGCCCACTTCATCCAACGAACCTTCACTGGCAAAATAGTCTTTAAGAGTTATCGGATCGGCCAATCGTCCGCGTTCCAGCAGCGTCTGACAAGCCGCAAAGATTTTACCGTGAATAGCACTGGCGAAATGTTCGGGTTTTAAAAACTCGATCACTTTTTCCATTGCGCGGTTATTTGTCAGGATAGCTCCTAACAGAGCTTGTTCTGCTTCCAAACTTTGCGGAGGTATCCGCATGGTATCCAATTTTTCAGACTGAGCCATTCTTCCTCTCTTTTCTTTTCATATATCAGTCCTTGATTAAAAAGTCCAGCCAAAACTTTTGGACAGTCTTGACAGGTCGGTGATGGCTTACCACTTAATTGGATGTCACCGTTGGGGTGATGTTTTTTTAATAAGGGAGAGATTCAAATGTGTGATATGAATAAAAATCAATCCGGATGCACGGATTGCGGTTGTGAAGACAGCGAAAAAAAAGCGCACTTCCACCATGCTTTGGAACCGGTTTGGAGCAAAATGCCCGATGAATTGAAAGATGAAGTTCGCGGGCTTGATAAACAAAAACTGGCTGTTATGGAAGATGTCAAAAAATGGGCTGACAAAAACAATGAAGAAGCATTGTCGGAAGCCTGTGAAAAGAAAATTGCAAAGGTCCAAAAAAGATTGGACAGTTATGAATCATAAAGATGATCCGAATGAAATGACGGGGGCAAAAGCCCCCGTTTTTTAGTTTTTATCCCGACAGATACCGCTTTCATCAGCTTCTTGCCCTTCCGGACAGGTGACCAGCGTGCATCCGCCGTTCAGATAAGTGTGACCGCTGGGACAGCAATACCCGTTGGAAACAACACCGTCGCAAGTACAGTCTGCCGTTATTTCTTGATTATAAACGCAAATCCCTTTTGGGGCGCATTCATCCATGTAGTATCTGGGGCATTCTGTGCCATCGTAATTGCATCCATTACTGCCGCAAAGTTCACCATTATAGAAACATTTTGCTCCGTTTTGCGAGCTATCATCTTTAACGCAGAAGAGTTTATTACCGTTTTCGTCTGTTTTTGAACAACCATATAATGATGTTGAAGGTAAGGTAGAGGAATATTCATATGTCATATCCAATTCACTGCAAGTTGTTAAATCACATAAGCCGACAATACATGAGCTTGGCGACAGTTTGTTACACTGTCCGCCGCATTTTTGATCTGTCAAACCATAATAACAGTTTGCATCCAGTTTACAGCTGAAGGACTGATCGTTCATGACACAACGACGAACAGAAGAATCCCAATACATGTCTTCCGGACAATTGACGTCTTCAAAGCAATTTGAAATGGTTCCATCTGATTGGGTTTTGGTGCATATTCTGTTTTGAAGATCTGTTAAAGAACAAATGCCGCAGGTATATGTTGAGGATATTTCATACATGCATCTCCATTGTGACAAATCAGCTTTTTCGGTGGAACAATAAGCAACATTGCCATTATCATCACTGACACGGCAGCCGCCTTTGTAATAAAAAACTTGCATGAATTTTCCGTTTAAAATATCGCAAGAGGTTGGATCGCAACTTCCTGAATAACACTCACCAAAAGAAGAGCCGATGCAACATCCAAAATGGTTCGTATCTGCACAACGCCAATTTTTTTGATTATTAATCGGATAACAAATCAATGAGCCCCCGGGTAATTGGCATCCATATCTTTGTTCCAAAGGAACATGCAAAGCTGTCTCACCCAAGATGGCTCTGCATTGCTCCGGATAACAGAAACCTTGATTACAATTTTTCCCAAGTGAATCTGTGCAGTTCAAACCACAACGATAGTTGTTAAGATAACAGTCGTAAAGGCCGGCATTACTTCCTCTGCATTCGAATCTTTGGCAAGCCCCATCGAGATAGATGTATCCGGTGGGACAAGCACATGTCTCGGCATTCGTCCCTTCAAGACATAAACAGTTCCCGTTCTCATCTCGTAAACCCGTCATGCCGGAACCTTCGCAGGCCTCTAAACATACACCCTCATAAAGCTCATATCCCTCGGCGCAAACACATATATCCCCCTCGCAAACCTCATTCTCGCCACACACAACCTTCTTTGTCATCAAACACTGTGTCGCAGGGTCATACTCGTCCGCATCAATCGAACAACTTTCCGTAGAGGCCGGACAGGATACACACGCTCCATTATTACAATAACCATTCGTCCCACAAGGACCGCTTAAATTCGTCTGCGTATAATCAGGACATACACCGGCAGAGGCATTCACCA
>CALXUB010000001.1 GCA_944391565.1 uncultured Alphaproteobacteria bacterium | reverse complement strand
AAAAGAATAAAAGTATGAATGAGAGGAAAGATCAGAAACTTTTTTTTCTTATGTTTTGAGGTGAGAAAAGTTCAGGTTTATATTGAAACTGGGGGGGGGGGGGTAAAATAGACATATAAAACACTCCTTGTTATGCTTTTTCCAAATAAGCTTTGATGAAGGCTTCTTGTTCAGGCAGTTGCGCCTTCAGTTGTTCTGCCAATAACACGTGTTTATTTCCGGATGAGTATATTTTTAACAATGGGCCGAGGCCGCTTAAATCCACATCCAGAATCACGGATTCATGAATAGCCGGGCGGCTGACTAAAATAGCATACTTCCGATCGGCAAATTCTTTACCTAAAATAAAATTCATTTCACGCGGGCTTAAGTTCCAACTGGCGTAATCCCGTTCCGTTGCCTGCGGGTTGCGGAAGAAAATAACCGTTTGACACTGACCGCGAATCACATCGCCTAAGCCTTTAGCTTCCAAGAAATTCGGCTGCTGGAAGGCGCACAAGAAAGCTTGACGTTTTTTACGACCTTCACGCAAACCGACGATAAAGCTGTCTTTAAACATGGGATGTTCCAACATTGGCGCCGTTTCGTCGATCATAATCATGGACGGTGTACCCTGTGCTGCCGCAACCGTATGAATACGATGCATCAAGTAGCTGATAACTGCGGGAGACAGTGTCCCGTCCTGGAAAATTGTGGTAAAGTCAAAGGCCATGTATTGATGTGCCGTCATGTCCAAGTTATCTTCAACCGAATTGAAAATCCGGCCGTATTGATCATTATTGACCCAGCGGAACAATTCGCGCCGCATTTGACCTGCCGGTGAAAAACAACTCTTGTATAAGTTTTTTAACAAACGTTCTTCGGGACGCAGATATTCAAAAGCGGTTGTGACCGCTCGCGCGATTTCCTGTTCGGACAGTGCATCGGTGCAACCCGTGATGTCACGAAGCCAAGTTCTTAAAAAAGCGCGGTTATCCGAACTATCCGGCGTTGCAAAAGGATTTAATGTCGTAGAACCCTCGCCGCCGTCAAACCGAATATAGGGAGCGCCCAAGGCCAAGGCGAAAACTTTCGCACCGTTGTTGCGATCAAAGAAGTAAACATTTAAATCAGGATGCCGCATGGCTTGTCCGGCCAAGAAAGAGAACATGGTTGTTTTCCCTTGTCCCGTCGGTCCGATCAATGCCGTGTGTGCCACGGCATAAGGTTCCGTTGATACATGGAATTGGAAAGCATAAGCCGTTCCGGTGATTGTTCTGAAATAGGAAATCGGGCCCGGTCCCCAATCTGACCGCGGTAATCCTTCTGCCGTTTTATCCATACTGATCGCACAGGCGACGACGCGAGACAAGTATAAAAAAGTTTTGGGATACACGTCATAAGTCGGAAACTGAGAAAAGAAAGCCGCTTGAGCCGCCCATCCTTCCCGAACGGGAGTGACGTTGTAAAAACGGCAAATGCGTTCGACTTCTTCCTGTCCGAAGTTTAATTCTTCTTTGCTGTCACCGAAAATATAAAGCGTCATCGCATAACGATTCAGTGTCTGTGCGTTGACATCCGATGCGTCCAACATCTCCATAGCCGAAGCATACTGTTCCTGCACGCCGACCGAGGGACTTGTTAAACGAGCCTGACGCATTTGTTGAATCAACAAAGCATTGGCTTTAACATACGGAATGGCCTGAATGTTATGAACAACATTTAATTCCACGTCGATGGACAATAAGTCGGCAATCATTTGCTCGTCCATAAAATCACCCGGTTTGCGAATGCCCATGACAATGCCCAGCTTTTCATGGTCTCCGGCAAAAAAGCGCACAATTCCTTCATCTTTTGTAAAATGAACATAATCCGTCGTCAACAGGGAGTTTAAATCGTCTCCGGTTTGTTTACCAACGACCGGCTTTGGCCGTGTTAGCGGACTGGAAAGCTGCGCAAAAAGCCAAAAGGGGCTTTTATCATCATGTTTATGCGGTGTTTTTTCGGAAATTAAAACCGGATGGTAATTTTCCAAAATGGCATAAAGCGATTGTGCTGCCTGATTTAAATCTCTTTCCGCGTTTTTTCGGTCATTCACGGACAAAATAACATAATGTTTATTTTTATAAATGCGGTTGAGGTTTTGAATCCATGTGGAAGCAATGCGTTGCAACAAAGGATCTTTATGTGTTTGAGCCTCGCTTAGCGGAATACGTTCACGAATGGTGATCAGACGCGAAGTAATTTCCAATTCGGCCATGCTGTCAATCCAGCGTTTGCGCATTTCCATCAAAGCATTGCGTTCTTCAGGTAAAAGGAGGGTTGTATCGGCCCCCTTGATTTCGAAAACTTTGACAAGCGAACCGTTTTTGCATCGAATGGTGGCACCGTCTTCCTCTAAACGAGAGAAGGGGAGAAAATCGGAAACGCGTGTTTCCCGAGGACGAGGTAAAACCCATTCGCCGAATTTTGTTGCCCAAATTGCCGCGAAAGAAATTGCCGCAATAATGCCGATTAAGACAACCGTCGTGCTGGTCGCGGTTGCTGTGTTGACAATCATTGAAAGAACGCTAGCTTCGTCCATTTTTTCCTCTTTTTGTTAAGGGGCGAGTTTCGTCCCTTTCTCCGGATAAATATTTTTGTAAGTTTTGATAAAAGGACCGCGTGATTTCATCATATTTGACAAATGCGGTTCTTTGGCACCGGCCGCAATCAAAATCAGATGTGCGATCAAAATAGTAGCAACAATGGTCAAAGGGTTAATATCCTTGGTAATCAGGACAAAAAGCATCGGAAATTGAATACCTAGATTAGCCATGGCCGGAACCATCGGCGCCCAAAACAAACGCGGAGGCATGGCTACGGCTCGTAAAATCGGTTCTTTCATAATGATCCCTCTCTTTTTTCCTAAGATAAACAATTTACATCGCCCTGACAAGTCTTTTTTTCGCAAAAAACAAGGGGGGTAAAAAGAAAGTCTGATTAAAATAAAAAGCTTTGTTTGCTTTATGTTTCAGACATAAAAAAAACGCCGAAGTTTCCTTCGACGTTTTTTTACAAGTTTAGACGTTATTGGCTGATTGTGCTTGTCAAACCTGTTGCCGCACCGGATTGAGATCCTCCGTCCTGGGCACCAGTTGCATATTCAACAATATAACCAGCTGCTGCAACGATGGCCAAACCGACGCACAAAGCGGCAAACCATTTCCATTGGATTTTACCAAAGATGGCGAAGAATGCCAAGGCAATCAAACCGAAACCGCCGACGATAAAGATAACCGTACGTGCGTTAATGAAAGCGTTTAATGTTCTGCCGAAAGCAAGATCCCAAACTTCGGTACTGGAGCCTGTTCCGCCCGGTGCGACAGCATTTTGAGCCAAGGCATCGCCTGTCCAAAGGAACAAGCCGGCGACAGCTGCCAACATCAAATATGAAAATACTTTTTTAAACATGTTAACCTCCAAATAAGTTATTTTTCCTTTACTCTTTTTATATTATACTAAAAAAAGTACTCCTTGTCTACCACTTTCTTTTAAACCTGTCCAGTATTTTTTTTTATAAAAACATGAAATCGTGATTGACGGAGTCGTTGTTTTTTTATATAGATAGAATATACTTGATTAAAAATGGAATAGGGATGAAACCATGACTCATTTAAAATCTTTGCTTTTTGCCACATCTGTTTTGTCGTCATTTTTTTTGCTGAGCTCCTACACTTCGGTCGGTGCAAAGACGCTTTGGCTTGAGGAAGACGATTTCCGTTCTTCAACAATCGCTCAGGGTGATGCCGAAGAAGTGCCGGCCGAGTTTTTGTTGACCGACGAGGAAATGCAAATTCAAACACAAGATATTCAAAATACAGCGGCCAATGCTGCGTCTGGTGCTGCTGCGAATGAAAAAATCCCAACCATAACGGCAGAAGGCGGTTTTTTGCTGCCGACATACGTTTTGCCTGAGGCTAATCAAGGGCCGACCGCATCGACCGTTGCCGCCGTTGATGCCAATAATCCTTGGCGCGGTGAAGATCAGGCTGCTGTTCCGTCACCGGCTCGATCCGTCAATCCGGTCAAAATTGCCGGTATGGCTCAACCGGCCGAGACCAATCAGCAACTGAATATGGATACGCAGCTTTTGCAAAATATTGAACAACAATATCGGGATACGACACAATTATTGGCGGATACGGCTAAGCGCTTAGCAGCCCTTGAAAACGGTGTCAATGATTTAAAAGAAAAAAATACTCAACTGACACAGACGGCACCAGCCTCTGCACCGGCTGCCGTTCGGGAACCTGTCCGTCGTCAACCTCTTTTGCTGCCTTTGGCACCGGTCCAGGCTGAAAAAACTGAAGCAAAGCCGGCTGCAGTCACGCCTGTTCGCGTTCAACCGGATAAAGTCTTTTACATTGACTATGTCTTGTCGGTTTTGGATCGCGTGAATAATCAACCCGTCACCTATTCGGAATCGGATGATATGGTTTTACGCAGCATTCCGCAAGAACTGAAACTGAACTTCCTGCCAAACAGCGCGGATATTTCGACACAATCTTTTAAATGGATTAAGGCTTTTTCCTATCATCCCAAAAAATCAATGGCCGATATTGTCGAAGTTCGGATGTCGTCTCAAGATTTGGAATTGCAGTCCCGCCGGTTTGCTTTAATTAAAGGCGCACTGCTCAGCAACGGACTGTCTCCGCGTCAAATCCGCTTTGTTCTGACGGATCGTGATCCGGACAGCATTGTCCTGAGAAACGTCAAAGTCCAGCCGGAACAAGAAGTTTTCTATGAAAGACAAAAGAACGGAACCTACACGCCACAAATAATTCAAAAGTGGTAAAAAAATATACGAATTGTTAACATTTCTGCCTTATAACTAAGAAAAGGACACGTATATCAAAAGTGATCGGTTTAATTTTTTTAGGTTGGAGATGACTTCATGAAACAGGCAGTTAACAAGACGTTCTTTAAAACAACATTAACCATGACGGCAATCCTTTTAGCCGGATGCGCCAGTGAAACCACTTCGCAGCAAAGCCCGTGCGGCTATGTTCAGCCGACAGAACCATGTTCATACACACAAACGGCTTTTCCGGAGACGTTGACCGTTGATCGAGTGGAAGTGCAAGAGATTATTATTGAAGATCCCAGTGCCATTCGTTTTAAAAACAGACCTGTTTCGGCTTCAACGCCAGGATTGGAAGAACGCGTCGTGCCCGTTAAACAGCCTCAAGTGAAAAAAGCGCCGGAACCCAAGCCTGTTCCGCCTGTAGAAGTCAAACGTAAACCGGAAGTGCCGGTTGAACCCGCACCGGTTGTTGCGCCGGTTGTGCCTGAAAAACCGATTGTTATCGAGGAAACTGCGGTTGTTGAAGAAGTCGTGGCGCCTGTGCCGCCGGCAGTCGTGGAAAAACCGGCTCCGATGGCTGAACCGCCGGCAGCCGAGGAAAGTCCCGACGGCTATGTTAAAGAAATTAAAATTAAACAAGCCGTTATCGGCGAACCCGTCAAAGAGTTAAGAGAAGAACCGCCTTTGGTCATCGAAGAAACTGTCGTTGAGGAAACAGTTGTCGAAGAAAAAGGTCCGACGCAGGCAGAAATTGATGCTCAAAAAGCTCGTTTGAAAGCTGAAATGGAAGCTTTGAAAAAACAGCAGACGGACTTGGAAGCCGAAAAAGCACGAATCGAAAAAATGCGTGCCGAAGCCAAAGCTTGCGATGAAGTGAAAGATTGGGTTGCCGCTGAAGGAACAACTCTTCGGACGTTGTTGACCGAATGGGGTGATCAGTCGGGATGGCGTGTGATTTGGAACATGGATCGCGATTATACATTGGAAGCCGGTGCCGTGTTCCGTGGACGTTTCCTGGATGTGTCCGCGGCGCTGCTGCGTTCTTTCGCTCGCGCAACTCCGGCACCGAAAGGGGTCTTTTATAAGGGAAATAAAGTCTTAGTCGTGAGCACACGGGAGGATGAAAATGCAGAATAAAAAACGGATCAGCCCTGTTTGGGCAGTGGGCTTGATGCTCGGCTGCTTTTTCATGGCTTCCTGCAAAAACGACCACGTTAACGAGGTCAACGATAACATTCAAATGATTTTGGACGAAGCGGAAGTTTATGCCGAACAGGCTAAAATCCCCTATACGCCGGAACCGATTGATACAGTGATCAGTCGGGATGATATCTGGCTGGGCGAAGACAGCTTTAAAATCACCGGCGGAGAACCCTTCCCTGCGGCTTTGGAAGCTAAGGACGCTTTGACGATTTCTTTTAATGAACCAATCGGGTTTGCGCCGTTGGTTGATGAATTGCGTGAAATGACCGGTTTGCGTTTTTCTATTGATGAACTGCGAGCCAACAATGAACTGCCTGACGAAGAACTGCGGATTAACTATACCGGCAGTTTAAGCGGTTTGTTGGATTATTTGTCTCACAAATATTCTATTTGGTGGCGGCACAGCAAAGGCCGGGTTTCTTTCTATAAAATGGAAACACGTGTCTTTACGATTTACGCGTTGCCGGTCGAAAGTTCAATGAGTGCTTCGTTGAGCGGAACACCGATCAGTTCCGGTGAAGGAAGCTCTGAAGGCGGTAAAACCGAATTGTCGATGTCGACAAAAGTGGAATTACAACTGTGGCAGAAAATTGAAGACGGTATTAAACAAGTCATGGGATCACAAGGTGAAATGCTGATTGATTCGACATCCGGCAATGTGACTGTGACGGCGCCGCCGTTTACCATTCAAAAAATCGCCCGTTATGTGCAGGCTTTGAATGAAAAAATGTCACGTCAGGTTGCTATTTCCGTTAAAGTGTTGCAGGTTTCATTGGAAAATTCAGATCAATACGGGTTGAACTTGAATGCCGTGTTTAATTCGGGAAGTGTTTCCAGCACTTTGGTTGGTCCTTTCGTGGCGCCGCAAGGTTCTGCAACGGCAGGTATGCTGACAATGACACTTTTGGATTCCAAATGGAAAGATTCAAGCGCAATCATCCAGGCTTTGTCAACACAGGGCAAAACAGCTTTGGTGACCAGCACCTCCGTGACGACTCTCAATAACAAAGTGGCTCCGGTTCAGGTGACGACACAGGAAAACTATGTGAAAGAAACCACCATTGAACGAGATAATTATAACAACGATAATGGAACAACTTCTGTTGAAATGGACACGGATACTTTAAACTATGGCTTTACCATGGAAATTTTGCCGCGGATTTTGGATAACGGCCGATTGATTGTCCTGTTTACCATGACACTGACGGATTTGATTTCTTTGACGACGTTCTCGTCTGATGGATCTTCATCTGATTCCAGTGACAACAATAATTCTGACGGGTCGGATGACGGATCATCTGATGACGATACAACGACGAATAACAATTCTTCGGATACAACGGTTGTTCAGCTGCCTAAATTGCAGACACGCGGTTTTGTTCAGGAGATTGCGATGCGTTCCGGTTCAACATTGGTTTTGACAGGATTTGAAACGGTTCAAAATCAAACGGATACCTCCGGCATCGGCAGACCCAGAATCTCGATTTTGGGCGGTCAAGCCTTCAGTGATCAGTCACGAAATGTGCTTGTGATTTTGTTGACACCTGAAATCTTGGTTTCACCGCTGTCGCCGGAAACAAGAATGGAAAACTTCTAATAAGGAGTTCAGAGGATGGACGATACAAACGAAAAGGGGCAAAACTTCTTATTCCAGCCGCCGACTGCGCCGGGGAGCGGAGCATCTGACCCTGCTTTTGCATCGTCGCATACTCAAGAAACGATGCGGCCGCCGGTTGTCACGCCTGCCGTAGAAGTTGAACAGGAAACATCGAATGAGGAAGATCAAAACGAACCTCAGATGGAAAGATCTGTCATCAAGTTCGGCCGTCAGGAATATGCGGTTGGTTTGTTTTGGCAACCCCTTCAAGATGTTGACGATCCCATTCACGAAATCCGCGAGACAATGGAATCGGATGAGGGCGCAAACTTATATGCCATTCATTATGGTCGAGCGCCTCAATATGGAATCGGTAAAAAATCCAAAGGGCATCAAGAAGGGCAAATTGTTGCCGGTATATCCGTTTTAGATGCTTTATCTGATAAATCTTCTTTTGTTGCCGTCTTTAAGGTCGAAGAAGGATGGTGGTTTATTGCCGTCCGCAATGACTTGATTTTGCCGGAAGAAGATGTCCTTTATAAAAATGAAAATGAAGCAAAAGATGCCTTTTTCTCGATGATGGCCGTGCCGGATTGGGGGTATAAGATTGCTCCCGATTCATGGCATATTGACGGAACCGAGGAAATGGACTTGGAAGAATTGATTAAAAATACTTTCCAAGCCCGTCTTTTGAGCTTAAGTGCTGCCAGAGGAACAAAGATTCTGCTTGCAATTGCCGCTTTGATTTTGTTATTGGTGGCCGTGATTGTTTATTTAGTGATTTTCCTTTTGGATAAAGCGACACAGACACCGACGAAAATCGCGCCCGTGATCCCGCAAGCGACGATTAAAACGGTGGAACCGACAAGGGAAGAAGAAAAACCATGGGAAAAATTGGTGGAAGTTAATCCATTCTTGGAAAGATGTTGGAGCTATGCGTATCAGATGAAGTCCATGCAGGTGCCGGGTTGGTCGTTGAATCAGATCACTTGCACGCCGCAGGGAATTTCAACGGGATGGAATAAATCATGGACGCCGGGCGGACGAATTGCTTGGTTGACGGCGGCTTATGACGAGTATAAATTCGTTGAGGTGCCGAGCATTAACGAATCCGGTACATCGGCGACGATTTCCATCAAGTTTGATGACTTGCCCATTGTGGCATCAACGCCGACTTTGTCGATTGCTCGCATTCGCCGGGAGTTGACGGATATTTCTCAGGCAATCAACTTGCCGATTGCCATGTCTGTTCAACAGATTACGGTCGGCACTGCAACACCGGAACAGCAAAAAGCAGCGCAAGCTGCCGGTCAGCCTGTTCCTGCCGGTAAGACATATAAGTATTTGACGTTTTCTTTTTCGTCGTCGTATGATCCGCCGGCATGGGAATCGTTCTTTGATAAATTTGCGGCATTGGAGCTGGTAAAAATCGAATACAATCCGCAATCGTCATCGGCATTATCTAATAACTGGAAGTATGAGGGAAGAATCTATGAAAAATAAAATTTTATCACATGCAATGGTTATGACAGCCTTTGGGCTTATCTTTACCTGTTCTCCTCTGAATGCGCAGGAAGCACCGGCGCTTGTCACTTCCGATGAACCGACACCGGTGGATTTTCCGGGACGCTCTTCTTTGGGCGAAATGAAGGAAGCAACTCTGCCTAATTTAACGGACAGTGTGATTAAGGGGCCTTCGCCAATGGGTGTTGTCGTGTCTAAAAAAGCACCACCCAGCGAACAACTTTTAGGTCGAATTACCAGCGAAGTTTTTCATGAAATGGCTGATTTGGAGCGGGGAAATGTTTTTTTAAAGCTTCAAACACAGCGTGAACAGTTGAAAAACGACCTGGAAAAATTAAAAGCAGCTTATCGTCAGGCCCGGTTGGATGAAATCGAAAAGCGGGAAAACGTGATTCGCACGCGTGTGGAATGGATGCAGGAACAAGAACGTATCCGCCAGGAAATCCTGGAAAAGAAAATGCAAACAGAATTGTTGGAAAAACAAATTGAAGAAGCCGAATTGCGTAAAGAAGAACTGTTAAAACCCAAAAAAGAAGAAACAGGAACAGCTGCTCCAGCCGACGGGGAAAAGGTTATCACGGATGACACAAGTGTTTCGGAAGAAGCACCTGTTGTTCAACCGGAGGGGTTGCCGCCATTGACGATTTTGGATATTAAGGGAATGAAAAACCGTTTGACGGCTCGATTGGTTGATGCAGATGGCCGTGTCCGCTCAGTGCAAGTCGGTTCGACTTTGCCGTCCGGTCATATTGTCAAGTCTATTGATCGGACAGAAATTGTCTTTGAAAAAGACGGCAAACCTGAAATGTTGATGATTGAAACTTTCGTGCCGGTTAAAAAAGCCGCTGAGACAACCGAAACACAAGAAATTGAAGAGTAGCAGATGGCAAACGAAGAAGTCAAAGAACAGTCCGAAACAGCTACGACAGTCGCACCGCCCAGCAAAGTGGCCGAGCTGTTGAATGCTTCCGCGACGGAAGAAGGACCTCGCCGGCTGGTGACGTCTTCACCGGAGTTTATTGCTTCTTTGTTTGCGGATGGAAATGAATGCATTACGGCACCTTCGGGAGCTTTTCCGGTTAAAGATGAAACACGCTTAATTTTGGCTTTGTTTTCGAATGGGCGTTTTTTGGTCGCTGAACCTTATCGGCATGACGGTCGTGTTTTGTCGTTCCAAGTTTTAGCGCGGAAGCGCAATTTGCAAATCGGCGAGCCGGAATGTGTGTCCATGGCGGTTATTTCGGATATTTACGAATATGCGAACAAACGTCCTACCGCAACGGCGGAAGTCGTTGATGAACAAGACCAAATCCGCATGCAGAGGGATTTTGTGACGATTGTCACGCACGCCGCTAAAATGAAAGTTTCCGATATTCATATCATTGTGGCAGACCACACGACAGTGATGTTTCGTGTGAACGGTTTGCTGCAGGCTGAAATGGAATATAATAACGAATGGGGAGAAGCTTTTGTCCGTGCTGCTTTTGCTTCCGCAGATATTTCCGATTCTAACTATGCTCAGAACGAATACCAATCCGCTCAGAAGTCCGGTAAAACTCCTTTAAGAGGGTCACGCGGTCGGTTGATGTTGCCGCCTGAAGTGTTGGCTATTCGTCTACAGTTTAACCCGATTGCTTTCGGTACGCGCTATGTTGTGATGCGTTTGTTATATGCGGATACGGGCGCGTCCATCAATGATCCGGCCAGCAATTTGGCCTCTTTAGGTTTTACGCCGGAAGAGGTGGATACTTTTTATCGCTTGCGTGCCATGCCTATCGGACTGGTTTTTGTGTCGGGTCCGACCGGCAGCGGTAAAAGTACGACTTTGCAGCGCAACATGATTAATATGTTAAAAGAACGCAATTATGAAATTAACCTGATTACCGTGGAAGATCCGCCGGAATACCCGATTCCCGGTGCGCGGCAGATGCCTGTGACGAACGCCGGTATTGAAGAAGCAAAAGAACGGGAGTTTACAAAAGCTTTGTCAGCGGCGCTGCGTTCTGACCCGGATATGTTGATGATCGGTGAAATTCGAACTTTATCGGCAGCAGATTTGGCTTTCCGTGGTGCTTTATCCGGTCATGGCGTGTGGACAACCGTTCACGCCAACAGCGCGCCTGCGACGTTGATTCGTTTAAAGGATATGGGGGTTGAAGACTTTAAACTGGAAGACCCCAGTTTGATTCGCGGGTTGGTGGCACAACGTTTGTTTAGAACTGTTTGTCCGTATTGCCGAATTCCGGCCAAGGATGATTTACAAAATCCGTCGGTACAGCGATTGAAATCGGCTTTAGGCGATTTTGGGTTAGAGCACGCTTATTTGCGTGGTAAAGGCTGTCCGAAATGCGATTATCGCGGTGTTGTGGGACGAACGGTGGTTGCGGAATTTTTGGTGCCTGATTCCAACTTTTTGGATCTGATGTTGAAAGGTGAAAATAAAAAAGCCATTAATTATTGGACAGAAGATTTAAACGGCCGAACACTGAAAGACAATGCCATTTCTCGAATGCTGAAAGGGGTCGTGGATATTGAAGAGGTCGAACGGTGGACAGGTCTTTTGGATGAGCGGGGAACTTATTAAGGGGAACAGATAAATGCCGGCACAGGACACAAATCGTCAACATTATGTCGCCAAAAAGCGCCGTTCGCTCAGCGGAGCCGAAGTGGCCTATGCTAAGTTTATGATGAAGGCCAGCCAGAATGACCGTTTGCGAATTTATCGCAAGCTGGCTTCTTTGCTCAGAAACAGATTCTCTTTAATGGATGCGTTGGAACGGTTGTATGACATCGCCTCTAATAACGGCAAAAGCCCCGGAGATACGACGGCTATTGCCATTACCCACTGGATGCGATCATTGCAAAACGGTGAAAGTTTTTCGGTGGCTTTGCGCGGATGGGCGCCGCAAAGTGAACTGTTAATGCTGTCTGTCGGTGATATTGCCAATTTGGATGATGCTTTGGCTAATCTTATTCATGTGGTGGAAGGAACAAAGCGCATGAAAGAACCGTTGGTCGGTGCCTTGGCTTATCCGATGTTTTTGATGGTGATGGTTGTGCTGTTGATTTGGGCCGTTGGTGCCTTCATGGTGCCGCCGATGGTTGATGCGGTGCCTGAACTGCAGTGGCGCGGTCAAGCAAAGGCTTTGGTTGGTTTGTCCAACTGGGTGCGTCACAATACTTTTATTTTGTTTGCCATTTTGCCGATTGTTTTCGGAATTATTTCATGGACTTTGCCGCGTTGGAAAGGACATTTAAGAGCAACGTTTGATAATATTCCGCCTTGGAATTTGTATCGAATTTTTGTGGGAGTTTCTTGGCTTTTGTCTTTATCGGCCTTGGTAAAAGCCGGAACGCCTGTTTCCAAAGCACTTCGGATTTTACGTTCCGATTCGTCGCCTTATCTTTTGTATCGAATCGAACGTGCTTTGATTTATGTCAACAACGGTGAAAACTTAGGGGAAGCTTTGTATCATACGGAATTAAACTTCCCGGATAAAGAAGTTGTCGGTGATTTACAGATTTATGCTGAATTGGATAACTTCCAGGTTGCCTTGGATCAGTTGGCCAATGACTGGCTGGATGACAGTATTCGACAAATCGAACAAAAAGCGGCTGTCTTGAATGGCTTTGCCATTTTGTTAATTGCAGCGATCGTGGCTTGGGTCGTGATGGGGACCTTTGATATGCAGGATCAACTGGTTTCCGGTATGGGCTGAGAAAGAAAAAAATTAGTTTTTCTTTGTTTTGCCTTTAAAAATATTGAGCAAAAGAAAGGGAAAAATTGTGTGCCGATAAAACAAAGGCATTTATTATCAATCTAAATTTTAAGTCAAGCAACTATTTAAAGGAGAAAGTAATTGTTGGAAAATAGAAAAGTCGTTCCAGGGGTTATGAAAAAACTTCATCAAACAGTAAGCCGCGGTCGGAGTATGCTAGAGATGCTGGGTGTTTTGGCGATTATCGGGTTGTTGAGCGTAGCGGCCTTGGCGGGATTTACTTATGCCATGAACAAACACAAGGCCAACGAGACCATTCACGATGTCATGCTCAGGGCCTCCAACGTTCCCATGATTGACGAGTTTTATACACAGAGAACGGGCGACTATGAAT